>NZ_JBIRVV010000001.1:0-1010445 GCF_044387305.1 Lentzea sp. NPDC020367 | reverse complement strand
CCGGCGGGCTCTACGAACCCACCTGGCGTCTCGGCCAGACCGGGGACCTGCCCGTCGCGGGTGACTGGAACGGCAACGGCAACTCCGACTACGGCATCTACCGGCCGTCCGACGGCTCGTTCCACATCCTGTTCGACTCGGGTGGCCTGTACGAACCGACCTGGCGGCTCGGCGGGCCCGGCTACCTGCCGGTGGCGGGTGACTGGAACGGCAACGGGAACAGCGACTACGCCGTCTACAACCCCGCCGACGGGTCGTTCCACATCCTGTTCGACACCGGCGGGCTCTACGAACCCACCTGGCGTCTCGGCCAGACCGGGGACCTGCCCGTCGCGGGTGACTGGAACGGCAACGGCAACTCCGACTACGGCGTCTACCGGCCGTCCGACGGCTCGTTCCACGTCCTGTTCGACACCGGCGGGCTCTACGAGCCGAGCTGGCGTCTCGGCCAGACCGAGGACCGGCCGGTCGCCGGTGACTGGAACGGCAACGGGAACTCCGACTACGCGGTCTACCGGCCGTCCGACGGCTCGTTCCACGTGCTCTTCGACACCGGCGGCCTCTACGAGCCGAGTTGGAGGCTCGGCGGCACCGGCCACCTGCCCGTGTAACTGAAAGCCCAGGGGCGCGTTCACTTCGGTGGACGCGCCCCTTCGGCATTAGCGGGCGGTGAGGGCGTAGGCGGGCAACGGCACGTTGCCGCTCTCGCGCGCGACCTGGCCGAGCAACTCCTTGGCCAGCCCGTCCGGCGCCTCCTTCAGCGCGATCGAGATCTCCCAGTCCGCGTCCTGCAACGCGCTCGTGTCGACGTCACCGATCCGCTCGACCTGCCAGCCCGCGCTGTCGAGCGCGGCGAGCAGGGTGGCACGGGTCAGCGGCGCGCGCACGTTGCCGTCGGTCTCGCCCATGCGGTCCTGGGCGAGCACGGCCAGCAAGTGCGGAACCTGGTCGGCGCGCTGGGGTTCCGGGTCCCACTCGGCGAAGCAGAGCCGCGAACCGAGCTCGCGGGCCTTGGTCAGAGTGCGTTCGAGCAGGTCTGCCGAGGCGAAGTACCAGGAGCAGTGGGCGAGCACGACCAGGTCGTAGCCGGTGCCGACGTCGTCGGTGAGCGCGTCGGTCTCGTAGCGCATCTCGATGCGGTCGCCGAGGGGGCCGTCGAGCAGGTGCCGCGCGGAGTCGCCGACGGTGACCGGGGCGCCGTAGCCGGGCGGCGCGATGTCGGTGCCGACGACCCTCCCTTGTGGACCGACGGCATCCGCGAGCACGGCGGTCATGTCGCCCTGGCCGCAGCCGATCTCCAGCACTCTCGCACCTTCGGGGATCTGCCAGGTTCGCGCGAGTTCCAGGCGGTATCCGGTCTGCGTGACCTGGACGTCCGGGCTGACGGCGTGAGCCGCCATGAGGTGGGCGATCTCTTCGGATTTCATCGAGGCGGAGCGTAAGAGCGGAACTCCGCCGGCGCATCTTGTTTCTGGAGGTCACCGGCGCCGGGCGCCATCGCCGCGGCTTCCTCGACGGTCAGCCGGGTGCCCTGGTCGAACGCCAGGCTGAACGCCGTGTCGCCGAGAGCCGACCGGGCCGCTTCGGTGACGCGATCGACGTCGCCGCGCTCGGCGGGCGGCAGCGGGGCGTCCACGCTGCGCCGGGCGGTGTCGGCGGCGCCGAGCAACAACGCCGCACACTCGTCACCGCGAAGGGCGGCCGCGCCGGCGAGACCTTCGAGGGACAGGGCGAGCGCGCGGGGTTCGTTCAGCGACCGGGCCAGGTCGAGGCTTTGCAGGTGCTGGACGGCCGACTGGCGCGCGTCGCCGCGGAGTTCGGCGATGAAGCCGAGTTCCGCGTGGAGCAGGTGGTCCCCCGCCAACGACGACAGGTCGGCGTAGTCGTCGCGGATCTGCCGGAGGTGTTCTTCGGCGGCGTCGAGATCGCCGCACCGGCGGGCTCCCAGAGCCAGGCCCATCTTCGCGTGGATCTGGCCGTAGGTGTAGCCGTGTTCGACGGCGATGCGATGTGCGCGCTGGTGCAGGTCGTGCGCGCGCTCCCAGTCGCGGTCCAGCAACGCGAGGCGGCCCAGGCCGGACAGCCGTGCCGACACCTCCGCCTGCAGGCCCAGTTCCTGGGCGATGGCGAGTCCTTCGTGCTGGCAGCGTGCCGCGGACTCGTAGTCGCCCTTGATCTCCGCCAGCGTGGCGAGGGGCGGGATGGTCTGCATCTCGCCCCAGCGGTCGCCGAGCCGGCGGAAGAGTTCCGCGCTGTGGCGGCCGTCGCGGCCGAGTGCGGCGAGATCCCCGCGCACCAGCGCGAGCATCGCGCGCAGGCCCAGTGCCGCCGCGATCCCCCACTGGTCGTCCTCGGCGGTGAACAGGTCCAGCGCACGGGTGTTCACCTCGGTGCTCACCGCCAGGTTCCCCGCGCTGAACAGGCCATAGGCGCAAAGCCACTGTGCACGGGCGGGCGCGGCGGCGACCGGGGCAGCCTCGTGATCGCCGTTGAGCAGGGCGAACGCAGCGTGCAGGACGACGAGTTCGGGGGTGGCGCAGGTGCTCAGCACGGCTGCCAGGGTGCGGCGGCCTTCGGCGAGACGGCCGCGCAACAGCCACCACCACGACAGGGCCGTGACCAGCCGGACGGCCTCGCCCGGACCGGCGTGCTCCAGTGCGGCGCGCATGTTTCCGGCTTCGGCGTCGAGCCGGGCGAGCCAGACCTGCTGACCGCTCCCGCGCAACTGGGGTTCGGCGTGCTCGGCGACCGCGAGGTAGTGCCTCAGGTGGCGGTCGCGGGCGAGGTCCGCCGCGTCCTGCAGTCGTTCCAGGGCATAGGCGGAGACGGATTCGAGCAGCCGGTAGCGGGGCCCCTGCGTCACGACCACGAGCGACCGGTCGACGAGCCGCGTCACGAGGTCGAGCACCTCCGCCCGCGCGACGCCGTCGCCCGCGCACACCTCTTCGGCAGCGGCCAGGTCGCACCCGTCGCTGTGCACGGCGAGGCGGCGCAGGACGACGCGTTCGGGAGCGCTGAGCAGTTCCCAGCTCCAGTCGATCATGGCGCGCAGGGTTCGCTGCCGGGCGGGAGCGCCGCGTTGCCCGAGGGTCAGGACGGAGAACCGGTCGGCCAGCCGCACCGCGAGTTCCCGCACGCCCAGGGCGCGCACCCGCGTGGCCGCGAGTTCCAGCGCGAGCGGGATGCCGTCGAGGCGGCGGCAGATCTCGGCCACCGCGTCGAGGTCGGCCGGGTCGCAGTCCTCCTGGCGCGACGGGAAACCGGGTGCGGACGCGGCGGCACGCGCGAGGAAGAGCCTGATCGCGTCCGGGGGCGGCAGCGGTTCGACGTCGAAGACGCGCTCACCGGCCAGGCCGAGGGGTTCCTGGCTGGTGGTGACCACGACCAGGCCACGCGCGGCGCGCAACAGCAGTTCGGTGAGTTCGGCGGCGGCGTCGACGACATGCTCGCAGTTGTCCAGCACGAGCAGCATGCGGCGGTCGCGCAACGCGGTGGCGAGACGGCGCGCGGCCTCGCCGGTACCCGAGTCGCTGATCCCGAGCACGGCGGCGACGACCTCGGCCAGGTCCGCCGCGGTGGCGGTGCGCAGTCCGGCGAACTCGACCAGCCAGACGCCGTCCGGGAACTCGCCGGACCCCGCGTGCGCGATCGCCAGGCTGGACTTGCCGACGCCACCGGGGCCGGTGAGGGTCACCAGCCTGGCTTCGCGGTGCAGTTCGGCGAGCTGCGCGAGAGAGCGCTCTCGTCCGATCAGCGGGGTGAGCGCGCTGGGCAGGTTCGAGGGCGCCTTGCCCTGGGGCGAAACGAGTTCCTGACGGAGCATCGCCTGGTGCAGCGCCCGCAGTTCGGGACTCGGATCGACGCCCAGTTCCTCGGCGAGGCGGCCGCGCAGGTCCTCGTACGACGTGAGCGCCTCGCTCTGCCGCCCGGTCAGGTAGAGGGCCCGCAGCTGCGTCGCGCGCAGACCCTCCCGCAACGGGTGCTGGGGCACGACGGTCGCGAGTTCTCCCACGGCGAGCGCGTGATCACCGGCCTCGAGCCAGGCGTTCGCCCGTTCCTCGACGACGGCCAGCCGCAGTTCGGTGAGGTGGTGGGCGGCAGGGCGCACGAACTCGTCGTCGGCGAAGTCCGCGTACGCGGCGCCGCGCCAGAGATCGAGCGCCTCGGTGAACAGCGCCGCCCGCGAGCGCGGGTCCGCCGTCGACCTGGCCCGTGCCACGAGAGCGCGGAACCTGGTGGCGTCCAGGTCCTCCGCGCCGAGCACGAGCCGATAGCCCGGTGGCTGCCGGACGATCCGGTCCCTGCCGAGGGTCCCGCGCAGCTGGGAGATCTTGACCTGCAACGCCCCCGCGGGCTTGCCCGGCGGCCGGTCGCCCCACAGGTGCTGGACGAGCGCGTCCACGGCGACCGGGGCACCGTCGTGCGCGATCAGCGCCGCGAGCAGCGCGCGCACCTTGAGCTCCGGGACGGTGACCGGCTCCCCCGCCTCGTCCCACACCGCCAGCGGGCCGAGCACCCCGAACCGCATCCAGCACCCCTGACGTCCGACCCCTAAGCCGATCGTAAGCGAGTCCGAAGAACGTCCCAGCAGGGTGCTCGCATGAGCGCGCCACCCGACACCGTCCAGAAGCTCCCCCTGTTCGCCCTGCTGTCCCTCGCCACCGCCGTCTTCGTCACCAGCCTCACCGAGACCCTTCCCGCCGGCCTGCTCCCGGCGATGAGCGACTCCCTGGGCGTGACCGAGTCCGCGACCGGGCAGACCGTCACGATCTACGCGCTCGGCACCGTGCTCACCGCGATCCCGTTGTCCTCGCTCACCGCGGGCTGGCGGCGCAGGACGCTGCTGCTGACGTCGATGGCGGGTTTCGCCGCCGCCAACACGGTGACGGCCGTGTCCTCGGTGTACAGCGTCACGATGGCGGCGCGGTTCGTCGCGGGTGTCGCCGCCGGACTGGCCTGGGCACTGCTCGCGGGCTACGCGCGCCGCCTGGTCGTCCCTCAGCTGCAGGGCCGCGCGATCGCGATCGCCATGGCAGGCATCCCCGTCGCGCTGTGCCTGGGCGTGCCCGCTGGGACGTTCCTCGGCCAGGTGGCGGGCTGGCGCACGGCGTTCCTGTCGATGACGGCGCTGACCGCGGTCCTGCTGGTCTGGATCATCGCGGCCGTGCCGGACCATCCCGGTCAGGAACGAGCTCAGCGGCCCAGGACGCTGCCGACCCTGCGCGTGCCCGGCGTGGCCCCGGTCCTGTTCGTCACGCTCGTCTTCGTCCTCGCCCACACGATCCTGTACGCCTACATCGCGACGTTCCTCGCCGGTCTCGGCATGGGCGGCGCCACCGGCCTGGTGCTGCTGGTCTTCGGCATCGCGTCGATCCTGAGCATCTGGGTCGTCGGGGCCCGGATCCACCGCCGGTTGCGGCTGTTCACCGTCACGAGCGCGCTGCTGGTCGCCGTGGCCGCCCTGATGCTGGCCACGATCGCGGACGACCCGGCCCTGATCTACCTCGCCGCGGCTCTGTGGGGCCTCGGCTGGGGCGGTGTGCCCACCCTGTTGCAGACCGCCGCGGGCAACGCCGGTGGCGAGTCGGCCGACGCGGCCCAGGCGATGCTCGTGACGTTGTGGAATGTCGCCATGGCGGGTGGAGGTGTCATCGGCGGCGTGCTGCTCGACCTGAGCGGCAGCGGTTCGTTCCCGTGGAGCGTGCTCGTGCTGATGGTGCCGGTGCTGGCGGTCGTCGTCTTCGCTCGCCGGCACGGCTTCCCGGCTCAGCACGCCGGGAAGGCTGACTGAGTCAGCCCGTGCCGAGGGCGAACAGGTGGATCTGCTTGTCGGACGGCAGGGTCACGGCGGCGATCGTCTTGCCCTCCGGCGCGTCGAACGGCGCGGTGGCGAAGATGAACGCGGGGCCGGTGCCGCCCCAGTTCACGTTGCGGTAGCGGGGATGCGCGACCACGGTGTTGCCGAAGACCGGGTCGTTCGCGCTGCCGCCGGGCAGCACCCAGTCGCCGAACGACAGGTCGGTCTGGGCGGTGCTGCCGTCGGTGAAGGTGACGGTCGCGGTGCCGCGGTGGTCGCCGTTGCTCGCCGCGCCGACGAACACCAGGCGTTTCGGCTGCCCCGCCACGGTGACGGTCTGGCCTTCGGCGGCGACGTTGTCCGGGCGACCGGCCGGAGGAGCGGGCCAGGTGAACGCGGTGCCCGCCACCTCGACCCGCTTTCCGCCGGTCAGGCCCGCCTCTGCCAGGGCCTGGCGGGAGTAGCTGTTGCCGCCGCCGTCCAGGTTGGCCTGCGACTTGGCGTCGTCGTCCGAGATCCCTGTGTTGTTGTAGCGGGTGACCAGGCTGCCTTCCGGTGCCACCAGGACGGTCACCGTGGTCGTGACGGCGCGGTGGTCGCCCTTGATGGTCACCGGGACGACGTAGTAGCCCTCGGGTGCCGTCGCGCTCACCTGGTACTTCGCCTCGCCGTCGTTCAGGCGGAACCGCTGCGGTCCGGTGACGGTGAGCCCGGCGGGCGGGGCGGTGGTGACGGTGAGGTCGCGGTCCTTGCCCGCCAGCCTGCGCGCGGACACGGTGAACTCCGCGGTGCCGCCGGGTCGCACGGTGATCATGCTGTTGGCGCTGGCCAGGAAGTCGTGCTCACCGTCGCGATAGGACGGTGGCGCCTCCTCGGCGTCCGTAGCCCAGCCGCGGTCCGGGGTGGTGCCGAGCTCGAAGTCGAGCCTGCCGCCGGTGCTGACGATGTCGCGGGGCAGGCCGGTGCGCTCGTGGTCGCGGCCGTTGAGGTTCAGGTCCTGCACGTACATCGCGGTGGCCGAGGCCTTGGGGGCGTTGATGGTCAGGTCGCGGCCGGGCAGGTCGAGCACGATCTTCGGGAACAACGGGCTGTGCAGCGCCAGGTCGGACGTGCCCGGCGTCGCGGGGTAGAGACCCAGTGCGGCCCAGACGTACCAGGAGGACTGGGCGCCGAGGTCGTCGTTGCCGGGCTCGCCGTCCGGGGTGGGGCTGAACAGGGTGGTCATGATCTGCCGGACGACCTGCTGGGTGCGCCACGGCCGTCCGGTGTGGTTGTACAGCCAGGGAATGCCGAACGCCGGTTCGTTGCCCGCCCACATGTACGGCTCCTGCGGGCCGGCGTTGAGCTTCGTGGTGAACGTGTCGAGCCGTGCCGCCGCCGCGTCCTTGCCGCCCATCGCGGTGATCAGGCCCGCCGGGTTGTGCGGCACCATCCAGCTGTACTGCACCGAGTTGCCCTCGTCGAACCCGTCCTGGCCGAACCCGCCGCCGGGGCTCCAGGCCGGACCGTCCGGGAACCGCCCGTCGCCGTCACGCGGCTGGACGTGGGAGGTGGCCGGGTTGAACAGGTTCTGCCAGTTCTGGCCGCGCCGGGTGAACTCCGCGGCGGTCCTGCGGTCACCGGCGGCCTTCGCGAGCTGGGCGATGGCGAAGTCGTCGACCGACCACTCCAGCGTGATCGAGGCGCCGACCCGGTTGTGGTCGCCGCGGGCGGCGTCGGTGTTGGGCAGGTAGCCGCGCTTCACGTACTCGCCGATGCCCGGCCGTTCCTGGTAGGCGCCGGGCGTGGTGTCCACACTGGTCGCGCCCTTGACCAGGTACTGCAGTGCGGTCTTGAGGTCGAAGTCGCGCGCGCCGTACGCGTAGAGGTTGGCGATCAGCGGAACGGAACTGTCCCCCGTCATCTGCGCCGTGTAGTCGTTGGCGAGCGGCCAGCGCGGCCACCAGCCGCCCTGCACCGCGTCGTTCACGAGCGACTGCGCCATGTCACTGGCCTCGCGCGGCCACAGCATGGCGTGCAACGGGGCCAGGCTGCGATAGGTGTCCCAGTCGGAGAAGTTCGCGTACTGGGTGCGTCCGGCGGGCAGCGTGTGGATCTGGTCGTCGAAGCCGATGTAGCGGCCGTCCACGTCGTTGAACGTGTTGGGGTGCATCAACGAGTGGTACAAAGCGGTGTAGAACGTCTTCAGCTCACCGGTGTCCGTGCCGGCCACGCGGATCTTGCTCAGCTCGGTGCGCCACTTCGCCCTGGTGTCCGCGCGGACCTGGGCCGCGTCCCAGTCCGGGATCTCCTGGGCCATGTTCCGCTTCGCACCGTCCACACCGACGAACGACAGCGCCACCTTGGCCTTGACCTGGCCCGCGGGGAAACTCAGGTACGCGCCCGCCTTCGGCGCCTTGACGCCGCCACTACCAGGGCTGACCGCGTTGCCGTCCCACGTGCCGCGAGCCGTGAACGGCCGGTCGAAGGTGATGGCGTAGTAGACGGTGTACTTGTTGGACTTGCCGCAGAAGCCGCCGGTGCTGGCCGAACCGGTCACCGTGGTGTCGTTCTCGATGGTCACCTCGGCCGCCGAGTTGCCCGACAGCGTCGCCCCTCCCTTGACCAGCACGTGGCCGTCGGCGGGCAGCGTGAACGTGGCCAGGCCGGTGCGGGTGGTGGCGGTGAGCTCCGCCCGGACCTTGGAGTCCTCCAACGTCACCGCGTAGTAGCCGGGCTCGCCCTGCTCGCTGGTGTGCTGGTAGCGCTCGACCCGGTCCCAGGGCTTCTCCCCCAGGTCACCGGTGATCGGCAGGATCGGCACGTCACCGAACGCGCTGCACCCGACGCTGGCGTGCGTGAGGCTGAAACCTCGGATCTTTTCGTTGTGGTACTGGTAGCCGGCGTACGAGCCCAGCGTGTCCGGCGAGAACTGCATCATGCCGAACGGCACCGCCGGACCGGGAAAGTTGTTGATCTCACCAACCGCGGCGTTGGCCAAACCGGTGCCGATGAACGGATCCACGTACGCCGTGGGGTCGGAGACCAGCGCGGGCTCCGGTTGTGCGGCGGCCACCACCGGAGCAGCGAGCACCAGCGCGGCCGCCATCACTACCAGTCCCCTGAAGCGCATAGATCGGAACTTTCCGCAGACCTGACACGCTGTCAACGTTGTCGACGTCGATCTGACCGGTTCCGGACACCGCGTCAGGAAGGCGGCGCCAGCACGATCGCCGAGTTGTGACCGCCCATGCCGAGCGACGACTTGACCGTGAGGCCGTCGACGAGCGGCGTGAGCCCGTCCAGGAGCGCCGGATGCCCCGGCGCGACCACGGGCGGCGCAGGGATCACGCCGGTGTCGTACGCCATCGCGGTCACCGCGGCCTCGATCGCCGACGCCGCGCCCTGGCAGTGCCCGGTCAGCGGCTTCACGGAGTAGACCTCGGTGTCCGGCCCGAACAGCTGCTCCAGGACGGCCGCCTCGGCGGTGTCGCACTGAGCGGTGCCGGGACCGTGCGCGTTGAGGTAGCGCACGTCGGCGGCGTTCACCCCGGCGTTGTCCAGCGCGTCGGTGAAGCACGCGGTGATCTGGTCGAGCTGCGGGTCGATCGACGTCACGTGGTACGCGTCGTGCGACATCGCGCCGCCCAGCGTGAGGGCGTACGGCCGGGACGCGTGCCGGGAAAGGACGAACGCCACCGACGCCTCACCCATCACGAAACCCCTGCTGCCCTGTTGGAACGGACGGCACGCGTCGAGCGGCTCGGCGTCCACGATGGCCACACCGAGCCGGACGAAGTGAGCGACGTTCTCGGGTGTGAGAGAAAGATCCGTCGCAACGAACACGACGTCGTCGACGATTCCCGCGTCCAGCCACGCTTTCGCCGTGATCAGGCCGGCGTTGCCCGACGCGCACATCGCCGAGACGTTCATGGCAGGCCCGTGGAAACCGTATTCCTGCATGAGCATCGACATCGGTGTGGACGGCATCAGCGCCAGATAGTCGTGCACCGGCAACGATCCCCCGCGCGTGACGTAGAAATCGCGCCACAGGTCGACCTCGCCCAGCACCACGGCGTGCAGGAGACCGACCCGGCGACCGGGACGCCAGCCGCGGGTGCCCGCGTCCTCGATGGCCTCTCTGGCCGCGGCTCGCATGGCCTGCGCGAACCGGCTCGGTCCGTCGAGCGGATCACCGCCGTCGCCGACTCGCGCCGCCCAGACCGTCTCGCCGGGGTTCCTGCCCAGCTCGGGAACAACGGTGGCGGCGGGTTTCCCGCTCGCCAGACCGTCCCACAGAGACCGGCGGCTCCAGCCGTACGCGCTGACGACGCCGATTCCGCAGATGCTCACACCTCGCGCGACCATATCCAGCTCCACCACCGAGGGCCGACACCTCCTACCAGGGTAACTGCCCTGGACATCTGGCGGGTGAGCGATCTATTGCTCCACAATGGACACTGAAGTCGACCCCCTGATCGCCGGACGGTGTCCGGGTACCGATATAACGGCACACCATGTTTACGCCAGACGGATGCGCCTGCGGCCGCCTGTGCGGTAGGACTTCACGATGGCCACGCCACCGCGAATCCGAGGGAGCGCAGGACCTGGGAGCCACGACGTGAGCGGCCTGATCGGCGACGACGAGTTCGACCACGAGATGCTGGCCGGCCTCGCGCTCTCGATCGGCGCCTCGGTGGTGTGGTGGCTCGACCTGCGCGAGGACCGCCTCGGCTGGATGCCGGGCCTCGACGTGGTCATCGGCGTGCCCGGAGCGGACCCCGAGACCGTGCGTGCCGCGCTGGCCGCCCTGGTGGCGCCGCTGACGGTGGCCGCGAGGTCGGCTCCCGCCTGGCAGGACTTCGAGCTGGAACAACCCGTGGAGACGCCGTCCGGCACGTGCCGGCTCCAGTTCCGCGCCCGCGTGTCGACCCGCGACAACGCGCCGGCGCTGGTCGGCGTGGTCGCTGACGTGACCTGGCGGCACACCCAGCAACAGCAGCTCACCGACCTCGCGGACCGCTACCGGCTCCTGGTCGACCTCTCCCCCGACGCGATCGTGGTGCACGAGTCGGGCCGGATCGTGTACGCGAACCCGGCGGCGGTCCGGTTCGTGCGGGCGCTGTCCGACGGCGAGATCCTCGGCAGGCTGATCACCGACTTCGTCCACCCCGCCTCGCAACAGGAGATGCTGCGCCGGATCGCGAAGCTGACCGAGCCCGGCGCCGCGAGCGAACCCGCGGACGCCGTGCTGGTCCGGTTCGACGGCGGCACGACCGACATCGAGTCGGTGTCGGTCCGCACCACGTGGGAGGGCAGACCCGCGTTCCAGGTGATCATGCGGGACGTCACCGAGCAGAAGGCGGCCGCGGCGGCGTTGCGCTACCAGGCCGCACTCGCCGCGCACGTGAGCGACGCGCTCATCGCGACCACCGCCAGCGGTGTCGTGACCAGCTGGAACCCCAGCGCCGAGAACGTCTACGGCCACCTCGCCGCCGACGCGATCGGGCGGCCCATCGCCCTGGTGGTCGGGGCGCCGCTCGACCCGTCGGCGATCCTGGACGCGGGCGGCGTGGTCCAGGCGGAGCACCGCAGATCCGGCGGCGAGGCGCTGGCGGTGCGCGTGTCGGTCGCCAGGATGGACGACGGGTACGTGCTGATCTGCGCGGACGAGACCGCGCGCAGACGGGCCGAGCAGCGCTTCACCGCGGTGGTCGACGCCATCGAGGAAGGCGTGCTCGTCGTCGGCGCCACGGGCCTCGTCGAGTCGGTCAACCCGGCGGCCGAACGGATCCTCGGCGTGGGCGCGCGCGAGGCGACCGGCGAGCTCGCGTCGTCGGTCCAGCTGCACGACGAGGCGGGCCGGCCCATCCCGCTGCACCTCTTCCCGTCGGCCATCACCCGCGCGACCGGCAGAGCGCAGCACGGCCGGATCGTCCGGGCACCCCGGCCGGACGGCAGCCACGTCTGGCTGTCGCTGAGCGCCCGCCCGCTCAGCCAGGACGGCACGCTGCCGACGGCGACGGTGTTGTCCTTCACCGACATCACCGAACGGCGCATGATCGACACCCGGCTGGAGCACGAGGCGACGCACGACGCGTTGACCGGCCTGAGCAACCGCACGGTGACCATCAACCGGCTCAGCCCGCCCGCCAGGGCCCACCGGTCGGGACTCACCGCCGTGCTGTTCATCGACCTGGACAAGTTCAAGGTCATCAACGACTCCCTCGGCCACAGCGCGGGCGACGAGGTGCTGCGGGTCGTCGGCTCGCGGCTGAGCCTGAGCGCCCGCCGCGGCGACGTCGTCGGCAGGCTCGGCGGCGACGAGTTCACCGTCATCGCGTACGGCGTCACGGGCGAGGACGAGGCCACCGCGCTCGCCGACCACATCCGCTCCGAGATGAACCGGCCGATCACCGTGGACGGCCGGCAGCTGCACGTCGACGCGAGTGTGGGCATCGTGCTCGCCGAACCCGGCGACCCGCGCGACGGCGCCGATCTGCTCCGCGACGCCGACCTCGCCATGTACCAGGCCAAGACCAGGGGGCGCGGGCGGATCGCGTTCTTCGACGTCGAACTCCGCGACCGCATCCAGCGCCGCCTGCAGTTGGAACAGGACCTGCGGATGGCGCCGCTCAACGACGAGCTGTGGCTCGCCTACCAGCCGATCGTCGACCTCCGCACGGATCGGCGCACCGCCGTCGAGGGCCTGCTGCGCTGGACGCATCCCCGGTACGGCCTGATCTTCCCCGGTGAGTTCATCACGCTCGCCGAAGAGAGCGATCTCATCAACATCGTCGGCGCGCACATGCTGCACACCGCCGCCCGCGAGATCGCCGAGCAGGCACCGGATCTGCAGCTGACCGTGAACCTGTCGGCCCGCGAGCTCGACGACCCGTGGCTCGTGTCGGCCATCCGCAACGCCACGCACAAGGCGGGACTGACGCCCGCCTCGTTGTGCCTGGAGATCACCGAGAGCGCTCTCATGCGTGACCCGGCGCTGGCCGCCCGCACCCTCTCCTCGTTGCGCGACCTGGGAGTGCGGCTCGCGATCGACGACTTCGGCACCGGCCACTCCTCGCTCGCCCAGTTGCTCACGCTGCCGCTGGACACGCTCAAGATCGACCGTTCCTTCACGGCGGGCCTCGGGCGTTCCGACGAGGCGACCGCGATCGTCACCAGCATCATCGCCATGGCCCACGCGGTCGACCTGACCGTGATCGCCGAGGGGGTCGAGCACCCGGAGCAGCTGGAGATCCTGCGGGAGCTCGGATGCGACCAGGCGCAGGGGTATCACCTCGGGCGGCCGGCACCGCTGGCCGAGCTCTGACTTTGTTGACGGTGTGACCGGGCAGGTCCTAGGGTCGGTGCAGCACCAAATTGAAACGTTTCAATCGGCCGCCTGCGTTACCAGCACTCCCCTAGCCCAGGAGAAACGCGATGCGAAGTCGATCCCTGCCGCACGCCCCCAGCCGGTTACTCTGCGTAATATTATCGGCACTTCTAGCCATGTCCGTGATCATCGTGGTCCCCGCCGCGGCGGCTCCCGCCGATCTCACCGGGGCACACTGGATCTGGTACCCCGAGGGCAGTCCCGCGTCCTCCGCCCCTGCCGAGCACCGCTACTTCCGCCGCACCTTCACCCAGCCCGCCGGGCAGGTCAGTGACGCCCGGCTGGTCGTCACCGGCGACGACACGGTCGACGTGTGGCTCAACGGCGAACCTCTCGCCGCGTCCGCCCGCTACGTCAGCTCCTGGCAGCGCGCGGTCACCGTCGACCTGCGCTCCGCCCTCGTCACCGGCACCAACACGCTGGCGATCGCGGTGCGCAACACCACCGCCGGTCCGGCGGGCCTCGTCGGCCGCGCGCGGATCGTCACCGGCGGCACGGCCGTCGACCTGGTCACCGACGGGGCGTGGAAGGCGGGCCGGGGCGCGGGCGAGGGCTGGGAGAAGCCTGCTTTCGCCGACGGCGCCTGGCCCCAGGCCGCGGACCTCGGTTCGTACGGGATCGAGCCGTGGGGCAGCGGTGTGACCACGACCGATCCGGGCGAGGCGACGCCGTTGACGGTCGCCTCGATGACGACGGAACGGCGCGTCGCCCCGCTGGGTGTGGACGCGAGGCGACCGAGGCTGGGCTGGACGCTCACCTCCACGGCCTCCGCGCAGCGGCAGGGCTCGTACCAGGTGATCGTCGCCAGCACGAAGGCGCTGGCCGAGGCCGGGACCGGTGATCTCTGGGACAGCGGCCGGGTGCACGACGAGCAGTCCGTGGACGTCCTCTACGCCGGTGCCGCGCTGACCTCGATGACCGCCTACCACTGGCGGGTCCGCGTGTGGGACACGCAGGGCAGAGCAGGCGGCTGGAGCGCGGTCTCGTCGTTCGAGACCGGGCTCTACAACGCCGCCTCGGAGTGGCGGGGAGCGTTCGTCGGCGGGCCGGTCGGCCAGGGCTTGGACGGCGCCACCTGGATCTGGTACCCGGAGGGGTCGCCGACGGCCGGTCTGCCGCCGATGACGAGGTACTTCCGCAAGACGTTCACGCTCGCCTCGGTGCCGGCCGCCGCCACGCTCGCGGTCACCGCCGACGACACGGCGACCGTGTGGGTCAACGGCGTGCAGGTCTACTCCAGTCCGCAGGTGGAGCACTCCTGGCGGCGGGCGGGCGTGATCGACCTGACCGGCCGCCTGCGCGCCGGTGCCAACACCATCGCGGTGTCGAGCGCCAACACGTCCGACTCCCCCGCGGGTCTCGTGGCCAGGCTGTCCGCGGACGCCCTCGTGGTGCAGTCCGACGGGACCTGGAAGGCGTCGACCCAGTCCCCCGCGGGCTGGGAACAGCCGGGGTTCGACGACGGCGCCTGGGTCCAGGCGAGGGCACTGGTCGGCATCGGCGGAGCCCCGTGGGGCAACGAGGTCGTCGTGCCGCAGCCCGCTCCGTTGCTGCGCAAGGGTTTCACCGTGACCAAGCAGGTGCGCAGCGCCCGGTTGCTCACGACCGCGCTCGGCATTCACGAAACGCAGCTCAACGGCGCCAAGGTCGGCGAGGACGTGCTGGCACCGGCGTGGACCGACTACAACAAGCGCGTGCAGTACAAGGTGCACGACGTCACCAGCCGCATTCGTCAGGGCGACAACGCTCTCGGCGCGTGGCTGGGCAACGGCTGGTACTCCGGCAGCCTCGGCATCGGCGGCAACAGGTTCTACGGAACGCAGCCGTGGTACTCGGCGCAACTGGTTCTGACCTATGTGGACGGTACGACGCAGACCGTGGCGACGGACGGTTCCTGGAAGTACCGGGCCAGCCCGATCATCGCCGACGACCTCTACCACGGTGAGCGCCAGGACGCCCGGCTCGCGGTCCCCGGCTGGGACGGCGCCGGCTTCGACGACAGCGGCTGGCGTTCCGCCCAGGTCCGGCAGGGCGCGGTGCCGAACCTGGTGGCGCAGGTGGACGCCGGCACGAAGGTCCAGCGGGATCTGCGTCCGGTGGCGCTGACCCAGCCCAAGCCGGGCGTGTGGGTCTTCGACCTCGGCCAGAACTTCTCCGGCTGGAACCGGCTGCGGGTGCAGGGTCCCTCCGGCACCACCGTCACCCTGCGGCACGCGGAGGTCCTCAACTCCGACGGCACGCTCTACACCACCAACCTGCGCGGCGCGCAGGTCACCGACCAGTTCGTGCTGGCGGGTACCGGGCAGGCCGAGACCTTCGAACCGAGGTTCACGGTCCACGGCTACCGCTACGTCGAACTGACCGGCCTGCCCAGCGCGCCGACGCTGGACACGATCACCGGCCGGGCGGCGTGGACGAACGGCGAGGAGATCGGCGGGTTCGACACCTCGGACGCGATGCTCGACAAGCTGCAGAACGCCATCGTGTGGGGCCAGCGATCGAACATGCTCTACGTCCCGACCGACTGCCCGCAGCGCGATGAGCGCCTGGGGTGGACCGGGGACATCGCGTCGTTCGCCCCCACGGCCACGCACAACCTGGACGTGTCCGCGTTCCTCGACAAGTACACCGACGACATGGTCGACGCCCAGCGCTCCGACGGCGCGTTCACGGACGTCGCACCGAACGTCGGCGGCATGGGCGGCGGCACCGCGGCGTGGGGCGACGCGGGCGTGATCGTGCCCTTCACGCTCTGGCAGCGGTACGGCGATCTGCGCGTGGTGCAGGACAACTTCGCCGCCATGACGAAGTGGGTCGACTACCTGCGTTCGACCGCGGAGGCGGATCTCATCCGCGATCGCGGCGGATTCGGCGACTGGCTCAACGTCAACGACGACACGCCTCGCAACGTCATCTCGACGGCGTACTTCGCGTGGTCGGCGCGGCTGGTGTCGCGGATGGCGCAGGCCATCGGGAAGACAGCCGAAGCGGCGTCCTACGGTGCGCTCGCCGACCAGGTCTCGGCCGCGTTCACCAACCGGCTCGTGGCCGCGGACGGCACCGTCTCCGGCAACACGCAGACCGGGTACTCCCTCGCGCTGGCCTTCGGGCTAGTGCCCCAGGGTCGCGTGCAGTCCCTGGTGGACAAGCTCGTGGCCAGGATCCGGGCCGCGAACAACCACCTCACCGTCGGGTTCGTCGGGGTGTCGCACCTCCTGCCGGTGCTGGCCGACCACGGCCGGGCGGACGTCGCGTACCAGGTGCTGATGCAGCCGGACTACCCCGGCTGGGGCTACATGATGAACAAGGGAGGGACGACCGTCTGGGAGCACTGGGACAGCATCCGTCCCGACGGGTCGTTCGAGGACCCGGGCATGAACTCCTTCAACCACTACGCGATGGGCTCGGTCGGCGACTTCCTCTACCGCACCGTCGGAGGACTGAGCTCGGCCTCGCCCGGCTACCGGTCGTTGCTCATCGCGCCGAAACCGGGCGGCGGGCTGACCTCGGCCAGGTCGTCACACCGCACGCCGTACGGGGAGGCGGTCAGCGAGTGGAACACGAACGGGGGGCGCTTCACCCTCCACGTGGTCGTGCCCACCGGGACCTCGGCCGTCGTGCGCGTGCCGGCGACCACCGCGGTGACGGCTCCGGCCGGGGCTGTGCCGCTCGGCACTGGTTCCGGTGTGGCGTCGTTCCACGTTCCGGCCGGTGATCACACCTTCACGGTCTGACGGGTGAACGGTTCGGCGCGGAGCAGTCCGCGCCGAACCGTTCAGCAATTCCCTCAATACTATTATCGGCCGTTCGCCGCCCAAATTTTTATTAGGCATCTGGACCGTTTTCCCGAAACGCAGCACTCTGGCTGTGCGCCCCGCAACCCTGCCGGGGGGCGATTCTCGTTGCACAGTCGGGAGTTCTCGATGCGCGTTTTCCCTGCCACGCTCACGTTGGTGTCGATAGCCGCGCTGGCGGCCGGTTTCGTGTCCGCACCCGCCGCACAGGCCGATGTCTCCACTCTGGAAACAAGGCTCGGCACGTCCGCCGCCGGGTCCTATCTGGACGATTCCGGAAAGCTCGTCGTCACCGTGACCGACCAGGCCGCGCTGGCGACCGTGACCGCGGCCGGCGCACGAGCCCGGCTCGTCCAGCACAGCGCGGCCACCCTCGAAGCCAGCACCGCCGTACTCGATCGCACGGCCAAGATCCCCGGCACCTCCTGGGGCACGGACCCCGTCACCAACCAGGTCGTCGTGTCCGCCGACACCACCGTGACCGGCGCGGCGCTCGCCCGGCTGAAGACCGTGGTCGCCGGGCTGGGCGGCACCGCGCGACTGGAGCAGGTCCCCGGCTCGTTCCGCACCACCATCGCGGGCGGTGACGCCATTCTCGGCGGCGGCGTGCGCTGCTCGCTCGGGTTCAACGTCAAGAGGCCCGGCACCAGCACCGCCTACCTGCTCACCGCCGGCCACTGCGGCAACCTCACGTCCACCTGGTCCACCTCCGGCGGCCAGGTCATCGCGTCCAGGACCGGGACCAGCTTCCCCGGCAACGACTACGCGCTGTTCCAGTACACCAGCAACATCAGCAGGCCCGGTGAGGTCAACCTCTACGACGGCACCCGGCGTTCCATCGACAGCGCGGGCAACGCCGTGGTGGGTCAGACCGTCGGCCGCAGCGGCAGCACCACCGGGTTCCACCGCGGCAAGGTCACCGGCCTCAACGTCACCGTCAACTACGTGGACGGCACGACGGTCACCGGCATGATCGCGACGACGGTGTGCGTCGAGGGCGGCGACAGCGGCGGGTCGTTGTTCGCCGGCAACACCGCGCTGGGCCTCACCTCCGGCGGCAGCGGGAACTGCACCAGCGGCGGGCGGTCCTTTTACCAGCCCGTCACCGAGGCGCTCAACGCCTACGGGGTGACGGTCTACTAGCCGACCGAGTGATCGGATCTGTGCCGGGAAAAACCGGTCCTCGCTGGAGCATCCGACGTATTGACGCTCTCGATACGTCGGATGTTAACTGGGTGTGACACCGCCCTGTTCACCTTCTCCCTGCTCCGGAAGGTGCTCCATGAGGTCGCTTCGTCTGTTGCCCATCGCCGTGCTCGCAGGCGCCACCCTGACCGCCATCGCTCCCGCCGTCGCCGCACCCGGCGACGCCGCGTTCTCGAACTCGTCGGGCCGGCTCGACGTCGACCACGCGAACTACCTGTCCAAGCACGACCTCGTCTACAACCGGCCGAACACCAACCCCGACCACGGTCTGACGGTAGGCAACGGCCGGACCGGCGCGATGGTGTGGCAGTCCGGCGGCCTGAGCATGCAGGTGTCCAATGTGGACGCCTCGCAGCAGACCGCGTTCGGCGCCGGACTGCTCAACCTCGCCACGTCCCCGGCCATGGACACCGGCTACAGCACGTTCCAGCAACGACTTTCGCTGTACGACGGCACGTTGACCACCAAGTACGACAACAACCGCACCGTCACCATCATGGGCCGGCCCAACTCCGAGGTGATGGGCATCCACGTCGAGGACACCCGCAGCGGCATCAACGCGGTGACGCTCGAGCTGTCGCTGTGGGACGTGGCGAACCTCGGCAACAGCGGCGACGTGCCGGACATGACCACCTGGCGGACAGTCAGCAGTTACGCGGACGCGTCCGGCGCGGGGATCAGCCGGGGCCAGACGGACGCGCAACGCTTCGGGTACACGCTCGCCGCGACGGTCGAGGGCGCGAACTACAGCGCGTCCGTCGTGAACAACAGCCGCGTCCGCCTGTCGATCACCCCGTCGCAGAGCTACACGGTCTGGTTCACCGCCTCCACCCGGATCAACGCCCCGGGCAACAACTCCGTCAACCAGGCGAAGAACGCCCTGAGCGCGGTGAAGTCCACCGGCTACGCCACGACCCTCACCAACTACCGCAACTGGTGGCACAACTTCTGGCAGAAGTCGTTCGTCCAGTACGGCGGGATGGGCGGCGAGGCGGACTACCTGGAGAACGTGTACTACCTGTCCACCTACCTCGTCGCGGCCGGCGGGTACGGCAACTACCCGTTCCACTTCATCAACGGCGTGTTCCGCGCGACGGGTGATGCGACGAAATGGAGCAACTCGTACTGGTACTGGAACCAGCGCGACGTCTACAACTCGTTCCTCGCGTCCAACCACGTAGACCTGATGAACACCTTCAACAACCTCTACAGCCGCAACTACAGCGCACTGAAGGCGTACACGCAGACGCGCTACGGCGTGGACGGCCTGTGGGTGCCGGAGACCATGGGCTGGGACGGCAACGCCCGCGGCACGATCAACAGCGACTACACCAAGAACGTGCTGTCGACCGGGTACGAGGCGGCGTTCAACATGTACCTGCAATACCGGTACACCAACGACGCCAACTACCTCCGCGACGTCGCCTACCCCTACATCCGCGAGGTCGCGAAGTTCTACTCGCGCACGCTGTCGGTCGACAGCAGCGGCAAGTACTACATGGCCAACTCCAACTCCCACGAGACCTACTGGAACGTCCGCAACGCGATCACCGACCTCGCGGCCGTGCGCAGCCTCTTCCCGATCGCCCTGACGGTGTCACAACAACTCGGGGTCGACGCGAACCTGCGGCCGGAGTGGCAGCGGATCCTGGACAACCTGGTCGCGTACCCGCAGGAGAACGGCGCGTACCTGCCGCACCAGCCGCCGCTGTCGCAGACCCGCAACGGCGAGAACGTGGCGTCGGAGCTGATCTGGCCGTACAACGTCACGGGTCTGGGCTACCCGGACTACCAGACCGCGCTGAACACGTGGAACAGCAGGCCTTTCCCGTACGGCAACGTGTGGGCCAACGACGCGGTCCAGGCCGCGCGGCTCGGCCTCGGCGACCAGACGTTCACCGGCATGAAGCGGATGTTGCAGCAGTACCAGAACTACTCCAACGGTTTCACCAACAACACCAACGGGGTCTTCGAGTACCACGGCGTGCACCTGTCGGCGATGAACGAGGCGTTGCTCCAGTCGTACAACGACAAGATCCGTGTGTTCCCCGCCGCACCCAACAACTCGTCGTTCGTCGGCAAGTTCACGCTGCTGGCCAAGAACGGTTTCCTCGTCAGCTCCGAACGGGAGGCGAACGAGACCAAGTACGTCGGCCTGCGCAGCCAGTGGGGCGCCACCGCACGGGTGATGAACCCGTGGGGCGGCCAGCAGATCCGCGTCCGGCGCACCTCGGACAACGCGGTCCTGCTGACCACCTCGGCCGCCGAGTTCGAGTTCGGCACCGCCGCGAACGCCACCTACGTCGTCGAACGGACCGCCAAGCCGCTCAGTTCGTACGCCACCGCCCGTCTGACCGGCAGTCAGAACCAGGGTGCGAAGTCGTTGAGCGGCACGGCGTCCACGCTCGGACTCAACGCGAGCGGCGGCGGCCTGGTGAACAACACCGAGGGCAGCTACGACGGCAACTGGCACCTCACGACCGGCCGTGGCTACGGCGACTACAACGACGACACCCACCACTCGACCACCGTGAACGCCGCCGCGACCTACACGTTCACCGGCACCGGCATCCAGTACCTCTCCGAACGCAACGGCGACATGGGCACGGTCGACGTCTACCTCGACAACGCGTTCCAGTCCACAGTGGACCTCCGCGTCACCGGTGCACGCCAAGTGCAACAGGTGGTCTGGCAGAAGTCCGGCCTGACGCGCGGGCAGCACACCATCCGCATCGTCAACCGCAGCACGTCGGTGGGCATGATCGACGCCTACCGCGTCACACCCTGATCTCCGCGAGGCACACGCAGTCGAAGCGGGTCGCCGGGCGACGGAGTCTCCGGACTCCGTTCGCCCTCGACCTGGATCTCGATGTTCGTCCGGTGCGAGATCGGGTCCCAGATCTCCTCGATCGGCGACAGCATCGACCCACCACCACCCCGGCGGCGGGCCCGCGCGGCGTACAGGACGAACACCGCCAAGCCGAGCGGCACGCTGAGAAACGCCGCCAGAGGCCCCAGAAGCTCCATGCGCCCGACGGTACAGTAACGTCGTGTTTCCAGAAACGGTCTGTTACTGAAATGGCGGGCGATGATCCGGCTGACCCGGGCTGAGCAGCAGCAACGCACCCACGAACACCTGCTCGCCGCCGGGCGCGAGGTGTTCCTGCGCCGCGGCTTCCTGGCGGCGACGGTCGAGGAGATCGCCGCCGACGCCGGATACACGCGCGGCGCCGTCTACAAGCACTTCGGCGGCAAGGAAGGGCTGTGGCTGGCGATCATCGAGGCCGGCGCGGACGCCCACCTGCACGGGCTGCGGGACGCGCTCGGCCGCGCCACCAGCCGCGACCAGGTGCTCGCGGCCCTCGCCCCCGCCGACCCGACCGACGAGGACGCCGCGAAGTGGAGCGCGGCGGCCGCGGAGGTGCTGGCCGCGACGGCGCAGCAACCCGAGACCGCGACCCTGGTCGCCGCCATCCAGCGACGGCACGACGACCAGGTCGTCGCCCTGCTCACCGAGCACTCGCAGCGCCTGGACCTCGACCCCGCGATGCCGCTGGACCAGGCGGTGGTCATGCTCGGCGCCCTGGGCATCGGACTCGCCCTGCGGCAGGCGGTCGCCCCCGCGTCCGATCCCGGCGCCATCCTCGCCCACGTCCTGGGCACGATCTTCCGGTGACCGTCAGGGCTGGAGGCGCACGACGTCCTCCAGCACGGCGCGCACCGGGATCGCCGGTCGCCCGAGCAGGTTCTCCAGCGCCGGGTCGGTGACCGCGAACTGACCGGCCCGCGCCGCGCGGAACATGCCGAGCGTGAACTCGGCCGCCGCGGTCGGCATGCCCTGGGCCACCACCGTCTCCTTCCACTCCTCGTCGTCCACCACGACCCGCTTGACGTCGCGGCCGGTGATCTCGCCGAGAACGCGCGCCACGTCGGCGAAGTCGAGCAGGTCCGGCGCGGTGAGCGGCGGCGTCAGGCCGTCGAGCGCGCCGGGGCGCGTCAACGACAGGACGTCCGCCTCGACGAGGTCGGCGTGCGCGGTCCAGGAGAACGGCCCGTCCTCCGGCAGCCGGAACTCACCGGTCCGCAGCGCGGCGGGCACGTAGTGCTCCAGCGTGCTCGTGTAGAAGCCGTGCCGCAGGGCCGTGAACGCGACGCCCTGACCGGCGAGGTGCCGCTCCGTCGACGCGTGCTGCCGTCCCGGGTCGAACAACGAGTCGGGCGAGGCCGCCTGGTGGCTGGTGTAGAGCACGCGTGACGCGCCCGCTCGCACGGCGGCGTCGATCGCGGCCACGTTGGCACCGGCGGCCTGCGGGCCCCTGATCGAGGCCGAGACGACCAGCACCTGGTCCGCACCCTCGAAGGCGTGGTCCAAAGTGGACGGATCGGTGAAGTCGCCTGCCCGGACGCGGACGCCGCGAGCGGCGAGTGCCGCCGCCTTGTCCGGGTCGCGCACGCTGGCGCCCACGGTGTCGGCGGGAACGTGGTCCAGCAGCTTCTCGACGATCTGGGCGCCGAGCCTGCCGGACGCCCCGGTAACGATGATCATGCTTCCTCCTGCGTGAACCAGTGATTCGTTTTCACGCTACCACTGATTCGGATCGTTGGTATCAACTTCCTGATACCATCGATCCATGTCGGAGCCGACCACCACTGACACCCGGTCCGGGATCGTCGCCGCCGCGGCCCACCTGCTCCGCACGAGCGGCGCCAAGGCGGTCACCACCCGCGCGGTCGCGCAGGAGGCGGGCGTGCCGCCGCCGACGATCTTCCGGCTGTTCGGCGACAAGGACGGCCTCCTGGAGGCGGTCGCGGAGCACGTGCTGGCCGGCTACGTCGCCACGAAGGCGGCCAAGGCCGCCGGCGAGAACGGCGACCCGGTCGAGGACCTGCGGGCCGCCTGGCACGCCCACATCGCGTTCAACCTCGCCAACCCCGACGTGTTCCTGCTCCTCGTCGCGCCGGGGCGACTGCGGAACTCCTCCACCACCAGTGACGGCACCGAGGTGCTGCGGGCCCGAGTCGCACGGGTGGCGGCCGCGAGGTTGCTGAAGGTGTCCGAGGCGCGGGCGGTCGACATGATCCACGCCGCCGGCACCGGCGCGGTGTTCGCGCTGCTGGGGCAGCCGGAGGACCGCCGCGATCCGGACCTCGCCACCGCGTTGCTGGACGCGGTTCTCGGCGAGATCCTGACCTCGGCGTCCATCCGGCCCGACTCCGGGCCCATCGCACTCGCCGTGGCGCTGCAGGCCGCACTGCCTGACTTCCCAGCACTCAGCGAGGCCGAGCGCACTCTCCTGGCAGAGTGGCTCACCCGTGCTGTAGCCGAACTCCAGGACCGCCCACAGCGGTGACCGTCGCGTTGCGGCGCAGCGCGATCGCCGTCACCACAACGAGAAGCTGCACCGTGAGGACCACCGCCTGCGTCATCGGCGAGAAGGCGTTCAGCACGGCCGTCGTCGCGTTGACTCCGAAGTGGACGGCGACGGCCGCGGGAACACCACCGAGCTCGTAGGCGTAGCCGGTCAGCAGTGCCATCGGGAAGACGCTGAGCGTGAACAGCAACCCGCTCCAGCTCAGCAATCCGAAGCCCGCCTGCACGGTTCCGGTCATGAAGAACAACGGCAGGTGCCAGACCGCCCACGCCGCACCGAGAACCAGCCCGACGCGGAAGCGCCCCATCCTCGCCAGCAGGCGCGGGTAGGCCGTGCCGCGCCAGCCAGGCTCCTCGGCGAGCGGGCCACCGACGAGCATGCTGACGAGGAACGGCGCCGCACCGCCCGCTGTCGCGATCAGCGCCCGTCCCTCGTCCAGACTCAGCACCGGACCACCAAGTGCCTGCGCGAGCACCGTGCCGCCGGCCACCGTCGCGACCGCCAGCACCAGCAGAGGTAACGCCCACAGCAGCCGGGCGTTCAGCCGGAGCCTGACGGTGTGGGCGGGCACCGGCCCGCCACGCCGGCGAATCCTGACCGCGATCGCGCCGAACACGGGGCCGAAACCGCCGAGCAGGAACGGGATCACGGTCGGGAACGTCGTCGGCGGCTGCCCGAGCACGATGGCGACGAGCCAGAACCCCCACGTGGTGATGAAGGTGACCGCGAAGAACGTGGCGAGGCCACTCCCCCGGCCGGCCCGCGCGTTGTCGTTCATCCTCTGCTCCTCAGGTTCGATCGCTATCAGTTTCGAGAACATTATCAGACTTGATAGCGATGTCGACCCTCAGTGCCCGAGGCGGGCCAGCAGCAGGTTGGGGTCCGTCGCGGTGAGGTAGGCGGCGCTCGGCACGTAGACGGTCCGGCCGCGCACCGCGATCGAGGTCGGACCCTGCAGCCCGTCGGCTGCGGTCAGGACGACCTCGTGCGTGCCGTCGGACTTGACGAGCGCGACCTCGTTCACGGTGTCCAGCGCGGCGATGATCTCGTCGCCCCTTCCGGTGAACGCGAAGTCGTCGATGCCGGCGAGACCGGTGGCGGCGACCTGCACGGGACCAGCGCTTCCGTTGGCGCGCACCGGGATGCGCAGGATCGTGCCCTGATCCAGGTTGGTCACCCACACCGAGCCGTCGTGCAGCTTGAGGCCGTTCGCGCCGAGGAAGCCGGTCGGCTCGAGCTCCTGGCCGGACGCCCAGACGGTCGCGCCCCCGGTCGTCGGCACCTTCCACACGGCGCCGGTGGAGTCGGCGACGTAGAGGGTGCGGGTGCGCTGGTCCAGCGCGAGACCGTTGGGCAGGCTCCCGGCGGGCAACGGCGCGATGCGGCGCGGTGTCCCGCCCGGCCGCAGGCTCCAGACGCCGGTGAGGTCCGCGGTGCCGGTGGCGTAGAGGAAGTACAGGGTGCCGTCGGACGCCCGGTCGATGCCGACCGTCAACGGGAAGCCCAGCGCGGGAGTGTTGATCCCGCCGTCCGCGGGTGCGGGCAGCGTGGCCAGGATCCGGACCCCGCCACCCGGCGAGATCTCGGCGATCTGCCGGGCCTTGGCGAACGTCACGTACGCGGTTCCGCTGGGAGACAACACGATGCTCTCGGGCGTCTGCCCCTTGGCCAGGTCGAAGTGCTGGACGACCTGCGGAGCGCACAACGCGGCGGCGTGCGCCGGTGTGGCGGCGAAGGTGGTCGCGGCCAGGATCGCGGCGACGAACGCCTTGCGGACATGCTTCGCGGACATGGTTTCCTCACTGTTTTCGGGCATGCGGCAGCGCCGCACCCTTCTGATGTTGTTGCCGTGCGGGCGTTCTACGCCCGGATCAGGTGAGCGAGCAGGGACAGCGCGGCGTCCGACGGCGACCCCGGCGGGGCGGTCGCGACCACGACGCTCGGGCCAGGCCCGTTGCTCAGGGTCTGTTGCGTGACGACCAGCGGACCGACGAGGGGATGCCTCATCTCGTACACGGCCGTGGCGCAGGCTTTCACGCGGTGGTCGGCCCACATCGAGGCGAAGTCCGTGCTCCTCGCGCTCAGTTGCCCGACCAGTTCGTGCAGCGCGGCGTCGTCGGGATGCTGCCCCGTCATCAGGCGCAGGTTCCCGACCACCGCCTTGGCCTTGCTCTGCCAGTCCGCGTACAGCTCACGGGTGTGCGCGTCCAGGAACACGAGCTGGGCCATGTTCGGGCGTTCTGCCACCCGGTCCACCGCGGTGAAGTCCAGGTGGCCCGCGAACAAGGCGTGTCCCAGCCTGTTCCAGGCCAGCACCTCGCTGCGTCGGCCGAGCACGATCGCGGGAACGTCCGCCAGTGCGTGGAGCAACTGGACGGTCGCCTCCGGCACCCGTTCGGGAGCGGGGCGGCGTGCCCTGCGGGCCTTCGCCGGCTTCGCCAAGGTGTGCAGGTGCTGCCGTTCCGCGTCGTCCAACTGCAGAGCGGTGGCGAGCGCGTCCAGCACCTCGGGTGAGGCGCTGAGGGAGTGTCCCTGTTCGAGCCTCGTGTAGTAGGAGACGCTCACGCCGGCCAGCTGCGCCAGTTCCTCCCGGCGCAGACCTTGCACGCGTCGCCGTTCGCCGTAGGTCGGGACGCCGACGTTCTCCGGGCGAAGCTGCGATCGCCTCGTCTGGAGGAAGTCCCTGAACTGCGCGGTTCCGCTCATGGTTTCGAGTATGGGCTGCGATCAGGAGCGTTACCTGTCCCAGCCAGGGATACGCAGAGCCGGGAGTGGTCCACTCGCGGGACACCCGCTGAAGTGGGTTCCATGAGCACAGTCACCGAGCTGGACCCGTCCGATTTCACCTTCACGCGCCGCACGTGGATCGACGCCGATCCAGGCGACGTCTACGGCCTCGTGAGCGATGTGTCCGCGATCAGCCGCTGGAGTCCCAACGCGAGCGACGTCGCGTTCGACGAGGGCTCCGGACCCGAGGCCGGCGCGTGGTTCAGCGGCCGCAACCGCAGGGACGGCAAGGAGTGGACCACCCGGTCGCAGGTGGTGAAAGCCGAGCCGGGAGCCGTTTTTGCCTTCGTGGTCGACGGCATCGTGGAGTGGAGCTGGACGTTCGAGGCGCACGACCGCGGCACCGTGGCGGAGCAGTCGTGGCGGTTGCTGCGCATGGATCCGGTGCTCGGCAGCACTCGCGCGGACGTGGAAGCGTTGCGCGACTACATGGCGGCCAGCGCCGAGACCACGCTCGCCGCGCTCGCCGACTGGGTCACTCGGAACCCTTCGGCTCGTCGGGCACCACGACGAGACTGACGACCCGCCGCCTGCGTCCGCCGTCCCGCGCCCCGCCCATCCGCGACAGGACCGCGTGCTGGATCTCCGCGTTCATCGCGGCGAACTCCTCGTCGGTCAGCCAGACCGCGGCCTGCTGGTAGAGCACGCCGTCCGCGTGCGGATCGGCGCCGTCGTGGGCGAGATAGCGGTCGAAGTCGCCCATCAGCGAGGCGGCGAACGTCGAGTACGACCGCAGGTGGTCCTCGCGGGTCATCGCGGCGCGCGCGTCCTGGTCGACCGAGGCCTCCTCCTTGCGCACCCGATAGCTGCGCTCGACCGTGCCGCGGACACGGCGTTCGTCCGCCACTTCGAGCACGCCGCCCTCCGCGAGGACCGCGATGTGCCGGTACATGGTGGCCGGCGCGATGTCGGGCAGGCGTTCCCTCAACTGGGCCGTGGTCAGCGGATCAGTCTCGAACAACGCCTGCAGGATGCGCATCCGCACGGGATGCAGGAGGAGGTCCGCGGTCGCCATGTCCCCATCTTCTCACATACGGTAATGTTCTCAGAGTCGAGAATATTCGTGGCGCTGAGAGACATGCGGAGCTGGGACTTTGCAGAACTTGGACCTGACGATCAACGCGAGTGACGACACGCCGTTAGCGGGCACGCTCTCCCTGCCCGACGGCGCCGGACCCCACCCGGCCGTTCTGCTGCTGCACGGTTCCGGGCGGCTCGACCGCGACGGCAACGCGGGGCGGCTCAAGCAGAACCTCGGTCCGGCGCTGGCCGAATCGCTCGCCCGGCAGGGCATCGCGTCCCTGCGTTACGACCGGCGCGGTGTCGGGGCCTCCTCCGGCGACTGGCTGGCGACCGGGTTCGCCGACAACCGGGACGACGCCGCGGCGGCACTCGACGCGCTCGCGGCGCGCCCGGACATCGGGAGCGTCGGCGTCGTCGGCCACAGCGAAGGCGCGCTGCACGCCATGGCGCTCGGCTCGCGTCCCGGGGTCGCGGCCGTGGTGCTGCTGGCAGGGTTCGCGCGCTCGGGCGAGGACGCGATGCGCTGGCAGGCCGAGGCCGTCGCCCGCGGTCTTCCCGCACCGCTGCGGCCGCTGGCCAGGATGGCCGTCCGGCGGGTGATCCGGCTCAAGCCGCCAGGCCCGGACGTCGTCCGCGTCGCCGGGAAGCCCGTGAACGCCCGGTGGACGCGCGAGATGCTGGGCCACGACACGAGGTCCGACCTCACGCGCATCCGCGTTCCGGTGCTGGCCGTGACCGGCGAGAAGGACATCCAGGTCGATCCCGACGACCTGCAGCAGATTCACGCTCTCGTCCAGGGCGCGGCGGAGGTGCGGCGGGTGCCCGACCTGACCCATCTGCTCCGCCGCGACCCCGGCCGTCCGTCGATCCTCTTCTACCCCAGGCAGTTGCGCCGGCCGGTGGACGACGAACTCGTCAGGACCACGACGGCCTGGCTCGCCCGCACCCTCGAAGGAACCGGACAGGAATGACCGCGCACGAACAGTTCCGCGTCAAAGCACTGGGACACGGGTTCTCCGAGTCCGAAGTGGAGCGGTGGGCACCGCTCGTCCGCCCGTGCGGGGTGCACCGCGAAGGCGGACAGCGCGTGGGCCACTTCGGCGGGCCGATCCTGGTTCCCGAGGAGGTCGGCGAGCGCTGGTTCCCGTTGGTCGCGACGATCGACTGCGCCGCCGTGCCAGCGGAGGTGACAGACCTCCCGCTGCCGTCCGACGGGCAGTTGTTGTTCTTCGGGTATCCGGAGGAGGACGGCATGGGAGACGTCGTGCACGTGCCGTCGGGTGCGGCGGTGCAGGAGCGGGCGTTGCATCCCGACATCGGGTACGACGAGGACTTCCCCGAGATCTACCAGGAACTCCAGCGCGGCGACATCCACCTCGTGCCCGGCCTGTCCCTGCCGTTCACCGACGACACGAAGGCCGCGGCCGAGGCTCTCGCGGAGGGGTGGGGCGCCCCCGCGTCGCGGCTCCTGTTCGGCGGGTGCGGCACCGAGTTCGACGGCCGTCCGCCCGATCGGGCGACCGACACCGAGCACCGGGTGCTGCTGGCCGAGCTCAACATGTACCGCCCTGGCGGTGGCGCGACCATGTTCTGGGCGATCCACCGCGACGACCTGGCCGCACAGCGCTTCGAGAAGGCCCAGTTCGTCGTGCACTGGAACCCCTGATCCCGCAGGAACACCTACGCCGGTAGTCCTCGCGCGGCGATCGTCAGAGCCTCGGCGGTCGCCGCCGCGAGGGACGCCGGCGTCTCGGCGTTGAACGCGTGGTGCTCCACGGCCACCCGCAACGCCCCGTTGATCATCGCCGCCTGGATCGCGGTGGCCAGGTCGGGCTCTGCCAGCCCCGCGCGGTGGGCGAGCGCCTCGGCGAAGGCCGGTTCCGCCTCCCGGTGCGCCTCCAGCCAGACCGCCCGCAGGCCCGGATCGGTCCTGGTCAGCCGGACCAGGTTCAGCATCTCGCCCGCCGCCGCGGGCGTCTCGACGTGGGCGGACGCGAGCGTGCTGACCAACTCGGCCACGCCCTGGTCACCGCGCCACGACCGCAACCGCGCCGCGGTCTGCTCGATCCCGCTGGCCAGCAGCGGCATGACACAGCTCTCCTTGCTCGGGAAGTAGCGCCACAGCGTGCGCGCGGAGATGCCCGCCTGCGCCGCGATCTCCTCGACGGACGTGTCCGCGACCCCCTTGGCCAGGAAGAGGCGGACGGCCGCGCGCGCGACCTCCAGCCTGGTCTCCGCCTTGCGCCGTTCGGTCAGCGGCGGGCGTCCGGTCCGCTCCGCCGCGCGGGTCTGCTGATGGCCGGTCATGCCACCTCCGTCCTGTGTGCTCCACATCCTACTTTTTGTCTTTCAGCGACATAGTGGCGCAGCGTGCCAATAAGTCGGTACGGTGATCACATGACCACAACCAGTGACCTGGACGGCAGCAGCGTCGTCGTGACCGGCGCCGGATCGGGCATCGGACGGGCAGCAGCCCGTCAGTTCGCCCAGTTGGGCGCGAAAGTGGTGGTGGCCGACGTCAACGGCGACGCCGCCAAGACCGTGGCCGAGGAGATCACGGCGAGCGGTGGCACCGCGGTGGCCGTGGCGGGTGACCTGACCGATGCCGCCGTGGTGGACGAGGTGGTCACGACGGCGGTGAGCGCGTTCGGCGGCCTGGACGTGCTGGTGTGCAACGCCGGGATCATGGACTCGATGACGGCGGCGGCCGACGTCTCCGACGAGGAGTGGGATCGCCTCCTCGCCGTCAACCTGACCTCGCCGTTCCGGCTCACCCGCGCCGCGTTGCCGCACCTGCTCGCCAACGGCAGGGGCGCCATCGTCTACACCGCGTCGGAGGCGGCCCTGCGCGGCAGCGCCGCCGGACTCGCTTACACGGCAGCGAAAACGGGGCTCGTCGGGCTCATGCGCTCGGTCGCGGTCATGTACCGCGAGTCGGGTGTCCGAGCCAACGCCATCGCGCCCGGCGGCACGGCGACGGGCATCTCCACCTCCCCCGACCCCGCCGGGCACGGACCCCGGGTCGTCGGGCGGTACATGCCGAACGTCGGCCGAATCGCGGAGGCCGAGGAACAGGCCGCCGCGATCGTCTTCCTCGCCTCCGCAGCCGCCTCCAACATCACCGGCGTCGTCCTCCCGGTCGACAACGGCTGGTCCGCGGTCTGACGACCACTTCTTCAGCGAAAGGCTCTTTCTGTGCTGTCCGTTTCCGAAGACCTCGGCTTCGACCCGCACGAACTGCGCGCCAGGTACCGGGCCGAGCGGGAGCGCCGCATCCGCCCCGACGGCGCCGCGCAGTACCGCGACGCCTCCGGCGAGTTCGGCTACTACGCCGAGGACCCGCACGGCGATCCGCACTTCACCCGCGAACCCTTGCAGGACACCGTGGAGGTGATCGTCATCGGTGGCGGGCTCGGCGGCCTGCTCGCCGGCGCCCGACTGCGGCAGGCCGGGGCCGGCTCCATCCGGGTGATCGAGAAGGGCGGCGACTTCGGCGGTACCTGGTACTGGAACCGCTATCCCGGAATCCACTGCGACATCGAGTCCTACATCTACCTGCCGCTGCTGGACGAGCTCGGCTACGTCCCCGAGTGGAAGTACTCGCCCGGCGAGGAGATCCGCCTGCACGCCCGCGCCATCGGCGAGCACTTCGACCTCTACCGCGACGCGTGCTTCCAGACCGCCGTCACGGAACTGCGGTGGGACGAGGACGCGGCCGAGTGGATCGTGTCCACCGACCGCGGCGACCGGATGCGGGCGCGGTACGTCGTGATGTCCAACGGCACCCTGGACCGGCCCAAGCTGCCCGGCATCCCCGGCGTGGAGACCTTCACGGGCCACACCTTCCACACCAGCCGCTGGGACTACGGCTACACCGGCGGCGACGCGAACGGGAACCTCACCGGACTGGCCGGCAAGCGCGTCGCCCTGATCGGCACCGGCGCGACCGCGATCCAGGTCGTGCCCCACCTCGGCCGCGACGCCGGGCAGCTGTACGTCTTCCAGCGCACGCCGTCCACTGTGGACTACCGGGGCAACCGGCCGACCGACGACGACTGGGCCGCGTCGCTGACACCGGGCTGGCAACGCGACAGGATGGAGAACTTCCTCGACATCCTCAGCGGCGGCCAGACCGACGAGGACCACGTCGGAGACGCGTGGACATCCAGCGCCCAGCTGTTGCGGAAGATGACCCAGGGCCAGGCGCACGAGTCGCTGACGCCGGAGGAACGCGAGCGCGTCGAGGAGCTCCTCGACTTCCGCAAGATGAACGAGGTCCGTGCCCGCGTCGACGGCATCGTGGCGGATCCGGACACGGCCGAACTGCTCAAGCCGTGGTACCGGTACGCGTGCAAGCGGCCGACGTTCAGCGACGAGTACCTCCAGACCTTCAACCGCCCCAACGTCACCCTGGTCGACACCGCGGACCACGGCGGCGTCGAACGCGTCACGGAGAACGCGATCGTGGTCGGCGACCGCGAGTACGAGGTGGACTGCATCATCTTCGCGACCGGGTTCCAGGTCGGCATGTCGGACCTGGTCACCGGCCGCCTGCCGGTGTACGGCCGCGACGGCGCCCACCTGCTGCAGAGCTGGAGCCGCGGCCCGCGGACGTTGCACGGCTTCTACAGCAACGGTTTCCCCAACCTGTTCACCATGGGCGCGCTGCAGAACGCCGCCTCGGTGAACTTCACGCACGTCCTGGACGAGCAGGCGAGCCACATCGCGGCCGTCGTCGAGGAGGCCGGCAAGCGCGGCGCGCGGTGGGTCGAGCCGAGCGCCGAGTCCGTGGACGCCTGGGTGTCGGCTCTCGGCGCCAACGCGGAGGAGCTCTACCGGTTCCACCTCGAATGCACGCCCGGCTACTACAACAACGAGGGGAAACCTCAGCCGCGCAACGGTTACGGCGCGGGTGCCAGCGCGTTCCACGCCCTGCTCAGGGACTGGCGGGCGAACGACATCGACGACGTCATGGTGATGGGCGGATGAGCCCGTTCCGCGGTACCAACGGCATCGCGTTCGGCCCGGACGGCCGGCTCCACGTCGCCGAGTACCTCAGCGGGCGCATCAGCGCCGTCGATCTCAGCACCGGCGAGATCGAGGTGATCGTGCCGGTCGACAGCGTCGTCCAGTCACCCGACGACCTGGCCTTCGGCGCGGACGGCTCGATGTACATCGCCGACCTGGTGCCCGGCCGGGTGTGGCGCCGCGCCCCGCGCGGCGAGTACACGCTGGTCAGCGACGAGGTGAAGGTGCCGAACGGCATCACGTGCGTGGGAGACCGGCTGTTCGTCAACGAGATGCGTCCCGGCGGCCGGCTGCTCGAACTGTTCCCGGACGGTGGCGAGCCCGTCGTGCTCGCCACCGGTCTGGCCATGGGCAACGCGATGCAGGCAGGCCCCGACGGGCACCTGTACTACCCGCACATGCTCACCGGTGAGGTACACCGGATCTCACCCGACGGCGGCGCACCCGAACTCGTCGCCGACGGCCTGCACACCCCGGTCGCGGTCCGCTTCGACCGCGAAGGCGCGCTGCTCATCCTGTCCGCCGGCGCCGAGGGCGAGATCACGCGCATCTCCCCCACCGGGCAACGGGAACTCCTCACCACCGGGGTGTTCGGGCTCGACAACGCCGCGGTGGACGACGACAACCGGGTGTACGTCTCCAGTTTCGCCGGCGGCGGCATCGCCGAGGTCCACCCGGACGGCCGGATCCGGCAGATCGTGCCGCAAGGCCTGGTCGGGCCTTACGGCATCACGGTCGACTCCGGCGGCGTCGTCCACGCGGCGGACCACTATCGCGTGGCCGGCGAACGGGCGGTCAGCTTCACGCACGGCGTGGCCGCCGATCAGGACCGGCTGCACACGACCTCGCAGTACGGCGAGGTGCGCACGGACGGGAAGGTGCGCGCCAAGAATCTGCGCTGTCCGCTCGGTCTCGCGGTGCGCGACGACGGCGTGCTCGTGGTCGCGGAGACGGGCGCCGGGCGGATCATCGCGATCGACGCCGACGACACGATCACCGTGCTGGCGGAGGGTTTCCGCGAGCCGATGGACGTGGCGTTCGACGCCGAGCAGCGTTGCTACGTCAGCGACGAGCAGGGCGTGCACCGCGTCGACGGACAGCCCGTGCTGATCGCCGGAGGTCTGGCGGCACCGCAGGGTCTGGCCGTCCGAGGCGACGAGCTGTTCGTCGTGGAGGCCGGTCGGCGGCGGCTGCTGGCGATCGACCTGACCACCGGCGAGATCAGGACTGAGGCCGAGGATCTCGCCCTCAGTCCACTGGAGACGGTTCCGCGCGCTTTGTTCGTGCACGGAATGCCGGGGTGCCCGCGTGGTTTCGCCGGGCTCGCCCTCGCACCGGACGGCACGCTGCACGTGTCCGGCGACGGCGCTGTTCTCCAGGTCAGATCACTGATTTGATCGTGCCGCCGTCGACCCTGATCGTCGCGCCGCTGACGTAGTCCCCGTACGGGCTCGCCAGGTAGGCCACGGCGCCGGCGATCTCCTCCGGACGACCGAAGCGGCCGATGTCGTTGGGCACGAAGTCCCTGGCGGCGTTGCGTTCGATGTCCTCCCACCGCTCGCCCCAGCCGTTCGCCGGCGCGTGACCGGTCAGCCACTCGCGAACCGAGTCGACCATGATCGCGCCCGGTGAGACCACGTTCGAGGTCACACCGGTCTCCTTGAGCTCACGGGCCAGGGAGACGGCGAGGCTGTGGCGGGCGGCCAGGGTGGCGCTGTAGTGGGGCTGGACCGGGATCGGCTGGGAGCCGAGGCCGCCGCCGATCTGGATCACCCGGCCCCAGCCGCGGGCGCGCATGCCGGGGACGAAGCGCTGGATCATCCGCACCGCGGAGACCACGTTGGTCTCGTAGATGTCCCGCCACACGTCCGGGGTCGAGTCCTGCCAGCTCTCGTGGCCGTAGACGCCGGCGTTGTTCACCAGCACGTCGATCTCGCCGGCGGCCTCGGCGACCGCGTCGGCCCCGGCGTCGGTCGCGAGGTCGCCGATCGCCACCGCCGCGGCGCCGATGTCCGCCGCGACGGCCTTGGCGCGGACCTCGTCGCGTCCGTGCACGACGACCTCCGCTCCCTCCGCGGCCAGCAGCCGTGCGATCGCTTCGCCCAGCCCCGAGCTCGAGCCCGTGACCAGGGCACGCTTGCCCTTCAGGTTCAGTTCCACTGCGTCTCCACCAAGTCTACAGTCGTATACTTACGAGGTAAGTCTACACTCGTATACATGACGACGACACATCGCCGGGACGCGTCCGCCACTCGTTCGGCGATCCTGCGAGCGGGCATCGAGGGCTTCACCCGGCACGGCTTCGACGGGATCGGCGTCCGCGAGATCGCCCAGGCAGCCGGGGTCAGCGCGATGCTGGTGAACCGCTACTTCGGTTCCAAGGAAGGGCTGTTCGCCGAGGTCGCCGAGGTGTCCATGACCGACCGCACGGTGCTCGGCGGCGACCCGGCGACCCTGGCCCGCGACATCGCCGCCGCGCTGGTCCGCCGCACGGCACCGGCCGCGGACGACCTGTCGCCGTTCCTGCTGATGCTGCGCTCGGCCGCCAACCCGCGGGCCGCCGAGATCCTGCGCGAGAACATCGAACGGCACGTCGAGGCGCACCTGCACGAGGTCGCGCCGGAGACCCGCGGCACCGACCGCGCCGCGGTGGCGCTGTCGGTGATCGCGGGATTCTGGTTGCTGCGCAAGGTGATCGGCAGCACCGCGTTGAACGGGACGGACGAGGAGCAGCTCGAGGCCACCCTGCGGCAGCTCTTCGAGCTCCTGCTGCCCTGACGTCAGCCGAGAAGCCGCACGAGGTGCACTGTCCGGTCGCGAGACCACGACTCGCGCGCACCGCCGTGGAAGTCCACCTCGACGTCCTCGCCGATCGTCACGGCCGCGACCTGACCGACGGGTCCGATCGTGCCGTACAGGCGGACGTTGTCGCCGGGCACCAGCTCGTCCGCCGTCGTGGTGCCGATGTTGCGCGCCGGGGACGCGGGCTTCAGCCGGGTGGTGAACAGCCACCACGCCCCGCCGCACACCACGGGCACCGCGAGCACGAGGACCCCGGCGGCGACGGGTTGCGCACGCACCAACGCGGCCGCGACGACCACGGCTCCCAGCAGGCCGACCACCGCGGCGACGAGCGCCGAGCTCACGGGGTGGTCGCCGACCTGGAGCCAGCCCGTCGTGCGCACCCAGCCGCCGGGCGTCAGGCCACGCGGGGTACGGCCGTCGGCGAGGCCGGGCCCCGTCTCGGCGGCGGGAGCGGCCTTGCTGAAGAGGTCGACGTCGTCGTCAGTCTCCACGGCGCCACCTCAGCTGGTTCTTGCCGTTGCGGGAACAGACGATCTCGTAGCCGTCCTTGGTCGTCCTGCGCGCGCCCTCGATGAGGCAGAACTTGCCCAGCCTGGAGTCGTCCCACTGCTCGTCCGGCGCCGAGGTGGTCGTGGGCGGCGGCGGAGGAGGTGGCGGAGGCGTGGAGGTCTCCGTCGTGGTCGTGACCGTTGTCGTCGTGGTCGGACTCGGCACGGAGGACGACGGAGGCGTGCTGGACGCACTCGTCACCGCGCCGGGAGCACAACCGGCCGCCCAGAGTCCGAGGCGCCCCAGCCGGGCACCGGACTCGTCGGGCGCCAGCTCGCCGCGGGCCGCGAGATCGGCCTGCACCACGCCGCCGCTCACCACGGTCTGCGCGTAGTCCGTGCCGTCCGGCAGCTCCACGTCGACCAGGATCCGATCGGACGCGTCGTCCCTCCTCACCACGAGACGCACGTCCTTGCCGCGCAACAGGTCCTGGGCGGTGGCGCGGGACTCCGCCACCCAGCAGCCCGCCGCCGGTCGCAACCCGGCGACGCGAGCGCGCACGACGCGTCCGGTGATGGGCTCCGCACCCTCGAAAAGATCCACTTCGGTCACTTCGCGCACGGTCACCTGGATCGAGTCGCCGCGGAACCCGCTCGCTTCAAGTCCGGCGTTCCCGCGTTCCCGGGAAAGGGCGTCGCCACTGAACGCCACCGCGCCCGTGGCGGCGAGCACGGTGACGACACCGAAACATCCGATCGCGAGCCTCGCGGGCTGGCTGGTGCGCCACCAGAATCGGCGGACGATCCCCGCGGCCGCCCCGTGAGCGGCGGATTCAGCTGTGCTGGGCAATGGCGGTCCCCGGCTTGATGAAGGTCGGACGATCCATGACACAAACGGCTGTTCTGTCTTTGACTAAATACGCGTCACCGACCAGATCGTTCATTCACAGATCGGCATTACCGTTCACAGGGAGCCGGGGGCTGTGATTGATGGCGCACGCTCTGTCACTTCTTCTTCGGCCAGGGAATCAGCATCATGACGCCGGCGCTGGCGCACAGCAGCCCGATCGTCGTCCAGAGCTGCTGCCCCGTCATGAAGCTGCCCTTCAGATAACCCAGCCCCTGCGCGGTCCACACCCCGCCGACCAGCAGCAACACGATTCCGAGCCCGACCAGCAGTTTTCTGCTCATGGACGGGAGGCTACCGGCGAGTCCGGGACCACTGAAGGTTCGATGACGGTCGTACTATGAACGACATCGAAGTCGTGAGGAGTTCACCGTGGCACGTCCCCGCACCACCCCGCGGACCGTGGAGCACCCCGAGCTGTCCGAGGTCACGTTGCAGCAGGCCCTGGAGGCGCTGGCGGACCCGGTCCGGCGGATGGTCGTGTGCCAGCTGACGCAGGCGGGCGGCGAGAAGGGCTGCGGCACGTTCGACACGCCGGTGTCGGACTCGACGCTCACCCACCACTTCAACGTCCTGCGCGAGGCGGGCGTGATCCGGCAGCACTACCGGGGCACGACGAAGCTGAACTCGTTGCGCACGGAGGAGATGGAGGCCCGCTTCCCCGGCCTGCTGCCGGCCGTGGTGACCGCGGCGGACGCCGAGGCATAACTTCGATGCGCGTCAAAGTTTGACGGCCATCAAAGTTTGGGGCAGGGTGGGCGGCACTGCTTCCCGACCCCTGAGGACGGCTCACCATGGCCAGGCACGTGCAGTTCGACCGGCTCGGCGGTCCCGAGGTGCTGACGCTCCGCGACGTCGAGGTGGGCGATCCCGGCACCGGTGAGGTGCGGATCCGCGTGGACGCGATCGGCCTGAACCGGGCCGAGATCATGTTCCGCGAGGGCGTCTACTACGAACAGCCGGTCTTCCCCGCCACGCTCGGCTACGAGGCCGCGGGCGTGGTCGAGGCAGTCGGCGAGGACGTGTCGCACGTCGCCGAGGGCGACCCGATCGCCGTGGTGCCGGCGTTCTCACTGACCAGGTACGGCACCTACGGCGACCACGTGATCGTGCCCGCCTCCGCCGTGTTCCCCCGCCCGGCGAACATCGGCGCGGTGCAGGCCGCGGCCGTGTGGATGGCCTACATCACCGCGTACGGACCACTTTTCGAGTCCGGCGAGGTCCGCCCCGGCGACCACGTGCTGCTCAGCGCCGCCGCGAGCAGCGTCGGCCAGGCCGCCGTCCAGATCGCCCGCCACATCGGCGCCGTCCCGATCGCCACCACCCGCGACGCCTCGAAGCGGCAGCGACTCCTGGACGCGGGCGCGGCCCACGTCGTCGTCACCGGCGACGAGGACCTGCCCACCCGCGTCAAGGAGATCACCGGCGGCGAGGGCGTCCGCCTGGCGTTCGACCCGATCGCGGGACCCGGCGTCGAGACCATCGCCCAGGCCATCGCTCCCGGCGGCCACCTGGTGGTCTACGGCGCGCTCGACCCGCGCCCCACTCCCCTGCCGAACGCGAGCAGCTACCCGCAGCTGACCAGCCGCGCGTACTCGATGCACTCGATCAGCAGGGACCCCAAACGCCTGCGCCGCGCCGTCGCGTTCATCAACGCGGGGCTCGCGACCGGCTCGTTCACGCCGGCCGTGGACCGGACGTTCGATCTTGCCGAGATCGCCGACGCCCACCGCTACATGGAGGCGAGCAGCCACATCGGCAAGATCGTCGTCACCGTCACCCACTAGACCAGCCAGGCCGGCTCTCCGGTCACCACCTCCGCGATCGCGGACAGCGGAATGACCGTCCACTCCGGACGGAACCGGTGCTCGTGCCGCACCTCCAGCACCGCCCGGTCCAGTTCGACGGCGGTCAGCAGCGCGCCGTCGGGCCGCAGGTCCGGCGCCAGCTCGGCGTACCCGTCGCAGAACGCCTTCCGGTTGCGCTCCAGCCATCGCGCGGCACTCGGCAGCAACGTGGCGACGTCCTCCGCGCCGACCAGCAGCTGTGCCGCCGCGTAGTGCAGCGACCGCAGGACGGTGGCCACGTCGTGCTCGGCCGGGCGGGGCCGCGCGCGTTCCGCCGCGGTGCCGTTCGGGTCGCCCTCGAAGTCGACGAGCACCCACGTGCGCGGCGACCGCAGCACCTGGCCCAGGTGCAGGTCGCCGTGCACCCGTTGCAGCCGAACGGGTTCGGCGGTCGCCAGCACCGCGTCGAACCGGGCGCGCAGGCCCGCCTCGAACGGTGCCAGCGCGGGAACCTCGGCCAGCGCGGCGTCCAGGCGGCGGTGCAGGGCCGCGGCGAACTCGACCTCCTCGTCCGGTCCGGCGATCTGCTCGCCGAGCGTCTCGCGCAGGTCGGCGTGCACGCGGGCGACGGCCCGGCCCAGCCGGTGCGCCTCCGCGGCGAAGTCGCCGCCCGCGTCCTGCGGATCCGCGCCGGGGCCTGCCAGGAAGTCCCGGACGCTGGCGGTGGCCATCGGCCAGCCGAGGGCGCCGAGCGGCACGAACTCGTGCAGCACCGCGAAGGTCGTGCGCACTCCGTCCAGTTCGGACTCCAGCGCGCCCAGCGGCGGTGCGATGTGCGGGTCGTCGATCTCGTGCAGTGCGTTGTGCAGCACCAGTTCCGGGTTGTCGCCGGGCACCAGCTCGCGGAAGAACTTCAGCACGTGCCGCTGGCCGTAGACGATCGAGAAGTTGCGCTGCGGCCCCGGGAACGGTCGTCCGACCGGTGCGGCGGTGTACCTGGGCGGCAGCGCGCCGCGGAACCGCAGCTCCTCCACCTCCGAGGGCTTCTCGAAGTGGTCGAGCAGCACTGCCGTCAGCTCCGGGTCGTACACCGCCTCGTACACCTGGCGCTTCCCGGCGGTGCCGATCCGGGCGTGCACCAGGCGTTCGGGCAGCTCGTCCCGCAGGCCCAGCAGCAGCTGGTACCGGCGCCCGTCGGCCGCGAGCACGACGTGGACCAGCGCGGGATCACCGTCGCGCAGGACCGTCACGCGTTCGCACACCACCGGCGCGCGGCCGCGGAACCACGGCTGCGCGTGCAGCCAGCGGTCCAGCTGTTCGGGGGCCGGGACGACCTCGACGGCCTCGCTCGTCGTCACTTCTTGTCGCCGCCTTCCACGTCGGAGCTCAGCTGGAACCAGTAGAAACCGTGGCCGGGCAGGGTCAGCTGGTACGGCAGCTCCCCGACCGCGGGGAACGCCACCCCGCCGGTGAGTTCCAACGGCACCGTGCCGGCGTGCTCGGACAGGTCGAGCTCGACGGGCTGCGGGAAGCGCGAGAGGTTGTTGACGCACAGCACCACGTCGGCGCCGAGCGTGCGGCGGTACGCGAGCACCGTGGGGTTGGACGCCCCGAGCTCGGTGAAGTCGCCGTGACCGAACGCGCGGTGCTGCTTGCGCACCTCGATCATCCGGCGGGTCCAGTTCAGCAGCGACGACTGGTTGCGGGTCTGCGCCTCGACGTTGAGGCCCTGGTAGCCGTAGACCGGATCCATGATCACCGGCAGGTAGATCCGTCCCGGGTCGCACGACGAGAAGCCCGCGTTGCGGTCCGGGGTCCACTGCATCGGCGTGCGCACGGCGTCGCGGTCCTGCAGCCAGATGTTGTCGCCCATGCCGATCTCGTCGCCGTAGTACAGAACCGGCGAACCCGGCAACGACAGCAACATGGCGGTGAACAGCTCGTGCTGGTTGCGGTCGTTCTCCAGCAACGGCGCCAGACGACGGCGGATGCCGATGTTCGCCTTCATCCGCGGGTCCTTGGCGTACTCCGAGTACATGTAGTCGCGCTCTTCGTCGCTGACCATCTCGAGCGTGAGCTCGTCGTGGTTGCGCAGGAAGATGCCCCACTGGGCGTTCTCGGGGATGGCCGGCGTCTGCGCCAGGATCTCCGAGATCGGGAACCGCGACTCCCGCCGCACCGCCATGAAGATCCGCGGCATCAACGGGAAGTGGAACGCCATGTGGCACTCGTCGCCGCCGACGGCCTGATCACCGAAGTACTCGACCACGTCCGACGGCCACTGGTTCGCCTCGGCCAGCAACACCCGGCCGGGGAACTCGTCGTCGACGACCTTGCGGCACTTGCGCAGGAAGTCGTGGGTCTCTGGCAGGTTCTCGCAGTTCGTGCCCTCGCGCTCGAACAGGTACGGCACGGCGTCGAGGCGGAACCCGTCGATGCCGAGGTCGAGCCAGAAGCGCAGGATGTCGAGCATCGCGTCCTGGACGGCGGGGTTGTCGAAGTTGAGGTCCGGCTGGTGGCTGAAGAAGCGGTGCCAGAAGAACTGCCCGCGCACCGGGTCGTACGTCCAGTTCGACGACTCCGTGTCGACGAAGATGATCCGCGCGTCGCTGTAACGCGAGTCGTCGTCGCTCCACACGTAGTAGTCGCCGAAGGGGCCCGTCGGGTCCTGCCGCGACTGCTGGAACCACGGATGCGCGTCGGACGTGTGGTTGAGCACCAGGTCCGTGATCACCCGGATACCGCGCCGGTGCGCCTCCTCCAGCAGATAGGAGAAGTCTTCGACCGTGCCGAACTCCGGCAGCACCGCCCGGAAGTCGCTGATGTCGTACCCGCCGTCGCGCAACGGCGACGCGTAGAACGGCGGCAGCCACAGGCAGTCGACACCCAGCCACTGGAGGTAGTCCAGTTTGGACGCGAGCCCGCGGAGATCGCCGGTGCCGTCTCCGTTGGAGTCGCTGAACGCCCGGACCAGAACCTCGTAGAAGACCGCGCCCTTGAACCAGTTCGCCTCGTGCTCCATGGCACCTCTCGCTCGCACGTAGTGGGAATTGCGGCAGAGTGCGGCACAGCGGGCGCCAAGATCAAATCGTTCACCTGACCGTGTGAACGCCCGAATCTCGGCGTCTGCCAACGACTTTCACCGGATCAGGTGAGCCGCGGCCGCGAACCGTTCGGCGCAGGCTCGGCGCAGGACCCGCATCGGGGTGACAGGATGCGCACATGGACGCGCGGCGGAGGAACAACGTGACCGTCATCGGTCGCGAGGACGGTCCGACCGTGTTGCTCGCGCACGGGTTCGGCTGCGACCAGAACCTGTGGAGGCTGGTGGCGCCGAAGCTCGCCGAACGGTTCCGCGTCGTGCTGTTCGACCACGTCGGCTCCGGCAGGTCCGACACGGCGGCGTGGTCGCCGCAGCGCTACTCCACCCTCGACGGCTACGCCGAGGACGTGCTGGACATCTGCGCCGAGCTCGACCTGCGCGACGTCGTGCTGGTGGGGCACTCGGTCAGCGCGATGATCGCCGTGCTCGCCGCCCGCCGCGAACCCGCGCGGTTCGCCAAGCTCGTGCTGCTGACCCCGTCGCCCTGCTACCTCGACGACGGCGACTACCGCGGCGGGTTCTCCCGCGCCGACATCGACGAGCTGCTCGACTCGCTGGAGTCCAACTACCTCGGCTGGTCCGCGGCGATGGCGCCGGTCATCGCCGGCAACCCGGACCGTCCCGAGGTCGCCGGGGAGCTGGAGGCATCCTTCTGCCGCACCGATCCGGCGATCGCGCGGGTGTTCGCGCGCACCACGTTCCTCTCCGACAACCGCGCGGACCTCGCGGGCGTCACCGTTCCCACCGCGGTCGTGCAGTGCTCGGCGGACGCGATCGCGCCTCCGGAGGTCGGCCAGTTCGTGCACGACCAGATCAGGGGCAGCGTCCTGGTGACGCTGGACGCGACCGGGCACTGCCCGCAGCTGAGCGACCCGGAGCAGACCGCGGCGGCGATCGCCGGGTTCGCGGGCGTCCGGTGAGCAGCCGGGCCGACGACACCTTCGCGGACCTCTACGAGCGCGCGCCGTGCGGCTACCTGTCCACGTCGATGGACGGGACCATCGCCAAGGTCAACGAAACACTGCTGGGATGGCTCGGCGTCGGGCGCGACGACCTGGTCGGACGGCGCCGGTTCGCCGACCTGCTCACCGTCGGCGGCCGCATCTACCACGAGACGCACTTCGCGCCGATGCTGCGCATGCACGGTGAGGCCGGCGGCATCGCGCTGGAACTGGTGCGCGCCGACGGCACCCGGTTGCCGGTGCTGGTGAGCTCGACCGTCAAGACAGGCACGAGTGGCGCCGCCGAGCTGATCCGCACCACCGTCTTCGACGCCAGCCAGCGCCGTTCCTACGAAAAGGAGCTGCTGCGCGCCCTGCAGGTGGCCGAGCAGGAACGCGATCGGGTGCAGCTGCTGGCCAAGACGTTGCAACGCACCCTGCTGCCGCCCTCGTTGCCGGACATCCCCGGCATGGACGTCGCGGCCTACTACCACCCGGCCTCGGCCGACGAGGTCGGCGGCGACTTCTACGACCTCTTCCCGCTGGCCGACGGCACCTGGGCGTTCTTCCTCGGCGACGTGTCCGGCAAGGGCGCGGAAGCAGCCGTGGTCACGTCGCTGGTCCGCTACACGCTGCGCGCCGCCGCTGTGTACGACCCGCATCCCGTGGCCGTGTTGAAGCACCTCAACACGGTGCTCATCCAGGAACAGATCAGCACCACGCCACGCTTCTGCACCGCCATCCACGGCCTGCTGGAACCGGCCGGCGGCGGCGCCAGGATCACGCTCGCCAGCGGTGGGCACCCGCCCGCTCTGCTGATCCGCCACCACGGCACCGCCGAGCTGCTCTCCACCCTCGGCGGCCAGCTGATCGGCGCGCTGGACGACGCGCGGTTCGTCGAGCTCCAGGTGGACCTGCGGCCAGGCGACACGCTGCTGCTCTACTCCGACGGCCTCACCGAGGCCAGGACCCACGGCCGCGTCCGCTACGACGAGGAGTACCTGCGCGACTTCGCCGCCGCCCTCGGCACCAGCAGCGCGACCGAGACCGTGGCCGCCGTGTCCGGGTTGCTCGCCGGCTTCGGCGACGGCGTGGACGACGACACCGCGCTGCTCGCGCTGAGCGTCCGCCTCGACGAGGAAGGCCAGTCATGACCGCGTTCACCGTCGTCACCCACGACACCCCTGCCGGACCGGTGCTCGAACTGGCGGGAGACCTCGACGTCGCCACCGCTCCCCTGGCGCTGCGGGCGGTCGAGGCCCTCGCACCGCGAGCAGGCCAGCAGGTCGTCGTCGACCTGACCGGACTGCGGTTCTGCGACTCCACCGGCATCTCCACCCTGATCGCCGCCCACAACCGGGCGCACGCGGCCGACGCGGGCATCGCGCTGGCGGGCGTGCCCCGGCACCTCACCCGCACCCTGGCGCTCGTCGGGCTGGACGGCTTCTTCGTCACCCACGCCACCGCCGTGCAGGCGCAGGCCTCCTGGCCGCAGTCGCCTGGCGCCTGAGCGGAACTCGGCCCCTCGACGGGCATCGGCCCGTCCGGGACAATCGTCACTTCGTGTGGTTCCCACACTTCAACGGAGGCTGAACGGCGGCCCGCGGGGTGCGAGCCGTAAGCTGGTCGGGTTGATCCTGATGCGGTCACGCAAGGCGTACGCCCAGACCTCGCTACGTCCAGGAACGACTGGGTTCAGTCGACGTGGTGGAGGAATTCTGTGCCAGCCGTGGATGATCGGCCGTTTCCCGGTGGTGTGACCACCGGTGTCCGTACCTGATGGACCTCGTCAGGCGTTGAGTCACGCACGAGCGACGGTGATGGCCGCGGTTCGTGACAGCGAGAGCAAACTCGACACTCTGGCGCGGGTCATTCGCGCGTGTGTGGACGTGCTGCCGGTCGACGGCGCCTCCATCTCCGTGATGAGCGGTCCGCGCGAGCGGGAGACGCTGTACGCCAGCGACGAGATCGCGGCGCAGATCGAGGACGTGCAGTTCAGCCTGGGCGAAGGCCCCTGTTTCGAGGCGTTCTCCACGCGAAGACCTGTGCTGGTTCCCGACCTGCCCCAGGCATCGGCCGTGGAATGGCCGATGTTCGCCACGGCGATCGCCGCGCTGCCCATCGGCGCGATCTTCGCGTTCCCGTTGCAGGCGGGCGCGATCGGCATCGGCGCGGTCGATCTGTACCGCCGTCAGCCGGGCTGGTTGTCGGGCGACGAACTCGCCGTCGCGCTGGAGGTCGTCGACCTGGTGACCGCGGTGCTGCTCGGGCTGCTGCTGGGAGAGTCCGGTGACGCCGACGGCTTTCAGGGTGTGCTGTCGCCAGGCCGAGAACAGGTGCACCAGGCGACCGGCATGCTCATCGCGGCGTTCGACATCTCCGCGGAGGAGGCTTTGGCCCGGCTGCGCGGGTACGCCTTCGTCACGGACCGATCGCTGGACGACGTGGCCAAGGACATGGTGAACCGCAAGCTGTCCCCGCTGGAACTGGGCAAATGACCGCGCACGAGGTGTCGATGGCGACCCGCAGCGGTCAGCACTACCGTCGGACGAACATGACAGGAGCAGGACATGAGCGGTAGCGCACCTTCCAGAACGGAGCGAGAATCCCGGCTGCTCCAGGCTTTCGTGCAGTTGGCGGACACCCTCGTCGACGACTACGACGTGGTGGACGTGCTGCACCGGCTGGTCGATCACTGCGTTCAGCTGCTGGACGCGACGGCCGCCGGGTTGATGCTCTCCGACCAGCGCGGCGGCCTGCGGGTCGTCGCCTACTCCTCCGACCAGACGCGGATGCTCGAACTGTCCCAGCTCCAGGCGAGCGAGGGTCCCTGCCTGGAATGCGTGCACACCGGCGAGCCGGTGCTGGTCGCGGATCTGAAGACCACCACGGAGCGCTGGCCCCGGTTCGCGCCGCTCGCCATCGAGGAGGGTTTCGCCTCCGTGCACGCGGTGCCGATGAGGTTGCGCCGCGAGACCATCGGCGCGTTGAACCTGTTCCGCCGTGAGACCGGTTTGCTGGGCGACGAGGACCTGATGGTCGTGCGCGCCCTGGCGGACACCGCCACGATCGGGATCCTGCAGGAGCGGGCGATCCGGCGCGGCGAGATCGTCACCGAGCAGCTGCAGACGGCGCTGAACAGCCGGGTCGTCATCGAACAGGCCAAGGGCGTGCTCGCGTTCGCCGGCAACCTGGAGATGGAGAAGGCTTTCCAGGCGTTGCGCGAGTACTCGCGCAACCGCGGTCGCCGCCTGGCCGACGTCGCGCGGGAACTCGTTCTCGGAGAGCTTCGCCCGGACGACCTGCTCACCTCTTCGCCGCGCCCCACCGAGGCGTGACCTTGGTAGCCTGAACCCGCTGGCAGATGCAGCAACCGCCCGGACCCCGCGGTCTCGTCACCTCGTCGTGAGGAGATCACCGTGGCCGGCGGTATCGAGCCAATCGCGTTCAGGCGGATGACGATCGCGCTCGTCTCCGAGCACGCCAGCCCACTGACCCCGCCCGGCGCGTTCGGCGCCGGAAGCCAGAACCTCCACGTGGCGGGGCTCGCGACGGCGTTGTCCGCGCTCGGCCACCAGGTGGTCGTCTACACGCGGCGCGACCATCCCCACCTTCCGCAGCGCGTGCGGGCCGCCGACGGCTACGACGTGGTGCACGTGCCTGCCGGGCCCGCCACGAAGCTGAACGGGGAGGAGGTCCTCGCCTACATCGGGGACTTCGTCGGATTCCTGAAGCTCACCTGGAAAACACGACAACCCGACGTCGTGCACTCCCACGGCTGGTTGTCCGGTATCGCGGCCGTGCTCAGCGCACGGAACGTCTCGGTGCCGGTGGTGCAGACGTATCACTCGGTGGGCAGCGTGCCATTGCCCGACCGCCGGTCGAACGGTCCGGCGTCGACCAAACGGCTGGCCGTGGAACGTCTGGTCGGTCACGAGGTCGCCCGAGTGGTCGCGCTCTGTTCGACTGAAGCACGTGCCGTGCTGGGAATGGGAATAGACCGGGCGAAGCTCGCCGTGGTGCCCAGAGGCGTCGACCTCGACCTGTTCACCCCGGGACGGGAACCGGTGCACCGGCTGCGCCCGCGCAAGATCGTCTCGGTCGGCCGGCTGCTGCCGCGCAAGGGATTCGACGCCGTGATCCGCGCCCTGTCCACAATGGATGGAGCAGAACTGGTGATCGCCGGGTGTGGCGCCCAGGGTGACGTCTACGGCGATCCGGAGGCGAGGCGTCTGCTGACGCTGGCCCGGTCGATGGGAATCGGAGACCGGGTGGTGTTCGCCGGCCATGTGCCGTACGCCGAGTTGCCCGATCTGCTGCGGTCCGCGGACGTGGTGGCGTGCACTCCGAGACACCAGTCGTCCGGCAGTGTGGCACTGGAAGCGATGGCGTGCGGCGTACCGGTCGTCGCCACCGCGGTCGGTGGTCTCATCGACGCCGTGGTGGACGGGCTGACGGGAGTGCTGGTCCCGCAGGGAAAACCGGACGCGATCGGCAAGGCGCTGAGAGCGTTGTTCGCCGACAGCACACGCCGGGACCTGCTCAGCGTCGGCGGGCACGACCGTGCGCACGCGCGGTACTCGTGGCAACGCGCCGCCACCGACCTGACGCGGAACTACGCCGCGGCGACGGGCCCGCGACCGTCCTTTGCGGACGGACGTACCGCCACGCGAGGTAACGCCCTCGCTCCGCAGCGCGACAGCCGGTAGCCTGAACCCGTTCAACCGCCCGGCCCCCGCGGACTCGTCACCTCGCTGTGAGGAGATCCACCGATGGGCAGGATCGCGCTGGTGTCCGAGCACGCCAGCCCGCTGACAGCACCCGGTCAGCTCGACGCGGGAAGCCAGAACGTCTACGTCGCCGCTCTGTCGGGCGCGCTGTGCGGTCTCGGCCACGAGGTCGTCGTCTACACCCGGCGCACCGCGACGCGGGTCCCGAGCCGGGTGCGCACCCAGGCCGGTTATGAAGTGGTCCACGTGCATTCCGGCCCGTCGAGAAAGCTCGCCGAGGACGAGTCCACCGCCCGCGTCACGGACTTCGCCCGGTTCCTCAGCGCCGACTGGAACACGAAGCGGCCCGATGTCGTGCACGCGCAAGGCTGGCTGTCCGGGATAACGGCGGTGCTGGGAGCCCGCGACCGGCAGGTGCCGGTGGTGCAGACGTTCCACACGCTGGACGCCCACGGGAGCCTGGCGGTCGAGCGGCTGCTCGGCCAGGAGGTGGCACGGGTGGTGGCCACCCACTCGGACGAGGCGGACGACGTGCTCAGGATGGGGATCTGCGGTTCGAAGGTGTCCGTGATTCCCCACGGTGTCGACTTGAAGCTGTTCAACCCACGCGGTGCGATCGCGCCACGCGACCGCGCACGCCGCGTCGTGACGGTCGGCCAGTTGGCTCCGCACCAGGGATTCGACGACCTGATCCGCGCTCTGTCCACTGTGGAGAACACCGAGCTGGTGATCGTCGGCGGATCCGCGAACGGGCGGTTGCGCGGCGACCCGGAGGCGAGACGGCTGCGGACGCTGGCCCGTGCCCGCGGCGTCGCGGACCGGGTCACGTTCACCGGCCCGCTGCGCCAGTCCGAGCTGCCCGCCCTGCTGCGGTCGGCCGACGTCGTGGCGTGCACGCCGTGGCACGGCTCGTTCGGCGTCACCGCGCTCGAAGCCATGGCCTGCGGTGTGCCGGTGGTGGTGACGGCCGTGGGAGGCCTGGTCGACGCCGTGGTCGACGAGCAGACCGGCGTGCGGGTTCCGCCGCAGGACCCGCAGGCGATCGCCGAGGCGTTGAGGGCGCTGCTCCGCAACGCCACCCGGCGAAAATCGCTCGGTGCCGCGGGGCAGGAGAAGATTCGCGCGCGATACTCCTGGGATCGCGTCGCCGCCGAACTGGTGCGGGTCTACGCCGATGTCATCCGGCCGTCACCTGACGCAACCGGCGCGCGCGAACCGTGGGCGTAGTGTGAGGATTCCGAGGGTACTTCGCGCATCCGCGACCGAGCAGGTGCCTCCTCCGGAGCTTCACAACCCCGCCCGGCTCGTCCGGACGGAGGCGGGAGAACCGAGATGATCTCGGGTCCCATCAGCACGGGCGTCGACCTCACCCCACCCCGCGGCCCGCGGATGACGAGAAAGCCGGACGCCCTGTCCGGCGGACGGCTCACCGGCGGCTGGCGTCCCCTGGCGACCGACCCCGCCACCACCGTTCCCGCGCTGAACCCGCCGACCTGGCGAACGCGGCCGTGACACAGCACGGCTGACCGCCATCCCAAGACAGTCCTCTGTGGACTTCTGCTCGGCAGCCGACCCGAAAGGCCGTCCGCTTCATGGTTCGCACCTATGGCTTCATGAGCACGTATCCGCCCACACAATGCGGGCTCGCCACGTTCACCGCCGCCCTCCGGCGCCACCTGACCGCCGCCACCCCCGGCAGCAGGAGCCGGGTCGTCCGCGTTCTCACCGACGCGGACGCCGGCGTCGCCGCCGCGACGACACCGGCGGTGCACCACATGTTCCCCGGCGCGGTGGACTCCGCCGCCCGCGTGCTCAACCGTTGCGACGTCGCGGTGGTCCAGCACGAGTACGGGATCTACGCCGGGCGGGACGGCGCGGAGGCGCTGAGCGTGCTCGCCCGGCTGCGGGTCCCGGTGATCGTCGTGCTGCACACGGTGCTCACCGCGCCCACGCCAGGACAGCGTCAGGTGCTCGAAGCCGTCGTCGACCACGCCGACGCCGTGGTCACCATGTCCGAGGCGGCGCGAGAGCGTCTCCTGGCCGGCTACGCGGTCGAACGGCCCGGCGAGGTCGTGGTGATCCCGCACGGCGCCGTCCCCACCGACAGAACCGCGCCCGCCACGCCGGGACGCGAACCGCTGATCCTCACCTGGGGTCTGCTCGGGCGCGGCAAGGGCGTCGAGTGGGGCATCGCGGCGCTCGGCGACCTGCGCGACCTGCGGCCGCGTTACCTGGTGGCGGGGCAGACCCATCCCAAGGTGCTCGCCCACGAGGGTGAGGCCTATCGGACACACCTGCGGGAGCACGCCGCCAAGTCCGGTGTCGCGAACCTGGTCGAGTTCGACCCCGCCTACCTGGAAGCGAAGGCGCTGGCGGACCTGGTCGGCCGGGCCGACGTCGTCCTGCTGCCGTACGACTCGTCCGAGCAGGTCACGTCCGGGGTGCTGGTCGAGGCGCTCGCGGCACGGAAACCCGTGGTGGCGACGATGTTCCCGCACGCGGTGGAGCTGCTGGCGGACGGCGCCGGTCTCCTGGTGCCGCACCGCGATCCGGCCGCCATCGCCGCGGCGCTGCGCCGGGTGCTGACCGAGCCGGGACTCGCCGCGGGGATGCGTGACCGTTCCGCCGACCTGGGTCCGGTGCTGAGCTGGGCGGCCGTGGCGGGCCGCTATCGCCGGCTCGCCGAGAACCTGGTGGCGCAGAAGCTCACCACGCGAGTGGGCGTGACGACGTGATCGGCCCCGACTTCGCCCACCTCGTCCGGCTCAGCGACGACACCGGCCTGTACGAGCACGCGGAAGGCCCGCTGCCGCGCATCGAGCACGGTTACTGCCTCGACGACGTCGCCAGGGGCCTGGTCGTCCTGAGCCGCGAACCGGACCTGTCCGCCGAGCTCACGGCTCTGGCGGAGCAGTACCTCGCCTTCGTCGCCTACGCGCAGAGCGAGGACGGCCGCTTCCACAACCGGCTCGGTCCCGCGCGCGTCTGGCTGGACGAGCCGGGCCTGGGCGACTGGTGGGGACGTGCTCTGTGGGGGCTCGGCACCGCCGCCGCGCGCTCCCCCGTGCCCGCGGTCCGGCAGGCCGCGCTGGAGTGCTTCGACCGCGGCGCCCGGCACCGCCCGCCGTCGGTGCGCACGATGGCGTTCGCCGCGCTCGGTGCCGCCGAGGTGCTGGCCGCCGATCCCGTGCACGCTCCCGCCGCCGAGTTGCTCGGCGACATCACGACCTACGTCGGCGCACCGCGTCCCGACGAGAACTGGCCGTGGCCGGAGGACCGGCTGTTCTACGCCAACGCCGTGCTGCCGGAGGCGTTGATCGCCGCGGGCGACCTCCTGTCCGACGACGAGGTCCGCGACGACGGCCTGCGGCTGCTGGACTGGCTGCTGGCCGTGGAGTCCACGGACTTCCACCTCTCGCCGGTCCCGGCGGGCGGCTGGTCGCTCGGCGAGTCGCGCCCGGCGTTCGACCAGCAACCCATCGAGGCCGCCGCGCTGGCCGACGCCTGTGCCCGCGCCTACCGGATCACCTCCGACCCGCGGTGGCTCGCCGGAGTCCGCCGTTCGATCGCGTGGTTCAACGGCGACAACGATCTCGCCACGCTGATGCACGACGAGCAGACCGGCGGCTGCTACGACGGACTGACGCCGGACGGCCCCAACACCAACCAGGGCGCCGAGTCGACCCTGGCGCTGATCTCCACCATGCAACACCTGCGCACGCTCCTGGAGAGCACCGGATGAACCCCCGCGTCACGCGCAGCCTCCTGCGGCTGCGCCCGGACCCGCGACGGGTCATCACCAAGCTGTTCGTACCGGGAGAAGAGGTTCCGGAGCACGAGTCGCGGTCCGCGGCCGTGATCCGGCGGGTGATGGCACTCGACGAGGACACCGTGTGCGCCGCGCTGGAGCGCACGGTCCGCCTGTTCGCGGGACGGCATCGGGACGTCCGCGTGACCTTCGCGGACAACTTCGCGAGCGTGAGCCACCGGCTGGCCGAGGACGCCGGCCTGTCCGAGTCCCGCCGGTTGCTGATCGGCGCGTACTTCACCCACGAGTACGCCGTGGAGGGTGCCGCGCTGTGCAACCCGTCGATGGTCGCGCACCCCGACCAGAGCGGGACGGCACCGGGACAGCTGCGGTTCGTGCTGAGCGTCCGCGGCATCGGCGAGGGGCACCTGTCCTCGATCGGCTTCCGGACCGGGCTGGCCGGGCCCGGCGGCGCGCTCACCGTGGATCCGCAGCCGGGCATCATCAGCACCGGCCTGCACCGGGACTCGATCTACGAGAAGAGCCTCTTCCAGGGCAAGCTCGCCGACCGCGGCCACCACGACGAGGTCTCCGCCGTGCTGGACCGGTGGCTGCCCGCGAAGTTCACCGGCGCCGAACTGGACGAACTGCTGGCGGGCCTGCACCCGAAGCTGGTCGCCAGGCAGGCGGCGCACCGGACCGTCGAACTGATCAGGTGGATCGCCGCGTGCAACTACACCACCGAGTTCCCGGAGGACTCGGTGGTGAGCGGGCGCGTGCTCTGGCCGATCGGCCCGTCCGAACGCCACGGCATGGAGGACGCGAGGTTCGTCCTCTTCACCGACGACGACGGCGATCAGACCTACTACGCGACCTACACCGCCTACGACGGGGTCGACGTCGAGCCACAACTCCTGCAGACCAACGACTTCCGCACCTTCCGGGTGTCGCAGACGACCGGTTCCGCGGCACGCAACAAGGGCATGGCGCTGTTCCCCCGGCGGATCGGCGGCAGGTTCGCGGCGTTGTCCCGCGGGGACGGCGAGAGCACGGCCGTGACGACCACCGACGACATCAGGACGTGGAACGATCCCCGGCCGGTGGCGGTGCCGGCCAGGGACTGGGACCTCGTCCAGGTCGGCAACTGCGGTTCGCCGATCGAGACACCCGAGGGCTGGCTGGTGCTGACCCACGGCGTCGGCCCGATGCGGCTCTACTCGATGGGCGCGATGCTGCTCGACCTCGACGAGCCCTGGAAGGTGCTGGCCACGCTGCCGGAACCGTTGCTGGTGCCCAGTTCCACCGAACGCGACGGATACGTGCCCAACGTCGTCTACTCGTGCGGCGGCCTGCTGCACGACGACACGCTGGTCATCCCGTACGGCGCGAGCGACGCGACCATCGGCCTGGCGACGACGTCAGTGAGCGCCCTGATCGACGCCATGGAGCGGTGACGGCGGCTCACCGACGAGGAGGTGCACGAACGTGCCCGACAGGCCGTAGCTGCTGACCCCGGCGATCGCCGGTCCGGTGCCCGGCCACGGTGCCGCGCTGGGCACCGGCGCGATGTTGAGCCCCGGCCAGTCGACCTGCGACGTGGGCCGGTCGCTGTGCAGGCTGGCGGGAACCGTGCGCTCCCGCACCGCGAACGCCGCCTTCATCAGCCCCGCCATCCCGCCCGCGGCCTCCGGGTGGCCGATGTTGGTCTTGACCGAACCGACGAGGCACGGTTCGTCGCGGTGCACGCCGATGGTGGCACCGATGGCCTGCAGTTCCAGCCGGTCGCCCGCCGGAGCGGCGTTGCCGTGCGCCTCCACGTAGCCGATGGCGGCCGGGGTGATGCCCGCGACGGCCGCGGCGCGGGTGATCACCTGCACGTAGCCCTCCACGGACGGCGCGATGATCGCCTTGGCGGTGCGGCCCTTGCTGGCCTGTGCGCTGCCGAGGATGAGCGCGTGGATCGCGTCGCCGTCCGCCTGTGCCTGCGAAAGCCGTTTGAGAACGACGACTCCGGCGCCGTCCGCGCGCACGAAACCGTCGGCGTCCTCGTGCCCGAAGCGGCAGCGGCCGGAGGAGGACAGCATTCCGGCGGCGGAGTAACCATCGGTGTGATCGGTGCCGAGCACGAGGCTGACACCACCGGCCAGTGCCGTGTCGCACTCGCCGGTGCGCAGGCTCTGGCAGGCCAGGTGGACGGCGAGCGTGCCGGACGAACAGGCCGCGTCGACGGTGGCGCAGGGACCGCGCAGGTCCCAGGCGTAGCTGACGCGGCCGGACGCCATGCCCCGTGCGGCGGCCGTCGCGATCGCGTACATGTCCACAGTGGTCTCACCGTGCAGGCGATCCCAGTGCTCACCGGTGCTCTGCCCCATGAACACGCCGACGTCCTGGCCCGCGATCGCCTCGTCGTGCAGCCCGGCGTCGGCCAGCGCGTCGCGGGCGCAGGCCAGCAGCACCCGGTGCTGCGGGTCGAGGGTGGCGTTCTCCCGTTCGGTGACGAAGTAGTCCTCCGGCGCGAACTCCGTCGTGGCACCGGAGAACCGGCCGGTGGTCACCGCGTCGACCTCGCCGAGCACCAGCTCCCAGAGCCGCCGGGGGCTGTCCGCGCCGGGGAAGCGGCAGCCCATGCCGACGATCGCGATCGGCTCGCTCGTGTTCATCAAGATCTCTCCGTCATCACTTCGGGTGTCCTAATTGGACCACCAGTCGATCTTGCTGCTCTCATTGGCCCGTTCCTGATCATCGATCGAAAGAACCGTGAGCCGATGTGCGGCATCGCAGGCTGGGCCGATCTCGTCCACCCCTCCCCCGGGATGCGCTTACGCGTCCAGCTGATGAACGACGCCATGGCGTCCCGCGGACCTGACGGGGACGGTGTGTGGGCCGGCTCGCACGCGGTGCTCGGTCATCGCCGCCTGGCCGTGCTGGATCCGGCGCACGGACAGCAGCCGATGGTCCTCACCGACGACGGCGACGAACCGGTCGTGGCGCTGACCTACAGCGGTGAGGTCTACAACCACCGCGAACTGCGCGACGAACTGGAACGGCGCGGTCACAAGTTCCGCACCGGCACCGACACCGAGGTCGTCCTGCACGCCTACCTGGAGTGGGGCACGGACGCACCCTCCCGCCTCAACGGCATGTACGCCTTCGCCGTCTGGGACCACCTGCGCGGCCGGCTCGTCCTGGTCCGCGACCGGCTCGGCGTCAAACCCCTGCACTACACGCGGCACGGCTCCGGTCTGCTCTTCGCCTCCGAGCCCAAGAGCCTGTTCGCCAGCGGCCTCGTCATCCCTTCCGCGAGCACCGACGGGCTGCGTGACTTCCTCGCCTCCGTGCACACTCCGGGAACGAGCCTCTTCCAGGGCGTGCACGAGGTCCTCCCCGGCACCGTCGTGGTCCTCGACGCGAACGGCGTGCACGAGCAGCGCTACTGGCAGCTGGAGGCACGTCCGCACCACGACGACCTCGGCGAGACGGTCGCGAACGTCGCCGATCTCCTGGACGACATCACCTCGCGCCACATCCAGGCCGACGTCCCGCTCGGCGCCCTGCTCTCCGGCGGACTCGACTCCAGCGCGCTCGTCGCACTAGGTCAGCGCGCGTCGAGACGGGCTGGAATGCCACCGTTGCGGACGTTCTCCGTCGACTTCGCGGGCGACCACTTCACCGGCACCGGCCTGCGGTCCACTCCGGACGGTCCGTTCGTCCGCGACGTCGTGGCGCACTGCGGTACCGGCCACCGCGACATCGTCCTCGACGCCGCCGACCTGACCGATCCGCGGCACCGCCAGGCCGTGGTGACCGCCAAGGACGCGCCCGCGCTCGGCGACCTGGACGTCTCGCTCTACCTGCTGTTCCGCGCGGTCCGCGAGCACACCACCGTGGTGATCTCCGGCGAGAGCGCGGACGAGGTCTTCGGCGGCTACCCGTGGTTCCACGAGAGCGGCCGCGTCGGCGCGGACGACTACCCGTGGCGGTACTTCACCGGCCACAGCGGCACCTACCAGGCGTTGCTGCGCGACGACGTCACGACCGAACTCGGGATCGCCGCCCATCGCGAGGCGCACTACCGCCAGGCCCTCGCCGAGGTGCCCCGGCTCGCGGGCGAGACCGGCGGCAGGACGCGCGAGGTGCTGTACCTGCACCTCACCCGCTGGCTGCCCCACCTGCTCGACCGCAAGGACCGGCTCAGCATGGCGGTGGGGCTGGAGGTGCGCGTGCCGTTCTGCGACCACCGGCTCGTCGAGTACGCGTTCAACGCGCCGTGGACGCACCACACCTCGGACGGACGCGAGAAGTCGCTGTTGCGCGCCGCGGTGGCTCCTCTGCTGCCCGCGAGCGTGCTCGGCCGCACCAAGGCGCCCTACCCGATCACGCACGACCCGGCGTACCACCGGATGATCTCCGCACAGGCGCACGACCTGCTCGCCACCCCGTCCGCCCCGGTGTGGACGCTGCTGGAGCCCGCGCGGTTGCGGGACCGGCTGGAGCGGCCCGCCACCGACCACGCCACCCGTTCCGGCATCGACTTCGCCCTCAACCTCGACCTGTGGCTGCGCGGCGCACGATCCTCGTGACCCCCAGCGGGGTTTCGCGACCGCGCGACTCCGGGTAAACAGCAGGTGCCGGCGCTTCGGCATCGTCGCCTCCGCGCCGGCCCCTTCCCGTTCGCCCGAGACCCCGGCGGCACCGACGAGATCGCCGTCCCGGAGGTTCGCGACGTGAGCACGACGACGAACACCACAGCACCCGGTGTGCAGACCCCACAGCCGCTGCTGGCGGGTGAGAACTCCCCGTTCGAGAGATTCCTGATCAAGCTCTTCACCGTGATCCCGGCAGTGGCGCTGGCCGCCGCGGTCCCGCTCGCGTGGGGCTGGGGCCTGGGCTGGACCGACGTCGGTCTCGCCGTCTTCTTCTACAGCCTGACGTGCCTCGGCGTGACGATCGGGTTCCACCGCTACTTCACCCACGGCGCGTTCAAGGCCAACCGCGCGCTGCGGATCGCACTGGCGGCGACCGGCAGCATGGCGATGCAGGGGCCGATCATCGGCTGGGTCGCCGACCACCGGCGGCACCACGCCTTCGCAGACCGCGAGGGCGATCCGCACTCCCCCTGGTTGTTCGGCACGTCGGTCGCCGCGCTGGCCAAGGGTTTCTGGCACGCGCACCTGGGCTGGATGTTCCGCCGCGAACTGACCAACGCCGCCCGCTTCGCCCCCGACCTGCTCGCCGATCCCGACATCCAGCGCGTGAACCGGCTGTTCCCCGTGCTGACGGCGGTCACGCTGATCGCGCCGGCCGTGGCGGGCGGCCTGATCAGCTGGAGCTGGTGGGGCGCGCTGACCGCGTTCTTCTGGGCGAGTCTCGTTCGAGTGGCCGTGCTGCACCACATCACGTGGTCGGTCAACTCCATCTGCCACATGATCGGCGACCGGCCGTTCGAGGCACGCGACAAGTCGGCGAACTTCTGGCCGCTCGCGATCCTGTCCATGGGCGAGTCCTGGCACAACTCCCACCACGCCGACCCCACCTGCGCACGGCACGGCGTTCGCCGTGGTCAGATCGACATCTCCGCGCGATTCATCCGGATGTTCGAGATCTTCGGCTGGGCCACCGCGGTCCGCTGGCCGAGGCCGGAGCGGCTGGCGCGCAAGTTGAAGACGCCTGGCGACGTCCGAACGGCGGCGCAACCCGGGACGGCGGGGCACTAAGATCAACGACAGACCTGACCCGCGTCAGGTGAGAAAGCGACATCCGCCCCGGCCCCCGGCGGTGCCACTTCCACCACCACTGGTCTGGAGTGCTGCCTGCCATGATCCGTCTCGCCGACGTCACGCGTCTGGAAGAGGACACCCGCGCGTTGCGCGAAATGGACTACCGCCACGGCGGCGAGCAGCTCACTGCCGCGAACCTCACCGGCGTGGCCCGCTGGGCGAGGACGTGGGCCGCAGCCGGATCCTCCGCCTGGTCCTGCTGCCGACCGGCCGGTCGATCGCCGTCCAGGCCCGCGGACACGACCACACCGGCGCGCTCGACCTCACCTCACCGGACGCGCTGTGACAGGTGAGCGGCTCGCGAAGGTGCTGGCGCGTCTCACCGGCGACGCGGCTCATCGCGGCGTCACGCTGCCCAGCGAGGCGGCGTGCGAAGCGTGTGTGGCGTTGCTCGGGGTGAGCGGCGCTCAGTTGACCTTGAGGCGCGGCACGGGCCGGAATGCCTACAGCTACGCCACGAACCAGATCGGCACGCTTCTCGAGAACATGCGGTTCGTGCTCGGTGAGGGGCCGGGCGAGCACTCCCTGCGGTCCGGCGTTCCAGTGCTGGTGGACGAACTGGACTCATGGGAGAACCATCAGCGGTGGCCGCTGTTCACGCTGTCCGCCGGCGCCACGGGGGCACGGGCGGTGTTCGCGTTCCCGTTGCGCAGCGGTGCGATCCACCTGGGTGCGCTCGTGCTGCACAGAACGAGCCCGGGACCGTTGACCGCGGAACAGGTGGCCGACGCGCACGTCGTGACGGACATCGTCATGTCGTTGGTGCTGGACGAGTTGACCAGCGTGCACGTCGACGTTCCTCCGCTGGACGACATGCCGCTCCGCCGGACCGAAGTGCACCAGGCCACGGGAATGCTGTCCGTCCAACTGGGAGTGAGCATGGACGAGGCGCTCGTGCGGCTGCGCGCGCACTCGTTCGCACAAGACAAGCCGGTCGTCGAGGTCGCTCGCGACGTCGTCACCCGGCACCTGCGACTGAGCCCGGACGGCCGGTCCGATCCCCGATGATCGGCCCGCCCCGGCGAGAACCGACAGAGGTGACTTGTCATGTTCGTGGAGAATCTGGCGGAGACGTTCGTCGAACTGGCCGACACCCTGGTGGCCGACTTCGACCCGGCCGAGTTCCTGCACCGGCTGGCCGACCGCTGCGTCAGCACCCTCGGGGTGGACGCGGCCGGCATCCTGCTCGCCGACCACTTCGGTGAGCTGCAGGTGGTCGGTGCCTCCAGCGACCAGGCCCGGTTGCTCGAACTCTTCGAACTCCAGCACCGGCAGGGCCCGTGCATGGAGTGCTACCTCACCGGCGCGCCGATCACGGTCACGGGCTTCACCGAGCCACCCCAGCGCTGGCCCGAGTTCTCGGCGGTCGCGGCGGCCGCGGGGTTCGGCGCGGTGCACGCCCTCCCGATGCGGCTGCGCGAGCAGACCGTCGGGGCGCTGAACCTGTTCACCGGCACCGAGCACGAACTCGACGAGACGCGGATCCGGGTGGCGCGAGCCATGGCGGACATCGCCACCATCGGCCTGCTCCAGGCCCAGGTCATCAGCGACCGCGAACTGCTCGCCGGACAGCTGCGGCACGCGTTGCAGAGCAGGGTCCTGATCGAACAAGCGAAAGGGGTGCTCGCCGAACGGCTGCAGGTCGACATGAGCGTCGCATTCCACGCCCTGCGGCAGTATTCGAGGAGCAACCGCCTTCACCTGAGCAAGGTGGCGGAGGACGTCATCTCCGGCACGATCGACATGACCGCGCTGACGACCTCGAGGTCATAGCCTCCAGACCGGCGCCCCGCACCAGGTCACCGCACCTGCTCCGGGATGTGGTCCAGCGCGCGCAGCACGTGCACCGCCACCTCCCGCGCGTCCTTGCCGCCGAGCTTGGTGCGGCCGGACAGCACTTCCTCCACCATCTTGAGCCTGCGGTCGTATGCGGAGATGTAGGTGGAATCCGTCATGCGGGAACTCCCGACCTCGGCCGAAAGACGGCCGGTTCACGTTTCATCGAGCACGACAGGAGCTTGAACGCTCAGGTGCGAAATGTTCTCGACGAATTCAGAATACACTCTTTCGGACGCGTTCCACCGAGCAGGAGCCCATTTCCCAACGGGGTAATTCCCGAAAATGCCGGTCGCCGGTCGTCGCGACGCTAGTCTGATCTGAACCGCCCAGACCCCGCGGCTGCCACAGCGACGAACGAGAGGTGACCGGCGTGTCGGACCAGCGGGTGGCACAGACGTTCGCCGAACTGGCCGACGCACTCGTGGAACGGTTCGACACCATCGAGTTCCTGCACGTCCTCGCCGAGCGCAGCGTCGAGCTGCTGCCCGTGGACGCGGCGGGGATCCTGCTGGGCGGCGGCCAGGGCGCGCTCGAGCTGATCGCCACGTCCAGCCACCTGGCGCGGCCGCTGGGGAACCTGTTGCCGCACAACGAAGGCGGCCCTTCCGCGGACTGCGTCCACTCAGGACAGACAGTGGGCTGTCCCGATCTGCGCGGTGAGACGCGGTGGCCGCGGTTCACCGCCGCGGCCGTGGAACTCGGCTTCGCCGCGGTCGACGCGGTGCCGATGCGGTCGCGGGACGAGGCCATCGGCGCCCTGAACCTGTTCCGCACGTCGCCCGGCCCGCTGCCCGCCGAGGCCGCCGCACTGGCACGGTCCTTCGCGAACGTCGCCACGATCAGCCTGCTCCAGGTGCGCGCGACCGAGCAGAGCGAGGCCTTCGCCGGGCAACTCCAGGCCGCGCTGACGAGCCGTGTCGTGATCGAGCAGGCCAAGGGTGTGCTGACCGAACGGCTGGAGATCGACGTCGCGGATGCCTTCTCCCTCATGCGGAACTACGCGCGCAACACCGGTCAGCTGCTGTCCGACGTCGCCAGGCTGGTCAACGAACGGTCACCGGAGGCCGCCGGGCTGACGAGGGCCGGCAAACCGCGGCCGCGGTGGTGACGGAGTAGCGTCGACCCATCGACACCTCTGCGAACGACGAACGCCCTGGCACTGACTCGGCTCGGGTCACGGAGAGGGTCCGGGCCGGCGCCGTGGTGGTCGCGGTCCTGCTCCTGCTCCTCGGGGCGGCACTGGCGATCCTGCTCGGAATCTCGCAGGCCGGCACGGCGCTCACCGGCGTCCTGGGCTGGCTGACCGCACTGGCGGCGCGCCTGCCCGCGCTGGGCACGGCCGGGAGACTGCACGCGGTTCGACGCCGGGACACGATCATCGGGGTGTCGTCGGGGATCACCGACGAGGTGGTCCGGCTCGCACTGGTCCTGGTGGCCGTCAGCGGCGTCGAGTCCGCGCTCTGGGCCGGGTTCGGCTGGGCGCTGGCGCAACTCGTGTTCATCGCCGCCATCGAGCTGACGACGTTCACCTGGCCCATCGGGCGGCAGGCCGCCGAACAGCTGAAGGCGCAGGGCGGGTTCGTCAGCACGCATCCCGTGCACAGCGGCGTTCGCGGCATCACGGCGATGTCGTTCTACCTCGGCGCGACCCTGCTGCTGACCTCCGGGCCGTGGTGGGTGCTGGCCACGGCGTCCGCTCACGTCCTGGTGAACCTGGCTTTCGCGCGGCAGGCGAGGAAGCGGCTCGTGCCGGTCGAGGTGTTCGGCGCCGCCGTGAGCGTGGCGCTGTTGCTGGCCGGTTCCGCGGCGCTCGCCTGAACGCACAGTGCTCGCCTGAACGAAAACGGGAGCGTGCACCCGAAGGTGCACGCTCCCGTTCCGGTGGAACGCCGGTCAGTCCTTCTTGAAGGCGTCCTTCACCTTCTCCGCCGCTTCCTTGAGGTGACCCTTCGACTGGTCCACCTGGCCCTCGGTCTGCAGGCCCTGGTCGCCGGTCGCGTCGCCGACGCCTTCCTTGACCTTGCCCTTGACCTGGTCGGCCTTGGCGTCGATCTTGTCGTCGGTGCCCATGTATTCCTCTCCTCCACCCGAATCTCAGATGGGAACGTCGACCATCGGGTGCCCCCGGCGAGCAACCTCAACCATCGGCCACGCCACGTTTGCGGTGCGGCCGAAGGGGAATCCCCGGCAGAGATGGGCATGCACCGCCCATCTCACCGATGACCCCGGACCCCGGCGTCGGAGACCGACACCGGAGGTACGAACGTCGTGAGCCCAGACCGCCGGAACACACGGGACCCCGTTCCACTCGGGCTGCGCGTCAGCGCCGCCCTGGGATGGCGCTTCCTCGTCGTGGTGGCCTCGCTCTACATCATCGGCGTGATCTTCGGCAGACTGGCCTCGCTCGTCGTCCCGCTCGCGATCGCCTTGCTGCTGGCCGCTCTGCTCACCCCCGCCGTCGGTTTCCTGACGCGGCACACGTTTCCGCGAGGCTTCGCCACCCTGGTGGTGCTCGTCGGCGGACTGGCCGTGCTGGGCGGACTGCTCACGTTCGTCGTGAGGACCTTCATCAACGGCCTGCCGGACCTGGCGGCGCAACTGGTCCGCAGCATCGACGCGGTGTCCGACTGGCTCGTCAACGGGCCGTTGCAGCTCAGCGAGACGCAGCTGCGCGAGTTCGCCGACCGGATCGTGAAGACCTTGCAGGACAACCAGTCCGGCATCACGTCCAGCGCACTCACCACCGCCGCGACGGTCGGCGAGACCCTCGTCGAGATGCTGCTGGTGCTGTTCGCGCTCGCGTTCTTCCTCTACGACGGCCCGCGCATCTGGCAGTTCCTCATCCGCGTCGTCCCCGACGGGCCCCGCAGGCGGGTCGACGTCGCGGGCAGGCGCAGCCTCGCGGCGCTCGTCAGCTACGTCCGCGCGACCGGCGCGGTCGCCGTGGTGGACGCGCTCGGCATCGGCATCGGACTGGCCATCCTGCGCGTGCCGCTCGCGGTTCCGTTGGCAGCACTGGTGTTCATCGGCGCGTTCGTCCCGATCTTCGGCGCCGTGGTGGCGGGTGCCGTGGCCGTTCTCATCGCGCTCGTCGCGAACGGCCCGGTGACCGCCGCGATCGTCCTGGCCATCGTCATCGCCGTGAACCAGCTGGAAAGCCATGTCCTGCAACCGTTCCTGCTGGGACGGGCGGTGAAGCTGCACCCGCTGGCGGTGGTGCTGGCCATCGCGGCCGGGCTGCTCGTCGCGGGCATCGCGGGCGCGCTGCTCGCGGTGCCGTTGCTGGCGGTGCTCAACTCGGCGATCCGTTCCCTGCTGAGCGAGGCGGACGAACACGTGGCCCCCGCCGACGTGCACACCAGCGAACCGGAGGACTCGGGACCGGACGAACCGGGCCTGGACAGGGAATCCGACGAACCGCCCGGCTGAGTTCAGCCGGCGTGCCCGCGGGACGCGGTCTGCGGGGCGTCGGAGGTGATGCGGGCGACGGAGTCCGCGAGCCGGCGCCGTTCGTCCGCGGACAGCGCGGCGGTGATGTCGGGCATGCGCGCGGCGACGTCGGCGTAGAGCGCGCCCACGACCTTCTCCCCCAGCGGGGTGGTGGTGAGGGTGATCGCCCGCCGATCGCGTTCGTGCGTTTCCCTCCGCACCAGCCCGAGGCGTTCGACGCGGTCCACGAGGCCGCTGAGGGCGTTCTTGGCCACGCCGAGCAGCTGCGCCAGTTCGCCCATGCCCTGCGGCCGGTCCTTGATCGCGCACAGCAGCGTCGCCTGGGCCGAGGTGAGGTCGTGGTCGGCGCAGATCTGCGCGTATCGGCGCTGCACCAGCACCGACAGCCAGACGAGGTCGTTCCCGAAGCCGTTCTCCGCCACCCGTGCAGCCTACCCTGCGGAAGTTCTCGACGTGAACTACTTTAGTTCATGTCGAGAACTGTTCACATCGAGAACTAAGTGGGGAACCGTGAACACACAGGCAACCGGCACCATCGCCGTCTTCGGCGGCACGGGCAACAGGGTGGATCGGTCGTCGACGCGCTGCTCTCCCGCGGCGCACAGGTCCGTGCCCTGGTCCGCGATCCCGGCTCGGACAGGGCGCAGGCGCTGGCCGGACGAGGGGTCGACCTCGCCCGAGTGGAGATCGGCGACGCCGCGTCTCTGTCCGCTGCACTCAAGGACGTGGACGCGTTCTTCTTCATGACCACGCCCGCAGGCCACACCCTCGCCGACATCGACGGCGAGACGCAGCAAGGCATCGCGCTGGTCGACGCGGCGGTCACGGCGTCCGTGCCGCACGTGGTGTTCAGCTCGGTCGGGGGCGCCGAACGCGACTCGGGCGTGCCGCACTTCGAGTCCAAGCGGCGCGTGGAGGAACACCTCGAGCAGTCCGGCCTGCGGGCGACGATCGTCCGTCCGGTCGCGTTCATGGACAACTTCGCGTTCATGGGACCGAACGTGGAGAACGGCGAGATCGTGCTGCGCTGGCCGTTGCCGGACCGGATTCCGCTCCAGTTGATCGCCGTGCGCGACATCGGGCTGATCAGCGCGTCGCTGTTGCTCGGAACCGCGCAGGCGCCCGGCGGCACGATCGAGATCGCCGGCGACTCACGCACCGGCAGCGAGATCGCCGCCGCGTTCGGCGAGCACCTCGGACTGCCCGCGCGCTACGAAGCTCTGCCCCTGCAGGTGCTCGGCGACAACCCGGACTCACAGGCGATGTTCCGCTGGTTCGCGGAGACGCCCGCCTACCAGGCCGACCTCGAAGCGGTGCGGGCGATCGAGCCGAGCACGTGGGACCTGCCGGCCTGGCTCCGCACGACCGGCTGGGCCCCGAATCACTGAGCCTGCTCGCGGAGCGCCTCGACGAGGGTCGTCACGCACGGCTGGTCTCGGCGGCTCAGCGCGGCGGCACCGATGTGGCGGATCGGACCCGGCTCCGTGATGGCCACGACGCACAGGCCGGGGATCTCCGGGGCGAGCGCGATGGAGGGGATCAGCGAGATCCCCATGCCCGCGGCGACGAGTGAGCGGGCGAAGAAGTAGTCGGTGGTGGTGCCGCGGACGTCCGGGGCGAACCCGGCGCGCTCGGCGTAGCGGCGCAGGTAGGCCTCGGTCTTCAGACAGCCGAGCACCCACGGTTCGGCCGCCAGCTCGGCGAGGTCGAGCGAGTCCCGGCCGGCGAGCCGATGCCCTTGGGGCAGAACGACGTGCAGCGGGTCTTCGAGCAGCGGGGTCCACTCCAGACCGGCGCCCGGCCCCGTGGGGAGCGGGCCGTCGAAGTGGTAGGCGAGGGCGAGGTCCACGGCACCCTGGCGGACCAGCGGCAGCGCCTCCTCGGGTTCGCTCTCCCTGATGTGCACGACGGTGCCGGGGTGGACCGTCGTGAGCCGGGTGAGGGCGGCGGGCAGCAGGACCCTGCCGCCGCTGGTGAAGGTGGCGACGGTGATCTGCGTGCGGCCGGTGCGCAGCCGCGCGACCTCCCGCTGGGCGTGTTCGAGCTCGGCGGCCACGGACTCGGCGGCGCGGACCATGATCTCGCCGGCCCTGGTCAGGGTGACCCCGCGGGTGCTCCGGCTGACGACCTCCGTGCCGACGCTTCGTTCCAGTGCGGCCACCTGCTGCGAGACGGCCGACGGGGTGAGGCGGAGTGCGGCGGCCGCCTGGTTGAAGCTGCCGTGCTCCGCCACTGCTCGCAGAACGCGGAGCCGCTGCACGTCGATCAACAGTTTTCCTTAATGCCGGTACAGCAGGTCGGGACTTCTGCTGATGATCGCAGGTCTTCACGATGAGGGCATGCACAAGGTCTGCGTCATCGGCGGAAGCCGGTACTTCGGAACGCTCCTGGTGGAGCGCCTGCACGAGGAGGGCCACCAGGTCACGGTGATCAACCGCGGTGCCACCACACCGCCCGCCGGCGTCGAGCACCTCGTCGCCGACCGGAACGACGAGGCCGCGCTGACGGCGGCGCTCGGCGACCGCGCGTTCGACGTCGTGGTGGACCAGGTCTGCTACACCCCGGTGCAGGCCGCGATCGCAGTCCGCGCCTTCGCCGGACGGACCCGGCGCTACGTCATGACGTCCACGATCGAGGTCTACGACCCCGCGACCGCCGCGTTGGCCGTGTCTCCCGGTACTCCGGTGCAGGAGGAGGTCGTGGACCCGTCGACCTGGCTGGTGGCCCTGGACCTGCCGTGGCACGACGACAGCTACCTGGAGGCGCACTACGCCGAGGGCAAGCGCCAGGCGGAGGCGGTGTTCACGCGCACCGGCGGCTTCGACTTCGTCAGCGTGCGCAGCGCTCACGTGCTCGGCGGCGGTGACAAGGAGTTCACCGGCCGGCTCGCGCACTACGTCGAGCGCGTCCGGCGCGGCGAGGAGATCCTGGTGCACGCCACCGCGTTCCCCACCGTCTTCGTCCACTGGGAGGAGCTGGCGGACGTGCTGCGGTGGACGGCCACCAGCGACTTCACCGGCCCGGTCAACGCCTGTTCCGACGGCCCGCTCGACGTGCACGAGCTCCTCGCGGTCGTCGCCGCACAGACCGGCCGGGAACCTGTCCGCCGAACGGTTCCGGCGGACGCCTCCCCGTTCTCGTTCGACCGCCACTACGCCATGAGCAACGCCCGCGCGAAGTCGCTGGGCCTGTTCGTCTCGCACACCCGTGACTGGCTGCCTGGCGCCGTCACCGAACTGCTGGGGAACTGATCGTGCGACACCGTTTCCTCGCGAACACCGCCGTCAGCGCCATCGGCCTGGGCGCCATGCCGTTGTCCATCGAGCACCGTCCGGACGAGGCACGGGCCATCGCCACCATCCACGCCGCCCTGGACGCCGGCGTCACGTTGATCGACACCGCCGACAGCTACCACTGGCACGCAGGCGAAGAAGGCCACAACGAACTGCTGATCGCCCGCGCCCTGGCCCGCCGCGGCGACGTTCTGGTGGCCACCAAGGGCGGCCGCGGTCGTCCCGGCGACGGCAGCTGGACCGTCACGGCGACCCCGGAGCACCTCAAGCGGGCCGCCGAGGCGTCTGCCCGACGTCTGAGGGTCGACGCGATCGGCCTGTACCAGCTGCACAAGCCGGATCCCGCCGTGCCGTGGGCCGAGTCGGTCGGGGCTCTGCGCGACCTGCTCGACGCCGGCACGATCCGCGCCGCCGGCATCTCCAACGTCACCACGGCCCAGGTCCTCGAAGCACGCGAGATCCTCGGCGACGGGCTCGCGTCCGTGCAGAACAGGTACTCCCCCGCCGTCCGCGACAGCGAGCCCGTTCTGGCGCTGTGCACCGAACTCGGTCTGGCGTTCCTGCCCTGGAGCCCGCTCGGCGGCATCTCCCGCAGCTCACTCGACGGACCCGGCCCCGCCTCGGCGGGCACCGCGTTCCACGACGTCGCGGCCGAACGCGGCACGAGCCCGCAGCAGATCGCCCTGGCGTGGCTGCTCGCGCGTTCTCCCGTCGTGATCCCGATTCCGGGAGCGAGCCGGCCGGCGTCCATCACCGCCTCGGCCCAGGCCGTGGACCTCGCGCTGAGCGCGGACGAACTGGCCAGGCTCGAGGGCTAGGTGAGTTCGGCGAGCCGTTCCACCTCCGCCGTCCTGCCCGCCACGATGAGCACGTCGCCGGCGTGCACCATCGTCTCCGCGGTGGCGTAGGTGAAGCCCTCACCGGGACGCTTCACGCCGACCACCGTCACGCCGTACTTCCTGCGCAAACTGCTCTCGCCCAGGGTGTGCCCGACGGCCTCCTTCGGCGCGCGGGTCTTGACGATCGCGTAGTCGTCCTCGAACTCGATGAAGTCGAGCATGCGGCCGGTGACGAGGTGGGCGACGCGTTCGCCCATCTCGTGCTCCGGCAGGACGACGTGGTGCGCGCCGATGCGTTGCAGGATCCGGCCGTGCTCGCGGCTGATCGCCTTGGCCCAGATCTTCGTGATGCCGAAGTCGGCCAGCACGGCGGTGGTCAGGATGCTCGCCTCGAGGTTCGTGCCGATGCCGACCACGGCGAGCTGGAACTCGTCCACGCCCAGCTGGCGCATCACCTCGGCGTCGGTGCTGTCGGCGACCACGGCGTGCGTGACGTCGTCGGCGAGGCGTTGGACCAGCTTGGGGTCCTGGTCGATCGCCATGACCTCGGTGCCGTGGCTGACCAGTTCGAGTGCCAGGGAGCTGCCGAACCGGCCGAGGCCGATCACGACCACCCGGTTGGCCTGCCTATCCGACAATGGGGCGCTCCTCGGGTAGTTCGTAGCGGCGCCCGCGTTCGCGCAGCGCCAGCGTGGACACCAGTGTGATCGGGCCGAGCCTGCCGATGAACATCAACGCCATGATCACCAGCTGGCCCACCACGGGCAGCTGCGCGGTGATGCCGGTGGACATGCCGACGCCGCCGAACGCCGACGCCGCCTCGAACAGCACGGCGTCGAGCCGGAACGACGTCGTGGCGAGCAGGACGAGCGTGGCGGTCATGACGGCGCCCACGCCCATCAACGCCACGGTGATGGCCTGGCGCTGCACGTCGTTGCCCAGCCGGCGGCCCATCACGTGCACGCTCGGCTCGGCCCGCACCTCGGCGAGCAGCACGAACGCCAGCAGCGCGAACGTCGTCACCTTGATGCCACCGGTGGTGCCCGCGCTGCCGCCGCCGATGAACATCAGCACGTCGTTGACCAGCAGCGTGGCGGGCTGGAGCTGGGAGACGTCCAGGGTGTTGAAGCCAGCCGTACCGGGCTGCGCGCCGTGGAAGACGCTGATCAGCAGCTTCTCCCAGACGTTGTACGGCCCCAGCGTGCCCGCGCGGGCCCACTCGACGACGAGCACCATCACCGCGCCGAACGCGATCAGCGACAGGTACACCGGCACGGTGATGCGGGTGTGCAGCGACCAGCGCTTGCGCTTCCGCCCGCGCAGCACCTCGAACAGCACCGGGAAGCCCAGCCCGCCGATCACGCCCACCGTCACGACCGTCAGCGACACCCACGGGTCGGTGGCGAACCGCATCAGGTTGTCCGGGTAGAGCGACAGGCCGACGCTGTTGAACGCCGACACCGAGTGGAACACGCCGGAGTAGAACGCCCGGCCGGGCTCGTAGCCGTGGCCGAGCCAGAACCGCAGGCCCAGCACCACTGCGCCGATCGCCTCGACCACCAGGCTGATCACGACGACCCCCAGCGCGACCCGGCGGACGTGGCCGAGGTTCAGCGTGTTCGTCTCGGTCCGGACGGTGAGCTGCAACTGCAGGCCGATGCGGTTCGACACCATCATCGCCAGCAGCGACGCCAGCGTCATGATCCCGATGCCACCGATCTGGGCCAGCACCAGCAGCAGGACCTCGCCGAACGTCGACCAGTGCGTCCCGGTGTCGACCACCGCGAGACCGGTGCCGGTGAGGCCGGAGACCGCCGTGAAGAACGCCGTCATGAACGGGGTCGTCTTCCCCGGTTCTGCCGCCATCGGGAGCATGAACAGCGTCGTGCCGGCCGTGACCGCGGCCAGGAACGACAGCACGACGAGGCGGCCAGGGTGGCGCCGGCCATTGATCACCGGCGTAGCTTAACCGTCCTCACCGGACAAAACCGGCTCGCATCGCGGGTGGGCGCACTGGCACGATCGCGACCGTGCAGCGCGTGGTGGTCCTCGGCCGTGGCGGCGCGGGGAAGTCGACCCTCGCCCTCGCGCTGGGGGCGGCGACCGGACTCCCCGTCGTCGAGCTCGATCAGCACTTCTGGGGTCCTGGCCTGGAGGCGACTCCCCCGGACCGCTGGGCCGTCGTCCAGGGCGAACTCGCCGCCGCCGACCGGTGGATCATGGACGGCGACCTCGGCCCGTACGACGTGCTCGACGTCCGGCTGCGCAGGGCGGACACCGTTCTGCTGCTCGACTACTCGTTCCCGCGCTGCGCCTGGCGAGCGCTGCGCCGCTCACGGGAGCGTGCCGACTTCTGGCTCTGGGTGTGGTCGTGGCGCCGCCGGCATCGCCCGCTCCTGATGGACGCGATCGCGACGCACGCTCGCGGCGCACAACTGCACGTGTTCCGGACTCCGAGGGCGACCGCACGCTTCGTGGCATCGACTACCCGGCGCTGAGCGCGAGCTGCCGCACCGACGCGGTCCCGGCGTACACGTTGAGTCCCACCCGACCTGCGCCGTAGGTCGTGTCGGCCGCGTCGATGACCGGCGAGGTGCCGCGGTCGAGCCAGACCTGGATCCGTGAGCCGGTGGCCTGCACCTTCAGGTGGTAGGTGCGGCCCTGGACGATCGGCGTCGAGTACGTCGCGATGTCATGGCCTGGGCGCCACAACTTCACCGCACCGGACGCGTCAATGTTCGCCGTGTAGCCCGCGCCGTCGGCACCCGCGCGGAACGTCAGGCCCGCCGCCACCCCGTTCACGACGGACAGGTCGCCCTCGTAGACGAGGTCCGACGCGGTGCGGTCGCTGAGGTAGAAGGCGTCGCCAGAGGCGTTGGCGCGCAACGAGTCCGGCGTCGTGGTCCAGGTGCCGCCGACGGCCGCCCACGGTCCGGACGCGAAGGTGCCGAAGCCGGACGGACCGGTGTTCAGGTTCTGCACGGTCGCCGCGCCGCGATAGACGTTCGCGCCGAACCGCCCGGTGGCGTACGCGGTATCGGTGGCGTCGATGATCGGCGTTGTGCCGTGGTTGAGCCAGACCTGGATGCGCGGTCCGGTCGTCTTCACCGTGAGGTGGTAGGTCTGGCCCTGCGCGATCGGCGTGGAGTAGGTCGCGATGTCACGGCCGGGCCGCCACAGCTTCACCACCCCGGCCGCGTCGATGTTCGCGGTGTAACCGGCGCCTTCGGGAGTCGCGCGGAAGGTGAGACCGGCTGCCTGCGCGGTGTCCAGGCGCAGGTCGCCCTGGTAGGTCGCGTCGCCGGCCGTGCTCGCGCTCAGGTAGAACGAGTCGCCGGTCGCCTGCGCCCGCTTGCCGCCGGACACATCGGTCCACGAACCCGCGGTGGCGTGCCACGGACCGGCGAGGTTGCTCTCCAAAGTGGACTGAGCGGTGCCCCAGCTCGTGCTGAGCCGGGTGAACTTCGCGTCCTTCAACCGCACCTGGCCGCCGTTCGCGAACAGCCTGATGCCCTGACTGACGGCGGCGGAGTCGAAGTTCACGTTGTCCGCCACCGAGAACAGGCCGTCGCCGCTGAAGATCTCCAGCTGACCGCGGTCGACCAGCAGCCGCACGCTGACCTCGTCACCGGTGGGCTGGAAAGGCCTGCCGTACAACGTGCCCGCGGCGCGGTTGTAGGTGACCGTACGGTCCGCGGTGCCGTCGGAACGGCTGTGCAGCGCGAAACCGAACTCCTGGGCCGTCGCGCCGCGCAGGTCGAACCGCGCGGTGATCTCGTAGGTGTCGGCGAGGATTCCGGCGAACGGGTTGTTGGTGGCGTTCACGGTGGTGTTGCGCCAGGTGCGGGTGTCGGCGCGCAGCGAGTCCAGTTCGGCCACCGGGGTCCTGGTGATCTTCGGGCCGTCCGGCGACCCGACCAGGCCCAGCGCCACCGGGAAGGACGCGTTGCCGGTCCAGGAGCCACCCCTGTTGCCGCCCTGCCAGGCCATCTGGATCACGCGGCCGTCCGGTGTGTTGTCGAACGACTCGGCGGCGTAGAAGGTGCCGCCGGCGTACGTGGTGCCCAGGTTCATCTTCTTCGGCTGCGGCCGGTCGGTGCGGAAGTTCCTGCCGTCGAACGTGCCGACCACGTACTCGCTCGTCGCCGACGTGAGCACCCACTGCGGCTTGCCGTCGAGCGGCAGCACGAACAGGTCGGGGCACTCGAACAGCCAGTCCGCGGCGTAGCGGCTCGCGAACGTCCACTGCAGAAGGTTCGGCGAGGTGTAGATGTCCACACCGTTGCCGCCCCGGTTCGACCAGACGACCATCACCCACTGGCGGCGGTCGGCGTCCCACACGACGTTCGGGTCGCGGCTCTCCTCCGGGATCTCGATCTGCTTGCGCCCGCCGTCGTACGCCTGGAAGCTGCGGCCGTTGTCGTTGCTGTAGAAGACGCTGACGCCGTTGACGTTCGAGAAGACGACGATCGGGTCGAGGGCGCCGGTCTTGAGGCCGGAGGTGTTGTTCTTGTCCACGATGCCGCCGCCGGAGAACAGCGTGCCGGGGTGCACGCCGGGCTCCAGCGCGATCGGTTTCTGGGTCCAGTGCACGAGATCCGGGCTCGTGGCGTGGCCCCAGTGCATGGTGTCCCACTCGAGACCGTGCGGGTTGTGCTGGTAGAAGAAGTGGTAGAGGCCGTTGGCGAACACCAGCCCGTTGGGGTCGTTCATCCAGCCCGACTGCGAGCTGAAGTGGAACTGGCCGCGGAACGGTTCCGCGTAGGTCGTCGGCGCGTACGGGAACTCCGCGTAGTCCGGTGTGGTGCCCGCCGAGGCGGGCCCGGCGGGGACGAGCAGGGCGAAGGCGGTTGCCAGCACGACCAGCAGCGCACGCATGACGAGGACCTCCGGGACAACGTTGTCAGCCGGTGGTCACCGTGGCGCACCACCGGCGGGCGTCACAACCGCCCTCTGGGTGAGAGCGTTCCCATCACTCTGCGTCTGCGGGGTGCGGGCCAGTAGCCGGTAGGCGGAGACAGCCAGAACGGCGAGCACGGCGATGGTGATCGCCATCGGCACCGCCGAGTGGCCGTCGCCCACGCTGACCAGCGGCGAGACGACCGCGGCGAGCGCGAACTGCGACGCTCCCAGCACGGCGGACCCGGTGCCCGCGGCGCCCCGCACCGCGTCGAGGGCCAGTCCCGTCGCGGGTCCCGCGATGAAGCCCAGGGCCGGGACCAGGAAGAAGATCGGCACGACGAGCCAGCCGGCGTTGATCGGCAGGAGGGCCAGGAGCAGCAACGTCGCGGCGGCGGTGAGCAGCCAGGTCGTGCCGATGGCGAGGATCTGCCGCGGGGACCGGCGGAGCAGCAGCCGGGAGGCGACCGTGCTGCTGACGATCAGGCCGAGCGCGTTGAACGCGAACAGCGCGCCGTAGCCGACGGGGCTCAGCCCGATGACGACCTGGTAGAGGAAGGGCGAGGCCGAGATGTAGGCCATCAGCACGGCGAACGAGAGCACGAACGTCGCCGTCGCGGTGAGGTAGGCGCGCTTGCCGAGGCTGCGGAAGCCGCCGCCGTGCGCCGTGCCGCGGAGTTCCCGGGGATGGGTCTCGCGGACGAGGGCGGTCGATCCGGCGAGCATCGCGACGGCCAGACCGGCCAGCACGAACAGCACGCCCCGCCACCCGATGCCGTCGACCATCAGGCTGCCCAGCAGCGGCGCGACGACCGGCGCCACCCCGGTCACGGTCATCATGAGGCTGAACGCCCGCGCGGCGGCACGTCCGGTCGTGAGGTCGGCGATGATCGCGCGGCCGATGACCATGCCCGCCGCGGCGCTCACGCCCTGGACGAGCCGGGCGACCAGCAGGATCGCGATCGTGGGCGCGACGGCGGCGAGCAGGCTCGCGGCCACGAACAACGCCGACCCGATCAGCAGCGGTCCGCGCCTGCCCCACCGGTCGGAGACCGGGCCGAAGACGAGCTGGCCGGTCGCGAGCCCGAGCAGGAACATCGTGAGGGTGAGCTGGATGGCGGTGTCGCTGGTCCCCAGTTCGACGGCCATGCGCGGGAACGCCGGCAGGTAGAGGTCGATGCCGAACGGGGCGACGCTCGCCAGCAGGGCGAGGACCAGCAGCAACGGCACGGGGATGGCACTGCGTGACGGCGAGTTCACCACTTCTCCTGTCAGATGATAGCTATCAGATGACAGCAAAAGTAACATGGGTCGCGTGGATGAGGACGAGAAGGCCCGTTTGTTCGAGCTCGCCGACCTGATCGCCGCGGTCGGCCGCCAGATCCACGCCTCCAAGGAGTCGCTGAACCGGGAGTCGTGGACACCGGGCGACATCGCGGTGATGCGCTACATCGACCGCAACCCCGGCACGTCGGCCCGCGCCGCAGCCGAGGCCACCCAGCAGATCTCCAGCAACTTCAGCCGGGCCCTGCGCGGCCTGGAGAACAAGGGCTTGGTGCACCGCGAACCCGACCCGCAGGACGCCCGGCGCGTCCGCCTCTACCCCACCGAACGCGCGCAGGAGAACCTGCGGCGGCTCAGCGACCTCTGGAGCGACCTGCTCGACGGCGTCGTCACCGACCGGGCCGAGGTGGACGCGACGATCGCGACGCTGCGGCACATCGAGACGAAGCTCGCCGAGAAGGCCCTCGCCCGGCCCGACAGGTGATCAGGAGATCACCGCGTTCAGGCCGCTCGCCTGCGTGCGCCAGTCCACCTGGTTGGGCGTGCCGCCGGCCCAGCGCTGGCCGATCCGGTTCAGCGCGTCGCGGTCGTTCGCCCAGACCGAGTCCGACTGCTGACGCGCGAACCGTTGGTAGGCGGCGGAGTTCGTGGCCTTGAAGAGGTCGTTCAGGTAGCGCACGAAGATGCCCTTGAACTGCTTCTGGTTGTCGTCGCAGGAGCTCGAGCCGACGTCGCAGGACTCGGTGAGCACGCCGTTGCGAGTGAGCACCGGGCTCGCGATCGCCGAGTCCGCCAGGCGTTTCGCGGTGTCGAGGTAGCGGGTGTCGCCGGTCGCGCGCCACACCTCGACGAAACCGCCGATGCCGAGTCCCTGGTTGTAGGTCCACACCGTCTGGCCGTTGTTGCGGCAGTCGCCGGTCAGCCCGTCGTTGACCAGGCCGGACGAGCCGATCAGGCCGCTGTTGAGGTACCAGTCCGCGGCGGTGCGGGCGCGCTGGAGCCACAGCGAGTCGCCGGGCGTGCGGCGGTGGATCGACGCGGTCAGCCGCAGGTACTGGCCGTTCGTCACGGCGTTCTTGTAGGTGCGTTCGCGGTCCCACCAGACCCCGCCGCCGCACGTGCGGGTGTCCCAGTACTGGTGCACGTAGTTCGCGATGGTCGTGGCCATCGCGAGGTAACGCTGGTCGCCGGTGTGGTCGTAGGCGGCCACCCAGGCGAGGCCCCACCAGGCGCTGTCGTCGATCGACCGGCTGATGAAGTTGCCCTCGATCGGGTCGCTGCTGCGCTGTCCCGCCGCGAACGGGCCGCGGTTCACGTCGAACGTCCGCGCGATCACCCAGTCGTAGTCCCGGATTCCGGAGTCCATCACCGCGGTCAGCGTTGTGGCCGAGTTCCACCAGCTCGTCGGCCACCAGGCCGTGGACGGGTCGTAGGAGTAGAGGAGTGCATCGGCGGCGGCGCGCGCCCTGGTGGGGACGGGTCGCGCCCAGGCCGTGCAGCTGCCTTCCTGGTGCGCTGCTTCCCTGCCGCACGCGCGCACGGCACCGCCGTAGTGACGGCCACGCGGGTCTCGGGTGGCGAACATGGTCGTGCGCACCGAGTTCGCCCCGGCAGGAGTCGCGGTGCGGCCCAGCGACGAACCACCCGGCCAGCTCACGCCGCTGTCCCAGGAGCGGTCGAGCCAGACCTCGTCACCCGGCCCGCCTGCCTCGATGCTCGCCCACGCCATCGAGTTCGCGTCGGTGTGCAGGCGGATGACCCGGCCGTACAGCGTGGTCGACGGCACCGGTTGCAGGTCGCCGTTGGCCTGGCTCGCGCTCGTGCGGTCGCACAGCACGTCGCACACGGTCGGGTAGATCCACTCGGTGCAGGTGACGGCGGCGGCGTCACCGCACGCGCGGATCAGGCCGCGCCGGTGGGTGACGGGGTCGGTCACGTTGTACATCAACGTTCTCGTGCCCGTCCACGAGCCGGGGATGCTCGCCCTGCCCAGCAGCCCCTCCCAGCTCGCACCGCCGTCCCACGACCTGTCCAGCCACACCGAGTCGCCGGTGACACCGTTGTCGATGCTCCCCCACGCCATGCCGTCGCGGTCGGAGACGTGCAGCACGAGCCGCCGGCCGTTGATCTGCTTCTCCGGCACCGGGAAGATCTCCTGCGCGGCCTTGGAAGGATCAAGGGTGTCGCACGAGAGCACACACACCACCGCGGCCGCGACCATGGGCGGGGTGCTGGGCGGCGGTCCGCTGGGTGGTCCGCTCGGCGGTGCGGAGGGAACGAGCGCCACCAGGAACGCCACCAGGAAGTTCAGCACACCGACCACACCCTCGCGTCCGTGGGAACGCTCTCATGGTCTGGGGTGCGGCACTTCCCGGTCAACGGCCCGGTCGATTGATGTCCTGGACAGGATTTCTAGCTCTCGGCCGGCATCACTCCGTGCCCGAAGGGGAAGAGCGGGTCCTCGTAGCCCGCGACGTCCTCGGGGTGGCGGCGCACCTGTTCCATCGACCGCGGCAGGTCGAACGGAAGCCTGCCGCGCGGTGGGCACACGCCCGTCAGCGCGTCGACCAGGGCCTCGTCGTTGGTGCCGTAGCTGACCACCAGGGTCGAGGCCAGTGGAAGCAGCGGGGTCAGGACGGCCGGGCGGTCCAACGTCACGTCGACGACCAGCGGGCAGGCCTCGGCGATCCGCGCCAGGCGGGACGCGAGGCCCGGCTGGAAGTCCAGCGAGCCCTGGTGGAACCACGACTCCAGGAACAGGTCCGAGCGCGGGTCGAACGGAGCCATCAGCCGCACGAGCGCGAAGTCGGCCTCTTCGGGTGTGGCGACGACGGTGCCCAGGCGCGCGGCGGCCTCGGGCGAGACGTTCTCCACGTAGACCTTCAGGCCTGACTCCAACGGCAGGCTCAAGCCCGCTTGAAGCACCGTGACCGACTTGGCCTGTGCTTCGTGGCCCTCGTCGCGGAAGTCCTGCCGCCCCACGATCTCCGCCGCCCGGTCCTCGTCGACGAACGGGTCGTCGAAGAGACCGAGCAGGAACTTGACCTTGAGCAGCCTGCGCGCCGACTCGTCGATCCGCTCCTCCGTGACCCGGCCCTGCGCCACGAGTTCGAGCAGCACGTCGACGCATTCCTCGCCACCGAACTGGTCGGCGCCCGCGGCCAGGATGAGTTCCATGCGCCCGTACGCGTCGAGGTGTTCCACGCCCCAAGCACGCGCGGGAAGCACCTTGTCGCCGACGTGGTTGTCCATGACGAGTTCCCAGTCGGTGAGGACCACGCCGTCGAAGCCGAGTTGCTCGCGCAGCATCCCGGTGACGACCTGGCGGTTGTAGCCGAAGCCCACCTGCTCGATCGCCTCGCCGTCCACCTCCAGGCCGACGGGCATGCCGTAGTAGGGCATCACCGCCGCCGTGCCCGCTTCGATGACCGCGCGGAAGGGGGCGACGTGGTCGTCGAACCGCCCGCCGGGGTAGACCTGCTCACGGCCGTACGGGAAGTGCGCGTCCTCGCCGTCCTTCTGCGGGCCGCCGCCGGGGAAGTGCTTGCTGGTGCAGGCGACCGACTCCGCGCCCAGCGACGGGCCCTGGAACCCGCGCACGTAGGCGACGGCGAGTTCGGCCGTCAGCGCGGTGTCCTGCCCGAACGTGCCGGCCTGCCGCGCCCATCGCGGTTCGGTGGCCAGGTCGATCGCGGGGTGCAGGGCGCAGCGGATGCCGGCCGCGAGGTACTCCTGGCGCGCGACGTCCGCGAACCGTTCCACCAGCGCCGGATCGCGCAGCGCGGCGAGCCCCAGCGACTCGGGCCATTGCGAGAAGGCCTTGGCGCTGAACGAAACACCCGCGTTCTCGATGAACGCGTGCCGCGGATCGGTGGAGATGGTCACCGGAATTCCGTGCGGTGTGCTCTCGGCGATGAGCTGGAGGTTGTTGTGCCAGCGCGCCGCCATCCTGGCGTCGTCGAGCACGTGCACGTTGAAGTGCGACAGGTGTTTCTGCTTCACCACGACGCTCGTCGGCGACTTGCTGATGTCGCCGGGAGCCTCCTTCACCGTGCCGTCCGCACCCGCCTCGATCACGGTGTGGAACAGCAGGCCTGCCTTCTCCTCCAGCGTCAGGCGCCCCAGCAGGTCCGCCACGCGGTCCGCCACCGGCAGGCGCGGATCCTCGTAGGGGTCCATCACGCCGTTGCCGTTGAGGTCGCGGTACTCGACACCGTCCTGCGAGATCAGCCGTACGGGCCGCATGCCTTTACCTCCATAGCTTTCAGACTCGGCTCGCACCGAACTCCTCGACACCGATCACCGGCCGCAACGCACGTTCGACGGCCGGTGTCGCGAACGCCCTGCGGATCACGTCACGGCACAGCACGTTGCCGATCGCTCCGATGACCATCGCCTGGTCCAGCGAGAGATAGCGGCGTGCGATCAGGCCCGACCGAACGGCGACCGAGTCGAAGAACCCGCCCGTCCCGTAGGCGCGGAGATCGTTCTGGATGCCGACGAGGTTCGTGTACGCCTCGTCGCGTTCGTGCATCATCGCCAGGAACGCCGCATGCGGGGTCACCACGCCGTCGCCGTACGTCGGTGTGGGTGCGGTGGCGGGGCGGCACGAGCCGAAGCCCACGTCGTAGTTCGTCATCTCCTGGTCGGAGAAGTAGCCGCTGGCCGGGTTGCCCGGTTCGCCGCCGGGACCGATGCCCAGCGCGTCGACGCCGTACTCGCGGTAGCCGCCGGCGGGGTTGCTCGCCGGGCTGAAGCCCCAGAAGCCGTACTTCGCCTCCAGCAGACCGTGTTCCCGCTGCGCCCGGACGTGCAACGGGTGGTTGCGGCCCCACGACCGCGGCGCCCACTTCGCCTCCGGCACGAACACGTCCGGCATCAGTTCCTCGAACATCGAGCCGCCCCAGCCCGGCACGATCCGCATGCCGCGATAGGTGTAGGCGCCCTCGAAGACCTCGATGCCGTAGTAGGTCCGGTTCTCCCCCACCGGCTGCATCTCGTGCCACGACCAGTCGCACGAGGCCGGCAGCGTCCGCCACATCGCGAAGTACTGCTTCGGCGGGATCTGGCCGGTGATGATGCCGAGATAGCTGGTGATGCGCGTTTCGGACACCGTCGTGTCGTAGTGGTGCGTGGTCAGCCACACCGGGTCGCCGCCGATGTGCGTGCCCTGGTAGACCCCGCCGGGCCGGTCGTGGTCGAACGGGAAGAACCCGCCGTGGATCAGGCCGCCCGGCCGCACGGGGTGCGCGGGATCGTCGCCGGGGTTGTAGAAGGCGTCCCAGCGCATACGGGCGAAGATCCGCCTTGCCGACGTCGCCGCCGCGCGGTCGGAGCCCGCGACCACGAGCAGTGCCGCGCCGAGCCAGCCGTTGTCCACGCTGGAGCAGAACGGCTGCACGACGGCGCCGGTGCCGGGCCAGGCCCGCAACGCCTCGCCGGTCTCCTCGTCGTACCAGTTGAAGTACATGCCACTCGCGGTGTGGTGTTCCATCCGGTCGAGGGTCGTGAGCGTGCGGAGAAGCCGCGCCGACGCCTCGTCCTTCGAGATGAACCCGAGTTCACGGGCCACGACCGTCGACCACAGGTAACCGCCGATGTTGGTCGGCGAGGTGTAGCCGGAACGGTCGGCCGGGGCGAGCGACTCCGGGATGTTGTCGGCGGGCAGGCCCGTGCTCGACGGCGTCATGGCGACGAGGCTGCGCCAGGTGTCGCGGGCCCAGCCGCGCACCCGCGCCGGATCGTATCCACGCGAAGCGGAGGCGATCCCAGGTATGGCGAGTGCGGCGGTGGTTCCCAGGAGCAGGGTTCGGCGAGTGATCCTGAATGGCGAGTTCATGTGAGTCCCCTTTGGACTTCTCACTTGATGCCGGTGGTCGCGATGCCTTCGATGAAGCGCCGCTGGAAGACGAGGAACACGAGCAGGACCGGGAGGACGACGATGGTGGCCCCGGCCAGCAGCAGGCCGTACTGGATCGAGTTCTGGCCGGTCGAGTAGAGGGCCAGCGCGACCGGGAGCGTGTACTCGCTCTCCTGCTGCGCCACCACCAGCGGCCAGAGGAAGTTGTTCCAGCTGCCCAGGAACGTGAGGATGCCGAGGGTGGCGAGCGCGGGCCCGCACAGCGGCAGGATGATCCGGGCGAAGATGCGCACCTCGCTCGCGCCGTCGACGCGCCCGGCGTCGATCAGCTCCGCCGGCAGGCCCGTCATGAACTGGCGCATCAGGAAGACGCCGAACGGCGAGACGAGGAACGGCAGGATCAGCGCGGGCAACGAGTTCGCCAGACCCGCGTTGACGACCAGGACGTAGAGCGGCACGAACGTGACGACGCCCGGGATCATCAGGGTCGCCAGGACGACCGCGAAGAGCGCTCGCTTCCCGCGGAACTCGAGCTTGGCGAGCGCGTAGCCGACCATCGAGCAGAAGAGCAGGTTCCCGGCCGTGACCAGGACGGCGACGATCGCCGAGTTGAGGAAGTACGTCCCGAACCGCAGGCGGGAGAACAGCTGCGTGTAGTTGTCCAGGGACGCCGACTCCGGCAGCCACGTGGGCGGGTTGGCCAGGATCTCGCCCTCGCCCTTGAAGCTGCCCAGCACCATCCAGACGAACGGCGCGATGACGGCGATGAGCGCCACCGTGAGCGGAACGTAGATCCACCAACGGTTCTGCGTGCGTTGCCCGGTCACGTTCAGCTCCTCTCCCGCAGCAGGCGGAACTGCAGGGCGGTGACGATCGCGATGACCACGAAGATCAGGTAGCTCATCGCGGAGGCGTAGCCGTAGTTGCCGAACCCGAACTGCCGGTAGGTGTACATCGACGCGGAGATCGTCGAGTTGAGCGGACCGCCGTTGGTCATGACGTACGGCTCCTCGAAGAACTGCAGGTAGCCGATCGCCGTCGTCACCGACACGAAGAGGATCGTCGGACGCAGCAACGGCAGTGTGATGTACCGGAACCGCGTCACCGCCCCGGCGCCGTCGATCGACGCGGCCTCGTGCAACGACGCCGGAACCGCCTGCAACCCGGCCAGGAAGATGATCATCGCGGTGCCGAAGTTGCGCCACGCGGCCATCAGGATCAGCGCCGGCATCGACCAGTCCGGATCGCCGAGCCAGTTCGGCCCTTCGATCCCGACCCAGCCCAGCACTGTGTTGATCAGCCCGAACTCGTCCTGGAGCAGGAACCTCCACACCACCGCGACCGCGACGATCGAGGTGATGACCGGCGTGTAGAACCCGAGCCGGAAGAACGCGCGGAACCGCGAGATCCCCTTGTCCAGCACGACGGCGGCCCCGAGCGCGATGACGAGCGTGAGCGGCACACCGACCAGCACGAAGTACGCGGTGTTCGCCGCCGCCGTGCGGAACAGCGGGTCCGCGAACGCCTGGACGTAGTTGCCCAGCCCGACGAACTCCACGGCGAACGGCGTGCGCAGGTCGCGGTTGCGGGTGTCGGTGAGGCTCATGAAGAGCGACTGGATCACCGGCCACGCCGTGAAGATGAGGAACAGCAGGCAGAACGGCAGGATGAGCAGCCAGGCCGCCCGCTCCGCGCCGCGGCGGCGGGCCGGAGCGGTCAAGCTCACCGGCCGGTGCCGATCGAGTCGGCCGACGCCTGGGCGGCCTTCAGCGCGGCGGCCGGGTCGGCGCCGGAGCGGGCCACCTTCTCGACCTCGGTGTCGAGCGCGGTGATCGCCTGCTCCCAGGTGGCGAAGGTCGGCGGTGACTGCGCGGTGTCGAGCTGCTTGCCGAACTTCGTGAGCTTCGCGTCGGCGGCGAGCGCCGAGTCCTGCCACGCGCTCTTCACCGACGGCAGGTCGGTCGACTGCTGGTACCACTTGGCCTGGGTCTGCGGATTCGCCAGCCAGTTCACGAACTTCCAGGCGGAGTCGCGGTTCTTGCTCTCCTTGAACACGACGAAGTTGCAGCCGCCCACGAAGCTCGACGACGTCTTCTTCACCGGCATCGGCATGACGTCGTACTTGTCCTTGAAGCCTTCCCCGCCGAGCTTCTCGACCGCGGACATCATCCAGGGACCCGAGATGAACATCGGCACGCGGCCGCTGACGAAGTCCGGTTCGGTCGTGGGCTGCGCGGGAGCTTCCTTGTCCGCGATGCCCTCGCTGAAGAAGGAGCCGTAGTACTTCAGCGTCTCCTGCATCTCCGGGCTGTCGAAGTTGTAGGCGGCGTCGTTGTTCTTGGTCAGCGCCGCGCCGTTCGACCACGCGAAGGGCAGCAGCGACTGCCACGAGCCGGTGCCGCCGGCCTGCAACCCGATGCCCCACTTGGCGCCCGACTTGGCCTGCAACGCCTTGGCCATCTCCTTGAGCCCCGCCCAGTCGGTGGGAGGCGTCTCGTACCCGGCCGTCTTCGCGAGGTCCTTGCGGTAGTAGAGAAGCCTCGTCTCGACGTACCAGGGAATGCCGTAGGAGGTGCCGCCGACCTCGGTCGTGCGTTGCGCGCCTTCGAAGAACGCGTTCTTGTCGATCGAGGACGGCGTCGCGTCGAGCGCGCCCATGCCCGCGAACTCACCCATCCACGTCGATCCCACCATGGCGGCGTCGGGCGCCTGGCCCGCGGTGATCGCCGAGGTGAACTTGTTGTGGGCGGCGTCCCACGGGATGGCGGTCACCTGGACGTCGACGCCGGGGTTCGCGTCCTCGAACTCCTTCGCGAGCGCCGGGAGCTTCTCGCCCTCGGCACCCATGGCCCACACGGTGATGGTGCCCGTGGCAGGGCCCTGCGCGATGTCGGCGCTGCCCTGGCCCCCGGTCTGCTCGTCGCCGCGCCCGCAGGCGGCCAGCACCAGCACGAGGGCCGACACCCCCGCGATCGACCTGGAAGTTTTGCGCACCATTGCTTTTCGCTTCCTTTCGGCGTTCGTCTCAAGTAGACGGTGGTGGATCAGGTGACGGGCGGGCAGCCGCACGAGGTGCGCACCACCAGCCGCGTCGGCAGCATCTGGGCGTAGGTTCGCGGCGGCTCGCCACCCACGAGTTCGTGCAGGCGATCCGCGGCCAGCGCACCCAGTTCGTGCACGGGCTGGCGCACGGTGGTCAGACCTGGGCGCACGTACCGCGCGGTCATGACGTCGTCCCAGCCCACGATCGCGATGTCGCCGGGCACGTCCCGGCCGGCGTCCTGCAGCGTGGTCATGATCGACAAGGCCAGCTCGTCGTTGGCGCACATCAGGGCGTCCGCCTCGCGCTCACCGGCCAGCAGCCGTTGCGCGAAGGCGGTGCCGTCGGCCTCGGACAGCCGGGCCAGGACGGGGTCGGCGGCGTCGAGACCGCGGTCCCGATGCGCGGCGAGATAGCCCTCGTACCGGTTGCGGATGTCGGGACCGCTGTCCGGGTCGCCCACGAACAACGCCCGCCGCCTGCCGTGGTCGAGCACGTGCCCGGCCAGTTCCCGCGCGCTCTCCAGGTTCTCCGCCGCGACCGCCTCGATGCCGTCCTGCGGCTCGCCCGCGATGACGACGACCGGCTTCTTCGCGCGCAGCACCCGCACGAGGTCGGCCGGAATCGCCGCCGACCCGAACACGGCGATGGCGTCGACCCTGGTCGCCAGCTGCCGCACCGCCGCGGCCATGTCGGTGCGGCTGTTGGTGAGCACGAGCACCACGGACTGCGCGAGCTCGGCGGCGCGGGCCTCGAAGCCCATGAGCAGTTCGGCGTAGTAGGGACCCGACAGCTCGGGCAGCACGAGCCCGTGCGCCTCGTGGTGCCGCACGGCGAGACTGCGGGCCGCACCGGTCGGCACGTAGCCGAGTTCCTCGACGGCGGTGAGCACCTTCTGCCGGGTGGCCTCCGCCACGACCGTCGCGCCCTGGAGCACCCGCGAGACAGTGGCGATCGACACGCCGGCGTGGTCGGCGACCGAGTAGATCGTCGCTCCAGCGGACCGGGCCTCCGCAGAGGCTGGGTGCTGCTTCGCCATAGCGCTGCCTGCCGCCCTCGTCGTCGTTGATCGAGATGTAAGCGCTTACATGTCACTCTTGGTAATGTAAGCGCTTACATACGGGTGTTTCGGCAAATATAGGCACGAGTCGGTTCCCGGCACAAGGGCCGGTAGCGGTGGCTACCCGACGAGCACCCAAAGAAAACGCAGGTCAGGCCCGCGCGGAGCCGCCAAAAGAAGTTTGCACGGCTAAGGGCGTGCCGCGATGGCGTCGAGGTCGCGGGTGGCGTAGCGCAGGTGCTCCCACTCCTCGACGAGGATCGTGCGCAGGCACGAACCAGTGGAAACCGGGTGATCCGGACTCCACGGGTTGCTGCGCGTCACGGCCAGGTCCCCCTCGGTCACCGCGGCCAGGAACTCGCGGACCATCGCCTGCCGACCGGCCCGCGCCTCCAGCACCTCGGCGTACGGCGGGGTGCCCGACACGAAGACGGACAGGTCGTACCCGTCGGTCTCGTACTCGGCGTTCGGCAGGCCCAGCGGGTGGTAGGGCTTCTCGTGGCCCAGGATCGGCCCGCCGAGCCAGGTGTCCGTGGCCATGATCAGGTGGCGGACCGTCTGCGCGAACGACCACTCGCCGTCCACCGAGACGTCCTCCGTGCCCGGCGGCATCGCGGCGACCCGCTCCAGAACAGCGGCCCAGGCGGCTTCGGCCTTGGCCCACGCCGCCCGCAGCCCGTCCGGATCCTTCGCCCGCCGCTCCCCTCGTCCGGGAAAGCGCCGGTTGAGCTCGGCCTCCACGAACGGCGCGACGTCGACGCCGTTGACCAGCAACGCGTTCTCGCCACCGAGCAGCCACGGCGCGTCGATGTCGGCGCCGGCTACGTCGACCGCCCGCATGACCGCGCCGGACAGGTCCGACCGCGTGAACCGCGCGCCCCGCAGGCTCACGTCGGTGAACGCGGCACCGCTCAGGTCGTCAGGATGGCTGAAGGTCACCATCGGCCGACCCTACTGCCAGGCGCGGAGCTTCTCGGGATTGCGGACGGCCCAGATGCGGGTGATCCGGTCACCGGCCAGGTCGAACGCGTAGACCGACGACGTCACGCCGTCGTTCTCGATCAGCAGACCCGGCCTGCCGTTGACGGTGCGCTCGGTGATCGTGAAATCGCCGGGAACCCCGGTGGCGACGGCGACGAGGAACCGCGCGATCCGGTCCCCTCCCTCGATCGGGTCGAGCACGGTGGTCACCAGGCCGCCGCCGTCCGCCGTGAAGGTCGCGCCGGGGTCCAGCAGCCCGACCAGGGCGGGGATGTCCTGAGCCTCCCAGGCGTGTTTGAAGTCGCGGACCACACCGGCGTGGTGGACGGCCGGCGCGACGGGTGGCGCGGACGTGCTGACGCGGCGGCGGGCCGCGGAGGCGAGTTCACGGCACGCGGCCGGGGTGCGGCCGGTGATCTCGGCTATCTCGGTGAAGGAGTAGCGGAACACGTCGTGCAGGACGAGCGCGACGCGTTGGGCCGGTGTCATCGATTCCAGCGCGACGAGGAACGCCATGCTGACCGACTCGTCCAGGGTGACGCGGTCGGCCGGGTCGGCGGTGGCGCCCTCTGCGGGGTCGGGCAACGGCTCGGGAATCCACTCGCCGACGTAGCGTTCGCGACGGGCTCGTGCCGATCCCAGCAGGTCCAGGCAGATGCGGCTGGTGACGGTGGTGAGCCAGGCCCCGGGCGAGGCGATCTCGTCCTGCTTCGGCCCGGACAGCGCGTACCAGCGGGCGTACGCCTCCTGCACGGCGTCCTCGGCCTCGGCGAGCGAGCCCAGCAGCCGGTAGCCGAGGTTGATCAGATGGCGGCGCTCGCTGAGGATCGCGTCGGTCACCGGTGCTCCCGTCCGTTCGTGGCTTCACCCAGTCTGACGAGACAGCGCACCGGAATGTCAGGCCTGACGTTTTCCAGGGTCGTGTCGTCGTAGTGCTCGGAAGCGACACGCGAACGAAGGAGACCGATGATCAGGATCGGCATCGTCCTCGGCAGCACCCGGCCGGGTCGCCGGGGCGAGCAGGTGGCCCGGTGGGTGGAGCAACGGGCGCGGCTGCGCGCGGACGCGGAGTTCGAGGTGGTCGACCTGCTCGCGCATCCCTTGCCGCACCTGGACGAACTGCCCGGCGAGTACGGGCACCCGCACACCACGGCGTGGGCGGAGACGATCGCCTCGTTCGACGGGTTCGTCGTGGTCACGCCCGAGTACAACCACTCGGCGCCGGGGGTGCTGATGAACGCGATCGACTTCCTGCGCGCGGAGTGGCGGGACAAGGCGGTCGGGTTCGTGTCGTACGGCGGGGTCGGCGGCGCCCGCGCGGTCGAGCAACTCCGGTTGATGTGCGGGGCGCTGGAAATGGCGGACGTGTCGGCGCAGGTGACGTTGCCACTGGCGACCGAGTTCGAGAACTTCGCGGTGCTCGCGCCGGGCGAGCACCAGATCGCCGCCCTCGACCGGACGCTCGACCAGGTCGTCGCCTGGAGCACGTCTCTCCTGCCGCTGCGCGCCGGTGCCCCGGTGGCCGTGGCATGACCGTCCACGAAGGACAGACAGCGGTCAGGCAGCACATCGGCAGGATCGTCGACGGCATCGAGGCCAAGGACCTCGACGGACTCCGGCGGCTGTACGCGGCCGACGTCGTGTCGTTCGACGTCGAGCCGCCGCTGCAGCACGCCGGCATCGACGCGAAGCTGGCGAACTGGGCCAAGGCGTTCGCGTTCTTCCGGGACGTGAAGTACGAGTTCCGCGATCTGGCGGTGACGGCGGACGAGAACGTCGCCTTCGCGCACGGCTTCGGACGCCTGCACGGCACGACGAACACCGGTGTGGCGGTGGCCGGGATGTGGGTGCGGGCGACGTTCGGCTTCCGCCGGATCGACGGGCACTGGCTGGTCACGCACGATCAGGTCTCGGTGCCGTTCGACGTCGCCGGTGGCACGGCGGTGACCGGCCTCGAGCCCTGAATCACGAGCAGATGCACCCTCTGGGCAGTGCGGAGGCCGCCGTCGCGTTGCAGTACCGCACTCCCAGCGGGTCGTGCTCGTGCCATGGGTGGGGGCACACGTCACAGGTGAGGACGGGGGCGGGATCGGTGGTGGTGGTCAGGGGCTCAGACGTGGTCATGCGGGTACTCCGATGAACGGTGCTGGAACGTGAGGATGCCGGGGTTCTGGATGACGCCGTCGCGGATCTCGATGGCCCGCCGGATGGTGTCGGCGGCGTCCCAGGAGCCGGTGAGAACGGTGCGCAGGTGCGGGAGCAGCGCCTCGCTGATCTCCCAGGTCGCCGAGTTCCACAGGTAGGACGGGCTGTGGTCCACCCCGTAGTGCACGACGTGGTCGCCCACCAGGAACGACGGCTCGGCGAACGAGGTGGGGCGGGCCCAGCTGAAGCCCATCCCCCGGTCGCACGACACGTCGACGACGAGGGTGCCGGGCGGCAGGGTGGGCAGGTCGTCGTCGATGAGGAACGTCAACGGTTTGTCCGGGTCCTGCAGCACGCAGTTGACGATGATGTCGTGCTGCGCCAGGAAACCGGCGAGCGGGACGCGGCCCTCGTCGGTCAACGCGTGGCTGCGCCGCGGATCGGCGTCGTCGTGGTCGAAGTGGACCATCCGCGCCGAGTGGATCGGTGAGCCGACCGCGGCGACGCCGCGGTTCGTGAGGACGTTGACCTCGTGCACGCCGTGCGCCTTGAGCGCCGTGACGGCACCTCGTGCGGTGGCGCCGAAGCCGATCACGGCGGCGGTCAGCCTCCTGCCGTAGACACCGGTCGAACCGGCGATCTGCAGGGCGTGCAGCACCGAGCAGTACCCGGCCAGCTCGTTGTTCTTGTGGAACACGTGCAGACCGAACGAACCGTCGGTGGTCCAGTGGTTCATGGCCTCGAACGCGATCAGCGTCAGCCGGCGTTCGATGGCCAACTGGGTGAGCTTCGCGTCCTGCACGCAGTGAGGCCAGCCCCACAGCACCTGGCCCTCGCGCAGTTCCGCGACGTCCTCGGCGAGAGGCTTGGGCAGCAGGACGACGTCGCACTCCGCGATCAGCTGTTCGCGGGTGCGCAATCCCCCTACGGACGAGGAAAGTTGTTCGTCGGACACGCCGAAGCGCTCGCCGTAGCCGCGTTCGAGGAAGATCCGTTCCCGCAGATCCGCGTCGATCCGTTCGAGGTGCAGCGGATGGATCGCCAGCCGGTGTTCGTTCTCCTTGCGCGACAACGCGATGACGCCGAGACTGAGGTGCGCGGCACGGGTCAGCATCGACCGCTTTCCGCGAGAAGTTCTTCGGTGCAGAGCAGATCCGAGCTCAACTCGGCGCTCCCGCCTCCAGCCGGACGGCCGGGCTTACTGGTGCGCCCAAGGCGGCACCAGCTTGACCGCTGCTGCACGACATGCCCTCGGTGGAGCCCAGCCTACGCTAAAATCGGACACGACCCGGCCGCTCCGGACCCCGGCGGTGCCGCTCGCAACCGAATCCGGTGTGAGGTGCCCCCGTCATGATCGGTCTGTCCGAGGTCACGCGGCTGGAAGAAGCCACCCGCGCGTTGCGCGAACTCGACTACCGCAGCGGGGGCGAGACCTGCCTCGACGGCGTCCGCCTGTGCCTGCGCGAGAGCCTCCCGCTGCTCACCGAACCCACGTCGGAGCCCGTCCGGCACCGGCTGCACGTCGCCGTGGCGGACCTGCGGAACCTCGCGGGCTGGGTGTGCTTCGACGCCGGTCTGGTCGACAACGCGCAGAACCACTTCTGCCACGCCCTGGCGCTGGCCGGGCTCGCCCGCGCGGACGCGCTGACCGCCAACGTGTGCTACCGGCTCGGCCGCGTCTTCCTGCACCACGGGCACTTCGACGAGGCGTTGCGGTACTTCGACCTCGGCCGGCTCGCGGCCTCCCGCTGCGGCGACGGGCTCGCGGCCGGCATGCTGTCGGTCAACTCGGCGTGGGCGTGGGCGAAGAAGGGCGCCGAGCACAGCGCCCTCACACTGCTCGAGCGCGGCGAGGAGCAGTTCGCCACCGCGAGCCGCACGGGGGTGGCCGGCTGGGCGGCGTTCTTCACCCCGGCCGACCTGGCCGGGCTCGCCGGAGCCGTGCACACGGACCTGGCGGTCACCGCGGGCGGGCACCACGCGCAGACGGCCGTCGCGCTGCTCACCACCGCGATCGACGGCTACGACGAGGGCATGGCCCGCAGTCGCGCGTTCGGCCTGATCTCCCTGTCCGCCAGCCATCTGATCGAGGGCGACGTCGACGCGGGCGTGGACGTCGGACTGCGAGCGCTGACGTCGTCGGGGGCCATCGGCTCCGCCCGCGTGCGCGACCGCTTCCGGCCCCTCGTCTCGCACGCGCGCCGCTTTCGGGACCACGGCGGCGCGCGCGAACTCGCCCACCGGATCGACGCCGTCTCGGCGGCGTGAGCGGTCGTGGCCCCTTCCGCGGTGCGCGTCCTCGCGTGGGATGCTTCCGCACAACGGAAGGCGGAGTCGGTGAGCGGTGAGCGGCTGGCCAAGGTGCTGGCGCATCTCGCCGCGGACGCGGCGGCGAGGGGTGTCGCGACGTCGAGCGAGGCCGCCTGCGAGGCGTGCGTGACGCTGCTCGGGGTGACCGGCGCGCAGCTGACCCTGATGAACGGCACCGGCCGTGGCGAGTCCTGCTACGCCACGAACGACATCGGCGCCCAGCTCGAGAACCTGCGCTTCACCCTCGGCGAAGGACCGTGCGAGGACTCGGTCCGCTCCGGGACGCCGGTGCTCGCCGCCGACCTGGACTCGTGGGACAACGACCGGCGCTGGCCGCTGTACGTGCGCGCCGCCGTCGCCGCCGGAGCCAGAGCGGTCTTCGTGTTCCCGCTGCGCAGCGGCGCGATCCGGATCGGCGCACTGGTGCTGCACCGGACGAGCCCCGGTCCGCTGACCCAGGAGCAGGTCTTCGACGCGCACGTCGTGGCCGACGTGGTCCTGTCGATGCTCCTGGACGAGATGGCCATGACGCACCTCGAAGCCGAGGTGCTTCCGCTGGACGGCATGCCGCTCAGCCGTGCCGAGGTGCACCAGGCCACCGGAATGCTGTCCGTCCAGATGGGGGTGAGCATGGACGAGGCCCTGGTGCGGCTTCGCGCACACGCGTTCGCTCATGACCAGTCGGTCGTCGACGTGGCCCGCGACATCGTCGGCCGGCGCCTGCGACTGAGCCCGGAGAGCAGGCCCGATCCCCGATGATCACGCCCGCGCGCCGGCGAGAAGACCTACAGAGGTGACTCCCATGTTCCTGGAGAATCTGGCGGAGACGTTCGTCGAGCTGGCCGACACCATGGTCGCCGGCTTCGACTCGGTCGAGTTCATGCACCTGCTGGCCGACCGCTGCGTGGCCACGCTGGAAGTGGACGCGGCCGGCATCCTGCTCGTCGACCACCGCGGTGAGCTTCAGGTGGTCGGTGCCTCCAGCGACCGCGCCCGGCTGATCGAGCTCTTCGAACTGCAGCACCGGCAGGGTCCGTGCATGGAGTGCTACGTCACCGGCGCGCCGGTGACGGTCGCCGGCTTCACCGGATCACCGCAGCGGTGGCCCGAGTTCTCCGCGGTGGCGAAGGCCGCCGGATTCGGCGCGCTGCACGCCCTGCCGATGCGGCTGCGCGAGCAGACCGTGGGCGCGTTGAACCTGTTCAGCGTCGAGGAGGGCGCGCTGAGCGAGCCGACGTTGCGGGTCGCTCAGGCCATGGCGGACGTCGCCACCATCGGCCTGTTGCAGGCGCAGATCATCAGCCACCGCGAACTGCTCGCGGGACAGCTGCAGCACGCGTTGCAGAGCAGGGTCCTCGTCGAACAGGCCAAGGGCGTGCTCGCCGAGCGGCTGCAGATCGACATGAGCACGGCGTTCGAGACGCTGCGCCAGTACGCGCGAAGCCACCACGACTACCTCAGCACCGTGGCGGAGGAGGTCATCGCCGGCACGATCGACATGGCCGCGCTGACCGCCGCCGCCGAGACGAGGACGTCCACCGGGCACCCGCGGCCGTAGCGGCGAGGATCACCCGCGCGCGCCGGCGGTGAGGTCCTCCTCCGCGCGCACGATCATGGACTCCAGCACCGGACCGCCGAACGTGGTGACCATGGCGACGTCCGCCGCGTCCCGGCCGCGGCCGATGACCACGCGTCCCTTGCGCGGCACGTTGTTGCGCGGGTCGAAGGTCCACCAGCGGTCCTCCAGCCAGACCTCCATCCACGCCGCGAAGTCCATCGGCGCGCCGTCGGGCGGCACGTCCAGATCGGGCAGGTAGCCGAAGACGTAGCGGGCGGGAATGTTGAGGGCGCGGCAGAACGAGATCGCCAGGTGCGTGAAGTCGCGGCAGACCCCGAAACCCGCGGCGTTGACGTCCGCCGCCGTGGACAGCGCGGTGGAGGCGCCGTAGCGGAAGCTGAGCGACTCGTGGACGTACCGGCAGATCTCCCTGACCCGGCCGTAGCCGGGCGGATGGGCGCCGAACCTCGACCAGGCCTCGTCGCCGAGCACGTCGGACACGCAGTAGCGGCTGGGCAGCGTGTAGAGCAGCACGTCGTCGGGAAGGTCGTCGGGCAACGCCTCCGGCACGGTCTCGTCGACGGCCTCGGTGTCGTCGGGGACCTCGGCCCACGCGCTGTAGTGCACTGTGGACAGTCCGGAGGGCAGCACCAGGCGCGCCAGCCAGTTGCCGTAGAGGTCGAAGTAGTGCCGCACGGGGGTGTCCGGCTCCACGGACATCCGCTCACAGCTGACCTTCACGTCGCCCTGGCGGTCCGGGCGCACCAGGAACACCGCCGGCGTGGGCACTTCGGCGCGGTAGGTGAACGCGCAACCGACGCGGAGCATTCGGGGTGCCCGCGCCGGTTGCGCCTCCTCGCGGCCGTGGTTGCGGTGCGAGGTCAACGAACGCGCTCCGAACGGTGGTCCGGAGCGCTCAGGGAGGTGGTCATCAGAATCCTCGCGTCTCCTGCCTGATGACGTCCACAGTGGACTTGCGGGCGCGGAGCAGGGTCTCGACCGTGTCGGTGTTCTCACGGTGGGCGGCGCGCATCATGGCCTGGTGGGCGGCGAACGGGTCGGCGTCGGGCGGTACGAGCAGCAACGTGGTCCGGCTCCGATCGGCCGCGATGACGTCGATCGTGTGCTCGGGCCTGGACCAGAACCCGCTGAGCCTGACCCGGACCCCGTCGACCGCGATCTGCCGCGGCGCGATGTCCCACTCGGTCAGGTTGTAGCTCACCCGCGGGATGTCGCCCAGCCGAACCGCCAGCACCGCGAGCAGTGCCGGCAGCTCGGCGGCGAGGTCCCGGGAACGCGGCCACCAGGCACCGTCGACGTGCCCCGTGGTGGGCGCCTTCGGCCGCAACCGCAATCGCAGCGGATACCGAGGCTGCTCGCTGGCCCTGACGGCCGGTGGGGCGTGGGAGAGGTGCGGAGCCGACATCATGCCGAGACTCCCGTCTCCGACCGAAAAACGGCCGGTTCTGGTTTTGCCGAGCACGACTTGGGCTTGACCGCCCAGGTGCGAGAAGTTCTCGACGAATTCGACACTACACTCCGCGCAGTCTGATCAACCGAAATCGCTCGAAGTATTTACTCAGCCGTTGAAGTGCACGTCAGCGCCGTTCAACCGTTTGGAGGCACAATTCCCAGTTGGCTTCCCGGCACACGGCTGACAGCAGGAAAAAGTCTCCTAGAAGGTTTAGCGGGCGTTGACCTGGCGTTACCATCAAATCACCGCCCGGCCCCTGCGGTCACCCCAGTACCGACAGCGAAATGACAAGGTGACGCAAGTGTCGGAACACCGCGTGACACAGACGTTCCTCGAGCTGGCCGACACGCTCGTGGAGCGGTTCGACGGCATCGAGTTCCTGCACGTCCTGGCGGAACGGTGCGTGGAGCTGCTCGACGTGGACCGGGCGGAGATCCTGCTGGCCGACGACCAGGGCGTGCTCCGGCTGACGGCCACGGCGGGCGACCGGGCCGGCGGTGGGGACCGGGCCTCGGTCGACGCGTTCCCGATGCGGCTGCACACGGAGGTCATCGGCTCGCTGAACCTGTTCCGGACGTCGCCCGGCGCTCTCCCGCCGCACACGGCGACCCTGGCGCAGTCGCTCGCGAACGTCGCGACGATCAGCCTCCTGCAGGTGCGGCCGGTCGGGCAGGACAGCGCCGGTGCCGAGCGGCTGCGGACCGTGCTGGCCGGCCGCGTCGCGATCGAGCAGGCGAAGGGCGTGCTGACCCAGCAGCTGGAGATCGGCGTCGTGGACGCCTTCTCCCTCATGCGGACCTACGCCCGCAACACCGGCCGGCTGCTCTCGGACGTCGCCGAGCAGGTCAACGCCCGGTCACCGGAGGTAGCCGGCCTGACGAGAGTGAGCAAGCCGCGGCCCCGCTGGTGAGTGAAGTGCGCGGAGACGGGGTACAAAGGAGGTAGACCCGTGCGTTCGAAGCTCCGCACGGGAGGTTCGCCGCCGGACCCTCCGCGAACATCACCGCTGTGCGTTCATTCCCGCCTTCGGCATGTCCGAGCCTCCCCGCAGCACCTCTACCCGGAGCAGGTACATGACCACGACGCACACCGCACCGACCTCGACAGCGGAACGACAGCCCGGCAGCGACTTCGCCCGGCTCACCAAGGAACTCAAGGCGGCCGGTCTGCTGGACCGCCGGCGCGGCTACTACGTGCTGCGGATGGCGCTCAACGCGCTGGCGCTCGCCGCGATCGCCGTGGCGTTCGTGTGGGTGGGCGACTCCTGGTGGCAGGTGATCACGGCGGTCGCGCTGGCCGTGGCCTCGACCCAGCTCGCCTTCATCGGGCACGACGCGGGCCATCGGCAGATCTTCCGCAGCCATCGCAACAACAACGTGGTCGGGCACCTGCACGGCAGTCTCACCGGGATCAGCTACCAGTGGTGGGTCGCCAAGCACAACCGCCACCACGCGAACCCGAACCACGAGGACGAGGATCCGGACATCGAGATCCACGCCCTCGCCTTCAGCCGCGCGCAGGCCGAGACCAAACGCGGGGTGTACCGCTGGATCACCCGCAACCAGGCGTTCCTGTTCTTCCCGCTGCTGCTCGCCGAAGCGGCCGTGCTGCGGATCTCCGGCCTGGTCGCCCTGTGCCGCAAGGAACTGCGCAACCCGTGGCGTGAGGCCGCCCTGCAACTGCTGCCGCTGGTCATCTACCTCACGGCGGCGTTCCTCGTGCTGTCGCCCGTGAAGGCGCTCGTGTTCATCGCCGTGCACCAGGGCCTGATGGGCGTGTACCTGGGCTGTTCGTTCGCGCCCAACCACAAGGGCATGCCGATCATCGCAGAGGGCCAGCGCCTCGACCACCTCCACAAGCAGGTGCTGACCTCGCGCAACGTCACCGGTGGCCGCTGGGTCGACGCGCTGTTCGGCGGCCTGAACCACCAGATCGAGCACCACCTCTACCCGCACATGCCGCGCCCCAACCTGCGGCGCGCGCAGCCCGTGGTCGAGGACTTCTGCGCCCGGCACGGCATCCCGTACAGCAAGACCACCATGGTCCGCTCCTACGCCGAGGTGCTGCGCCACCTGCACGACGCCGGGGCGCCGCTGCGTCAGGCGAGCTGAGCTACAACTTCCGCAACCGGACCCGGTCCACTCGGTGGTCAGGGCCCTTCTGCAGCACGAGGTGCGCCCGCGACCGGGTGGGCGCGATGTTGCGCAGGAGGTTCGGGCTGTTGATCCGGTCCCAGATGTCGAGCGCGGTCCTGCGCGCGTCCGGGACCGACAGCTCCGCGTACTTGCGGAAGTACGAGGCGGGGTCGCGGAAGGCCGTCCGGCGCAGCGTGAGGAACCGGTCGACGTACCACTGCCGGATCAGGTCGTGGTCGGCGTCGAGGTAGATCGTGAAGTCCAGGAAGTCGGCCACGAACACCGACGGCGCGTCCTCGGCGCGACCGGCCCAGGTCTGCAGCACGTTCAGGCCCTCGACGATGAGGATGTCCGGTACCGAGATCGTGTCCACGTCCGGCAGCACGTCGTAGACCAGGTGCGAGTACCTGGGCACCTCGACCTCGGTCCCGCCGGACGTGATCTCGTCCAGGAACCGGATGAGCCTGCGCACGTCGTAGCTCTCCGGGAACCCCTTGCGGTCCATCAGGTCGCGCTCGCGCAGCACCGCGTTCGGGTGCAGGAACCCGTCCGTGGTCACCAGCGCGACCTCCGGGTGGTTCTCCCACCGCGACAGCAACGTCCTGAGCACACGCGCCGTGGTGCTCTTGCCGACCGCGACGCTGCCCGCGATCCCGATGACGTACGGCGCCTTCACCGGTTCGCGGCCGAGGAAGTCGTTCGCGACGTGGTGCAGGCCCTGCGACGCGACCACGTAGAGGTTCAGCAACCTGGACAGCGGCAGGTAGACCTCGGTGATCTCCTCGACCGACAGCTCCTCGTTGAGGCCCTGCAGGTCGGTGAGCTCGGCCGCGGTCAGCGTCATCGGCGTGGACTGCCGCAACCGCGCCCATTCGGACCGGCTGAAGTCGAAGTGGCCGACCGCCGCACGGTCCCCCGTGGACAACTCCGATGTGGACAAGTTCTCTCCCCGATCGTCCGCGTACCGGACCAGTCTCAGCTGAACCAGGTCAGGTCGCCAACGGCGGCGACGTCCTCGGCGAGCTGGACGAGATCGCGGTGCCACAGCAGCACGGAGGCGCCGATCAGCCCGCCGCTCGTCTCGTTGCCCTCCCTGGCGGCCCGGCGGACGTGGACCTCGTGCCCGCTCGCCAGACCGCTCAGGTCCGGGCCGGGCTCGTGGAACCTCGTGCCCGGCATGACCGGTGGCCACAGCCAGGCGGCCTGCAGGTCCTGCGCGACCGGTTCCGGCACCGGCAGACCGGCCTGCATCCGCAGGTTCGCCACCTCCAGCTGCACTCCGGCGTGCAGCAGCGCGAGCTCCGACACCAGCGCGCCCGGTGCCCGTCCCGCGACCTCCAGCACCACCATCTCTCCCGCGCCGTTCACCGCGAACTCGGTGTGCACGACGAAACGTCCCTCGCTGCCCAGGGCACGCACGACGCGTTCGTTCATCTCGTGCGCGGCCTCGGTGAACTCCGACTCCTGTTCGGTGGCACCGCCGAGAGTGCGCCCGGCGTCCAGGCCGAGCAACGGCCCCAGGTACCGGCCCACCTGCACCGGGGTGATCTCGCCGTCCCGCACCAGCGCGTTGACGTGGTGCAGCGAGCCGCCGACGAACTCGTCGACCTGCCAGCCGGGCTCGCCGTCGTGCCCCGCCAGCCAGTCGCGCAGGTCCTGCGGCGTGTGCAGGATCGTGATGCCGCGCGAGTTCGCCTCCTGCCGCGGTTTCGCCACCGCGGGCAGGCCGATCTCCTCGAGCAGCAGGTCGGCCGCCGTCGCGGTGACGACGGGCTCGAAGGCGTGGAACCGCGGCACCCGCACCCCACCGGCGGCGAGCAGCCGCTTCATGACGACCTTGTCCAGGTAGGCGGCCGGGCGGCGCGGATGCCGCGGCGCGAGCCCCAGTTCCTCGCGGATCCGCGCGCACTCGGCCAGGCAGTACTCGTCGTTCGTCACGACCTCGACCGGTCCTTCGAAGCCGCGGATCTGCTCCAGCCACTTCTCCCGGTCCAGCGCCACGACCTCGGGCGCGGCACCGATGACGTCCTCCCGCAGCACCGCGTCCGCCGGGCCGTCCGTCAGCACGACCAGGTCGAACTCGCCGGGAGGGAACGCCACGGCCGGCGCGACGGTGAACGGCTGTTTCGACTGCAACGCGACGATCGTCATCCTCATCGACGCTCTCCCCCTGCTCACGCACGACGCTGGTCCCGTTCGAGCCTTCCGGAACCTCGCCCCCGCACGCCAGCGCTCCGGGAGTGGGATGAACCACGTGGGAGGCGAGTCCTTGGGGTGGGGATCTCGCCTCCCACGCCGCCGGTCAGCTCGCGCGCAGCGGAACCGACCAGCGTTGCTGCGGGGTGCCAAGGCAGTCCCACAGCTGGATCTTGGTGCCGTTCGCGACGTTGCCCGCCTCGACGTCCATGCACCGGTTGGACTGGATGTTCACCAGAGTGGCGTCCGGGCGGACCGACCACTGCTGACTCAATCCGTTGTGGCAGTTGGCGACGCCCACCGCCGTGCCGTTGCCCAGCGCGCCGATGTCCGTGCACACGCCCATCGTGCGGATGGTGCCGTCGCTGAGCGCCTGGTAGGTCTCACCGGCCGGGCCGAAGCACTGCCAGAGCCAGATGATGCCGTTGGCCGGGTTCTCGCCCTTCACGTCGGCGCACCTGCCACCGACCCCTTCCACGATCCCGATCCACAGCGCCGTGGCGCTGAGCCTCCAGAGCTGCAACGGCGCGCGTGTGCAGTCCTGGACGGTGTACGCGGCGCCGTTGGTGGCGGACGCGGCGGTGAGGCAACGGTTCGCCGCCTCGTTCACCACGGTGCCATCGGGGGCGGCGGTCCACCTCTGGTTGCGGGTGCCGTTGCAGTCCGCGAGGGTCACAGCGCCGTTCGTGGCGTCCAGGCAGCGGCCCGACGACGCGATCCGGCCGTCACCCACGATGCTCCACCACTGCGCAGGTCCGCCGTTGCAGCCCCAGGGCTGGACCTTCTTGGTGTTGGCGTCGTTGTTGTTGATGTCCATGCACAGGCCGGAGGGGTTGTAGAACGCGCCCCACTGGCCGTGCTGGTCGGGAATGCGCCACACCTGGGCCGCGGTGCCGGTGCAGTCCTGGATCTTCAGCGTCGCGCCGCGGTCGTTGGTCGCGGGCGTGAGGCACTTGCCCGCGCGGATGCTGATGATCGCGCCGTCCGGGCGGACGACCCACTGCTGCGGGTTCTCCGTGGTGCAGCTCTGGAACGTGACCGCGGTGCCCGCCGCGGTACCGCCGTTCTCCACGCCCAGGCAGCGGCCCAGGTTGGTGACGCGGCCGTCACCGAGGAACGTCCAGCGCTGGTTCGGGAAGCTGTTGCAGTCCCACATCTGCAGCTGTACGGCGGACGTGCTGTTGCCGGGGATGTCCAGGCACCGGTTGCCGATGCCGACGACCTCACCGTTGCGCACGGCCGTGTTGCGCTTGACCCGGACGCTGCGGAACTTCACCGGCGAGGCGGTGCCGCTGTTCTCCAGGCCGATGTAGCCGTCGTTGTGCCAGCGGTTCGTGTCGGTGACGGTGAACTGGTTGACCTGCCGGCCGTTGAGGACCACGGTGACCGTGTTGAACGCCACGGTGATCTCGTAGGTGTTCCACTCCCCCACCGGTTTGGCGGCCGAGACGTCCGGCCTGCGGCCCGGCGTGATCGTGCCCGCCGTGGTCGCCGAGATCTCCACCTGCACGCCCCGGTCCTGCGGCACGGTCGCCACCGCGCCCGGATCGTCGAAGAGCACGAAGACGCCGGAGTCCGACGAGGTGTCGGTGGCCTTCCAGTCGAGCTTCACCGTGTAGTCCATGCCCATCGTGCGGGCGGCGTACCAGGTGACGTCCCGGCCGGAGGTGGTGGTGAGCTCACATCCGTTGGCCTGCAACGAGGTGGTGCCGGCGACCCGCCACGCGGACAGGTTCGACTCCAGCCTGCCGTCGAACGCGCTGGTGAAGCCCGGCTCGTTCACCGGAGCGGCGCAGTCGCCAGAGCCCGCCTGAGCTCCGCCGACGAAGTAGCCCTCGGCGTCGAGGGTCACCGTCGAGTTGCCGCGTTCGTTGCGCACGGCCACCCTGCCGCTCGCGCCCAGCGGCGTGAACGTCGTGGCGGACAGGCGTTCCCGCTGCTTGGTGCTGATCAGGCTGGCCGGCGCGGTACCGATCTCCGCCGGTGCGACGGACAGCTCGGTGCCGAGCAGGTCGTCCTGCACGGACGGCATGAGCACGGCCGAGGTCGCGTTCACCGGAACGCCGGCGCCGCCGCTCACCTGGAACGTCGTCGTCTCGCCCTGGCCCAGCGGCGTCGTGCGGCCGCCGGTTCCCGTGGTGGTGTCGGCGATCCTGGTCGGCTCGGTCAGCGGGACGTAGCGCGCTCCCCCGCCGCCGCTGACGAACCAGCCGAGCACGTCGACCATCGCGTGCACCTGCCCGGCGCCGTTGCGCAGCCGGAAGCTGCCGTCCGCGCCGATGGTGACGATCGAGGTGTTCGAGCGGCGTTCGTTGCGGGCGACGTTGAGCGAGGTGCCGTTGCTGTCCTGCGCGTAGAGGCCGAAACCCGTGCCGGTGGTGGACTCGACGCCGGTCAGGTTCACCACGACGGCGGTGGCGTTGTCCGGGATGCCGTTGGCACCGCGGGCCTTCACCGGCTGGACCTCACCCGCGCCGAGCGGGGTCTTGCGCGGACTGCCGTTGTAGCCGCGGGTGTCGAGCACGCGGATCGGCTGCGGGCTCGCCACGTACGTCGAGCCGGCCGTGGGGCTGAAGTAGCCGAGCATGTCGAGCTGGACGTTCACCGAGCCCGCTCCCGCCCGCAACCGGATGGCGCGGTCGGGGCCGAGCTTCGCCACGACCATGGTGGACACGTAGCCACCGCCCGGCCGCACGCGCACGGTCGTCGCCTTCGACGTGGAGGACGCGGGGTCCGTGGGGAACACGTCGATGCCGCTCTCGACCTCGGGTCCGGCCGCGGCGTCGGTCCTGGCTGCGAGGTTGAAGGCCACGGCGGTGGCGTCGTTGGTGACGTTCGGGACCGGGAGCGTGAAGACCTCGTTGGCCGCGTACGTCTTGGCGTGCATCTGCACCGGGGTCGGCAGCGGGTTGTAGCCGGAGCCGGTGACGCCGGGGACGTTGTCCGGCGGTCCCAGCGCCAGCACGCCGCTGCCCCAGGTGTTGTCGTTCTTGTGCGGGTTGGTGCGCGCCTGCAGTTCGGTCTGGATCTGCGAGGCGTCCAGCGCGGGGTTGGCGGACTTGAGCAACGCCGCCGCACCCGCCACGTGGGCTGCCGCGGCCGACGTGCCGGCGAAGCCCTCCTGGCCGTACGTCGTGGTCGTCACCTTGTCGAAGCCGGTGATGTCGGGCTTCGTCCTGCCGTCGATCGTCGGGCCGCGACCGGAGTACGACGGCACGACACCGCTGCCCGGCTTGGTGGCACCGGCCGCGATCACGTACGGCGAGGTCGCGGGCTCGGTGACGCTGCCGGCGGGAGTGTTGAACTGCAACGGGTTGTCGTCCGGCACGGCGGCGAAGAGGTCGAACCGGGTGGTGAACTTCGCCGTGTTGTTCTTGACGTAGATCCAGTACGGCTGGGTGCTGCCGGATGGGTTGGTGAAGGTCACCTCCTCCGTCGGCCGGGCGCCGCCCGCGACGTCGCGCTGGTTGTTCAGCGACGACGCGATGATCTGCGGATCGCTGGGCCCGGTCGGCGCCTGGGCGCCCTTCATCACGTACAGGTCGAGGTCCTCAGTGGACTTCGGCCACGCGTCCCAGCGCAGGCCGACCGTGGCGGTCTTGCCCGCGCCGAGGTTGAACCCGTTGTTCTGCCCCGAACCGCTGAACTCGACGAACCCGTCCCCGTTGGCGTCGGCGGCGGCTCCGCTGAAGTGGTTCTGCCCGAGGTTGCCGGCCGCGACGGACCACAGCACGCCGGCCTGGCGCGCCTGCCGCACGACGTCGGCGGGGCTGCCGGACTCGCCGGTGCCGTCCCCGCGCCCGGAGGTCAGGAACCCGATCGCGGCGGTGATCACCTGAACGCCCTGCTGCCGCAACCGGTCGGTGGCGGTGGCGAAGTCCAGCGGCCCGTCGACGCAGGCGAGGAACAGCTTCGCGCCGGGCGCCATGTCGTGCACGACCTCGGCGACCGCAGTGCCGTGGTCGGAGTTCTTGGTGGCGTCATGACACCCGCTGTTGTCGACCTGGACGTCGGCGGGCAGGTCCCCCTCGCCCTGCGCCTCGTCCAGCCGCGCGTACCCGACGTCGATGACGCCGATCTTGACGTCCTGCCCGATCCTGCCCGCGGCGACCCACTGCCGGGCACCGGAGGCGTCGAAGCCCTCCGACAACGCCATCGGCACCGCGCGTTCCGGCCGTCGAACATCCACAACGGACTTGTTCTTCACCAGGTCCGCCACGCGGTTCTCGGGCACGGCGATCTGCGCGCGGTCGTCCCGCTGCACGGTCACCTCGCCCCCGAGCACCGCCGCCGCCTCCTTGAGACGACTGCCCCGCACCTCCAGCAGGACGCGGCCGCGGTTGTCCTTCGCGACCTTCTCCCCGTTGTGCACGGGCAGCACCGGTCTCGGCGCCGCGCTCACCGGTGCGACCGCACCGGACACCGCAAGCGCGACCCCAACGGTCAGCACGACCGCACGTCGCAGTGTTCTCATTTCGCTTCCATTTCCTGGATCTGGTCGAACACGGGATCGCACCCCTCGAGGTGCTCGTCCAACAGGTCGTGGCGGAACCGCCCCGACATCAGGTCGCGCAGGAAGGCGACCGCACCACCGGCGTACTCGCCCCAGCGCTCGAACTCGTCGTCGCAGAAGACGACCGGCCAGCGGTCCGGGTCCGGGTCGCCGGTGAGCCAGCACAGCGTGTGGCCCTCCGTCGTCCCCGCCCACGGCAGCAGCCCGCCCGGTGCCGGGTGCACCGGGTGCGGCAGGTCGTCCTGCTCCGACAGCAACTCCAGCGAGTCCCGCGCCTCCGCGAGGAACGCCTCCGGCGGCGCGTAGATCTCCACGAAGGAGCAGAACAGTCCGGTCGGGAACCGCTCGGACAGCTCCTTCACGTCCGCCGGGAGCGTCAGCCCCAGCGCGGACTCCACCTCCTCCCAGGAGGATCCGGCGTCCGCGTGGCCGGTCCACCCCGTCAGTGCGGCGAGTTCGTCAACAGGCCGGGCGGGTGCCATTGAGCTTCCCTCCTGGATATCCGTTCACCGGATGGGGGTTCGAGAGCGTCACGTCACACCGGAAGTTGTTGCTGCCGCGGACGTGGATGGTGATGGAGACGGGCACGGCGTCGTTGGGCCCGGCGTAGTTCGGGACGACCCGGTAGTACACGCGGTTGCCGGCCTCGATCGCCGCCGCCACCTCGTTCTCGATGCCGAGCATGTCCGTCTCGTTGACGTCCTTGTCCAGCGGCACCATGTTGATGCGCTTGTTGCTGCCGCCGAACTGGTGACCGATGAGGTGACTGCGGTCGTGCTGCCCCGAGATGTAGCCGACGGGGGTCTGCGGCTTCTTGCGCTTGTCGCCGTTGAGAGCACCGATGCACGCCGTGCCGCCCGTCGCCCTCGTCGCGGGCCAGCCACGCCGCTTCCCGGGGTAGGCGCCGGGACCGCTGAAGCTGATCTGCTGGGCCGGGTCGTTCGTGACGGTGTCCTGTGTGGACCCGAAGCAGTCCTTCTCGTCATCGGTCAGGTCCTGGTCGGCGGCGACCTCGCCCTTGTCGTCGGACGGATCGGGCAGCAGGTCGATGAAGTCCTGCAGCGCCGACACGGCTTCCTGCGCGACCGAGATGATCGCGCCGGTGACGTTCGTGGCGTTCTCGAGGAAGTCGCCGGTCAGGTCGATGATCCTGGTCAGCGGTCCGGTCGGGTCGACGGTGCGGGGCACCGGGATCAGGTCGGAGCCCGCCGGCGGGTGCGGCAGCGGCTTGCGGATGTTGACGACCCACGCGGGCGGGGGCGGCGGCTTCGGCTTCGCCCTCGGTGGCACGACCTTGTGACCGCCGCGGCCACCGGGACCGGTCGTCGTCGACGGGCCGCGGGACTTGCACCCGCCGACGAAGTACCGGCAGTCGCCGATGCGGATGGGCTCCTCGTTGCCGCCCTTCCAGTAGTACGGGACCATCCACTCCTTGCCGGGGCAGACGCGGTGCATCGAGTCGCGGATGGTGGAGCGGCACTCGCCGGCGACGGACGGGGCGTTGCAGATCATCTGGTCGAGGACGGTGCCGATGACCGCGCCGGCCTTCGCCGCCCTGGCCGCCCACTTCCCGGCGGGCTTCGCCTTGCCCTTGATGCCGAGGTCGCAGACGTCGCTGATCCAGTCGTGGCCGTCGGGGTCGCTGTTGGACACCGGGTCGCCGGCGCCGTACGAGTAGCGGTTGGCCGCCGCGGACGGACTGGGGTCGACCGTCCAGTCGTCGCGACTGACGAACGCCCCCGTGCCCGGCTGGTACCAGCGCGCGGACATGTTGACCGCGCCCGACTCCGAGTCGGTCCAGTCCCCTTGGTAGCCAACGGAAGCCGCGTCGCCCGAGGACGCCGTCACGGCACCGAACGGGTCGAACGCGCGAGTTCCGTCCACGGTGTTGCTCAGGTACCGGCCCGTCACGTCACCGTGCTGGTCGGCGTAGAGCATCCGCCCGACGCCGGAACCCTTGTCCGAGAACGCACTCCCGTCCGGCAACCGGCTGATCGAACGGCCACCGTCGGTGACGGCCTCGTTGGACATGCCCGCGTACTGGAACTTCGTGCCGTTGCGGTCGCTGACGCGGTCGAGGCTGTCGTAGGTGTAGGAGACCGCGCCCGCGCCGGTCATCCGGTCGAACGCGTCGTGCTTGGTGGTGGTCGTCTGGCCGTCCCGGGTCGTGGTCTGCAACGTGCCTCGGGCCGAGTAGCCGTAGGTCGCGCCGTCACCGGACTTCAGGCGGTTGCGCTCGTCGTAGGCGAACGTCTTGTCCCCCACCGACGTGCGGTTGCCCGCGTTGTCCCAGCCGTAGGCCGTGGTGGCGGTTCCGCTGCTCCACGACGTGAGCCGGCCGGCGCCGTCGTAGCCGTAGGTGTTGCCGTTCTTCGACGTGATCTTGTTGTCGAGGTCGTAGCCGTAGTCGGTGCCGATCAGCGTGCGCGGCGGCACGCCGACGTCGACCGACTGCACGACGCGGTCCGTCGCCGTGCGGCCAAGGTCGTCGTAGGTGAGGACGCGGGACGTCCTGGCGGCGACCGCGCGGTCCGCGACCGAGGACAGCCTGCCGCCGAGGTCGTAGCCGTAGTCGGCGGTGCGGCCGGTCAGCGGGTCCTGCACCATCGCGAGCCGGCCCGCCGCGTCGTAGGCGAAGGTCGCGGTGCCGGTGACGTCGACCCGGCCGGTCATCATGCCGTCGGCGTCGTAGGTGTACGCCGATTCGCCTCCGGCGCCGTGCGTCTCCAGCAGGTTGCCGCGATCGTCGTAGCGGTAGGTGCTGTCGCCGTTCGGGCCACCTGCCTTGGCCAACCGGCCGGCGGCGTCGTAGCCGAAGGTGCGGTTGTAGGTCGGAGCCGCGGTGCCCGCGCCGGTCTGGAGGGTCAGCCTTCCCTGGGCGTCGAAGGTGTTCGCGGTCGTGACACCGCCGGGCTTGCTGGTCGCCACCGCCTGCCCGGCCGCGTCGTAGGAGGTCGTGAACGCGGTGGCGAGCGGGTCGATCACCGACTCCGGCAGGCCCCACGGCGTGTAGGTGAACGTGGTGGCGTTGCCGTTGCCGTCGACGAACCGGCTGCGGTTGCCGAGCTTGTCGTAGCCCGTCGTGGTGCTGATGGACTTGGTCGCGTCGACCTTCTCCGTCTGCTGCACCACCCGGCTCAGCTCGTCGTAGCCGTAGGTCACGAGCCGGCCCTGCGCGCTGGTCGTCTGCACGACGTTGCCCGCCGGGTCGAACACCGTGGCCGAGGGACGCTTCTCCTGTCCCCCGACGACCGTGGCGGTGCGCACGGGCCGTCCGGCGAGGTCGTACGCGGTGGTGGCGGTGATGCCCGCCGGGTCGGTGACCGAGGCCTGACGCCCGGCGATGTCGTAGCCGGCCTTGGTCTCGCGGTTGGTCGCGTCCTTGGTGGACGTGATCTCGCCGGCCGCGTTGAACGTCGCCGACGTGACGTGCTCCAGCGGGCTCTTGACGGTGACCGGGTTGCTGGCGTCGTCGTAGCCGGTGGTCGTGGTGAAGAATGCGGTCCGGCCGGACGAGCGGTCGACCTGCGTGCTGGTCACCTGACGGCCGAGGTCGTCGTAGGTGAACCGGTTCTCCACGCCGCCGGGCAGCGTCTGCGTGACGAGTTCGCCGGCCTTGTCGTACCGCATCGTCACGACGCTCGGAGTGTCACCGACCTGCGGCAGCGTCGAGGTCAGCACCCGCCCGTACGGGTCGTAGGTGGTCTGCAGGACACGTTGCAACGGATCCGTCGTCTTCACCGGGTTGCCGGCGCGGTCGTACTCGGTGCGGGTGGCGGCGCCCTTGATCGCCGTGCCGCCCGGAGGCGTGTAGTCCGGCAGCACGCCCGCCGTGACCCGGCCGAGCACGTCGCGTTCGGTGGTGGTCACGTTGCCCGCGGCGTCACGGGAGTGCGTGACCTCACCGAAAGCGTTGTAGCCCAAGGTTTCCGTGCGCTTGAACCCTGCCGTGCGCACGCCTGCCACCCACGCGTCGGTGCCGGGCGAGGTCGAGCGGTACAGCGCGCCCGCCGGGTCGTACTCGAAGGTGGTCTTGAGGCCGCGCCGGTCCGTGCTCTCGGCCAGCAGGCCGCGCTCGTCGTAGGCGGCGGACGACGACAGCACCGTCGTGGCGTCGACGTAGACGTCCTCACGGGTCCGGTTGTTCGAGAGGTCATAGCTGTAGGCGGACTTCTCGACGCGGTTCGGGTCGGCGGCACCACGGCGTTCGACGGTCAGCGCGTTGCCGTCGGCGTCGTAGCGGACCGACGCCGAGCGCTTCAGCCCGGACGGGTCGAGCGTCGTCGTGACGGCATTGCCCGCCGGGTCGTAGGCGTACGTCGTCTTGGTGCCACCGGCCGCGACCTGCTCGGTGAGGTTGCCGGCGGCGTCGTAGGAACGCTGGTCCACCAGCAGGTTCGAGACCTGGGTCGTGGCGGGCAGGTCGTCGTCGTAGTAGCCGTACTTCGTCAGCCTGCCCATGGCGTCGGTGACGAACGCGAGCCGTCCGGCCGGGTCGTAGGACCGCGACTCCAGCGTCATCGAGGTGGCGGCGGGGTCCTCCGGGTTCACCCCGGTGCCGGTGGCGACGCGGTTGAGCGGCTTGCTGAACTCGTTGAACCTGGTGGTCCAGGTGGTGCCGCGGACGTCGGTGACCGACTCGGTGAGCCCGTTGTCCGTGTACGCGCGGGTTTCCACGCCCTGGTCGGCGTAGTCCGTGCGCACCAGCCGGTCGTTGGCGTCGTAGCCGAACTTCGTCGTGCGCGCCGTCTCACCGGCGGTGGTGTCGGCGAGCGTCGTCTCGGTCGTGTTGCCGTTGGCGTCGTACTTGTAGGTGGTGACCTGGGTGTGGCTCACGCCGGTGACCGCGTTGACGACGGCGGGCGCGGTGACCTTCGAGACCAGGCCGCGGGACGTGTACTCGTAGGTCGTCGTGCCGAGCGTCGCGCCACCGGAGTTGACCTCGCTCAGCGTCTTCTGCCTGCCGAGCAGGTCGTAGGTGTAGCGCAGCGTCAGCCCGGCCGGGTCGGTCAGCTCGACGAGGTCGCCCTTGGCGGTGTAACGCCGGGAGGTGACCTGGTCGCGCTTGCCGGTGCTGCGGATCAGCAGGCCCGCGGGCACCTTTCCGCCTCCCGCGGCGTCTTCCGCGCCGGTGGAGTAGGTCGTGGTCTCGGCCGGTTGGACGGTCGTCCCGTCCGGCGCCGGGTACTTGACGCCGGTGGGACGGCCGAGGGCGTCATAGCTGTAGGTGGTGCGGAAACGGGTGTCCGTCGGCCCGGACGAACGGGCGTCCGAAGTGGACTCGACGCGGTCACCGCGTGGGTCCAGCGGGTTGGCCGGCTTGAGGTAGGTGGCGTAGCTGGTGTTGCACGAGCCCGAGGTGCGGCATCGCTTGGTGCTCAACACGTTGCCACGATCGTCGGTGGTGAACTCGGTGCGGTGGTTGTTCTCGTCGACGGTCGCGGACGGGAAGCCCGCGGTGTTGTACTCGATCTTCGCGGTCGCGTTGTCGTGGGTGCGGCTCGCGAGCCGGCCGCCGCTGTCCGCGTCGAAGGTGTACTTCCACTCGCCGTACCCCGCCGGGCCGCGCAACGTCGCCGTGCGCACGCCGTCCTGACGAGCGGGGGTGTCCATCTGCCAGAGCCGGCCCTCGTGGTCGGTGAGGGTGCGGACGCGGTCGTTGACGTCGTCGTAGGTGAGCGTGACGTACTTGCGGTTGTCCTGCGGCAACAGGTGTTCGGTCAGTTCGTCGGACGACTTGGAGGCCGCATAGTGCTGGCTGACGGCGAGCGGACCCAGCGTGTGCTGGTAGACGGCGACCTCGTCGATGGAGCCGCTGAAGTAGAAGTCGGCGTTGTTGCTCGCGGGCCAGTCCTTGCCGCTGCCGCCGCCGAGCGTGAGCCTGCCCTGCTTGCCGTGGTCGACGAACCCGGCGAGCGTGCCCGCCGCGGCGCCGTCGAGGTACAGCGTCTGGGTGTTGATCGCCGCGGACAGCACGACGTGGTGCCACTGGCCGTCGTCGACCTGCCTGGTGGTGACGATCTGCCTCGGCCCTGACGCGTTCTGGCGCGCGAACCCGCCGTAGAGCAGGCCGTCCGTGCCGACGTAGAGGATCGGCGTCGACTTCCCGGCCGCGGCGGGGAAGCTCTGGTCGGCGTAGCTGAGCAGCGTGCCCTGGGCGGTGGTCTTGAACCACAGCTCGGCCGCGACCGACATGGTCTGGTTGGTGATGTTGTCCGGCAGCGCCACGTAGCTGCTGGACCCGTCGAACGTGCCCGCCTTGTCGGAGCTTCCGGCCAGTGCGCCGTCGCTGCCGAGCAGGACGCCGTGGCGCTGGCCCGCGTCCGCGCCGGGCCTGCGGGCAGACGCGCTGGCGAACGTGTCGCCGCTGGTCTCGCCGAGCCGCCAGTAGCCGAACGGGCTGTCGTCGAACACGGAGCTGCGGTAGTGAGATCCGGCCCGGTAGTTGAGCGTCGTGCAGGCCTGGCCGGGCGCGCAGGACTTGGTGAGCTTGTCGCCTTCGTAGGTGTAGGTCCAGGTCAACGCCTGGCCGCCGGCCTCGGGCGCCGCGGCCGACACCGACGAGACGTGGTTGCCCTGCCAGGTCAGTTGCAGGCTGCGGCCGCTGGTGTCGTTGGTGATCGTGCTGACGTGGTCGTGGGAGTCGTAGGTCAGCGTCTCGGTGAGCCCGGCGGGGTCGGTGATCGTGACGAGCCGGCCGAGCACGTCGAACGTCCACTTGCTCGCCGAGGCGTCGCGCAGCACGTACTGACCGGTTGCGGAGGTGTGGACCAGGTCGGCGTTCTGGCCGGTCGGCGGTGAGAAGGTGCCGTCGGGGTTGCGCCCGAACCGTCCCTGCCTGCCGGTCGGGAAGGTGATGACGACGTTCTCGCTGCCGTCCTGGTCCTTCGCGAGCCGCATGTCCGCCCTGGACGACCAGCCGGTGCCGAACGCGGTGTCGCGGCGCGGGTCCAGGCTGTTGTAGGTGCGGCTGATCGTGAGGTCGGGGCCGACGGTGTCGACGTCGGCGTCGGTGACGACCGCCGAGTAGTTGCCGATCTGCGGGTCGAGGCCGGGCCCGATCGTGGTGCTGGGGCTGCCCGCGAGGTGCGAGGTGATCTCCGGCTGCTGCACGCGCGGCGTGAACATCAGCCGCACGTCGTCCTTGGCCGTCACCCAGAACGGGGTGGCGTCCACGGTGTCGTAGACCTTGACGCCCCAGAAGTAGGTGCGGTTCCAGAACAGTCCGGACGGTGCCCACGACTGCCCGCCCCACGGCGACTCCTGGCAGGCCTGGGTGAGCTCGGGGTTGGCGCAGACGATGAACTTGTAGGTCAGGCCCTTACCTGGCCAGCCGTCGTCGTCCTTGCCCTCGGCGTAGAGCGTCGGGGTGGTCGTGGGGACGATCGCGCCGCCGCCGGGTTGCTGGAGGTTCGACGTGGGCGGGGTGTTGCGCACCTTGATGTCGAACCGGCCGTACGGCACCTGGTAGGCGACGAAGAAGTCGTTGTTCTGCGGGTTGAACATCGTCAGGAAGACCTGGTAGTCCCCTGGGTTGATCGGGTCGATCGGCACGTCGAACGTCGCGGTCGCGCCCGGTGCCACGTTCTGCGTCCAGCAGCAGGCGGTGCGGACCTTCGTGCTGCCCTGGTTGAGGAGGTAGCCGAACTTCCAGCCGCCACCGCTGGTCCACGCCGTGGAGCCCAGGTTGGTGACCTTGACCTTCATGTTCCCGGCGCGGCTGGCCGAAGGCAGCGTCACGTCGGTGACCTCGAACCACGCGCCCTCCGGCACGTAGTTGATCTCCAGGTACGGCTTGTTCGGCGAGTTCACCGAGCCGAAGCGCATGCCGTTGCGGTCGGCCTCGTCCGACGCGCGCAGCGAGAGGCCGTGTTGCAGGCCGTCGCCGTGCGTCCAGCGCGTCATCGTCTCGAAGTCGAGCGGCAGCTTCTCCCAGTCGCGACCAGGACACGACGGCCCGCCGTGCACGAAGGACTTGCTGGACAACGACTTCCCGACCGTGGCGCCCGGCCACTGCATGGTGTTGGCGTCCCACGGCTGCGTGACCTCGTACACCGAGACGGACCTGGGTTGGCAGGTCGTGCTGGATGCGGCTTCGACGGCCAGTGCGGCGCTGAGCACGAACTGGTTGCGCACGGCGTTGAGCGCGTTGTTGTTGAAGTGCAGGTACGAGCGGGAGAGCTTGCCGTCGACCCAGCCGGTGTTCAGGTTGATGTCGTTGACCCGCTGCCCCGGCGTCACGTAGACGCTGTCGTCGGCGGCGCGTTCGGTGGTGGTCGGGTCGATCACGACGGGGAACGACCGGGCGGGGTCGCGCAGCCAGGCCGGGTCGAGCACGACCCGCAACGTCCAGGTGCCGTCGGGGTTCTTGGCGAGCTCGTAGTCCGTGTCGACGCGCTGCTGCTTGGCGTCGTAGGCGAAGCCGCGCGGGATGACCGCGACCACCTCGTCGCCGTGCACGAGTTGGATCGCGCCGTCGGCGAGGCGCGGGGTCAGGTCTTGCGCCCGCAGAGTGAAGCCGAAGGTGGACTTGGCCTGGGCGGAAGCGAGGACCAGGTCTTCCTTCACGCCGGAGGTGGTGGCGCTGAGCTTGAGGTCCACGCCCGGGAAGACGGCGGGATAGGTGATCGTCGCCTGGTCGGCGGTGCCGCGGGCGTCGGCCGCGTCGTCGAGGCGGTAGGACAGGGAACCCTTGCCGAACGAGGTCCTGGCCAACTCGGCGTCGCGGGCGGTGCGGCCGAAACTGGTGGTGCGCGGGGAGTTCTTCGGCTGCCAGCGGCCGGAGCGGTCGGCCAGCGCGAGGTCGATCGGCGCCCAGGAGCCGTCCGGCTGCCGCACGTTCGACTGTCCTGAGTAGACGCGCAACGTCCGGCTGCCGTCCGGGTTGTCGAAGGTCTCGGTGGTCTCCGTGCGATCCTGCGGCCGTTCCTTCGCCTTCGCATCGATGGACGGCTTGTCGGACTTCTGCGTCACGGCAGGCTTTTCGTGCTGCTGTGCCGTGACGTCCGGCTGCGGACCCGCGGGAGGTCTCTCGACGGTGTCGGCCACCGCGCCGGGCGGGCGCGGCTGGTCGTGGGCCGGCGCCTGCAACGCCGTCGCGGTGTCCCCCGGCCTGCTCCGCGGATCGAGCCCGTCGGCCGACCCGCTGCTCTGGCCCGGCGCCGAAGCGCTGGCCCCCAACGGCAACGGCGGCAGCACGGGCACCGCCGACGAGGCCAGGCCGAGTACGAGCAGCACCGCCACGAAGGCAGCGCAAAGCCCACGCGTTCTCATCCGTCTTCCCCCAGACCGAAGGTCGCAGCACGCGACCCGCCGCCCCAGACGGCGAGTCGGGGAGAGCCTGGTCTCAGGAGGTTGGTGAAATGTTGGTTCGCAGGTCAGAGCATCTGGGCGACCCGTTCGGCCTCGCTGGTGCGGCCCTGGCTCACCAGCAGCTCATGTGCCTGCACGAGTGCGGCACGCCCGGCTTCGGTGTCCCCCACGGCGATCAGCGCTTCCCCCAGGCGCTGCGTCGCGTCCGCCACGCGTGCGGCGTCGCGAGCGTCGCGGAAGATCCGCAACGCCTCGCGGCAGAGTTCCACCGCCCCGGTGTGGTCACCGGTCTTGTTCGCCACCAGCGCGAGGGTGTCGACCGCGCATCCCAGGCTCTGCATAGCGTTGAGCTCGGTGAACATCTCCCTCGCGCGTTCGGTGTGCTCACGGGCGTCGTCGTAGCGCCCGAGCAACGCGCTGTGCCAGCCGACCGCCGCGTAGGCCTGCCCGATCGCGAGCTGGTTGGTGCTCCTGCTGTAGATCCGCAGCGCCTCGGCGGAGTGCTTGACCGCGGACTCGTAGTCCGCGCCCGACTCGTAGGCGGCGCTGATGCCGTAGTGGACGTTGCCGTGCACCACCGGGTCGCCGGACGCCTCGGCCGCGACGAGCGCGCGCTGCAGGTGCTGCATCGCCTCGTCGTGCCGGTCGAGGTGCGCGTACGCGTCCGCGACCGAGCGATGGGCGAGCGTCAGCGTCCGCAGGTCGACGTCCTCCGCGTACGGCAGTGCGGCGAGCCAGAGCTGCAGCCGGTCGGCGTATTTGCTGGTGCGCACGTGGTAGGTCGTCGCGGACCAGGCGAGCTGCCACGCCCGGCTGCCCGCGAGGTCCCGGATCGCGAGCAGGTTCGCCCCCTCGGCCTCGAACCACGCCATGACCGGCGCCGTCCCGCTGATGGCCTCGACGACGGTGCCCTGCGAAGCTTCGGGCATCGGGATGTTCGCGCGTTCCGGGAAGAGGTCGCGCTCACCCGTGTAGGCGGTGTGCAGGTAGTGGTCGACGAGCCGGTCGAGTGCCCGGCCGGCGTCGGGGACGCGGTGTTCGGCGGCGTAGAGCTTGACGAGGTCGTGCATCCGGTACCGGCCGGGGACGTGCTGCGACACCAGGTGGGCGTGCTCCAGCTCGTCCAGCAGGTGCTGCACGGGAGCACCGGACAACGACTCGACGGCCGGCACCGCGACGTCGGCACCGGGCACCAGGCCGAGCAGCGCGAACAACCTCTGCGCGTCGGCGGACAGGGCGCGCACCGACCACGACAGCACCGCGCGCAGGTTCACGTCGGAGTCGCCGGTGTCGACGGCGTCCAGCCTGGCCGTCTCGTCGCGCAGCTCGTCGGCCAGCGCGGACAGCGGCAACTCCGACTGCACCAACGCCCGTGCCGCCACGATGCCCAGCGCCAGCGGCAGACCGGCGCAGTAGCGGAGCACGGCGTCGACGGCGTCCGGTTCGGCCGCGACCCGGTCCTCGCCGAGGTGACCGACCAGCACGGCGCGCGCCTCGGCGTCGTCGAGCACGTCCAGCGTCAACGGGTAGGCGCCGTGCGCGGAGACCAGGGCCGCCAGCCGGTTGCGGCTCGTCACCACGACCCGGCTGGGCCCGGATCCCGGCAGCAGCGGCACGATCTGCGCGGCGTCGCGTGCGTTGTCCAGCACGATCAGCATCCGGCGGCGCGCCAGCACGCTGCGGAACACCGAGGCCTGCGCGTCGGCGTCCGCCGGGATCGCCTCCGGCTCCACGCCGAGCGCGTCCAGGAACGACCTGAGCACCACCTCCGGCCGCACCGGCGCGGTGCTCGGGTCGAACCCGCGCAGGTTCGCGTAGAGCTGGCCGTCCGGGAAGGCCTCCAGCCGCTCGTGCGCCCAGTGCAGCGCGAGCCACGTCTTGCCGACGCCGCCGGCCCCGCCGATCGCGGAGATCACCACCGTGGACCGGCCGTCGAGGACGCCGCCCAGCGCGTCCAGTTCCCGCAACCGTCCGGCGAACACCTGCGGCCGCGCCGGCAGCTGCCGCGGCACCGAGGACACCGCGACCGGCACCTCGGCGCGCAGGATCCGTTCGTGCAGCTTGGCCAACTCCGGTCCCGGGTCGGTGCCGAGCTCGGACGCGAGGAACTTCCTGGTGCGGTCGAACTGTTCGAGCGCCTCCGCCTGCCGGCCGCTGAGGTAGAGCGCGAGCATCAGCGCCGCGGCGACCCGTTCGTCCTGCGGGTACCTGAGCGCGAGCCCGACCAGGTCGGGCAGCACCTCGGCGTGCTCACCGCGCCGCAGCCGGATGTCGGTGTGGTCGAGCCACGCCGTGTGCCTGGCGACGGCCAGCGCGTGCCGGTGCCCCGCGAACCACGGCGTCTCCATGCCCGAGAACGGTTCGCCCCGCCACAGCTCCAGCGCCGCCCGGTACGCCTCGGCCGCGCCCGCGTCGTCCGGCGTCTGCCGCGCCTGCTTGAGCAATGCGGTGAACCGGTGCGCGTCCAGGGCGTCCGGGTCGTAGTCCACCGTGTACGCGCCCGCCCGGCCGACGATGTCCACGCCGCGCAGGATCGTGCGCAGCTTCGACACGTAGCTGCGCACGCTCGTGACCACCGTGCCCGGCGCGTGATCGCCCCAGACCCGGTCGACCACCTGGTCCAGCGTCACCGGACGGCCCGGCTCCAGCACCAGCGCCGCCAGCACCGCGCGTTGCCGCGCCGTGCCCAGGTCGGCGACCGCACCGTCCACACGTGCCCTGATCTCACCCAGTACTTCGAACTCGACCCCCACGGGAAGTATCATGGCATGCGTCAAAAGCTCCACTGTGGACGATCAAAAAGAGAGGAACCGGACAGTTCACCTCAGTTCGCACTCGCCCGGAGCTCGCGGATCAGCTCGCGCACGGCGAGGGAGTGCCTGCCCGCACTCGTGGTCACGTGCACCAGCCTGCGCGTCGGCCGGTCGGGGCCGAGGTCGACGAGCTCCACCCCCGGAGGAGGGCTGAGCACCGTCAGCCGGGGCAGGATCGCCATGCCGATGCCCTGCGCCACCATCGACAGCACCACGCTGTCGTCGGCCACGTCCAGCCTCCTGGGCGGCAGCCAGTCCTGCGTCCTCCACCAGGTGCGGGTGTAGGAGGAGCAGTTCTCCGGCCAGTCGAGCAACGGCAGCGTGCGCGGCCGTGGGTGTCCGGCCGGGTGCACGAGCAGGTACGGCTCGGTGAGCAGGTCGCCGTGGTGCAGGCCGGGGAGTTCGGCGTGGTCGTCGAGGGTGGCGATGGCGAGGTCGGCGCGGCCGTCCGCGACCTCGCCCGCCGCGCCCCTGCCCAGCTCGGGCACGACCAGGACCTGCGGTTTCAGTCCGGGGAATCGGGTGGTCAGCCGGTCGAGCGCAGGCGGCAGCAGGTGCGCGGCGGCGGTGCGGAACGCCGCGATGCGCACCGGGCCGGTGACCGATCCGGCTGCCGCGTCGCGTGCTTCGGTGCGCAGCAGTTCCAATTGACGCAAGATTTGGCGTGCGTGCACGACTGCTCGTTCACCGGCGGGTGTGGGACTCGCGCCTCGCCGGCCGCGTTCGAACAGGACGGCCCCCACGCGACGTTCGCACTCCCGCACGGCGTGCGACACCGCGGACTGCGAGAGGCCGACCTCGCGTCCCGCGGCGGTGAAGCTACCGGTGTGCTCGACGGCGACGAGCAGGCGCAGGTCGGAAGGGCTCAGGTCCACGGTTCCACTATCCATGAACGCGGTTCATGGAACGGCGGGATCGATCGACTTCGCACTCTGCCGCGGCGCGCCTTGGCGTCCTTACGTTCTCCGCATGAGCACATTCCTCGCCGTCCGCCAGGTGCGCCGCCCGCAGGGCACGCCCAGCGCGGAGGACTTCACCGTCGTTCGAGAGTCCCTGCCCGCACTCGCCGACGGACAGGTGCTGGTGGAGAACGACTACCTGTCGCTCGACCCGTACATGCGGCAGCTGATGAACACCGGCGAGGCCGGGACGGAGGGCAGGGCGATCGGCCGGGTCGCCGACTCCCTGGCACCGGAACTCCCCGTAGGCACAACGGTGTTCCACCGCGCCGGATGGTCGACGCACGCTGTCGTGGGCGCTGCGGAGGTTCGGCGTGTGCATCAGGCCGAGGGCGTGCCGCTGAGCGCGTACCTCGGCGTGCTGGGCGGTACGGGCCTGACGGCGTTCGTCGGGCTCACGCGGATCGCCCGCCTGCAGCCGGGTGAGGACCTGTTCGTGTCCGCCGCCGCGGGCGGGGTGGGCAGCGCGGCCGGGCAGATCGCCAGGCTGCTGGGCGCCGGGCGGATCATCGGCAGTGCCGGGTCGGCGGCGAAGGTGGCGCACCTGAAGGAGATCGGCTTCGACGCGGCGTTCAACCACCGCGAAGGCCCGGTCGGCGAGCAACTCGCGCAGGCCGCTCCGGAGGGCATCGACGTCTACCTCGACAACGTCGGCGGCGACCACCTCGCCGCCGCGATCGACGCGTTGCGCCCGCACGGCCGGATCGCGTGGTCGGGCGCGATCGCCCAGTACAGCTCGGCTCCGCCCGCCGCGCCGCACAACCTGGCCGACGTCATGTTCAAGTCTCTGCGGCTGGAGGGTTTCCTGGTTCGCGAGCACCTCGACGCCCGTGAACGGTTCGAGCGCTTTCTCGTCCCGCACGTCCAGAACGGCACGGTGAAAGCCTCCGAGACCGTGGTGGACGGGTTCGAGAACGTCGTCGAGGCGTTCCTCGGTGTGCTGCGCGGGGACAACATCGGCAAGATGCTGGTCCGCGTGGCGTCTACAGAGGACTGGTCCGGAACGCCCTGATCACCAGTTCGGCGAAGCGCCGGGAGGCCGCGGCACGGGTGGCCGGCGAGTTCGCGTGGATGCCGCTGTTCGCCATGAGGACGAGGATCAGGTCGTCCAGCACGAAGTCCTGCCTGAGGTGACCGGACCGCTTGGCCTTGCGGGCCAGCTTCGCGACCGACTTCAGCGTCCGCTCGCGACGCTCCCCGAAGTCCACGGCGTGGGGGAAGGCCGACGTGAAGGCGGCGGTGAAGCCCCGGTCACGGGCGTGCAGCTCGCAGATCCGTTCGATCACCGAGCAGAAGCCCTGCCACGGGTCGGGGTGCGCGAGCCCGTCCTCCACGATGGTCTCGCAGGCCCGCATCTGGTCCGCGAACGCCTCGGTGGCGAGGATCTCCTTGGTCGGGAAGTGCCGGTAGAGCGTCGCCGGCCCGACACCGGCACGGCGCGCCACCTCCCGCATCGGCGCGTTCAGGCCTTCGGCGGCGAACACCTCGCGTGCCGCGTCCAGGATGTGTTCGCGGTTGTACCGCGCGTCGGAACGCACTGTCTGAGACAAACGACCAGCCATGCTCTCACTTTAGCGAAACGGACGGGTGCGTCCGTTAGTTTCGCGGTCGTGAAAGCTGTTGCTGTGCAGGAGTTCGGCAGTCCTGACGGGATGGCCGTGGTCGACCTCGCCACCCCGGTCCCCGCGCGGGGCCAGGTGCTGATCGCCGTCGAGGCGATCGGGGTGGGCGGGGTGGACGTGGTGATCCGGCGCGGTGATCTCGCCGCCTACGGGTTCCGCGAGGGCCATGTGCCCGGCGGTGAGGTGGCGGGCACCGTGATCGCGGCGGGCGACGACGTGGACGCGTCCTGGATCGGGCAACGGGTGTGGGCGGCCACCGGCACCGGTGGTGGTTATGCCGAGTACGCGATCGCCGCGGACTTCATCGCTCTTCCAGCGGCTCTGTCCTCGGTCGACGCGGTGGCACTCGGCAGCGCCGGTCTCGTGGCGCACTTCGGACTCGCCCGCGCCCGGTTCGCTCCCGGCGAGTCCGTGCTGGTCCGCGGCGCGTCGGGCAGCCTCGGGATCATGACGGTGCAACTGGCGGCGCTGGGCGGCGCGGGAGCGGTCGCGGTCACCACGTCCTCGGCTCTGCGCGGCGAACGGCTGCGCGCACTCGGGGCGACCGAGGTGCTGGACCGCTCAGGTCAGGGCGGTGCGGGCTACGACGTCATCATCGACGTCGTGGCCGGGCCGGACCTGCCGTCGTTCTTGGACCGGCTGAACCCGAACGGGCGCCTGGTCGTCGTCGGCGCTGTCGGGGGTCAGCCGCCGGACGACTTCGGCACCCGGATCATCGGCGCGTTCCAGAAGTCGCTGTCGTTCGCGACCTTCAGCGCCGCCACGGTGTCCGAATCGGACAGACGAGCGGTGCGGGAAGCGCAGTTCGCCGCGGCCGCGCGCGGCGAACTGCAGGTGGTGGTGCACGAACAGCTGCCGTTGACGCAGGCCGCGCTCGCGCACCGGAAGATGGACGCGGGCGAGGTGTTCGGCAGGATCGTGCTGATCCCTCAGGGGTAGTAGCCCTTGACCGGGATCCACGCCTCCTCGAACAGGTGCGGTCCGTCCGTCGGCACGTCGGCGAACCCGCCCGAGGTCTTCAGCAGGTTCAGCTGGTTGCCCGACAGCGCGAACACCACGTGCCCGATGCCCGACCGGGCCAGCGCTCCCGCACACATCCCGCACGGCTCGCAGCTCGTGTACATGGTGGTGCCGGCGGCGGTGGCCGGGTCCAGCTTCTGGGCGGCCCAGCGGGCCAGCTTCAGCTCGGGGTGGGCGGTGATGTCGTCGTCGGTCAGGCAGGAGTTGCGTTCCTCCGCCAGCACCGACCCGTCCGGGCCGACCAGCAGCGACCCGAACGGCGGGTTCCCTCCCGCCCTCGCCTCCGCCGCCAGCGCGAGCGCCCTGCGCAGGTGTTCCTCGTTCACCGCATCTCCTTTCGCACCGCGGCCAGCGCGTGCCACGCGGCTTCCGGACGCCGAGTCTCCTCCGGATCGCCGAGGAACGGGTCCAGCACCACGGCCTTGGCGCCGTCCGCACGCAGTCGTTCGAGGTCGCCGACGACCTGGTCCAGCGTGCCCTCGCCGAGCCGCCGGTCGTCAAGTGGCTCGTCGCTCAGCCGAAGCAGAATGCGCGGCGCCAGTTCGGGCAGCGGCCGATCTTCCTCCGCCGCGACCTTCCGCAGCCGGGTCAGCGACTCCTGCCACGCGTCCGGGGTCTGCCGCAGCGGGTGCCAGGCGTCGCCGAGCCGGACCGCGCGCCGCAGGCCGGCGTCGCTGTCCCCGCCGACCCAGATCGGGATGTCCCCGGCGCGGTAGCCCTCGTCGCGCCAGACCTCGCGCACCGTCGCGATCAGCTCGTCGGTGAGCGCGCCGCGGCGGCGGAACTCGACGCCGAGCGCCTCGAACTCCTGCCGCGCCCAGCCGATCCCGACGCCGAGAACGAACCGGCCGCCGCTCAGTTCGGCCAGGTTGGCGGCCATCCGCGCGACCAGCAGCGGGTGCCGGTACGGCGCGATCAGCACGGTCGTGCCCAGGGTGATCCGTTCCGTGACGCCGGCGAGCCACGCCAGCGTCGTGAACGGGTCGTAGAACGGGGCCGGGTACTGCCGCGCCACGTCGGGGGTGATCGCCACGTGGTCGGACACCATGAGCAGGTCGAAACCCAGGCCCTCCACCGTCCGCGCCCAGTCGCGCAGCACGGCCGGACTGGTGCCGGGGCCGAAGTTGGGAACGTTCACTCCGATCAACACGTGATCAAGGCTAGGCCGTTCGCCAGGTTCGTCAAAGGCAGTCTTCACGGCCTTGGCGATGTTCGGCCGTGAAATCCACGGTAGTTTGGCCGGGTGACCGAGACTCTGGACGAGACCGACTGGGCGATCCTCGCCGAGCTGCAGCAGGACGGCCGCGTCCCGCTCACCGAGCTGGGCCGCCGGGTCAGCCTCAGCGCCTCGGCCACCACCGAACGCGTCAAGCGGCTGGAGAGCATCGGCGTCATCACCGGCTACCGCGCCACCGTGGACCTCGGCAAGGTCGGCTACGGGGTGCTGGCGGTGGTGCGCCTGAAGTACCCGGGCAACCAGCACGGACCGTTGCACCGGCTGCTCGCACACCGTGCCGAGATCCTCGAATGCCTGCGCACCACCGGTGACGACTGCTACACGCTCAAGGTCGCCGCCACCTCGATGCGGCACCTCGAACAGGTCGTCGACGAGCTGATCGCGTTCGGCAGCACCACGACCAACATCGTCTACAGCCACACCCTGGCCTACCGGGGCGTGCTCACCGCGCCGCCGGAGTCCTCCCAGTAGCTGGAAGCGATTGACAGCGAACGCCGAGCCGACGAGCCTTCCCTGCGCAGGGAAAGAACATCTGACCGTCCACAGTGCACTGTCGGACCGCCTGGGAGAACCGCATGACGAGATACGTGATCATCGGCGGTGGCGCGGTCGGCGCCACCGCGGCCGCGGAGCTGCACGAGGCCGGGCGCCAGGTGATCCTGGTCGCCCGAGGCTCCAACCTCGACGCGCTGCGCACCGGTGGCCTGCGGTACGTCCGGCCCGGCGGTGTGTCGGAGATCCGTCTCGCCGTGGTCGGCGGGCCGGACGAGGTCGAGCTCCAGCCGGACGACGTGCTGGTCGTCGCCACGAAGTCCCAGGACACCGAGGAAGTGGTGCGGGCGTGGGCGTGGCGTCCGGTCGGCACGAGCACGGCGGCCGCGGCACTGCCGATCGTGCTGCTGCAGAACGGCCTGGAGAACGAACGGATCGCGTTGCGCAGGTTCGCGACGGTGTTCGGCGCGGTCGTGTGGATCCCGGCCAGCCACCTCTCCCCCGGTGAGGTCGTGTCCCCTGCTGAACCCGCCGCGGGCGCGTTCTGGCTCGGCGCCTACCCCAGCGGCACGCATCCGAGGCTGACGGAGATCGCCGAGGACCTCGCGGACGCGCGCTTCCACACCGAGGTCGTCGACGACATCCAGCGCTGGAAGGCCGCCAAGCTGATCGGCAACACCGGCAACGCACTCGACGCGCTCTACCGCCCCAGCGCCCTGCGCAGCGCCGCCCTGCGCCTCACCCGGCAGGAGGCCGCGCTCGTGCTCGGCGCCCCCGCCCTCGTTCCCGACCGGATCAGGGAGGTCGTGGTCATCCGTCCCATCCCCGGCCACGACCGCAGCGGTTCGTCGACCTGGCAAAGCCTTCAGCGCGGCGGCGCACCGGAAACCGACTACCTCAACGGCGAAGTGTCCCTGCGGGCAAGGCTTTCCGGCCAGACCGCGCCCTACAACGCCGCGCTGGCCGAACGCGTGCAGCGCGCGGTCGCCGAGGGCGTCGAACCGGGCAGCCTCGACGACGCCGACCTGGCCGCGACCCTGCCCGGCCTCACCCGGCGGGCCGTCCTCACCGAACCCGCCGAGCTGCACCGCCTGATCCAGGACGGCCAAGCGCCGGTGCTCCTGGACGTGCGCTGGGCGTTGGGCGACGCGAAGGGCCACGACCACTACCGCGCCGGCCACATCCCGGGCGCCGTCTACGTGGACCTGGACACCCAGCTCGCGAACCACGACGCGCCCGCTACGGCAGGCCGGCACCCGTTGCCGGACATCGCGGACCTGCAGGAAGCGGCCCGGAGCTGGGGTGTCACCGAGCACCGGCCGGTCGTGGTCTACGACGACAACGGCGGCACCTCGGCCGCGCGGGCCTGGTGGTTGCTGCGCTGGGCGGGCCTGAGCGACGTGCGCATCCTGGACGGCGCGTGGAAGGCCTGGCAGGCAGAGGGGTTCGAGATCGCGGTGGGCGACGAGACCGCGGAACCGGGCGACGTCGAGCTGTCCGCCGGAAACCTGCCCACCCTGACCGCCGACGAGGCAGCGGTGCTCGCCGACAAGGGCGTGCTGCTGGACGCACGGGCGGCAGAGCGGTATCGCGGCGAGGTGGAGCCGATCGACCCTCGCGCCGGGCACATCCCCGGTGCGCGATCCGCACCGACGGCGGCCAACCTGAAGGACGGCGCTTTCCTTTCCACCGAAGAACTTCAGGCCAAGTTCGCGGACCTGGACGGGTCGGACGTCGGGGTCTACTGCGGTTCCGGCGTGACGGCGGCGCACGAGATCGCGGCCCTCGCGATCGCCGGAGTGGATGCCGCGCTGTTCCCCGGCTCGTGGTCGGCGTGGTCGTCGGACCCGGAGAGGCCTGTCGCGACCGGCGCACAGTGACGGGAAGGGGTGGACGTCGAGTCGACGTCCACCCCTTCCTTTCGTGCCGGATCAAGCAGCAGGCGTCCAGCCCAACGCGGGTGCCAGCGTCACCGCGAGATCCGTGAGCAGCCGGACGTTGTCCGTCAGGCCGAACGCCGGCGGCAGGAACAGCACCACCTCGTCGGCCACGGCAAGCCCGAGATCGGCCAGCACGGCCTCCGTCACCTCGTCCGGCGAACCGTGGAACACCGGGCTGATGCGCATCCCGGCGGGCAGATCGGCCGAGACGACCGGCACCAGCGCACCTCGAGGCCGGGACGCGGCCATCCCCTCGGTGCGGCGCTGGAGGTCGTAGTCGGCATACCTCGCACGGAGTTCCGGCGTGGTGCCCGGCAGGATCGAGGCGGCGACGGCCACCGGAGGCGGTGTGGTGCCGTGCTTCTCGCGCCACGTGGTGCGGTAGGCGTCGATGATGCGCGCCTGGTACTCGCCGAACGTCTCCCCTTCGGCCAGGTCGTGCAGCACGGTGCCGGTGATCAGGCCGATGCCGAGTTCCGCCGCCCGCACCGCGGAACCGAGACTGGCGGCGCCCTGCCGCACGCGGGAGAGCAGTCCGGGGCTGTGCGGTGTCACCCTCAGCTCGGTGCCCACCGGTGCGCCCTGGCCCGGCCCGTCCACGACGTGCAGCGGTGAGCCGCCGACCGCCGCCAGGAAGCGTTCCTGGCGGCGTTGTGCCTCGGTTCGGGCGTCCGTCCCGACGGTGCCGAAGACCGCGTCGAACGCCGCCGTGGCACCGGTGGCGACGGCCAGTTCCAGCCGTTGTCCCACCAGCAGGTCCGTGGTGCCCGCGGCCTCCGCCAGCAGGATCGGGTCCTGGTAGCGCATCGGCAGCACGGCGGTGCCCAGGCGGATGTGCCGGGTGTGCTGGCCGACGGCGGCGAGGAACGGCAGCGGTGACGACAGGTAGTGGTCGAAGTGGCGCTGGTAGACCCAGCCGGACTGGTAGCCCAGCCGTTCCGCGGCCCGGAACAGCGCCAGCCCGTCCTGCAGACCGCGTTCGGGGCCGCTGTCGTCGTCGAACGACACCCGCGTGTTGAAGCCCAGGCGCGTCATCGGAGTCCTTTCACACCAGCGGGAAGCGACTCGACGAGGGTGCGCGTGTAGGCCTCGCGCGGGGAGTCGAGGACGGTCTTGACGGGGCCGCTCTCCACGATCCGGCCGCGGTGCATGACCGAGACCGTGTGCGCGAACTGGCGGACGAGGGCCAGGTCGTGCGAGACGAACACGTAGGTCAGCCCGAGCTCGGCCTGCAACGTCAGCAGCACCTCGACGATCCCCGCCTGCACGCTCACGTCCAGCGCCGAGGTCGGCTCGTCGAGCACGATCACGTCCGGCCGCAGGACGAGCGCACGGGCGATCGCGACACGCTGCCGTTGCCCGCCGGACAGCGCGGAAGGCTTGCGGGACACCAGGTCCGGGCTCAGGCCGACCGCCTCCACCGCCTCGCGCACCCGATCGGCGCGCTCGGCCCGCGTGCCGATGCGGTAGCGGTCGAGCGACTCCCCGACCAGCCTGGCGACCGTCCACGTGGGATCGAGCGAGGTGAACGGGTTCTGGTAGACCAGTTGCAGGTGGCGGCGGATCGACCGGAGGTCTCCGTGCGAACGGCCGGTCACGTCCTCGCCGGCGACCGTGATGGCGCCGCTGTCGGGCACTTCGAGTCCGAGCAACAGGCGGATCGTGGTCGTCTTGCCGGAGCCGGACTCGCCGACCAGCGCGTGGGTCTCCCCCGCGCTCACCGCGAACGACACGTCGTCGACGGCGGTCAACCGGGCCCCTTCGACGACGAACGACTTCGTCACGCCGCTGACCTCGATCTTCGGCACCTCGCCGGGCAACGTGCGGAGGTGTTCGTAGCGATCGGGGTTCAGCGCGGGCACGTCGGCGTGCAACTGCTCGGCGTAGGCCGACGAGGGCGCGCTGAACACCGTGCCCGTGTCGCCGGCCTCCTGGACGACGCCGTCCTTCAGCACCACCAGCGAGTCGGCGCGTTCGGCGGCGATCGCGAGGTCGTGGGTGATCAGCAGGAGGCTGATGTCCAGCTCCTCGCGCAGCCGTGACAACAGGTCCAGGATGCGCTTCTGGATGGTCACGTCCAGCGCCGAGGTCGGCTCGTCGGCCACGATCAACGCGGGCCGCGGCAACACGGTCAGTCCGATGAGGACTCGTTGCAGCATGCCACCGGACAACTGGTGCGGGTACGAGTCGTACACCCGGCGCGGATCGTCCAGCCCGACCTGGGCGAACGTGTCCAGCACCAGTTCCCTGCGCCCGGTCTCGGCGACCAGCGCGGCCGCCTCCAGGGCCTGCGAACCGATCGTGCGCACGGGATTCAGCGCGTGGCCGGGATCCTGCGGCACGAACCCGATCGCCCGCCCGCGCAACGGCCGGAACCGCCGCTCGGGCAACGACAACACGTCCTGGCCCTCGAACTCGACCACACCGCTCGCCCGGCCCGAGCGCGGCAGCAGGCGCAGCACGGAACGGGCGATGGTCGACTTGCCCGAGCCCGACTCGCCGATCAGCGCGAGGCTTTCCCCGCGCCGCATCGAGAAGCTGACGTTCGACACCACCTCGTGGTGCCCGTAGGCGACGGACAGGTCCGAGACGCGCAGGGTCAGTCGGTCTTGCGTAGCCATCGGCTGATCCTGTTCACGGAGAGGACTGTCGTGATCATGACGAGGGCCGGGGCGTAGACCAGCCACGGCGACAACGGGTAGTCCTTGCCGACCGAGATCAGCAGGCCCCAGTCCGACGCGGGCGGCGGGTCGCCGTAGCCGAGGAACGCGAGTCCCGCGATGAGCAGGATCGAGTACCCGAACTGCAGCACCGCGAGCGACAGCAGCGAACGCGAGGCGTTGGGCAGGACGTGCCGCACGAGGATGTGCCACTGCGCCCCGCCCTGCAGGTAGGAGGCCTCGACGAACACCGCGCGGCGGGTCTTGAGCACCTCCGACCGCATCACCCTGGCGAAGATGCCGACCGCCGACACCCCGGTGGCGATCGCGGCGTTGGTCGTCTCGAAGCCGAGCGCGCTGACGACGATCACCGCGAGCAGGAACTCCGGGATCGCCAGCAGCACGTCCACGAACCGCGCCAGCACCGTGTCCGTCCAGCCGCCGAGGAACCCGGCGAGCAGCCCCATCAGGCCACCGACCAGGACGGCGATGGTCACGGCGATCAACGCGCTGCTGACCGACGACGCGGTGCCGTGCACCACCCGTGCGAACAGGTCACGGCCGAGGTGGTCGGTGCCGAACCAGTGCGTCAGGCTCGGTGCCTGGAACTTGTCGGCGGGCACTCCCAGCGCGGGGTTCTGGGTCGTGAACAGGCCGGGCACCAACGACCACAGCAGCACGACCGCGACGACCCCGAACGACAGCCCCGCGCTGAGCGGAACCCTGGTCGCGGGCCTGGTGAGCGTGGTCATGCGGACACCTCCTCGGTCAGCCGGACCCGCGGGTCGAGCAGCGGGTAGACCAGGTCGGCCGCGAGGTTGACGACGACGAACACCACGGCGGCCAGCGCCACCACCGCCTGCAGCACCGGAAGGTCCTGCGTGGTCACCGACCGCTCGACCAGGCTGCCGATGCCGGTGCGCCCGAAGATCTTCTCGGTGATCACCGCACCGCCCAGCAGTTCGCCGACGGTCAGCGCGATCACCGTCACCACCGGCAGCGACGACGGCTTGAGCAGGTGGCGGAAGAACAACCGGGTCTGACCGAGTCCGCGGGACCGAGCGACAGCCGCGTACTCCTGCCCTGCCTCGTGGTCGAGGTTCGCGATCAGCACCTCCGCGACCCGTGCGGACACCGGAATCCCGAGCGCGATGGACGCGAACAGCGTCGCGAACCCGCCCTCGGAGTCGATCACCCGGAACAGGCCGAACTGGAACGCGAACACGTTGATCAGCAGCAGTCCGATCACGTAGTTCGGCACCGACAGGAACAACGACGGGAACGCGCGCAGCAGGTTCTGCCCGTAGCGCGAGGGCAGGTACCGCGTGCCCAAGGCGACGGCGAACGCCAGCAGCACCGCGACGAGAAGTGCCGACAGCGCGAGGACGATCGTCGACGGCAGGACCTCGCCGATCAGCCTCGACACCGGCAACCCCGACCGCAGCGAGATGCCCAGGTCGCCGACGAGGAAGCGGGACAACGACTCCCACAGCTGCACGTACACCGGCCGGTCGAGCCCGTAGTAGGCGACGATCCGGGAGATCTCCTCCTCGGAGAAGCCGTTCTGCGGGTTGCGCAACGTGTTCGTCACCGGGTCGCCGGGCAGCACGCTGATCACGATGAACGTGAACACGTAGGCCAGCAGGATCACGACCGCCGCCTGCACGACCCGCCGCAGCGCGAAGGCCAGGTAGGCGCGGTTCATGACGTCAGCGAGGCGGTGTAGTAGTTGGCGTACGCGATGCCGTTGTACGTCACGCCCTTGAGCTTCGGCGACTGCAGGTAGATGCGCTGCACGATCTGCGTCAGCGGCACGTAGTAGCCCTGCTGCAACACGTATCCCTGCAGTTCGTCGAGGATCTTGGCGCGTGCCTCGACGTTCTCCGACCGCGCGACACCGGTCGCGAGCTCGACCAGCTTGGCGTCGCTCTGCCCGAGCCCGAACCAGTTCTCGCCCTTGTTCGCGTCGGTCAGCACGCCGGCCACCGTGCCCGCGTCGATGAAGCTGCGGGTGATCTCGTAGGCGGCGATGTTCGGGTTGTTGATTTTCACGCGCTCGCCGTAGGTGACGACGTCGAACGACTGGATGCCGACCTTGAAGCCGAGCTTGCCGAGCTGCTGCGCGACCAGTTCGTCGATCGACTTGGAGGCGGCCAGGTACGGGTTGGAGTACAGCGTCAGCGCGAGCTGCTTGCCGTCCTTGGCACGCACGCCGTCCGCGCCCTTGACCCAGCCCGCCTCGTCGAGCAGCGCGTTCGACTTGGCCGCGTCGAACGCGAAGTCCGCGCTGCGGTCCGTGGCACCGGGGACGTTGCTCTGGAACAACGACTTCGCGGGCAGCCAGTCCTCGGTGTAGACGGTCGAGATGATCTCGGCGCGGTCGATGCCGTGCTGGAACGCCTGGCGCACCTCGAGGTCGTCGAACGGCGCGGCCTTGGTGTTCACCGCGTAGCCGTTGACGAACCCGAGGTAGCGCGGGGTGGCGGTGGTGAAACCCTGGTCCTTGAAGGACTTCAGCTCCTGCGGCGACGGGTTGTAGGCGACGTCGGCCTGTCCCGACTGGACCGCGGACGTGCGCACCGACGGTTCCGCGACGAGCTTGTAGGTGATCGAGTCGAGCTCGGCCGGTCCCTGCTTGCCCAATGCCGCCGGCGCCCAGTTGTAGTCAGGGCGCTTCTTCAGCACGACGCTGTCGCCCTCCTTCCAGGAGGCGACGGTGAACGGCCCGCTGCCGATGTCGTTGGACAGGTCGGCCTGCTGGGCCGCCGGAAGCGCGATGGTCTTGGGCGAGACCAGGATCGAGCCGTGGTAGCCAAGGGTCGGGATGAATCCGAGCGTCGGTGCCTTGAAGAACACCTTCACCGTTTTGGCGTCCACGGCCTCGGAACGCTCGTAGGTCTTGGGGAACAGGCCGATCGGGTTGATGCCGCGCGCCGGGTCGCCCTTGGACCAGATGTCGAGGTTCGCCACGACCGCGGCGGCGTCGAGCGGTGTCTTGTCGGAGAACGTCACGCCGTCCCTGAGGTGCAGCGTGAACTCGGTGGCGGTGGGGTTCTGGTCCCACTTCTCCGCGATCCACGGGCTGACGGCGCCCTTGTCGTCGACGTAGACGAGCTTGTCGGTGACGTGGCCCCAGATGTGGCCCTGGAAGCTGGAAATGGCGCTGTTGTTGGGAATCCAGGTGTCACCGAGCGAGTCGATGAGGAACGTGATGTCGCCGCCCTGCCTGGGCTCCCCACCGCTTTGGGCACCCACGCCGGCGCCGCACGCGGTGAGGGCGAGCACGGTGGCGAGGCCGACGATCGTCCGGAACGCGTGAGGGAATTTCATGCGAAGACCGTAGAAGCGCGGACAGGAATGGGTCCAAGACGAAATGGGGATCGGAACTCATCACGGAGTCTTATCTCTTATCGCGTTGCCCACGCGGATAATCTCGTTCCGTGGAGACCAGCGCACACTGGGGCACCTACTGGGTCGAGACCGACGGCGGGGAGGTCAGTTCGGCGCGTTCTGCGGAACCGGACGCCGCACCGGCGATCGGCAACGTCGTGAGCGGAAACCGGCACCGGTCCCGGATCGCACGGCCGGCCGTGCGCCGGGGCGACGAGTTCGTCGAAGTCTCCTGGGACGCCGCCCTCGACCTCGTGGCGGGCGAACTCGATCGCGTGCGGTCGGAGTTCGGCAACCAGGCGATCTTCGGCGGCTCGTACGGCTGGGGCAGCGCGGGACGGTTGCACCACGCGCAGAGCCAGCTGCACCGGTTCCTCAACAGGATCGGCGGCTACACGCGTTCGATCAACGACTACAGCCGCGGCGCCAGCCAGGTGCTGCTGCCGCACCTGATCGGCGCGCGGGAAACGCTCGACATGCGGCACAAACCCACGTCCTGGGCGGACATCGCCGACCACACCGATCTGCTGGTCAGCTTCGGCGGCGTGCGGCGGTCGAACACCTGGGTCGCGCCGGGCGGGCACGCGCGGCACACCAGTTCCGAACGCATCCGCGCCGTCGGGCGCACCACGCGGGTCGTGTCCCTGTCCGCGCAACGGGACGACGCGTTCGCCGATCTCGGCGCCGAGTGGATCGGGGTGATGCCGGCCACCGACACCGCCGTGATGCTCGCGTTGATCCACGTCCTGATCGTCGACGGCCTCGCGGACGACGAGTTCCTGGCGACGCACACCGTCGGGGCCGAACAGGTGCGCCGGTACGTCCTGGGCGAGGTCGACGGGGTGCCCAAGACCCCGGAGTGGGCCGCGGAGATCAGCCGGGCGCCCGCGGGTGTGATTCGCGCGCTCGCCCACCGGATGGCGGCGGGCCGGACCCTGATCAACGTGGTCTACGCCTTGCAGCGCGGGGAGAACGGCGAGCAACCGGTGTTCGCGGGCCTCACGCTGGCGGCGTTCCTCGGGCAGATCGGGTTGCCCGGCGGTGGTTTCGCGCACGGGTTCGGGTCGATGGGCGACTACGGCGTGGGCGTCGCCGGACCGGGCCTGCCTACGTTCCCCCAGGGCGTGAACCCCGTGCCCGACTTCATCCCGTGCGCCCGGATCAGCGACATGCTGCTGCACCCCGGCGAGAAGGTCCCGTACAACGGCCGGACCTTGACCTATCCGGACGTCAAGCTCGCGTACTGGGCGGGCGGCAACCCGTTCCACCACCACCAGGACCTGCGCCGGCTGCGCACCGCACTGTCCCGTTTGGACACGTTCGTGGTGCACGAGACGCACTGGACGCCGACCGCCAAGCACGCCGACATCGTCCTGCCGGTCGCGACCACACTGGAACGCGACGACATCGCGGCCGGCGCGGGTGACAGCAGGCTGCGGGCGATGCCCCGCGTGGTGGCACCGTTCGGAGAGTCCCGCGAGGAGTTCTGGATCTACACCGAACTGGCGTCCCGGCTCGGCGTGGACTTCGCCGAGGGTCTCGACTCCTCGCAGTGGCTGGAGCGGATCTACGAGGAGTGGCGCACCGAGGAGGCTCCCCCGTTCGCGGAGTTCTGGCGCGACGGAGGGCTGGACCTGCCCCAGGAGCCGTACCGCGACGCGGTTTTCACCGCGTTCCGCGCCGGTTCGCCCCTGGGCACTCCCAGCGGCCGGCTCGAGCTCGACTCCGCTGTGGCGGGCCACGCCCGGTGGCGCGAGCCCACGCAGTGGTGGGGTTCGCCGCTCGCCGAGGAGTTCGACCTGCACCTGCTGTGCAACCAGCCGACCCACCGGTTGCACAGCCAGCTGGACATGGGTGACGCGAGCCAGTCGACCAAGGTCGCCGGCCGCGAACCCATCAGGCTCCACCCCGAGGACGCGGCACGGCGCGGACTGTCCACAGGGGACGTTGTACTGGTCCGCAGCGCGCAGGGCAGCCTGCTGGCCGGGGTGGTCATCTCGGACGTCCTGCTGCCCGGTGTGGCGCAGATGCACACCGGGGCGTGGTTCGACCCCAGCGCGCCCGAGGTCGCCGACTGCGTCAACGGCAACGTCAACGTGCTGACCAGGGACGTCGCCACCTCGCCGTTGACGCAGGCGACCAGCGGAGCGCACGTGCTGGTCGCCGTCACCCGGTACGACGGCCCGGTACCGCCCGTCCGGGCCTACGATCCGCCGAGCACGCGCTGACCGGCGGCGATGAGCGCGGCGTCCTCCTGCGGTGGGTGAACCCGCACGCACAGAACGTCGCGCAGGTGCCGTTCCAGGGAGTTCCGTCGCGACAACCCGGGGTTGCCCAGTGCCGCGACGGCCGTCTGCACCGCCGAGACCACGGACCGCGCGATCCCGACCTTGATCACCGACAGCTGCGGGTGCACCGACTCGTCGCCCGCCTCGATGCGCAGCAAAGCGCCGTGCAGCAACGTTTCCGCCTGCGCGATCTGCAGGTCGATCTCGCCGGCGACCGCCTGGATGCGTTCGGTCGTGGCGATCGGCCTGCCCAGCCCTGCCGGGACGCGGTTGCGCGCGAAGTCCGCGAACGCGCTGCGGGCCGCCCGAGCCACACCGATGTACAGCGCGGGATGCCCGAAGCTGCCCGGTCCCGCGACGGCCGCCGGGTCGCGGTAGGCGCCGTCGGCACCACGCGGGATCTCGACGAACGCCTCGTGCGGCAGCTCCACGCCCTCGTAGATCACGTCGTGGGTGTTCGAGGCCCGCAGGCCCAGGTGGTCCCACGTGTCGACCCAGGTGATGCCGGGCAGGTCCCCCGGCACGATCACGTGGCCCACCCGCGGTTCGGGATCGTCGGTGACGACCCACACCTGGTGGTAGGCCAGCGCCGAAGCACCCGTGGCGTAGGCCTTGTGGCCGTTGAGGACCCAGCCCCGCCCGGATCGGCTGATCTTGGTCTTCGGCAGGCCGCCACGGGCAGGCGCGCCCAGTTCGGGTTCGGCCCTGATGGCGTTGATCGGTGCCGGGCCTTCCGCGGAACGCCGCAGCACGTCGTCGTAGAACGCCTGCGGCCAGTGGGAGTGCGCGGCCTGGGCCGAGTGCGCCATCAGCGTGTTCGCCACGATCAGCGCCACCGACGGGTCGCCCTCGCCGAGCGCGGTGAGGATGCGCGCCACCTCCCGCGGCCCGGCTCCGGCGCCACCGAACCGCGTTCCCACGGTCGCGGTGAACAACCCCGCGCGATGGACGACCTCCAGGCCCTTCACCGGGATCGCGCCGCTCTGGTCGTACTCGGCCGCGGTCTCGGCCAGTTCCGCCGTGACCGCGGCGAGGTCCGTGACCGTGGTCGTCATGCCTGGCCCGCGAAACGCCGGTAGTCCTCGGTGTAGCCGCCGAGGTGGTCGGCCTGCAGGGTGCCGCGGGTGCCGGTGGCCTCCCGGTGCGCGAGTTCCTGACGCACCAGCGGAAGCACGTGCTTGCCGTAGTCGACGGCGTCGGCGAGCGTGTCGTAACCGCGGATGCTGACCAGGTCCGCGCCGCGATCGACGTAGTCCAGGATCGCCGCGGCCACCGTCTCGGGCGAGCCGACCAACGCGGTCGAGGCACCGGCCGCGTTCGTCACGGCCGCCGTCCGAGTCCACAGTGCACGGTCGTAGAGCTCGCCCTTCTCGGCGAACGACAACGCCCGCTGCGAGCCGACGTTCTGCGGTGAGCCCTTCGGGATGAAACTCTGCTTGCCGTAGGCGGCCTTGCCGAACGTGTCGGCGATCTTCGCGACGTACTCGTGGGCCTTCTGCCAGGCCAGTTCGTCGGTCCTGGCGATGATCGGCCGGAACGTGACCCAGATGCGCGGCAACGTCGTACGGCCGGCGGCGCGGGCGATCGCGTGCACCCGGTCGATCTCGCCGCGCAGGTCGTCGAGCGGCTCGCCCCAGAAGCTGAAGATGTCGGCCTTCTCGCCGCCCACCTGGAACGCCTCGTCGGACTGGCCGCCGATGGAGATCGGGATCGGCGCCTCGTACGGCGCGAAACCGGGCCCGAAGTCGTCGAACTTGTAGAACTCACCCTCGTGGCTGAACGGTCCTGGCTCGGTCCAGGCCCGGCGCAGCAGGTCGATGTACTCCGAGGTGCGCGCGTACCGGCGGTCCTTCGGCAGGTAGTCGCCCTGCCTCGCCTGCTCGGCGTCGCTGCCGCCGGAGATCAGGTGGACGACCGCGCGGCCCTCGGTCAGCTGGTCGAGGGTGGCGAGCTTCTGCGCACCCACCAACGGGAACGTCGTGTTGGGCCGCAAGGCGACGATGGGCCGGATCCGCTCGGTGAGCTGGCCGACCGCCGACGCCACGACGAACGAGTCGGCGGAGGCGGCGCCGTACGGGAGCAACGTGTAGTCGTAGCCGCCCTCTTCGAGCGAGCGGACGTACTGGCGGAAGTACTTGAGGTCGATGCCCCTGCTCGGGATGGGGTTCAGCTCAGTCGACGGGTTCAGGTGCGACAGGCTGATGAACTCCACCTTCGGCGAGGCGGTCTCGGGGATCTTCGCGTCGAAGACGGGTGCGCTGGTCACGGTTCCGACCGTAGGGCGGGCTCAGCGGACGCGTCCAAGACAAGTACGCGAACCAATTCCATAGTCACGCCTTATCGACTCACGCTCCCCGCACCAGTTGCAGGTGCGGGCGTTGCGTGAAGAAGTCGGTGCCCGCCGACAAGGCGGTCTGCTCTATGTCGGCGGCGAGACCGCGCCGGGCGACCATCCGCAGGTGGGTCGTACCGGCGTCGGGCAGGTCGGTGTGGACGGCCAGTTCGGACGACCGGCCGCCGGCACTCGGCAGCAACGCGATGCCCAGCCCTGCGCGCACTCCGGCCAGCACCCCTTCCAGCGTCGTGGACTGGGCGACGACCTCGACGCGGTGACCGACGGCCGCCAGCACCGACAACGCCCGTTCCCGCAGGCCGCAGGGCTCTTCGAACGCCACGAGCGGCAGCGTCGCGCCCGGCGTCCAGCCGCGCGAGGCGTACCAGACGAGCGGTAGCTGCCCGACGAGGTGCCCGGCGCCCTGACCGCTCGGGTCCAGCACGAACGCGAAGTCGACCGTGCCCTTGCCGACCGCGTCGGTGAGCTGCGTGGACCTGCCGATCTCGAACCGCGTGGCGACGCCGGGGAAGGCCGCCTGCAGCGCCTTGATCATCTCCGGCAGGATCTGCTCGGCGCTGTGCTCGGTGGAGCCGACCACGATCGTCTGGTCGCGCTCGGCGTCGAGCCGCAGCAGTGACGCGTCGTGGACCTCGATGATGCGCCGCGCCTCGGCGAGCACGCGCTCGCCCTCGTGGGTGAAGCGCATGTTGCGGCCGTCGCGTTCGAACAGCTTGCGCTTGAGCCCTCGTTCGAGCAGCCGGACGTGCTGGCTGAGCGCGGGCTGGCTGATGTGGCGGACGGCGGCGGCCTTGCTGAACCCGCCGCACTCGGCGATCGCGATCAGCGTCCGCAGGTGTTCGAGGTCGAGCGAGTTCGTCATGGCTCGATTAGAGCCGATGAACCCGGTTTCCGAGACGGGCGACCGGCATGTGAGAACGTACCCGCGAACCCCTTGCCAATTCATCAGTTGTCCGCATGGGTAGTCATCGAGAAAGTCTCTTGGACGCCGGATGTGTCTGGCCACGATGGTTTCCGGGTGACCATCACCTCCAGCACCGGCGCTTGGGACGAGCCCTCCGGTCTCGCCGCGCGCGGCACAGTCGTCGTTCTCACCGGCCGCGGCGAGACGGCGGCGACCTACCAGCGTTTCGGGCGGCGGCTGGCGGCCGACGCCTACCGGGTGCGGGTGGTCGAGACCGATCTCGACGACCTGGCAACGACCCGCAAGCAGGTCGCGGCCCTGCTGAGCGACAGCGACCTGCCCGCTCCGCACGTGCTGGCGGGCGCGGACACCGGCGCGTCCTACGCCACCCGGCTCGCCTCGGACCTGTCCGGTGTGGACGGTGTGGTCCTGGCCGGGGTGGCCGCGCCGGAGAGCACCGCGGTCACCGGCTGGGTCGACGAGCTCGACGCCCGTTCGGCGTGCCCCACGCACCGGCGCGCCCTCACGGAGGACGAGGACTTCACCCGCGGCGCGCTGGCCAAGCCCGTCCCGGCCGGCTGGGAGATCACCGCTCCGGGCGTGCCCACGCTCGTGGTGCACGGCGACAGCGATCCCGTCACTCCCCTCGCCCTGCTCGAACCGTTGCGCGACCTGCGTTTCCGGACGGTCGTCGGCGGCCGGCACGACGTCCTGAACGACGTGTCGCACCGGTCCGTCGCCGCGACCGTGGTGTTGTTCCTGGAGAGCCTGAAGCTCGGCGGCGACCTGCCGGACATCGTGGTGTGATGGGCTTCCTCGATGAACTGGGCGCCTCGGTTCCGGACTCGCTAGCGACCGACCGCTCCGGAACCATCCCCGGCGGTCTGCCGCTGGCCGTCGTACGCGCGTCCACTGTGGACGACGTCCGGCGGACACTCCGCCTGGCGCACCGGCACGGCGTTCCCGTCGTGCCCCGGGGTGCGGGCACCGGACTGGCCGGCGGCGCGGTGGCCGGGCCCGGCGAGGTCGTGCTGGACCTCAGCGGGCTCTCCCGGATCGTCGAGATCGACCCGGTCGACGAGATCGCGGTCGTCGAACCCGGCGTGATCACCGCCGAGCTGGACCGGGCCGCCGGAGCGTTCGGCCTGCGCTACGCCCCGGACCCGGCGAGCGCCGAGATCTCGACGATCGGCGGGAACATCGCGACGAACGCGGGCGGGATGCGGTGCGTCAAGCACGGCGTCACCAGAGACTCCGTGCTGGGCCTCGACGTCGTGCTCGCGGACGGCCGCCTGATCAGCACCGGCCGCCGCACCGTCAAGGGTGTGGCGGGCCTGGACCTCACCGCCCTGTTCGTGGGTTCGGAGGGAACGCTGGGCGTGGTCGTCGGCGCGACCCTCCGCCTACGACCGTTGCCAGCACTCACACTCACCGCCGCGGCCGCCTTCGACAGCGTGGTCGCGGCGGCAGCGGCGTGCAGCGCGCTGGCACGGGCGCGTCGCGAACCCAGCCTGCTCGAACTGCTGGACGGCGCCACCCTGAACGTCATCGACCGGGCCCAGGGCACCGACTTCGCCGAACGCGGCCAGGCGCTGGTGATCGCCCAGGCCGACGGACCCGCCGCCGAGTCGGAGATCGCCGCGATCGCCGACGTCCTCGGCAAGGAGGCGACGTGGACGGAACGGGCGGTGGACTCCGAGTCGTCGGACCGGCTGCTGTTCGCCCGCCGCATGGCTCTGCCGTCGATCGAGCGGTTCGGGCGCGCCCTGATCGAGGACATCTGCGTTCCTCGCTCCCGGCTGGCCGACGCGTTCCAGGGCGTCCAACGCATCGCACAAGCCCACAGCGTGAACATCTACTCCTTCGCCCACGCCGGTGACGGCAACGTTCACCCGATCATCTCGTACGACGACTCCACGCCCCCGCAAGCCGTCCGGCAGGCCGGTGACGACGTCTTCGCCCTGGCACTGGACCTCGGCGGCACCGTCACCGGCGAGCACGGCGTCGGTCTGCTGAAACGGGACTGGCTGGCCCGCGAGGCGGGCCAGGACGTCCTGGACGTGCAGCACTCGATCAAGGCGGCGCTGGATCCGCGCGGAATCCTCAACCCGGCGAAGGGCTTCTGACGGCCTTCGCGAGTTCTCCCGCCAGCCGCCGAGTCCGGCTCTGAGTGTCAGCGTCAAGATCGTGGTGCGCGGTGAGGACGACCTCGGTGGCCCCGGCCTCGACGTACTCCCGCACCCCCTTGGCAACGTGGTCCTCGTCGCCGATCAGGGCGAGGTCGACGGGGTTCTCGGTGTCGTTGAGCTCCAGAACCCTCCGATACGACTCGAACTGCGTGTAGAAGGAAAGCCCGTCGGCCATCGTGCGGCGGGCCTGCTCCTCGGTGGTGACGGCGGCCGGCACGAGGGCGACGATGCGCGGCGCGGGCCTGCCGGCGGCTTCAGCGGCGGCCGTGATGGCGGGAATGATGTGCTCCGCCAACGCCTTCGGCCCCGCCAGGTAAGGCACAGTTCCGTCCGCCAGCTCGCCCGTGACGCGCAAGGCCTTGGGAGCCATGGCAGCGACCAGGAGCGGCGTACGCCGCGCACCGGGAACGTGCGTCGGCAGAAGCGAGCGGGCGGTGATCAGCTCACCTTCGTGCTCGACCGTCTCGCCGCGCAGCAACGGCCCCAGCACGCTCAGGAACTCGCGCAACCGGGCCACGGGCCGTTCCCAGGGCAGCCCGAACGCCTGCTCGACGATCGGGGGCGCTCCCAGCGCCACGGCGAGGTGGAACCGGCCACCGGTGGCCGCCTGCGCGGTCTGGGCCTGGCTCGACACCAGCAACGGGTGACGAGCGAAGACCGGCACCGCGGACACCCCGACGTCAACGCCCGGCACCCGCGTGCCGACGATCCCGGCCAGGCCGATCGCGTCGTAGTCGAGCCGCTGCCCCATCCAGACCGAGTCCACGCCGTACCCGGCGGCTTCGCGGGCTTCGGCCACCGCGGCCTCCACCAGGTCGTCCCCGGCCGAGCCCGCCAAGGTCACGCCGAACCGTGTTGTGATCGCCATGCCGCAATCTCACTCGGCGAAGGCCTCCACGGGTGCCGATGATGCCCGCCCACCCGCTTTCCGATGCCTCTTGAGCATCAAGAGGTTCAGCCGCTTGCCCGTGTCGGGGCAATGCACAGCCGTCACGGCGAGAAAGGCGTCCAACGGCGGCGACTCGTCCGCGGTGCGAAACGCCATCGTGAGGTCAGGCAGCCGCAACGGCGGCTCCACCTCCACCATCACGGTCTCCGCCCGCGCAAGCCGCCGCGCACTGGAAGGCAACAGCCCGACCCCCATCCCACACGCGGCAAGCCCAATCACGGTGTGCACATCCCGAGCATGCGTAACCCCACCAGCCACCCCAAGCAACGGCTGCAACACCCGAACCGCCGCAGGCTCATCGCCGGCAGACGCGGCGATGAGTGCCTGCCCACGCAACTGCTCCACCGCCACCGCGGGCCGGCTGGCGAACGGGTGCGCACGATGACACGCGACAATGAGGTGATCACCGGCCACGGGCACCGCAGTGAGCCTCTCCGCACCATCACCGGTAGGCGCACCACGACTGATCGCCAGATCGATGTCGCCCGCGAGCAGCGCAGCACCGCTCTGCGCGGTGGAGAGCTCACGACACTCCAGGTGCACACCAGGATGCGCAGACCGGAAGCGCGCCAGCAACGACGGCAACAGCTCGATCAACGCCTCGCCCACGAACCCGAGCCGCAACGAACCAGTCTGCCCACGCGCAGCCCGTTGCGCCTCGGTAGCCCCGGCAGCAACCTCGTCCAGCACGCGCCGCGCGTGCACGACGTAAACCTCGCCCGCCGCCGTCAACACGGCCCCACGCGCCGTCCGCTCGAACAACGCCGTGCCCAGTTCCCGCTCCACCGCCCCGACCTGCCGCGACAGCGAAGGCTGGGTCATGCCGAGCGCCTGGGCCGCACGCCGGAAATGCCGGTGCTCGGCCACCGCCACCACGTATCGCAGTTGCCTCAGTTCCACAGCCCAAGCCTGCCACGCCGATGCCTCCCAAGCATCGCCCGCGGTGCCACCAGACGCCCAACAACGCAAGGCAACCACGTACGAAGCCTGGCGGCGCAATGCCGAAGGCGAGCCGTGTGAACCTCTGCCGCCTGGGTAGCGGTGCACCCCGCTCATGGCGATTGGGGCTTGACCTTGAGGGGCTGGGTGCCACCCTGTCTGGGCTCGGCCGGGGCGCTCTTCACCCCGGTCTTTGAGGCCGACTACGCGCCCAGCTAGAGGCTCAAGGTCAAGCCCCAATCGCAACCCCGCACTTCGTCACTACCCGCGCGCCCACCCTCGCAAGGTGACCTCTCGCACGGGACGCGACCAACCCCGCTGGAACGCGACAAACGCCCGCAAGCCGACCCGCACGCAACCCGCACCGAACACTCAAAGCGACGAAAAGTGCGCAGCATCCCCCACAACCGTCGTGCTGGCGACCCCGTCAACACTCACCGGCACATCCCCGGCGATCGTGATCCGATGCAACCGACGCCGAAGGTCGTCGTAGTCAGCAACCCCGTAATGCTGGGTGGCCCGGTTGTCCCACACAGCGACATCCCCATCGACCCACTGCCACCGCACGGTGTTCTCCAACCGAACAACCCGCTCCTGCAACAACTCGAACAAAACCTGCGACTCCCGCGGAGAAACCCCGACGATCCGCTTCACGAAGTGCCCCAGCAACAACGCCCGTTCCCCGGTCTCCGGATGCACTCGAACCACCGGATGCTCGGTCTCGTACCGCTGAGACACGAACTCCTCACGGTAGGCCTGCTCCTTGACGTCGACTCCCCCGATCCGGGTCGAGTCAGCATGCCCCGCGTAGTCGTAGACGTTGGTGTGCACGGCCCACAACCGATCCACCAGCGCCTTCAACGCCTCAGGCAGCTCCAAGTACGCACGCGCGGTGTTGGCCCACACCGTGCTCCCACCATAGGGAGGCAGTTCGACAGCGCGCAGAATGCTGATCGCGGGCACCCGATCGACGAACGTTACGTCAGTGTGCCAGCTGTTGGCCTTCCCGTGCTCGGAGTCGATGGCGAGAACGTTGCTGTGCTCCTGCCCTGCCACCGTCGGGTGGGCCAGGGTGGGCGAGCCCAGCAACCGCGCGAAATCCAGCTGCCCGGCGTCGTCCAGATGCCCCTGGTCGCGGAAGAACACGACCTTGTTGGCCAGCAACGCCTCCCTGATCTCGGCGACAGCGTCCGCCGGCACGTCGCCGCCGAGCCGGACGCCGTCGATCCGCGCACCGATGCCCGCGCCGAGTTTGTGCACGGTGACAGTGCTCGAAAGCTGTGCGGTCATCGCGAATCCTCTCCTGGAACGGCGAACCTCCCTTCCACCGTGCTGAGTTCCGCGCGGCCGGCGCAACTTTGCGACGAAGTAAATTAAGTCTTCCCAGCAGCTGGAATCCGCGCACCGCCAGAGTTTCTTCCAGCGTGAAAAATAGGTCACCACGTCCACCCCGGCGCCATGATGTGGGACGGTCGTTCCGGCCGTTGACCCGGCCGGATCCGGATGTGACGCTCCATCCCGTGAGCGCCGGTCGCTGAAACCACCTCACTCATTCCACTCAGGACAGATCGTCCTGCTATTTCGGCGTGCCCGTTTCCCCTTCAGCAAAGGACCTGCCGTGACCACCACGCGACGGAACTTCCTCGGCCTCACCCTCTTCGGCCTGACCGCCGCGACCGTCGGCTGTTCGACCGCGTCCGGCGCGGGCGCGGAGACCAGGACGCTGCGCTACCAGGGTTCGGCGGGTGACGTGACGCTGCCGGAACTGGCCGCGGACCTCGGTCACCTGAACGACCTGAAACTGGAGTGGGTCGGCAACACGATCAGCGGCCCGCAGGACATCCAGTCCGCCGCCACCGGGCAGGTGGACTTCGGCGGCGCCTTCAACGGCGCCGTCGTCAAGCTCAGGGCCGCCGGGGCGCCGATCAGGTCGGTGATCGGCTACTACGGCTCGGACGAGCAGGCCTACAGCGGCTTCTACGTGCTCGACGACAGCCCGGTCAGGACGGCGCGCGACCTGCTCGGCAAGAAGGTCGGGATGAACACCCTCGGCGCGCACCACGAGGCCATGCTCGGCATCTACCTCAAACGCGCGGGACTGAGCCAGGACGAGGTCAAGAAGGTCGAGCCCATCGTGGTGCCGCCGGTGAACACCGAGCAGTCGGTGCGGCAGAAGCAGATCGAGGTCGGCGTGCTCGGCGGCATCCTGCGGGACAAGGCGCTGGCGAAGGGCGGAGTGCGCAAGCTGTTCTCCGACTTCGACCTTCTCGGCCCGTTCACCGCCGGCAGCTACGTCTTCACCGAGAAGTTCCTGCGGGACAACCCCGGCACGGTGCGGACGTTCGTCAGCGGTGTCGCCAAGGCGATCGAGTGGAGCCGCACCACGCCGCGCGAGCAGGTGGTGGCGCGCAAGGTCGAGATCCTCGCCAAGCGCGGCCGCAACGAGGACCCGGCTGCGCTGCAGTTCTGGAAGTCCACCGGGGTCGCGGAGAAGGGCGGCAAGATTCTCGACAAGGAGTTCTCCATCTGGGTCGACTGGCTCGCCGAACGCGGCGAGATCGCCAAGGACCAGGTCAAGCTCACCGACCTGTTCACCAACGAGTACAACGAGCTCGCCGGATGAGCCCGCACATCGAGTTCCGCGCCGTCACCAAGCGGTTCGACGTCAAGGTCCGCGGCTCCCGCCAGCACACCGAGTTCACCGCCGTGGAGGGCATCGACCTCGACGTCGAGCGGGGCGAGTTCGTCGTGCTGGTCGGCCCGAGCGGCTGCGGCAAGTCCACGCTGCTCGACCTGCTCGGCGGCCTCACCGCACCGACCGAGGGCGAGATCCTGCTGGACGGCAAGCGGGTCACCGGGCCGGGGCTCGATCGCGGCATCGTGTTCCAGCAGTACGCGCTGCTGCCGTGGCGGACCGCGCAGGGCAACGTCGAGTTCGGGCTGGAGGCGACCGGCGTCCCCCGCCGGCAACGCGCCGACCGGGCCCGCGAGTTCCTCGACCTGGTCGGGCTGACCGGGTTCGAGGACCGGCACCCGCACCAACTCTCCGGCGGCATGCGGCAGCGCGTCGCGATCGCCCGCAGCCTCGCCTACGACCCGCAGGTGCTGCTGATGGACGAGCCGTTCGCCGCGCTGGACGCGCAGACCAGGGAGTCGTTGCAGGACGAGCTGCTGCGCATCTGGCAGCGCACCGGCAAGACCGTCGTCTTCATCACGCACTCCATCGACGAAGCCGTCTACCTCGGGCAGCGCGTGGTCGTGCTGACGTCACGGCCGGGCAGGGTCAAGGAGACCGTGCCGATCGACCTCGGCGACCGGACTCGGCAGGCCGATCTGCGTTCCAGCAGCGAGTTCGCCCGCTACCGGCACCGCATCTGGGACCTGCTGCACGACGAGGTGTCCCGTGCTCAGCTTCAGGAGAAGGAGGTGGTGGGCGCATGACCGCACTGCTGGAGACCCCGCCGCGGACCGACCCCCGCCTGCCCGCACCGAGTCCGCAGAGGACCATCTCGCGGTTGACGGACGCGCTGCTGACCGTCGTGGGCAAGAGCGCGGCGATCGTCGTGCTGCTCCTGGTCTGGGAGGTCGCGCCGCGGCTCGGGCTGGTGGACGCCACGTTCCTGCCGCCGTTCTCGACCGTCATGGCGGCGTGGTGGGATCTCGCGGTCAACGGGCAACTGCTGGAGAACACGCGGGCGAGTCTGGTGAGGTCGTTGTCCGGCTTCGGTCTCGCGGTCGCGGCCGCCGTGCCGCTCGGCCTGCTGATCGGCTGGTACAAGCCGGTGGCGACGCTGCTCGGACCACTCCTCGAGGTCTTCCGCAACACCGCCGCGCTCGCGTTGCTGCCGGTGTTCGTGCTGCTGCTGGGCATCGGGGAGACGTCGAAGATCGCGATCGTGTTCTACGCCTGCGCCTGGCCGATCCTGCTCAACACGATCAGTGCCGTGCGCGTGGTCGACCCGACGCTGCTGCGGCTCGCGAGGTCGATGGACCTCTCCGGATTCCGGTTGTTCCAGAAGGTGATCCTGCCCGCCGCGGTGCCGACGGTGTTCACCGGCATCCGGCTGGCGGGCGCCGTGTCGATCCTGGTGCTGGTGGCCGCGGAGATGGTCGGCGCCAAGGCCGGTCTCGGCTACCTGATCAACGCCTCGCAGTTCAACTTCGCGATCCCGCAGATGTACGCGGGGATCATCACGATCTCCGCCATCGGTGTGCTGTTCAACCAGGTGCTGGTCGGCCTGGAGCGCCGCTTCACCTCGTGGCGCGTCCCCGTCGGAGCATGAGGAGGCGTCATGACGCTCACAGCTGACGTGCTGGTGGTGGGTGGTGGACCCGCTGCCACCTGGGCCGCGTTGAAGGCCGCCGAACAGGGCGCCTCGGTCGTGCTGGCGGACAAGGGCTACTGCGGAACGAGCGGCGCGACCGCGTCCGTCGGCACCGGCGTCTGGTACGTGCCGCCGGACGACGAGGCGCGTGAGGCCGCCATGGCGAGCCGGGAGGCGCTCGGCGGCTATCTCGCCGACCGGCGCTGGATGGCCAGGGTGCTCGACGAGACCTACGAACGCGTCAACGAACTGGCCGACGCCGGCCGCTACCCGTTCCCGGCCGGGCCGGACGGCACCTCGCTGCGCAACGGCCTGCAGGGCCCGGAGTACATGCGGCGCCAGCGGATCCGGGTGAAACGGGCCGGCGTCACGATCCTCGACCACAGCCCCGTCACCGAGCTGCTCACCGACGCCGACGGCGCGGTGGCGGGCGCGGCCGGGTACCAGCGGCAGGCCGACCGCCCGTTCGAGGTGCGGGCGGGCGCGGTGGTGCTCGCGACGGGCGGCTGCGCGTTCCTGAGCAAGGCGTTCGGCTGCAACGTGAACACCGGTGACGGCGCGCTGCTCGCCGCGGAACTCGGTGCCGAGCTCTCGGGCATGGAGTTCTCCAACGCCTACGGCATCGCGCCGGAACACACGTCGGTGACCAAGACCGCGTTCTACAACTACGCCACCTTCTACCGGGCCAACGGCGAGGTGCTCGAAGGCGCGGGCAGCCAGCGCGGCCGTTCGGTGATCGCCCGGACCCTGTTGTCGGAGAAGGTGTTCTGCAAGCTGGACCTCGCCGACGACGCGGCGCAGAAGGCGATGCGCCTGGCGCAGCCCAACTTCTTCCTCACCTTCGACCGGCTGGGCGTCAACCCGTTCACCGACCTGTTCGCGGTCACCCTGCTGGCCGAGGGCACCGTGCGCGGCACCGGCGGGATCCGGATCGTGGACGACGGCTGCGCCACCACGGTTCCGGGCCTGTACGCGGCGGGCGACGCGGCGACCCGTGAACTGATCTGCGGCGGGTTCACCGGCGGTGGCAGCCACAACGCGGCCTGGGCGATCTCGTCCGGTTCCTGGGCAGGTCGTGCCGCGGCTGAGTTCGCCCGATCGCTCGGACGGGGCACGCGCACCGTGACCGCCGCGGGTGGCGCCGGACTGCGGCCGACGGGCAACGAGAACGTCGACGTCGCCGAGATCGTCCGGACCGTGCAGGCCGAGGTCCTCCCCTACGACAAGAACTACCTGCGCCACGGCGACGTGCTGCGGACGGCGCTGAAGGAACTCGACGGTGCCTGGCTGTCCATCCGAGCCGGACTGCACGGCGAAGGCGCCGCGGTCGTACCGGCACGTCAGGCCGCCGCGATGGTCGCGCACGCGAGATGGATGTACACGTCCGCCTTGGTGCGCGACGAAAGCCGGGGCATGGCGAAGCGGCTCGACCGTCCCGAACTCGACCCCGCCCAGCACCACCGGATCACCTCCGGCGGTCTGGACGAGGTGTGGGCACGACCGGAGGGAGCACTGACGTGATCGAACTCGTGTCGGCGGAGCGGTGCATCACCTGCGACAAGTGCATCGAGGTGTGTCCCACCAACGTGTTCGACCGCGGTGAGGACGGGCTTCCGGTCGTCAGCAGGCAGTCCGACTGCCAGACGTGCTTCCAGTGCGAGGCCAACTGCCCGGCCGACGCGCTGTTCGTCGCCCCGCTGACGCACCCGTTGCCCGCGGAGTCCCCGGAACACGACGAGGAACACCTCCGAAGCACCGGTCTGCTCGGCAGCTACCGCAGGGAGATCGGCTGGGGACGTGGCCGCACGCCGGGGGCCGCGCGGGCGATCGGCCCGGCGCTCTCCCCGACCGGCCCACCGCTGATCTCATGAGCACGGCCGCGTCAGTGGTGCTCGGCACGGTGTTGCGGCAGGGGCCGATCCCGCGCAGTGCCATCGCGCGCACGTCCGGACTGAGCCCGGCCGCGGTCACCCGTGCCTGCGCCGCGCTCGCCGAACTGGGCCTGCTCGTGGAGATGCCGCAAGCCGTGCCGTACCAGGGAATCGGACGGCCGCAGGTGCCGGTCGACGTCGACACCGGCAGGCACGTCGTGGCGGGCATCCACGTCGCGCACCCGTACTGCACGCTGACGTTGCTCGACCTGCGCGGCACGGTGCTGGCCCGCAGGACGATCCCGCACGCCGGCCCCGATCCGCGTGAGGTGCTCAGCACCGCGGCCGACGAACTGCTGCGACTGCACGACGAACAGCTGCCGGGCCACATCCCGCTCGGTCTCGGCGTGGCGGCCGGCGGCTGGGTCGACCCCGAGCACGGGGTGATCGTCCAGCACGCCTCGCTCGGCTGGCACGGCACCGAGGTCCGGGATCTGCTCACCGCCAGGACCGGGCTGCCCGTGCGGGTCGACAGCCACACCAGAGCCCTGGCGCGCGCCGAGCAGCTGTTCGGCGCCGCGAACGGCCACGACTCGGTGCTGCACCTGTTCGTCGGCAACGTCGTCGACGCCGCGATCGTGACCGGCGGCGCGGCCCATCGCGGACCGCGTTCCGCGGCCGGTGACGTCGCGCACCTGGCCCTGGGCGATCCCGCTGTCCGTTGTGAGTGCGGCAAACGCGGCTGCCTCGAAGCCACCGTGTCCGACCGGGCCTGGGCCGAACGGGCGTTCCGCGAGGGCGTGATCAGCAGGCCGCACATCTTCGACCTGGTCGGCGCGGCGGTCGCGGGATCACCGGAGGCGGTGGCCTGTCTGGCCGAACGGGCCCGCGTCGTCGGCAGGGCGGCGGCCGTGCTGTTCGACTTCGTCGACCCCGGGGTCCTCGTCGTCACCGAACTCGGCACGAACCGCGTGCCCGAGTGCGTCACCGCGCTGCGCGACGAGGTGTCGGCGATGTCCCGCGCGTCCGCCGACGTCGTGCTGGCGAGCAGTTTCGGTGAGGACGTCCTGGCCGTCGCGGCGGGTGCCGTGCAGCTCGACGCCCTCTACGCCGACCCCCTGAACATCCGAATCCCCGTCTGGCGAGGAGTTTGAAGTTGTCCGCACGCGAGCTGCACCTCAACGCGTTCCTGATGGGCGTCGGTCACCACGAGGCCGCCTGGCGGCACCCGCGCACCGACCCGCGCGCGCTCGACGACGTCACGCACTTCCAGAACCTCGCGCGCATCGCCGAACGCGGCACGTTCGACTCGGTCTTCCTCGCCGACGGCGTGCAGATCTGGGGCGACGTCCGGCACACCGCCGCGGGCCGGTTCGAGCCCCTCACCCTGCTCACGGCGCTGTCGCAGGTGACCGACCACATCGGACTGATCGCCACCGCGTCCACCGGCTTCTCCGAGCCCTACAACCTGGCCCGCCTGTTCTCCTCGCTCGACCACATCAGCGGCGGCCGCGCGGGCTGGAACATCGTCACCACCGCGCAGGACCGCTCGGCGCAGAACTTCAACCGCGAGGTCAACACCGCGCACGCCGAGCGCTACCAGCGCGCCGACGAGTTCCTCGACGTCGTCACCGCCCTGTGGGACTCGTGGGAGGACGACGCCCTGGTCCTCGACCAGGAGAACGGTGTCTTCGCCGACGAGGCGAAGGTGCACGAGATCGGCCACAAGGGCCGGTTCTTCTCGGTGCGCGGCCCGCTCAACGCCGTCCGCAGCCCGCAGGGTCACCCGTTGCTGGTGCAGGCCGGTTCCAGCGAGGACGGCAAGACGTTCGCCTCCGCCTGGGCCGAGGCGGTGTTCACCGCGCAGCAGACCCACGAGGAGGCGACCGCGTTCTACTCGGACCTGAAGCGCCGCGTGGTCGCGTTCGGCCGGGACGCGGACGACCTCCTGGTGCTGCCCGGCGTCGTGCCCGTGCTGGGCGGCACCGAGGCCGAGGCGAAGGAGCTGGCCGCCGAACTCGACGACCTCATCATCCCCACGCGGGCGGTGCGCCAGCTGACGGAGCTGATCGGCATCGACCTGACCGGGCACCCGCTGGACGAGCGGCTGCCCGAACTGCCGCCGGTCAGCCACGTCAACGGCGCGAAGAGCCGCTTCGAACTCGTGCGCGACCTGGCCGAGCGGGAGAAGCTCACGTTGCGGCAGCTCCTCGGCCGGCTCGGTGGCGGACGCGGCCACCAGGTCATCGCCGGGACGCCCGAGCAGATCGCCGACCACATCGAGCTGTGGTTCACCACGGGCGCCGCCGACGGGTTCAACGTGATGGCCCCGCTGCTGCCGTCCGGGCTGGAGGACTTCGTCGACCACGTCGTGCCGCTGTTGCGGGCCCGCGGCCTGTTCCGCAGCGAGTACACCGGACGGACGTTGCGCGAGCACTACGGCCTGACGAGGCCCGTCAGCCGGTACAGCCGCGTCACCGTGTGAGCGCCCACTCGGCGAAGCTAGTGAGAGGAAGGCCGAGCGCCCTGGCGTACTCGGGGCGCCCCGCCATCCAGGTCTCGTTCAACCGGTCGTGCCCGGCACCCATCTCCGGCATGCCCGCGGCGAACGCCTCTTCCAGCGTCATGTCCGGTGCCGTGAGTTCTGCGCCGAACGCGTCTGAGAGCACGGCGGCGATCTCCGTCATCGAGAGGTGATCGCTCGCCAGTTCCAGCTCGACGCGGTCGAACCGCTCGGGGTCGGCGACGACGGCGGCCACCGCGACACCGATGTCCCTGACGGCGACCAACGCCAGCTTCGTGGTGGGCTTGAGCAGGCTCACCAGACCGCCCTCGATGCCGCGCGGGAACAGGAATGCCGACGACGGCAGGAAGTTCTCCATGAAGAAGCCGGGCTTGAGCAACGTCCACCGCTCGAACCCGGCCGCGCGGACCCGGTCCTGGATCTCGGCCTTGGTGTTCATCGACGCCTGACGGATCGGGAAGCGCTCGTCCACGACCCGCGGCCCCGCACTGTCCACAGTGGTCTGGATGAACTGCGGAACGCCCGCCTCGACCGCCGCCTGGATGAGGTTGGTCGCCTGGGCGAGTTCGCTCGCGAAGTCGAACCCGTCCTGCGTGAACGGCGCCATCTGCACCGAGAACACGGACCGGACGCCCTTGACCGCGGCGGCCAGCGAGTCGCGGTCGAGCAGATCGCCTTCGACGAGTTCGACGTCCAGGTCCTTCGCCCGAGCGGGATCGCGAACCAACGCGCGCACAGGCACACCTGCCGCCTTGAGGGCGCGCACAGCGGCACCGCCCTGCTTCCCGGTGGCTCCCGTGACCAGCACTGGTGCGGACATGACTCTCCCTAGCAGCAGAAACATAAACGGCGGGGCCCGCCGTTTCATGTCCGCTACGATATGGCGGACCCCGCCACTTAGCAAGCTTGAGGATGAGCATGGCCGATCACCAGCGAGCCGATGCCCGGCGCAACTACGAGCGGATCCTCGCCGTGGCCGAGCAGGAGGTGGCCACGCACGGCGGCGGCGCGTCACTGGAACAGATCGCCCGAGTCGCCGGAGTGGGTTCGGCCACCGTCCGCCGACACTTCCCCACCCGGCACGCACTGCTGGAAGCCGTGTCAGCGCAACGGATCGAGGCGCTCTGCGTCCGCGCCCGTGAACTGGACGGCGTCGGCGACAGCAGGGACTCGTTGCTCGCCTGGCTGGACGACCTCGTCGCGTACTGCGTCGCCGCGCGCGGACTCGCCACCGCCCTGGCCTACGAGGGCGACCCGGTGGACGGCAACTCGTGCGCGTCCGTGATCGCGGAAGCCTCGGAACCGTTGCTGCGCCGCGCGATTCGGGACGGCGCGGTCCGCGAGGGCGTCACCGCGATCGAGCTGGTGACGTTGATCGTCGGCATCGTGATGGTCACCGAGCACCACCAGGATCCGGCCGCCTCGGCCGGGCGGCTGTTCGCACTGGCCGTGGCGGGGATCAGCCCGGTCCGCTGACCTACCAGGGCAGTTCGCCGGACTCGTCCTGCAGCGTCCCGGTCGGACCGTCCGGCCCGAAGGTCGCGAACCGCACGACGACCGCGGCGCTCTCCTGCACCGGCCGCCCGATCCCGAACGCCGCGGTCATGTCCGTGGCGGTCGCGCCGGGCTCCAGCGCGTTGAACTTGATGCCGGGGTGGGACTTCGCGTACTGGACGGTCAACATGGTCGCCGCCGACTTGGAGGCGGCGTAGAGCGCGAGCGGCAGGCCGAACTCCGGCCGTTCGGGGTTCGTCACCGCCCAGAACGAGCCCAGGCTGCTGGAAATGTTGACCACGTTGGGGTTCTCGGACTTGCGCAGCAGCGGAAGCGCCGCCTCCGTGACGCGGACGATTCCCACCGCGTTGGTGTCGAAGGCCCGCAACGCCATGGGCCCGTCGAGGGCTTCGGTGGCGAGGATGCCGGCGTTGTTCACCAGCACGTCGAGTCGGCCCTGCTCCGCGTCGATCGTGGCCAGGGCGGCGGTCACCGAGGCGTCGTCGGTGACGTCGAGCTGCACGAACCGGGCACCGAGGTCGGCCGCGGCCTTCTCGCCGCGTTCGGTGTCACGCGCACCGACGTAGACGACGTGACCCAGTTCCAGGAGCTGTTTGGCCGTCTCGAAACCGATGCCCTTGTTGGCCCCGGTGATCAGCGTGATGGTCATGCGCCTCTACCCCTCACTTCTAGAACGATCGATGCAGAACTCGACCGTAGCACGTTCTGAAGCGATCGCTTCAGAAGGCGTAGGATGGAGAGGTGGAGACCACACCGCGCCGCACGACCGGCCGACCGCGAGGGTTCGACGCCGACGAGGCGCTCGACCGCGCCCTGCTGGTCTTCTGGGAACAGGGGTACGAGGGCGCCAGCCTGGCCAACCTGACCCAGGCGATGGGCATCTCGACGGCCAGCATGTACGCGACGTTCGGCAACAAGGAGCAGTTGTTCCGCAAGGCCCTGGAGCGCTATGACGAGGGTCCGAGCGCGTACGTGCCCGTGGCTCTGGCGGAACCGACCGCCCTCGGTGTGGCCGCGGCGCTGCTGGCCGGCACCATCCGCACCACCACCCGCCCTGACCAGCCGCACGGGTGTCTCGGGGTGCAGGGCGCGCTGGCCACCGGTGACGCCGGACGGGAAGTGCGCGCGCTCCTGGTCGACTGGCGCAAGAACGGCTTCGCGCGGATTCGCGAGCGGTTCCAGCGAGCCGTCGACGAGGGTGATCTGCCCGCGGACACCGATCCGGCGCTGCTGGCTCGCTACGTCGCCGTCTTGCAGCAGGGCCTCGCCGTGGAGGCCGCCAGCGGCGTCGATCCCGCGGAACTGCAGGAACTCGCCGACGCCGCTCTGCGCAACTGGCCGCTGCCCTGACTCACAGCTCCGTGTTGATGATGGCCTCCACCAGCACCTCGCCGTCTTCGGTCAACGAGACTCCGTCCGCGTCGACCGACACGAGACCGCGTTCCGCCAGGGAACCGAACTTCTCCCGCCACGGACTCTCGTGCAGGGACTTGCCGTACAACGCGCTGTGCAGATCGGCGCGCAGTGGCTGCAGGGTCGACAACGCCATCTTGACCGCACGAGCCTCCTGCGCGGTGGCGTCGAACCCGGTCGCTGAGCCCAGCGGCACCCTGCCCTCGTCGACGGCCTGGGCGTAGTTCTTCCAGTTCACGTCGGTGATCGCCTCGGAGGCGCGGCAACTGGAGCTGCCACCGAGACCGATCGCGACCTCGGCCTCCTGCTTGTCCTGGTCCACCATGATGGACTTCCACTTCTCCGGGCCGAGGCCGTCGCGGGCGAAGTACATGGTGGGGTGCTCGGTGTAGCCCGCGGCGCGCAGGCCGTCGGTCAGCACCTCGCGCATCCGGTACTGCTCCTGCAAGGTCGGCCAGAAGTGCCCGTCCTTCACCAGCTTCTCGCGGTACTGCGGGAGCTGCCACGGTGCCGGCTGCTCCCCCGCCACCCCGGTCCTGGTCTCGGCGTAGGACTTCAGGTGCAGCTTGGTGCACACCACGGCGGTGATCTCGTTCTCCAGCACCACGTCGAGGTCGCGTTTGACGCTGTCGACGGTCTGGTCCAGCAGGCCGTACATCAGGTCGATGCTGACCCACTCGAAGCCCGCGGCCTGCGCGTTGCGGACGAAGTCGACGCACATCTGCGCCGAGTGCTCACGGCCGCACTCCCGCAGCACGTCGTCGTCGAACGACTGCACGCCGCTGGACAGCTTGGTGCAGCCCAGTTCCCTCAGCGCCTCGAGCTTCGCCGGGGTGAACGTGCTCGGGTCGCCCTCGAAGCGGATCGTCGTGTCGTCGGTGAAGCCGAAGTTCTCCCGGTAGAAGTCGAGCAACCGGCGGATGTCCTTCTCCGGCAACAACGACGGGGTGCCACCGAACACGTTGAACTCACCGACGGGTGCGGTCGCCAGCTCCGGCACGCGTTGCAGCCAGAGCTCGGCCTCCCGGATGTTCCAGTCCACCCACTGCGTCAGCTTCGCCTCGTTACGGCCGCCCTTGACCAGCACGACCGGGTACTGGCAGAAGCGGCACTTGTAGGCGCACGTGGGGATGTACGACCAGAGGTGGATCGGCGCGGTGCCGACGAGCTGATCGGTCAGGTCGTCGAGGAAGTTCTCCACGCCGTAGCCCTCGACGTTGCCGGGGAACACGTGCGCGCCGAACGGGTCCTCGGTGACGTAGTCGAGCAGGTGCGCGTTGGCGGGATCCTGCAAAGCCGCCCACACCCTCGGTTCGGGGTCCGTCAGAACTCGGTTCATCAGAACACGCCTCCATTGCCGAAGTAGTTGTGCGCCTCCCCCGACTCGCGGTCCTCGCAGTAGTACTTCACGAACTCCGCGAACCTGGCGGCCGGTACCGAGTCGAAGCACTCCGGCAGCGGTGGCGGGAAGCCGATGTCCTCGCCCACCGTCGCGCGCAGCCGGGCGAAGATCTCGTCCCGGAACTCCAGGTACAGCCGGTACGACGGCGTCTTGTAGGAGTGGATGGGCAGGAAGTCGGTGACGCTCATCTCGGCCTTGATCTCCGCGATGCGCGCGCCGAGCCGGTGCGTGAGGTCCTCGCCGAAGAACTCGACCACGGCGTCCTCGTCCAGAAAGGACGGTGTGAGCAGGACGGGCAGGATCGTGTTCTTCGGCGTGAAGTCCTTGATGGAGAACTCCCACGCCTGCAACGCCTCGGCCTCGGTCAGGTCGACCGTCACCGGCGGTGCCTCCGGCCGGATGTCGCGCATGACGATGATGCCGTCGTTGCCGTACGCGCGGCCGGTGATGACCTCGTCGATGGCGTGGTTGACGCGCCGCGGGTTGATCTCGACCTTGGACTTCGGGGCGTAGGTGATGTCGTGGCCGGAGCCGGCGACCCGGATGCCGAAGTCCCAGTCGTCGGACAGGTGGTTCACGAACCGGCCGTGCTGCAGCTGGTAGAAGATCTCGATGCCGCCGACGTCCTCGTAGGCCTCGCGCTCGACCGCGAAGCCCTTGCCGTCGGGAAAGCCGCCGAACAACGAGAACGTCACCGCTCGGCACCGCAACGTGCGCTGAATCGCGTCCCAGAGCCGTGGTCTGCCAACGAAGTGCTCGGCGTTGTAGTAGTAGTCGCACACGCCGATCGCGGCCTTGTCCTTCTCCATCGCCGCCAGGAGCTCGGTGAGCCAGCGACGGTCCACCCGGCAGTCCGCGTCGGCCGACATCAGGTAGAAGCGCTCGCCGGGGTCCTTGCGGTTCCTGCTCCTGCGCACCGCGAACTCCATGCCCGCCCGGCGCGCGCACGCGACGCCCTGCTCGCGTTCGCTGATCACCTGGATGTCGACCGGCGAACTCTCGGCGAACCGGCGGGCGATCTCGACTGTGTCGTCGGTGGAGTTGTTGTCCACCAGCACGATCTCATAGCTCGCGGGATCGATGTCGTCCTGGTTCTGCAACGACAGCAGCACGTCGTTGATGTTCGCGGCCTCGTTGTACACCGGCAGCACGACGCTGAGGCGGACCTCCGCGCCCATCGCGGGCGGGTACAACGTTGTCACCAGCTCGTCCGCGACCTCGCGGGTCTGCGTGCCGAGCTGCCGGTTGTGCGCCACCACTTCCGCCCGCCTCTCCGCGTTCGTCATGAGATCGTGCACCTGCCGCGCGAACTCCGGCGTCGGCAGGTCGTGCTCCAGGATGTCCAGCACCGGCGCCTCGAAACCGGCGTACACCGTGTCGTACAAGGCATAACGGCTCGCGATGTACGGCACACCGGCCGCGATCGCCTCACCGATGGGGTTGCCGTAACTCTCGTAGTCGTACGACGTCAGGAACGACACGACGTCGGCGTGCGCGAGCAGGTCGCGCACCGAGAACTCCGCACTGGCCGACTCGCACGGTTCCAGCACACCGCCGAAGACGACCGGCACCTGGAGTTCTTCCGCGAGCGCGCGGAGTTTCCCGGTCTCGGCCGGGTTCTCCTCGGTGTCGCCCGCGACGAACAGGCACGTGCCCGGCAACTGGGCCACCAGGTGCAGGTCCCGATCGATGCGCTTCTGCGGGATGATCCTGGTGAACCTGGCGATGATCTTCGTGTCCGGCGCGATGCCGTGCCGTTCCAGGAAGTCCGGGCGGCCGGGACGGCTCGGCGGCGTGAAGGTGTTCGGCAGCACGTCCAGGTTGCGCAGGTGCGGCATCCACTCGAGCGTGCGGCGCTTCGCTTCCTCGTGCAGCGCGAAGTAGTGGATGTGCGGCGAGTTCACCATCGGAGGCGTTGCCGGATAAGGAAAGCTGCCGTACTTCGCCGGCTCGCTTTGCCACATCAGGTCGTGGTCACGCCACAACACGAACGTGCCGAGCTCGTGCGCGGCGCCGTATCTGGCGATCGCCCGGTACAGGGCCTTGGTGTAGGCGACGTTCTCCGGCAGCGTGCCGTTCTCGACCACGACGAGCGTGACGCCGCGGTCTTCCCATGTCCGCACGATCGCGTCCGCGAGTGCATCAGTGACACGATCGGTGTCGGGCAACTCGTTGCGACGCACGGATTCCAGCGTCGCCGCCACGAATTCCCGGTCGTAGCCCTCGATGTGCGCGACACCGTCGACGCGATCCAGCGTCACCCAGTCCGGCACGCGTTCGTGCCGATAGTCCTGGAAGAACCGGTCTTTGTCGGCCTTGATGTCGTACCCGAGGTCGAGATGAACGCCGAAACCCCGGTCAGCGAAGGACTTGGCGGTCTTGAGGAACTCGACCACCACTCCGGACATTGCCGTGGCATCGAAGGAAACACCCCAAAGAGCCGGCATTGGCTGCTCCGTTTCGAGTGAGTCACTCTCACTCGAACCTAGCATGGAAGCGCTTCCCCGCCAGGTTGCGTCTCAATGGGCTCCACACGCGAACGGACCGCCCACCACGTTCAGCGGTGAGCGGTCCGTTCCTGCGTCACTTCGTGGCGATCCTGTCCCCGACCCTGATGAGGTCCGGGTTCGTCAGGAACCGGGAGTTCTTGGCCACCAACGCCTGCCAGCCCCCGTCGACGCGGAGTTCGGTGGCGATGCTGCTCAGCGTGTCACCGGCCTTGATCGTGTAGTCGCCGTCCGGGTTGCTCGCCGACGGCGCGGCCGCCGGGACCACGGGCACGACCCGCGACACGGCCTTGCCGGCGTTCGGAACGTGCCGCTGGCGAACCGGCTGCGGGCTGCTTCCCCCACGCCGGCCGCACGAGCCCCACGCTCCGATTCCCTGGCTGGCCAGCACGCGTTCCGCGACGCGGATCTGCTCCTCGCGGGAGGCCTGGTGGGCACTGCCGGTACCGCCGTTGGCCTTCCAGGTGGACGGGCTGAACTGCAGTCCGCCGGAGTAGCCGTTGCCGGTGTTCGTCGACCAGTTGTTACCGCTCTCGCACTGCGCGATCCGGTCCCAGTCGACGGACGGCGCGGCGGAGGCGATGGTGCCGCCCGCCGCGAGCAGTGCCGCCGTGGAAGCGGAGAGGAGCAGGACGCGGGCGGTGGTGACGCTGAGCTGACGCATGTCCCTTTTCGGGCCCCGCCGCGCTCTCGCCGGTGAGGGCGCCTGTCCGGCGGAGACGTGTTCCGTGACCTGGAACAGGGCCCGGCCGCTGGACAGGTGAGCGCACGGCGGGCCCTGGTGCTGCAGCGGCCTTGCGGTCGCTGGCAGGACCGTAAGAACGCTCGGCGGGATCCGCACGGCCGGAGGCGGGCAAGATCACTCGATCGGTGATGATCACGAACTTCGTGTTTCGGCTTCGCGCGACGGTGTTCACGGTGGACGTGTTTGCGCCACCGCCGTCAGGTCGATCCGTCGGTCAGCGGCTCGCCAGTCCGCCAACCGCACCCCTGTGCGCCGAGCAGCTGAGAGGACCCGATGTCTGACCTTCCCACCACCAACGACGCCGGCATCCCGGTCGAGAGCGACGAGCACTCGCTCACGATCGGCGCCGGTGGCCCGATCGTCCTGCAGGACCACTACCTCATCGAACAGATGGCGCAGTTCAACCGGGAACGCATTCCGGAGCGCCAGCCGCACGCCAAGGGCAGCGGCGCGTTCGGCAGGTTCGAGGTGACCGCGGACGTGTCGTCCTTCACGAGGGCGGCGGTGTTCCAGCCTGGTGTCACGACCGACGTGCTGGCCCGGTTCTCGACCGTGGCCGGTGAGCGGGGCAGCCCCGACACCTGGCGCGACCCCCGCGGGTTCGCGCTGAAGTTCTACACCTCAGAAGGTGTGTACGACATGGTCGGCAACAACACGCCGGTCTTCTTCATCAAGGACCCGATGAAGTTCCAGCACTTCATCCGCTCGCAGAAGCGGCGGGCCGACAACAACCTGCGCGACCACGACATGCAGTGGGACTTCTGGACGCTGTCACCGGAGTCCGCGCACCAGGTCACGTGGCTGATGGGCGACCGGGGCATTCCGCGCACGTGGCGGCACATGAACGGCTACAGCTCGCACACCTACATGTGGGTCAACGCCGCAGGTGAGCGCTTCTGGGTGAAGTACCACTTCAAGACCGACCAGGGTGTCGAGTTCTTCACGCAGGACGAGGCGGACCAGCTCGCCTCCGCCGACACGGACTACCACACGCGCGACCTGTTCGAGTCGATCGCGAAGGGCGACAACCCGAGCTGGACGCTGTTCGTGCAGGTCATGCCGTTCGACGAGGCCGAGGGCTACCGGTTCAACCCGTTCGACCTGACCAAGGTCTGGCCGCACGCGGACTACCCGCTGACCGAGGTCGGCAAGTTGACCCTCGACCGCAACCCCACCGACCACCACACGGAGATCGAGCAGGCCGCGTTCGAGCCGAACAACCTGGTGCCCGGCATCGGCGCCAGCCCGGACCGCATGCTGCTGGGCCGGATGTTCGCCTACGCCGACGCGCACCGGTACCGCATCGGCGCGAACTACAAGCAGATCCCGGTCAACGCCTCGAAGTCGCCGGTGAACAGCTACAGCAAAGACGGCGCGATGCGGGTCACGAACGTGTCCGACCCCGTCTACGCGCCGAACTCCAAGGGCGGCCCCCGCGCCGACGTCGAGCAGTACGGCACACCGGCGGGCTGGGCCGCGCAGGGCGACATGGTCCGTGCCGGATACGTCTCGCACGCCGAGGACGACGACTGGGGTCAGGCCCGCACGATGGTCCGGGAGGTCCTGGACGACGACGCGCGGGCGCGGCTGGTCGACAACGTCGTCGGCCACCTGCTCAACGGCGTGTCCGAACCGGTGCTGGTCCGGGCGTTCGAGTACTGGCGCAACGTCGACGAGGACCTCGGCAAGCAGGTGGAGGCCGGGGTGCGCGCCAAGGAGGACGAAAAGGACCCGAAAGCGGAGAAGCAGGCGAACCCGGCACGCGAGAGCATGCAGCGAAAGGCCTGAACCATGTTTTCGGACACGTTTGTCCTCAACAGCAGAGGGAATCCGAGAGCCATGGGTGCTGATGACAAGCTGGACGCCAAGGGCGACGAACTCAAGGGCAAGCTGAAGGAAGGCGTCGGTGACGCCACGAACGACCGAGGCCTGCAGGCCGAAGGCAAGACGGACCAGGCCAAGGGTCACCTGAAGGAAGCGGCGGAGAAGGTCAAGGACGCTTTCAAGAAGGACTGACCGTCACGCCGTTGAGGGCCCCACATCGTTGATGTGGGGCCTTCGGCGTCTCACGACAACGGCCGGGAAATCGCGATGCGCTTCTGGCAGTGGCGATTTCCCGGCCGGTTCCCGCATTCGCCGCTCGTGCGTTTCGCGGCCCTGCGTACTAGCGGGCCAGCCCGTTGAGCACCTCGGTCATCTGCTTCTCGGTGTCGTTGCCGAGCTTCTCGAACACCACCTTGGCCAACGGCGCCGCGAGCTTGGCCGCGCCGTTGAACTCGAGGTCGTTGGTGTAGGTGATGCTCGAACCCGTGCCGCTGGGCGTGATCTCGATGGTCTCGGTGGAGGTGGCGGTGTCGTTGCGGCCCACCAGCACGATCCGGTCGTCGAGGAGCTGTTCGAGCGTGTAGGTCAGTTCGGTGGTGACGCCCGCGATCTTCGAGGTGTTGTGCCAGTTCGCCCCGACCTGGACAGGTCCGCTGTCGTTGCGGGTGCAGCTCTCGGTGCCGGGATCCCACTGCACGGCGTTGCCGAAGTCGGCCAGGTACGGCACCGCGGTCTGGGGCGGGGCCTCGACGGTGAACGTGCGGGACACGGTGGTCATGGCTCGAACCTTTCGCTGGAGATGCGATCCGGGTACCCAGCGAGGGAGCGCTCAGTCGTTCTCGGCGTACGCGGCGGCGCTGCGCCGTTGCCGGTCGCGCTTGAGCTCCTTCTCCAGGCCGTGCCGCTGCCCGCCGGCCAGGTCGTCGCGGGCCGCGCGTTCGACGTCGCGGAACACGTCGTAGTACATGTCGTCGTACTCCTCGACGATCTGGAACGTCCACCGTCCAGGAAGGACGTTGCGGCCCACCAGGTCGCGTTGCACCCGCTTCGCGTGTTCGCCGTGCCCCGCTTCGCGCAGCGCCGCGATCGCCGCGTCGAGCTCGAAGTCCGCGGTGCCGGTCAGCTGGTGGAACGAGTACAGGTGCCCGCGTGCGCGTTCGGTCGTCTCCAGCGCTTTGCGGAGCTTGCCCAGCGCTTCGATCGTCTTGTCGTCCATGCCGAACCGAATACCCCGCTGCGGTTCGCGCCTACCCCGCACGGGTAACCGCAGATCGCAACGTCCAGGAAGAGCGGAGACGGTCACTTGGCCAACGCGTGCGCCGACACCGTGGGTGTTGAAGAAGAGTTCCTGCTCGTCGATCCGGCCTCCCGGCGCACGGTGATGCGCGCGCCCGCCGTGCTCGCCCGACTGCACGGCACGGAACTGACCAAGTTCCACGCGGAGCTGGCCGGAACCCAGGTGGAAGCCGCAACCGGGCCGTGCACCAGCGTGGTCATCCTCGGCGAGGCACTCACGCACGCCCGCGCGATGGTCGCCGACGCCGCCCGCGAAGAGGGCGTGGAACTGCTTTCCCGTGGCACGCCGGTCAAAACCGCCACGCATTCGATCGTCACGGAAGGCGCTCGGTACCACCGCATCCTCGACGCCTACGCGGGCGTCATCGAGGACTACGAGGCCAGCGGGTGCCACGTGCACGTCGGCGTACCGGACCGCGAGACGGCCGTGGCCGTGCTGAACCACGTGCGGCCCTGGCTGCCCACGTTGCTGGCGCTGTCGGCCAACTCCCCCGACCGCGGATACGCGAGCTGGCGGACGGTGCTGCAGTCGAGGTTCCCCGGCGCGGGCGTGCCTCCGCTGTTCTCCGGCGCGGAGGAGTACGACGCGCACGTCGGGCGGATGGTGGCCTGCGGAACGCTCGTGGACCGGTCGCAGTCGTTCTGGCTGGTGCGCCTCGGCTCGTCGCTGCCGACGGTCGAGTTCCGCGTGGCCGATGCCGCCGCCGAGGTGGACGACGCGGTGCTGCAGGCGGCACTCTCCCGTGCACTCGTGCACACCGCCCACGACGACATCCACTCCGGCAAGGAACCTCCCGCGGTACGGGACGACGTGCTCGCGGCTGCGGTGTGGGCCGCGTCCAGGTACGGCATCGAGGGCGCCGGCGTCGATCCGTGGCGGGAGTGCCGGGTACCCGCGACCGCGTTGGTCGACGACCTGCTCAAGCACGTGACGTCCGCTTTGGACGAACGCGGCGAGCTGTCGCTGGTCCACGGGCTCATCGCCAAGCGCGTGTGACAGGTCGGGGAAACTTCCTTCGCAGCACGGCCTGTCGAATGCGCTGAAGGCGTGCGCAATGCCTTGTGAACCGGGCCGCTGAGATCAGTTTGCGGGGTAAAGGCACGGGTAGCCGCCCCACGACCGAAGCGGTTCACCCTTCACGGGAGAAGACATGTCCCGAACTGAAATGACCACGCGCACGCCCCTGCAGAAGGCCGCGTTGGCGGTCGGCGCGGTGTTCGCCCTGGTCGGTGTCGCCGGATTCATCCCCGGCGTCACGACGAACTACGACACGATGTCGTTCGCGGGCCACGAGTCGCAGGCGATGTTGCTCGGCCTGTTCATGGTGTCGATCCTGCACAACCTCGTCCACCTCGGCTTCGGCGTCGCCGGATTCCTCATGTCCCGCACGGTGGACGGCGCCTACTGGTACCTGGTCGGCGGTGGCGCCGTCTATCTGGTCCTGTGGCTGTACGGCCTGGTGATCGACCACGACAGCACGGCCAACTTCGTGCCGGTCAACACCGCCGACAACTGGCTGCACCTGCTGCTGGGCGTCGGCTTGATCGGCCTCGGCCTGGCGCTGCGCCGCACCCGCGCCCACCGCGGGCGCTAGTCGCGGTCCTGCTTCCCCGGCGGGCAGCGGAACGATCACCGCCGGGGTAGCTGCGGGCGTCCGCCCAGCTCGTGCCTCCGCTCTGGAAGAAGGTGAAAGACCCGTGACACCGCACCACTCGAACAGCCCGCCGATCGGCGATGCCCTGGACGAGGTGACCAGCGCGCTGGACGCCCTCGGCGAGGCACTCGGCCGCTCCGAGGACCTTCCCGCGCTGGTCGAGCTGGTGTGCCATCAGGTGATGCACGCGGTGCCCGGCGCCGAGGAAGTGTCCGTGACACTGCTCGACGCGGGGAAGCCGTTCACCGCGTCGTCCACCAGCGAACTGGCCGAGGAGCTCGACGAGGTCGAGTACCGCGAGGACTCCGGCCCCTGTGTCGACGCGGCGAAGCAGGGACAGCTGGTCCGCGCCGGCCTGGAGGAGGCGTTGGAACGCTGGCCGGTCTTCGCCAGGGCGTGCCGGTCGGCCGGCATGGTCAGCTTCCTGTCCACCCCGTTGGTGGTCGACGACCAGCACGCCGGTGCCATCAACGTCTACTCGGCGCGCGACCACGGGTTCGCCGACCTCGACGGCCCGTTGCTGGGCCTCTACACCGCCGCGGCCGAGGTCGCGCTGCGCAGCCACAGCAGGTACCTGCGGGCCTCCGAGCACTCCGCACACCTGCGCACCGCACTGGACTCCCGCGCCGTGATCGACCAGGCGAAGGGAATCATCATGGCGGTGCGCGGCGTCAGCGCGGATGACGCGTTCGGGGTGCTCGTCGAGCATTCACAGCGGGAGAACCGCAAGGTGCGGCTGGTCGCCGAGGAATTCATCGCCGGAGTGCTGAACGGCCGGTGAGTCGCGGGTGTGCAGCTCACCGCCCCGACCAGCGGCCAAACGTCGCGTGCCTCGCGTTTGTGACGCCTTTGCGCGGCAATCCGGCTCCTACTGACTGAGCCGAGGAGAACCGCGCACATGCGTGCATTGCGTTCGTTGCATTCCATCACCCGTGAGCACATCGGAACGGCGATGCTCGGTGTCCAGCTGGTGGCCCATCCCGTGTGGCGTCACGCTGATCCGGACGAGGGCGCCGGTGCGGGCGTCCTGCTCGTGCCCGGCTTTGGAGCCGCGGACGCTGCGCTGAGCCCGACCAGCATCTGGCTGGCTCACCGCGGTTACCGTCCGGCGGGAGCCCGCATCGGATTCAACCTCGGTTGCACCACCGAACTGGTCGACCGGATCGAGCGACGACTCGAGGAACACGCGGACGTCACCGGCGGACCGGTGGTGCTGATCGGACACAGTCGCGGTGGTGGCCTCGCCCGGCTCGCCGCCGTGCGCAGGCCCGATCTGGTCCGCGGTCTCGTGATGCTGGGAAGCCCCGTCGTCGACCCGATGGCCGCCAACGCGAACGTGATGCTCGCCGCGCACGCACTCACCAGGCTCGCCGCGGTCGGCGTCCCCGGACTGATGGATCGTGAGTGCTTCAACGGAACCTGCCACGACAACAGCACCAGGGCACTGGCCACGCCACTGCCGCAGGGAATTCCGGCCGTGTCGATGTACTCCCGGACCGACGCCGTCGTGCCGTGGCGGCTGAGCCTCGACCCGTCCGCGGAGTGCATCGAGGTGAAGAGCACCCACATCGGCATGGGCCTCGCACCGGACGTCTACATCGCCCTGCAGCCACGGCTCTCCGCCTGGGCCACCGGCCACCTGACTGCACAGCGTGTCGGATGAGTCGCGCGCGGGTAGCCTGAAGCCGTTGGCAAATGCCGCAACCGCCCAGACCCGCGGTCTCATCACTTCGTCGTGAGGAGAACCACGGTGGGCAGCAGTTCCGAGCAAGCCACCTCCACGCGGATGACGATCGCGCTGGTCTCCGAACACGCCGGCCCGCTGGCCGCACCGGGCGCGTTCGACGCCGGCAGCCAGAACGTCTACGTGGCAGGGCTCGCGACCGCGTTGTCCGCCCTCGGCCACCGAGTGGTCGTCTACACGCGATGCGATGATCCCCGGGTCCCGCGACGAGTGCGCACCAGCGACGGCTACACCGTCGTGCACGTACCGGCCGGACCTGCCAGGAAGATCACTGAAGACGAGGTCCTCGCCCACCTGGGCGACTTCGTCCAGTTCCTCAGGACAGACTGGGAAACGCACGTACCCGACATCGTGCACGCCCACGGCTGGCTCTCCGGGCTCGCGGCGGTGTTGAGCACACAGCACACGCGGATCCCGGTGGCGCAGTCCTACCACACGGTGGGCACAACATCGCGTCAGGATCGGCGCACGAACGACCCGGTCTCCACCAAACGCCTTGCCGTCGAACGACTTGTCGGCCACGAGGCCGCCCGCGTCGTCGCCGTCTCGTCGGACGAGGCCCGCGAGGTCCTCCGGATGGGGATAGACCGAACGAAGTTGTCCGTGGTGCCGCGGGGCGTCGACCTCGATCTGTTCACACCGCAGGACTCCCCCACCGCACGGATAGGCCTGCGTCAGATCGTGTCGGTGGGAAGACTGCTGCCGCACAAGGGTTTCGAGGACACGATCCGCGCTCTGTCCAAAGTGGAGGACGTCCGGCTGGTGATCGCCGGCGGTTCCGCGGAAGGCGACGTCCGCGGTGATCCCGAGGCGCGGCGGCTGCTGGCACAGGCCCAGGCGCTGGGAGTCTCGGAGAAGGTCCGGTTCGCCGGCCACGTGCCTCACGCCGACCTGCCCGTCCTGCTCCGGTCCGCGGACGTGGTGGTGTGCACCCCGCGGCACCGGTCGTCCGGCAGCGTGGCGCTGGAAGCGATGGCGTGCGGCGTTCCGGTTCTCGCGACCGAGGTCGGCGCGCTCGTCGACTCCGTGATCGACGGGCTCACCGGCGTGCAGGTTCCGCCGAGAAGGCCGGACGCGATAGCCAGGGCGTTGCGGTCGCTGCTCGCCGACGGCACGCAGCGGGAACTGCTCGGCGTCGCCGGGCGCGATCGCGTGCACGCGCGGTACTCGTGGCAGCGCATCGCCACCGACCTCGTGCGGACCTACACGGCAACGATCAGCAACCACCCAGCGGCCAGGACCTCCGTGCGCCTGTCACCGTCGCTCGGGCACTAGGCCGTGTCCTGCAAGTTCATTGGGCGACAGTGGCAGCCGAGTCTCTCGCCCGCGCCTCTCACCGGACGAACTTGCAGGACACGACCTAGGCGGGCGAGGCGGAGTCCGTGTCGGCGCCGTGGTCGGCCTCGCGTTCGGTGCGGCCGGCTCCGTGCCAGTCCAGGCAGAGCACGGTGGCGTCGTCCTGGAGGTGATCGCGGTAAGCGCGCCGCACGGCCCGGGTCGCCGCCCGCACCACCTCCCTGGGGTGCAGCGCCTCGGTGTCGCGGAGCAGTGCGGGCAGGTCGACGTCCTCGGCGTCGCGTTCGAACATGCCGTCGGTGAGCAGCATCAGCCGATCGCCGGGGAGCAGGTCCAGCCGTTGCACCCGGTAGGGGTGCGGCTGGACGCCGAGGAGCAGGTCGATCTTCAGCCTGAGCGGCTCCACCACGCCGTCGCGCAGCAGCAGTGGTGCCGGGTGACCGGCGTTGACCAGCGTGACCGCTCCGTCGCGCAGGTCCACGCGCACCAGTAGTCCGGTCGCCAGTGCTCCGCGGCGGTGGTCCATCAGCGCGAGGTTGGCCCGCTCCGCCTGCTCGGCCAGGCCGTGGCCGGCCCGCCGAGCCCCGCGCAGTGCGCTGACCAGCAGGGTCGCGGTCAACGCCGAGCCCACGTCGTGGCCGACGGCATCAGTGATCGACAGGTGCAGGACGTCGCGTTCCACCGCGTAGTCGTAGGTGTCGCCGCCGATGTCGTGGGCCGGTACCAGTGCACCGGCGACGGTGAACTGGGCGGCCTCGCAGCAGGACGCCGTGGGCAGCAACTGGTGCTGGATCTCCGCGGCCAGGCTCATCGTCGTGGTGCGCCTGCCGGAGTGGTAGAGATCGGTGAAACGACGGTCGGTGACGATGACGTAGGCCAGTGCGTGCGCGGCCTCGCTGAGCTGTGCCAGCACCTCCTCGTCGACTGAGGGCACGGTCACCTCCAGCACGCCGACGCAGTCCCCGCGGTTGGTCACCGGCAGCGCCACCCGCACGCCGTCGCCGTCCTGCTCCTGCCGCGGCTGCTGGGTGCGCAGCACCTCCTCGTAGGAGCTGTCCCGCAGGTCGATGCGCGCCGCGCCGGCCCCGCCGAGGTCCCACGTGGTCGAGGTGAGTCGCACCAGTTGCTCATCACCGACGTCGATCAGCAGGAACGACACGTCGAACGCCTGGAAACGCTTCGCCAGGTCGCGTGCGACGACCTCGACCGACTCCGTCGGCGGTGCGCTCTCGGCCGCCGCCAGCACATCGCCGGTTCGCAGCGCGTCGCCGTTCATCCCACCTCCGTGCAGTCGGGTCACCCCAACCACACCACCCGCACCGGTCGAGCGCAACGAGACCACCGGCGACTCCCGGAACCGGTACGCGATAGAGGCGAGAACGAAACGGGTAATCACCAGGTATGCGTCCGCCATCTGCGCACGACGAGGTCACACACACCCGGCAACTGCGGATATCAAGCGCGTTCGTCACGTTGGCCGACACGCTGGTCACCGAGTTCGACGTCGCGGACTCGCTGGACCTCCTCACCCAGCGGTGCATCGAACTGCTGGACGTGTCCGCGGCCGGGATCACCCTGATCGGCCCTGACGGCGTCGCGCACGTCATGGCCGCCTCATCACGGCACGCGCAAATGCTGGAGCTGTTGGAGGTGCGGACGGAAAGCGGACCGTGCATCGACTGTCTCCGCACCGGTCACCCGGTCGCCGAACACGACCTGACCACCGAGACGTCGCGGTGGCCGCGGTTCGCCGCAGCGGCCCAGGAGTGCGGCTATCGGTCGGTACAGGCGCTGCCGCTGCGGTTGCGCGACCGGACGATCGGGGCGCTGTGCCTGCTCGACACCGGAACCGGGCCGATGAACAACGGTCAGGTCGATCTCGCTCAGGCGCTGGCCGATGTCGCCACCATCGGCATCCTGCAACACCGCGCGCTGGAGCACCACGGCCAGATCGCCGGCCAGTTGCAGACCGCGCTCTCCAGCCGCGTCATCGTTGAACAGGCCCGCGGCGTACTCGCCCAACGCGGCGGCCTGTCCATGGACGACGCCCTTGTCCGGCTGGACGGCTACGCACGCGTGCGCAATCGCCCTCTCACCTCGCTCGCCGGCGCTGTGGTCACGGGGACCGTCGATCTCGACGCTGTCCTCGCCCATCCCACGACCCCCGCCGCGGCACCGATGCCGTCACCGCGCCCGCCGCCGCTGACCGTCACGACGTTGTCCAGCAACCAGGCGATGGTCCTGGTCGTGGCCGGAAGCATCGACCTCGTCACCGCGCCGGTCCTGCACGACGCCCTCGAGTCGGCCGCGACACTGCGGCCCCGGTTGCTGGTGGTCGACCTGTCCGCGGTCGAGTTCCTCGCGTGCGCGGGACTGTCGGTGCTGATCGCCGCTCACCACAGGGCCGAGGACCGCACGTGCCTGCGAGTGGTGGCGGACAGGAGAGCCACGCGTCGTCCGCTGGCGCTGACCGGCGTGGACACCTACCTGTCCGTGCACGACTCCCGAGCGCATGCCCTGACCACGGCCGTTACCTCCGCAGCGCGCCCTGGGTTCCGGTCCTGAGCATCGCGACGGCGAGGGCGGAGCCGATGGTGCCCGCTCCGAGACCGATCTCGACGAGGTCGTCGAACGCGCGCTGGTGGTCGCGGGCCGCGGTCGTCGCCAGGTCGACCAGCAGGGGTGTGCGCGTGAGCCGGGCGAGCGCGTCGGTGTGCCGCAGGTGCCTGCCGAGCCGGTGGCGCAGCGATCGGCGGTACCGGTCGGCCGGTTCCGGTGTCATGGCGGCGGTGCCGGCCAGGAATCCGGACAGGACGGCGTAGTAGATCCCCTCACCGGTGAGCGGGTTGATCAGCGAGGCGGCGTCACCCGCCAGCAGAACACGGCCGTGGCCGACGTCGGGCCTGCCGGGTGACAGCGGTAGCCGGTGCCCGCGCAACGTGATCGGCGGGCAGCCGGGCAACAGGTCGTGCAGTCGTTCCACCAGGTGTGCCCTCGTGGGTGGATCAGCGCGGACGAGTTCGCCGTAGCCGACGTTCGCGGTGCCGTCGCCGACCGGGAAGACCCATGCGTACGCGGGCCAGTGCGCGGTGGTCATCACGAGTCGTTGTTCACCGGCGGGCCACGGTTCCGCGCTCGTGTACCCGCGCAACGCGATGGCGGTGGTACCCGCCGGTGCCCGGCCGGCGCCGCATTGCCGTCGTACGACCGACTCCGCGCCGTCCGCGCCGATGATCGTGCGGGCGTGGACCACGCCGTCGACGTCGACTCCGTCGCCGGCCGGGCTGAGCGTGCGGACCCGGTGCCGTCGCAGCTGCGCGCCTGCGTCGCACGCAGCTTGCACGAGCCGTGCGTCCAGCAGCGCGCGGGGCACGACCGCGGCCGGGCGCGCGAACCGGCGGGCAGCCGTCACACCTCGCGGTGACGTCAGCCGCAGATCGTGGACCGGGGCGGTACCGGCCGTGAGCGCGGCGACGTCCACGCCGAGCCCGGCCAGGACGTCCAGGGCGTGCGGCGCGACTCCGTCACCGCAGACCTTGTCGCGGGGGAAGTCCGCGGCGTCCAGCAGCAGCACGCGGGCCGCCGGGTTCGCGCGCAACGCCGCGAGCGCGGCCGTCGACCCTGCCGGTCCGGCGCCGACGACGACCAAGTCCCAGCTGTCGCGCGCCGTCATCAGCGGGCGAGCTGGTCGACGGCGGCGGCGAACAGCCACGGCGCGCGGACGGCGGCGGGAACGATCCGGCGACCGAGCACGGGGCGATTCCTGGCCCACAGCAAGGACTCCGTCAACCAGCGCGACCGTCGTGACGTACGGGTCCACGCTCGTTCGTAGTCGGCGGGCCGCCCGGCGCGCAGGCATCGGACGAGGTCGGCCGCGGTGGTCAGGGACAGCGCCAGCCCTTCGCCGGTGAGCGCGTCCACGTAGCCCGCAGCGTCTCCCGCGAGCAGCACGCGGCCGGCCACCCGGCCGGTCGTGCGCTGCCGCAACGGTCCGGCGCCCTTCACCCGCGAGACCGGGTGCGCGCCGGCCAGACGTGCCTCCAGTTCGGGGAAGGCGGCCAGTTGGTCGGTGAAACCGCCGCGGACCGACGACAGGATCGCGACCCCGACCGTGTCCGGCGCCACGGGCGTCACGTAGGCCTCCGACCGCGCTGCCCACGTCACCTCGACCCCACTGCCCCAGGGAGCGAGGGCGAAGTGGCGGCGCAGTCCCCACCGCGGCGCGGAAGTCCTCGACTGGGCGGTGAGGCCGACGAGATCGCGGATCGACGAGTGCAGCCCGTCGGCGGCGACGAGGTAGCGCGCCCGCAGCCCGCCGGCCAGCACGTGGTCGTCGTGCTGCAGGACGTCGGTGATCCGGTTGGCCAGCACCGGTATCCCCGCGCGTGCGGCCGCCGCGCCCAGGGCGTCGTGCAGGCAGGTGCGGCGGACCCCGAGTCCGGTGCCGCCGCGGAACGGCGCGTGCGCGACCAGGGCGCCCTGCCGGTAGGTGATGCCCTCGATCAGGTGTCCCGGCGGGTCCACGCCGAGCGAGGCGAGTGCCCGCACGGCGCCGGGCATCAGTCCTTCCCCGCAGGCTTTGTCGAGCACGCCGGGCCGCTTCTCGCAGACCACCACGTCCAGGCCCGCCCGCGCGCAGCCCAGTGCGACGGCGAGACCGGCAGGGCCGCCTCCAGCCACCACCACGTCGTGCATCCGGTCAGGCATCCACGGATCGCAACGCGTCGTTTTCCGCGCGGATGCGGACCGTCAGCAGACCCGCGTTCAGCACGGTGAAGACCACGGCGGTCAGCCAGGCGTCGTGCACCAGCGGCAGAGCGAACCCCTCGACCACGACGGCGACGTAGTTGGGGTGCGGGAAGAGGCGGTAGGGGCCGTGAGTCACTCGGGGCAGCCCGGGCACGACGACGATCCGGGTGTTCCACTGACGCCCGAGCACCCGGATGCACCACCACCGCAACGCCTGCGACAGCACGACCAGCGCGAGCATCGGCCAGCCGAGCACGGGCGTGAAGTCCCTGTCCGCCAGCCAGACTTCGAGCAAGCAGCCCGCCAGCAGCCCGGTGTGCAGCACGACCATGAACGGGTAGTGCGCGAACCCGGTCTCACGTCCTCCGCGGGCGAGGCTCCACGCCATGTTGCGCTTGGCGACGACCAGTTCGGCCAGCCGCTCGACCGCGACGAGACCGACCAGCACCGAGTACCACACCTGGCTCACCACCTCAGCAACACCAGTTCCGCGCAGAAACCCGGTCCCATCGCCATCACCACGCCCCAGTCGCCGGGAGAAGCGGGTCTGGCCGCGAGGGTGTCGGCGAAGACGTGCAGCACGGACGCGGACGACAGGTTTCCTATCTCGTGCAACGACCGCCACGTCATCGCGAGATCCTCCTCGTCGAGGCCGAGCACCGACTGGATGGCCTCGATGACCTTCGGCCCGCCGGGGTGGCAGATCCAGCGGGCGATGTCGCCGATCTCCAACCCGTGTGGTGCCAACAGGTGCTTGACGTCGTCGGCGAGATGTTCACGCACGAGTTCGGGAACCTCGGACCCCAGCACGATCTTCAGGCCGCTGCTGCCGATGTCCCAGCCCATGGCGCGTTCGGAGTTCGGGTACAGGTGACTGAGCGAGTCCACGACCTGTGGCCCCGCCGCCGCGCCGGGATGCTCCGAGCCGACGGCGACGACCGCGGCGGCGCCGTCACCGAACAGGCCGGAGGCGATCATGTTGGCGGCGCTGGGATCCTGGCGCTGCACGGTCAGCGAGCACAGCTCGACGGACACTAGCATCGCCACCGAGGTCGGCCAGCCGCGCAGGAAGTCGTGCAGACGTGCGACACCCGCCGCTCCGGCCAGACAACCGAGACCGATGATCGGGATCCGCTTCACGTCCGGCCGCATGCCGATGCGGGCGGCGATCCGCGCGTCGAGGGACGGCACGACGACGCCGGTGACCGTCGTGGACACGATGAGATCCACATCGGACGGTCGCAGTCCCGCGTCCGCCAGCGCGGCCAGAGCGGCCTCACAACCGAGATCGACGGCGACCGAGAGGAAAGCGTCGTTCGCAGCGGTGAAGCCGTCGAGCTCGCTGTACTGCTCGATGGACAACGCGAGATGCCGGGAACCGACACGGGCGCTGCTGTGGAACCGGGCCGCCACCGCGCGGGCGGTGGAATCCGGCAAACACAACTGCGCGAACAGGTTTGTGAGCCGAGCCTGCGGGTAGCGGTGCGGCGGAAGAACACCGTGCACCGCCGAAATTGTCGTCACCCCTTGTACGGTACGGCTTCCGCCTACACTCGGCAGATGAGCGGCACAGCGGTCCACCAAGGGAAGTCGTCGCGCACACTGCTCGGTCTCGCACAGGCCTGTCATCCCCTGCCCAGTCTCGCGGTCACCGCGGTGGCCGTCCTTCTGGGACTGGGCAACGGGCTCGACGGTCCGCGCACGATCCTGCTCGGCGCCGCGGTGCTCACCGGACAGCTGTCCATCGGCTGGTCCAACGACTGGATCGACGCGGCGCGCGACCGTGCCACCGGCCGCACGGACAAACCCGCCGCCACCGGAGGCGTTTCCGTGCGCGCGGTCGCGGTGGCGGCCACAGCGGCATCGGTGGCGACGGTCGTGTTGTCGTTGCTGCTGGGGTGGTTCGCCGGCATCGCGCTGATCCTGAGCGTCGTGGGCGGCTGGGCGTACAACCTCGGTCTCAAGGCCACGGTCTTCTCCGGTGCCGCCTACCTGTTCGCGTTCGGCGCGCTGCCGATCGGTGTGTACGCGGCCGCGCCGGGAGAGCCGTGGCCGCCGTGGTGGGTCCCGGTGGTCAGCGCGCTGCTCGGGTTCGGGGCGCATTTCGCCAACGTGCTCCCGGATCTGCGCGCGGACGCCGAAACGGGCGTGCGCGGTCTGCCCCACCGGCTAGGGCCGCGCGCCGGGGTGATCGTCATGGCCGCCGCCCTCGCCACGGCGTCCGCGGTGCTGGGCCTCTCCCCCGCCGGGGCGTCCGTCCTCTACTCGGTGGTCGTGGTGACGGCCGGGATCGTGTTGGCCGCCGCCACGACGGTCGCCGCGATCCGCGCACCGCACAGCGCGATCGCGTTCCGGCTCACCGTCGCGATCGCGCTGCTGGACGTGGTGCTGCTCATCACGATCACCGCGTGACGGGCCACCGTCCCTGCGTCCGTTCCAGGGCGGGGAACGGCTCGAAGACGTTGCCGGGTGTCGGGTCGACCGGCGTCCTGGTCAGCCCCGCCAGCCGGAACAGCGGCCCGACGAGCAGGTCGTAGAGCCTTGGCACACAACGGAACGCCGTGATGATCAACGGATTTCCCGGCCCCACCCGCACCGAGACGTGCCGGCGGGGGTGGTCGGCCAGGCGGACGATCGCGGCGGCGACCCTGCCCGGACTCAGCACCGGGACCGGTGGCCGCATCGCGCGGCCGGTGTAGTTGGCCGCCTGGTCGTACACCGGTGTGTTGACACTGCCGGGGCTCACGATGCACACGTGCACCCCTGGTTCGTCACGGGTTTCCTGTTGCAGGGTCCGCAACAACGCGCGTTGTCCCCACTTGGCCGCGGTGTAGGCGCCCATCCGCGGCACGGTGACCGAGCCGAGCAACGAGTTCACCCCGACGAGAACACCGGAGTGCTGACGGCGAAAGACCGGCAGGACAGCTTGAGCGAGGTGGAGCGTGCCGTGGATCGCGGTGTCGACCACCGCGTTGAACACGTCCGCGGGCATCGCCTCCACGGTGCCGTACGCCATCACCGTCGCGCTGTGCACGACGACGTCGATGCGCCCGTGCCGTTCCAGCACGTACCCGATGATCCGGCCGGCGCCACCGGGATCGCCGATGTCGTCGACGATCACGTCCAGCGCACCGGATCCCACTGCCCTGCAGACCTTCTCCGCCGCGTCCAGCGCCTCGCCGCTGCGGGACACCAGCACGACGTCGTCGCCACGGGAAGCGAACGCCGTCGCGGTGGCGAGTCCGATTCCGCTGCTGGCGCCCACGACGAGCACGACGCGACCGGTCACGGGCTCAGCACGACCTTGACGCAGCCGTCGCTCTTGGCGCGGAACATCTCGTACCCCCGCGCGGCATCGGCGAGCGGGATGCGGTGCGTGGTCAGGTCGAGGGTTCCCAGCGGGTCGGCGGGATCCAGCACCAGTGGCAGGATCTCGTCGGTCCAGCGGCGCACGTGCGCCTGGCCCATCCGCAGCTGGATGCCGCGGTCGAACATCTCCATCATCGGCATCGCGTCCAGTTCACCGCCGTACACACCGGACACCGAGACCGTGCCGCCGCGGCGCACACCCTTCAGGGCCGCGTGCAGGGCGTCGAGGCGGTCGACGGCCAGTTTGTCGGTCACCTTCTGTGCCAGCGCGTCGGGAAGCAGGCCGGTGGCCTTCTGCGCCAGGGCGACGAACCCTCCGCCGTGGGCCTCCATGCCGACGGCGTCGATGGTGGCGTCCGGGCCGCGGCCGTCGACCATGGCGATCAACGCGGCCGCCAGGCCCTCGGAGCCCTCGAACTCGTCGAAGTCCACCGGTTCGGCGCCGTGCTTCTCGGCGAGCGCGAGCCGTTCGGGAACGCGGTCCACGCCGATGACGCGGCCGGCACCGAGCTGCTTGGCGACGCGGACGGCGAACTGCCCGACCGGGCCGAGGCCGAGCACGGCGACGGTGCCGCCGGGTGGCACGTCGGCGTAGCGGACGGCCTGCCACGCGGTCGGCAGGATGTCGGACAGGAACAGGAACTGGTCGTCGGGCGTGCCGTCCGGAACGACGATCGGCCCGAACTGGGCCTGCGGCACGCGCAGGTACTCGGCCTGACCGCCGGGCACCGAGCCGTAGAGCGAGGTGTACCCGAACAGGCTCGCGCCCTTGCCCTCACCGCGCACCTGCGTCGTCTCGCACTGGGCGAACAGGTCGCGCTCGCACATCCAGCAGTGTCCACAGGAGATGTTGAACGGCACGACGACCCGGTCGCCCACCTTGAGGTGGCCGCTCGCTTCGGAGCCGACCTCCTCGACGACACCCATCGCCTCGTGGCCGAGCACGTCGCCTGGCTTCAGGTACGGCCCGAGCACGCCGTAGAGGTGGAGGTCGGAGCCGCAGATGGCGGTCGAGGTGACCTTGATGATCGCGTCGGTCGGCGTCTCGATGCGCGGGTCCGGCACGTCGACGACCTGGACGTTCTCATTGCCTTGCCATGTCAGCGCTTTGATGACGTCTCCTTGGTGGCGTGGTCGAGCTGGCCGCGCACGGTGTCCGCGAGCTCGTCCCAGCTGTCGATGAACTTCTGGACTCCCTGGCGTTCCAGCTCGCCGGTGACCTCGCGGTAGTCGATCCCGAGCTCGGCGATCTCGTCCAGCACGTCCTGCGCCGGGCCGTAGAGCTCTTCCATCACCAGGTGGGGCACGGAGCCGTGGTCGGCGAAAGCCTCGAGCGTCGGCCCCGGCATCGTGTCGACCGTGCCGGGGATGGCCAGCTCGGACACGTACATCGTGTCGGGGTAGGCGGGGTCCTTCACGCCGGTGGACGCCCACAGGGGTCGTTGCGGGCGCGCACCGGACGCGGCCAGGCGTTGCCAGCGCTCGGACGCCAGGCTTTCCACGTGGACCTCGTGGGCCAGGCGGGCGTTGGCGATCGCCGCCTTGCCCTTGGCCGCCTTGGCACGGTCCGTGCCGATGGCGTCGAGTCGCGCGTCGATCGCACTGTCCACACGGGACACGAAGAACGAGGCGACCGAGTGGATGGTGGACACGTCGTACTCGTTGAACGCCGCTGTCTCCAGACCGGTGTGGTAGGCGTCGATGACGTCGCGGTAGCGGTCGAGGGAGAAGATCAGGGTGACGTTGACGCTGATGCCCTCGGCGATGACCGCGGTGATCGCGGCTAGTCCCGCGGTGGTAGCGGGAATCTTGATGAGCAGGTTCGGCTCGTCCACCGCCGCCCACAACAGCCGGGCGCGGTCGATGGTGGCCTCCGCGTCGTGGGCGAGGCCGGGGTCGACCTCCAGCGACACCCTGCCGTCGACGCCGTCCGTGCGGTCGTAGATCGGGCGCAGCACGCGGCAGGCCGCCCGGACGTCGTCGGTCGTGATGGCGAAAACGGTGTCCTCGACGCCTGTTCCCGCCTCCGCGAGGTCTCTGAGCTGCGGCGTGTAGCTCTCGCCCTTGGCCAGGGCCGAGGCGAAGATCGTGGGGTTGGTCGTGATGCCGACGACGCCGCGGTCCGCGATCAGCGCCTCCAGCCGGCCGTCGGACAGGAGCTCGCGGGACAGGTCGTCGAGCCAGATCGACACCCCTGCGGCGGCGAGTTCGGCGAGCGGGTGGTCGTGGCCCGTGGGCATGATGCCTCCGTAGTCGGAAATCCTCGTGGTTCAGGCAGGACGGTCGCCGGTGCCGCCCGTGGTGGGCGCGGCGGACTGCTGCACCCCTCCAGGGCGGACCGCGCCGGCCGCGTCGCGCAGGCTGTCGTGCGCGGCCGCGGCGACCGCGGCGGCGGTGATGCCGAACTCGTCGTAGAGCCGCCGGTAGTCGGCGGAAGCGCCGAAGTGCTCCAGTGACACCGTCCGGCCGGCGTCGCCGACGACGTCGCGCCAGCCCTGGGCGACCGCGGCCTCGACGCTCACGCGGGCGCGCACGCCCGGCGGCAGCACTTCGTCCTGATAGGACAGTTCCTGCGCGGCGAACCACTCCCGGCACGGCATCGAGACCACGCGGGCGGTGATGCCGTCGTCCTCGGCGAGCAGCTTCCTGGCGTCGAGGGCGATCTGGACCTCCGAGCCGGTCGCGACCAGGATCACGTCGGGTTCCTCGGCTCCGGCCAGGACGTAGCCGCCGCGGGCGGCACCTTCTGCCGGGGCGACACCGCCGGGACCGCGGTCGAGCACCGGAACGTCCTGCCGGGTCAGGGCGAGGCCCGCGGGGCGGTCCTGGTTCTCCAGGATCCGCCGCCAGCAGACGACCGTCTCGTTCGCGTCCGCCGGGCGGACCACGTCCAGTCCGGGGATCGCGCGCAACGCGGCGAGGTGCTCGATCGGCTGGTGGGTCGGACCGTCCTCGCCGAGGCCGATGGAGTCGTGGGTCCACACGTAGGTGACTGGAAGCTTCATGAGCGCGGCCAGGCGGATCGCGGGACGCTGGTAGTCGCTGAAGACCAGGAAAGTGCCGCCGTACGGCCGGGTCAGGCTCTGCAGCGCGATGCCGTTGAGGGCCGACGCCATGGCGTGCTCGCGGATCCCGAAGTGCAGCGTGCGTCCGTAGGGGCCGCCCTGCCACTGCGCGGTCTGCTTGCCGGCGGGGACGAACGACGGTTCGCCGTCCATCGTGGTGTTGTTGCTCCCGGCCAGATCCGCCGAACCACCCCACAGTTCCGGCAGCACCGGTGCCAGCGACGTGAGGATCTTCCCGGACGCCTTGCGGGTCGCCATTCCCTTGGCGTCGGCGGGGAACACGGGCAACGCGTCCGTCCAGCCCTCTGGGAAGCGCTGGTCCCGCAGGCGGTCCAGCAACCCCGCGCGGTCCGGGTGCGCTGCCCTCCAACGCTCGTAGGTCGTCTCCCAGCGTTGATGGGCGGCCGCACCCCGCGCCACGACCTCGCGAGTGTGCGCGAGGACCTCGTCCTCCACCACGAAGCTCCGCTCAGGATCGAACCCGAGCAGCGTCTTGAGAGCGGCGACCTCCTCGTCACCGAGTGCCGAACCATGTGCCGCACCGGTGTTCTGCCTGGTGGGCGCGGGCCAGCCGATGATGGTGCGCACCACGATCAGCGACGGCCGGCCTGTCTCGGCCTTGGCCGCCTCGGTCGCGGCGAGCACCGCGTCCACGTCCTCGACGTACCGGCCGGAAGCCGTCCAGTCGACGACCTGGACGTGCCAGCCGTAAGCGGCGTAACGGGCCGCCACGTCCTCGCTGAACGAGATGCCGGTGTCGTCCTCGATGGAGATGTGGTTCAAGTCGTAGAACGCCACCAGGTTGCCGAGCTCCTGGTGTCCTGCCAGTGACGCGGCCTCGGCGGTGACGCCCTCCATGAGGTCGCCGTCCGAGGCGAGCACGTACACGTGGTGGTCGAACGGGCTCCGCCCCGGTTCGGCGTCCGGGTCGAGCAGCCCGCGTTCGCGCCGCGCGGCGAGCGCCATGCCCACCGCACTCGCGAACCCCTGCCCGAGCGGGCCGGTGGTGATCTCCACGCCACGGGTGTGCCGGTACTCGGGGTGGCCGGGGGTGGCCGAGTCCCAGGTGCGCAGCGCCTCCAGATCGGCGAGCTCGAGTCCGTAGCCACTGAGGTAGAGCTGCACGTACAGCGTCAGACTCGTGTGGCCGCAGGACAGCACGAACCGGTCCCGGCCGAGCCACTGGTCGTCGGTGGGATCGTGCCGCAGCACCTGCTGGAACAGCAGGTGTGCGAGCGGCGCCAGGCTCATCGCGGTGCCAGGGTGGCCGTTGCCGACCCGTTGGACGGCGTCCGCCGCGAGCACTCTGGCCGTGTCCACGGCACGGACATCGGCTTCGGTCCAGCCGGCGGCCTTCGCGACAGGCGCGGGCAACGACGGGTCGCGGACCGAACTGATGGCCGTACGTGTCATGAGGTGAGGCCTTCCTTGAAGCACGGGAGAACGACGTCGAAGCAGGCGGGATTCGGGTGAGGGCGACGGGCACGGCCCTTCCCGGTCAACGAGGTCGCGGGTCCGGGCGGCCACAGATGCTCCTTCTGGCGAATAGCCGTGCTGAACGACCTCAAACACGTATCCCGGTGTGCCTCGTGCCGCATGAACGCGCCGAATCCGGGAACAGAGTGGACACCGCACCACTCGGGCGGGAAGAGAAGGGACCGGTCATGATCAAGACAAGTCGTGTCGTGGGCACGAGCCCGGACAACGTCTTCGCCGTTCTGGCCGACGGCTGGTCCTACGCGGGCTGGGTCGTCGGCAACTCGCACATCCGGGACGTGGACGCCGGCTGGCCGTCGGTCGGCACCCGCATCCACCACAGCGCGGGAGCCTGGCCGGCGCAGATCGAGGACACCACCAGCGTCCTGGCCGTCGAACCGGGCAAGTACCTCGAGCTGGAAGCACATCTGTGGGTGTTGGGCACGGCGCGGGTCCGCATCAGCATGGCCCCGATGCACAACGGCACCGGCACGCAGGTGATCATGGAAGAAGAGATCGTGGGCGGCCCGGCCAAGCGGCTCCCCGCCCTGGTCCAGGGAATGATGTTCCGGCCTCGCAACGCGGAGTCGCTCGCCAGGCTCGGCGACCTCGCCCTCGGCCGCGACACACCGGCCCTCAGCGCCACCGAGGCACCGCTTCAGTGACCACGACGACGGTGGACGCCGTGGTGATCGGTGCCGGCCCCAACGGGCTGGTGGCGGCGAACCTGCTGGCCGACGCCGGATGGGACGTCCTGGTCCTCGAGGCCGCCGAGGAGCCCGGCGGAGCCGTTCGCACCGCCGAACTGATCGAACCGGGGTTCCACAGCGACCTGTTCAGCTCCTTCTACCCGCTGGGCGCGGCGTCCCCGATCCTGCGCGGGCTGGACCTGGAAAGCCACGGGCTGCGCTGGGTGCACGCGCCCGCCGTGGTCGCGCACGTCCTGCCCGACGACCGGTGCGCGGTCCTGTCGCGGGACCTCGACGCGACCGTCGCGTCGCTGGCCTCCTTCGCGCCGGCCGACGGGGACGCGTGGCGCGGCGAGTTCGCCCTGTGGCGGCGCATCCGCGAGGACCTGCTCGACTCGTTGTTCACGCCGTTCCCGCCGGTGCGGCCAGGCGCGCGGCTCGCGCGGAGACTCGGCGTGGCGGAGGCCCTGCGGATGGCCAGGATGCTGACCATGCCGGCCAGGACCCTCGCCGAGGAACGCTTCACCGGTGACGGCGCCAGGGTCCTGCTCACCGGCAACGCCCTGCATTCCGACCTGGGGCCCGGCCAGTCCGGTAGCGCCGTGTTCGGCTGGTTGCTCTGCATGCTCGCCCAGGACGTCGGTTTCCCGGTGCCGGAAGGCGGAGCCGGCGCGTTGACCGCGGCACTGGTGCGCAGGCTGACCGCACGGGGCGGCCGGATCGAATGCGGTCGTGAGGTGACGAAGGTGCTCGTCGCGCGCGGTCGTGCCGTCGGCGTCACGGACAGCGGCGGCGCCAGGATCCGGGCACGGCACGCGGTGCTGGCCACCGTGCCCGCCCCCACGCTGTACGGGCGGATGGTGGACGCCGGGCACCTGCCGGCGCGCCTGCTCGACGACCTGCGGAACTTCCACTGGGACGACGGCACGGTCAAGGTCGACTGGACGCTGTCACGCCCCGTTCCGTGGACCAACCCGGCGGCCGGTTCGGCCGGCACGGTGCACCTGGACTCCGATCTCGGCGGTCTCACCGACTTCGGAGCGGCGCTGGCCGGTGGCCGTCTGCCCGACCGGCCGTTCCTCCTGCTGGGCCAGATGACCACGACCGACCCGTCGCGCTCCCCCGAGGGCACGGAGACCGCCTGGGCCTACACCCACGTGCCACGAGGGATGCGCTGGGACTTCGACGCGGTCCGCCGCCACGCCGACCGCGTCGAACAGGTCGTCGAGCGGCACGCACCCGGCTTCACCGCCACGATCCGCGGCCGGCACGTGTCCGGCCCGCACGAGCTGGAGAGCAGGGACGCCAATCTGGTCGGCGGAGCGATCAACGGCGGCACGTCCGCGATCCACCAGCAGCTGGTGTTCCGCCCGCTGCCCGGAACCGGGCGCGCCGACACCCCGATCGACCGGCTCTACCTCGCCGGGGCCTCGGCACATCCGGGCGGCGCGGTGCACGGTGGACCAGGAGCCAACGCCGCCCGTGCCGCTCTGGTCAGGGCGGGCGTGGGCGGCGCGCTGTACGGCCGATCGATGAGGGCCCTGCAGGACCTGATCTACACCTGAGGTCCCGCACGACCGCCGGGCGTCTCTACCCACTATCCGCACGCGAAATCCTTGTATCCCAATAACTTCTACCGTTCCGACCTGGTTTCCGCCGTTCGCTGCGGGGTAGCTCGCACTGCGAGCACACACATGCCGACAGCGGAGGAGTCAGTCGTGGCCGAGGACCAGATGGGCGGTGTTCGTGAGACCGTCCAGCAGGAAGGCACCGCGGTGGTGCATCACGCCAGGGACGCCGCAGGAGAAGTGCGTGCGACAGCCCAGGACCAGTTCGGCCAGGTGGCGCACGAAGCGAAAGCCCAGGCGAACCACGTCCTGCACGACGCGCGAACGAGAGTGGCCGAGGAGGCCGAGCAGCAGGCCAGGAAGGCGTCGACCCAGCTGGGCCGGATCGCCGACGAGCTGAGCTCGATGGCCGAGAGCGCCACGCCGGACTCGATGTCGGCGGGCGCCGTCCGCCAGGTCGCCGACACCAGCAGGCAGGCGGCGACCTACCTCGACGAGCGAGGCGCCCGCGGACTGCTCGACTCTGCCCAGGACTTCGCGCGGCGCAAGCCCGGCATGTTCCTGCTGGGCGCGGCGGTGGCCGGCTTCCTCGTCGGCCGCGTGGCCAAGAGCGCGACGGGCCGGCAGGGCAACGGACAGGCCTCCGCTCAGCGCACTCCCCCGCCGGCGCCCGCGGTGCCGGAGTTCGCCGCGACACCCGCACCGCGCGCGGACGAACCAGAGCCCGCGCCCTTCGACGAGCACGGCACGATCGGCACGGAACCGCCGCTGCGGGAGCCGTACCCGTCAGGCCCGGTGCCCACCGGAGGTGCCCGGTATGTCAACCCCTGACACCGGCATTCCTCCCGCGCCCGTCGAACGCGAGTCGCTCGGCGAGCTCGTCGGAGAACTCGCGCAGGACCTCTCGCGGTTGATGCGCCAGGAACTCGAACTCGCCAAGGCCGAGATCCGCGAGGAGGCCAACAAGGCGGGCAAGGCAACGGGAATGCTCGCCGGCGCGGGCTTCGCCGGGTACATGACCGCGGTGCTGCTGAGCCTCGCCGCGGTCTTCGCGCTCGGCGCCGTCCTGCCGCTCGGCTGGGCCGCGCTGATCGTCGCGGCGGTCTGGGGCATCGCGGGCTTCGCCTTGTACAGCAACGGTCGCACCAGGCTCCGCCAGGTCGCGCCGAAACCCGAACGCACAGTCGATTCCCTCAAGGAGGACGCGGAATGGGCGCGACACCCGACCAAATAAGGCGCGAGATCGACGGCACGCGCGCAGAACTCGTCCACGACGCGAACCGCCTGGTCGATCGGACCAGCCCGCGCCGCATCGCACAGCGTCGCACCCAACGGCTCCGGAACGGCCTCGCCTCGTTGCGCGACAACGTGATGGGCACGGCCACCAGCGCCACCTCGACGGCGCAGGACCAGGCGCACCAGACGAAGGAGATCGTCTCCGACAACGCCGGGCGCGCCGTCGAGGCGGTGCAGGACGCACCTCGCCAGGCGATGCGGCAGACCCAGGGCAACCCGATCGCGGCCGGGATCATCGCGTTCGGCGGCGGTCTGCTGGTCGCCTCGCTGTTGCCGAGATCGCAGGCGGAGCAACAGGTCGTGGCGGAGATCGGCGAACGCGCGAGCGACGTGATCGAGCCCGCCAGGCAGTCGCTCGCCGAGTCGGCCGGGCACCTGAAGGAGGACATCTCCTCGAACGTGCGCGACGCGGCGGGTGAGGTCAAGCAGACCGCCTCGGACGCCGCGGACGCCACGCTCGAACAGGGCAGGTCCTCGGCTCAGGACGTGGGCCAGCACGGCCGCGACGCCGTTCACAACGCCAAGCCCTGACACGGCTCAGGAAGGGGCCTCGACCTCCGAGGAGGCCGAGGCCCCTTCCCCCTTTGAGGAGGATGCAGTGGCCACCACCCGCAAGCCAGGCAAGTTGGTGAAGGCGGCACTCGAGAAAGCGGTGGAGAAGGTCACCGAACTGACCAACCCGCCGATCCCCGGCGCACCGGCCGGCGAGCCGCCCTCTCCCACCGAACCGACCGTCCCGCGTGGACCGTTGCCGCCCAAGCCGGACCAGACAGGGCCGGAGACGGTGTCGCCGACGGGTGCGCCCACCGGAGCCCCGCAGGTGGCCAACGGGCAGCAGGGCGACTTCCTCACCACGTCGGCCGGCGCACGGCTGTACGACACCGACCACTCCTTGAAGGCCGGTGACCGCGGACCGACCCTGCTTCAGGACCACCACCTGCGCGAGAAGATCACGCACTTCGACCACGAGCGCATTCCGGAGCGAGTCGTGCACGCCCGCGGCTACGGCGCACACGGCGTGTTCGTGGGCTACGGCACGGCTGCGAACGTCTGCACGTCCGCGTTCCTGGGCGACGGTGTCGAGACTCCGGTGTTCGTGCGGTTCTCCACCGTTCTGGGCTCGCGGGGTTCGGCGGACACCGTCCGCGACACCCGCGGGTTCGCCACGAAGTTCTACACCCGGGAAGGCAACTTCGACCTGGTCGGCAACAACATCCCGGTCTTCTTCATCCAGGACGGCATCAAGTTCCCGGACGTCATCCACGCGGCCAAGCCACACCCCGACCGTGAGATCCCGCAGGCGCAGAGCGCGCACGACACGTTCTGGGACTTCGTGTCCACCCACACCGAAGCCACCCACCACGTCATGTGGAACATGTCGGACCGCGGGATCCCCCGGTCCTACCGCACGATGGAGGGCTTCGGCGTCCACACGTTCCGCCTCGTCAACGCCGACGGCGAGACCGCGCTCGTGAAGTTCCACTGGAAGCCGAAGCTCGGCGTCCACTCCCTGGTGTGGGAGGAGGCGCAGATGATCAGCGGCGTCGACCCCGACTTCCACCGCCGAGACCTGGCCGACGCCATCGAGTCCGGCGCCTACCCGCAGTGGGAACTCGGTCTGCAGATCTTCCCGGACACGCCCCGGCAGACGTTCGAGGGCATCGACCTGCTCGACCCGACGAAGATCGTGCCGGAGGAACTCGCGCCGGTGCAGCCGGTCGGGATCATGACGCTCAACCGCAACACGACGAACTACTTCGCGGAGACCGAGCAGGTCGCGTTCCACCTCGGGAACATGGTGCCGGGCATCGACGTCACCGACGACCCGCTGTTGCAGTCCCGGCTGTTCTCCTATCTGGACACCCAGTTGTCCAGGCTCGCCGGGCCGAACTTCAACCAGATCCCGATCAACCGCCCGCACGCGCCGGTCAACGACATGCTCCGCGACGGGTTCCACCAGCACGCGGTGCACGCCGGCGTAGCCCCGTACCGGCCCAACACCCTCGACGGCGGCAACCCGTTCGAGACGGGAGCCGAAGATCGGCCGTTCGTCGAAGTGGCGCAGCCGTTGCCCAGGTCGACGAAGATCCGGCAGTCGCCCACGTCGTTCGCGGACCACTACTCGCAGCCGAGACTCTTCTGGCTGAGCCTCTCCCCGGTCGAGAAGGAACACGTCGTGCGCGCGTTCACCTTCGAACTCGGCAAGTGCTACGAGCAGACCATCAAGGAACGCGAGCTGCTCGTGCTGGCCAACGTCGACAGGACGCTGTGCGCCGAGGTGGCCAAGGGGCTCGGACTGCCGGCACCGGCGGCCACCGTGCGGCCGAAGAAGGTCGAGCCGAGTCCTGTCCTGTCGCAGATCGGGCAGACCTGGCCGACCGACGGGCGCGTCATCGGGATGCTGGTCGATCCGGCCGATCTCGACGGCGTGCGGACCGTCCGCGAGACGATCCTGGCCGGTGGGATGGTGCCGCTGCTGATCGCCCCGACCGGCGGGCCGCTCGACGCCGAGAGCGGTCTGGTCGCGCAGCGCACGTTGCTCACGGCGCGGTCGGTCGAGTTCGACGCCCTGCTGGTCGCGGGCAGTCCTCCCGCTGGTGCCGACGCACCGGGAGAGGCCGTCGAGCCGGGTAGCGCGATCGACCCGCGCGTCATCCGGATGATCCAGGAGTGCTACCGCCACGCCAAGGCGATCGGCTCCTGGGGCGGCGGACGCGTCGCCGTCGAGGCGGCCGGGTACACCGCCGAGCCGGGAATCGTGACCGGCAACGACCCGGCGGACGTCCTCAAGGCGATGACGATGCTGCTCGAGGCGCACCGGGTGTGGGAACGCTTCCCGGCGACGATCGCCTGAGGGGTCCGGTCGTGACCGAAGCGCTCACCGAAGAGGAACTCGCCTTCCTCGGCTCGATGTTCGACCTGGCCCGAGCCGGCGACACGGCTCGGCTGGCCGAGGCCGTCGACGCCGGGATACCGGCGAACCTCACCACCAGCGCGGGTGACTCCCTGCTGGTCCTCGCCGCCTACCACGACCATCCGGAGACCGTCCGGGCGTTGCTGGAGCGAGGCGCCGACACCGCGCGGGTCAACGACCGGGGTCAGACGGCGCTCGGAGCCGCGGTCTTCCGCCGCTCCGAGCGCACCGTCGCACTGCTGCTGGACGCGGGAGCGGACCCCGCCCTGGGACCTCGGTCCGCTCTCGACATCGCCCGCTACTTCGACCTGGTGGAGATGCTGTCGCTGCTCACCGCGCGGAGGCCCGAGGAGGTGTGATGACTCTCAACCGGTATGAAGGTCTCCCCTGCGGGTATTACAACCGGGTGAAACTTCCCTCGCCACGAGGTCCTCTCTCCGAGCACGTCGTCGCCGCGCTCAGCGGTGAACCCGACGGGCGAGCGATCGCCTTCGTGGACGCCGATCCGTACGGCGAGGACCTGACCATCGCGTTGCACACGTTGTACGAGCTGCACTACGGCGGCTTCGACGGCGTGAATCCCGCCTGGGAATGGGATCCGGAGTTGCTGCGCCTGCGGGCCCGGATCGAGCACGTCTTCCTGCACGCGCTTCGGTCCGATGTGGACGGCGGCGACGACCTCGACGCCGCACTGGACACGTTGCTGATCGAGCGGGTCCCCGGCAACGGTGTGTCGCACCACCTGCGCGACAGCGGAACCTGGGACCACATGCGCGAGTTCTTCGCGCACCGTTCGGTGTACCACCACAAGGAAGCCGATCCGCACGCCTGGGTGATCCCCCGGCTGCGCGGCGAGGCCAAGGCGGCGCTGGTCGCTGTCGAGTTCGACGAGTACGGCGGCGGTCGCGCCGACCGGATGCACTCAAGGCTGTTCGCGGACCTCCTCGACGGAGCCGGGATGCGGTCGGAATACCTGCACTACCTGGACGAGGTGCCGGCGCCGGCCATCGCGATCGTCAACATGATGTCGTTGTTCGGCCTGCACCGGTCGCTGCGAGGCGCGCTGGTCGGCCACTTCGCCGCCGCCGAGATCACCACCGGCCCGAGCGCCCACCGCATGACCCAGGCGCTCGCCAGGCTGGACGCCGACCCGCGCTGCGTCGAGTTCTACACCGAGCACATCGAGGCCGACGCCGTGCACGAGCAGATCATGCGTCGCGACGTAATCGGCTCGCTGCTGGAGCAGGAACCGTCGCTCAAGTCCGATGTGGTGTTCGGAGTCCAGGCGACCGAACTGCTCGAAGAACGGCTCTCCGCTCACCTGCTGTCGTCGTGGGAGGCGGGCGAGTCGTCGCTGCGGACCCGCTTGCGATGGCTGGTGTCGCAGAACGGGTAACGCTTGCTGCGGCGGCACGCGCACACCGCGACCACGAACCGGTCGCTGGTGTGCGTCACGCCGTCGTCGGTGACGATCTCGACCGGTCCTTCGACGAGCATCGGTCCATTCGGCACCATCGTCACCCTGCGCGAGTCCTTCTCGGTCACTGCACATCACCACCCGCGTCTGAACTACCCGGGGTTCGCTTCGCTGAATCGAGGGAAGACCACAGAGGAAACTCCCGGGAGGCGAACGTGAAGGCAGTCGTGTGGCACGGCAGGGGCGCGGACGGCTCGCTCGAGACCGTGCTGGACGTGAGTCGATGAAGGTCGTCATCACGGGTGCGAGCGGCAACGTCGGCACCGCCCTGCTCCGGCGATTGGCCGAGGAGCCCGGCGTCGAGGTGCACGGCGTCTCCCGCAGGCGTCCGGCCGCCGAACCTCCCTACGACGTCAAGTGGACCCCTGTCGACATCGGCAGGCAGGGCGCCGAGGAGGCACTCGGCGCAGCGTTCGAGGGCGCGGACGCCGTGGTGCACCTCGCCTGGCTGATTCAGCCCGCCCGTGACGAGCGCCTGATGTACACGACGAACGTGGCGGGATCCGCGCGGGTGTTCGACGCGGCGGCGGCAGCGGGTGTGCCGCACCTGGTGCACATGTCGTCGGTCGGCGCGTACTCGCCGGGGAGCAAGGACCGCCGGGTGGACGAGACGTGGCCGGTCGACGGCGTGACGACGTCGTTGTACAGCAGGCACAAGGCCGCCGTGGAGCACATGCTGGACGTGTTCGAGGACAGGTTCGTCATCAGCAGGCCGCGGCCAGGACTGATCCTGCAGTCCGACGCCGGAGCGGAGATCCGCGACTACTTCCTGGGCCGGCTGGTGCCGCGAAGCCTGTTCCGGCACCGGATCCCGGTGCTGCCGCTGCCGCGCGACATGGTGTTGCAGTTCGTGCACGCCGACGACGTCGCCGACGCGCTGGCGCTGATCGTGGCGAAGCGGTTGCCCGGTGCGGTCAACCTCGTGGCCGAGCCCGTGATGACGCCCAGGGCCTTCGCGGAAGCGCTGGGCACGCGGCACGTGCCGGTCGCGCCGGGAGTGTTGCGGCAGCTGGCGAACGTCACCTGGCACCTGCGACTGCAGCCCACCTCGTCCGGATGGGTCGACCTGGCGTTGAAGTCGCCGCTGCTGGACGCGTCACGGGCACGCACAGAGCTGGGCTGGAAGCCGAGGTTCGGTTCGGAGGACGCGCTCCGGGAGATCGTGCGCGGCATCGGCCGAGGCGGCCGGGTCGACGCGAGCCCAGCGCTGTGACGCCGGAAGAGCTGGACCAGAAGGCCACACAGGACAGCGCACTGCTCCCAGCCGAACGCCCCAATCTGGTCGTGATCGCGGCCAGCATCACCGCACGGGGTGGTGCGCTGTGGCTCCCGGTCGCCTGGCTGCTGGCCAGGTCGGGCAGGCGCAGGACCGCGGTGCTGGCGTTGCGGGCCGGCGCGGTCGCGATGCCGCTCGGTCACCTGCTGAGCCTGCTCATTCCCCGCCGCAGGCCGCACACGAACCTGCCCGCTCGTCGCGCGCTGCCCGAGCATCCGGACTCCTCGTCGTTCCCGTCGAAGCACGCGATGATCGCGGCGGCGTTCGGCACGGCCGTCGCGCTCGAGGACCCGGCGGCGGCCCTGTTCGTCACGCCGCTGGTGCTCCTGGTCGCCTACAGCCGCCTGCGGACACGGGTCCACTGGCCGACCGACGTGGCCGGAGGGTTGCTGCTGGGCGTTCTCGTGGCCCTGGGTCTCAAGAAGCGTTAGACCCTGAACCGCGGTTGAGGGTCTTGCGCGAGCGTCGTAGCGTTTGTCCCACTCACGGAGGATCGAGCTCGGAAGGTTGAGCTGTGATGGGCGAGCGTGGTGAGAACACCCACCTGGCGCAGGCAGAGACGATCGTCCACGACGGTGTCGCCTTGGTGAGGCTGACAGGCGAGATCGACATGATCAACGCCCAGCACACGCGGTCGGTGTTGCAGTCGCAGCTGGACGCACGACCTGAGATCCTGATCGTCGACCTCGCGCTGGACTTCCTCGGTTCGGCGGGCCTGGCAACGCTGTTCGAGGCTCACACACGCGCCGAGCAAGACGATGTCGGGTTCGCCGTCGTGGCAGCCGAACACGTCCCGCGGCACGCGCTGGAGGTCAGCGGTCTCGACCACGCGTTCGCGGTTTTCGACACGGTCGCGGACGCCTTCGAGGCGCTCCGGAGCAGCGACTAGTGGTGTGGCTCGGAACGTTGCCGGGGGAATTCGCGGTCAGACGGGTGCATCGTGGTGCCCTGCTGAGCGTGGATCACCTCGCCAACGTTTCCGAGACGCGCCACTAGCCACCGCCGCCCGCCTCACCCGGCTATTGCGCGCCAGGCCGTACCCGCCACTTCGGTTCAGCTCGGCCACACGGGGTATTTGACCAGTTCGAGGGTCGAACGAGAGGCACACCGTGGATCCAGGCCCCCTGTTGTACACCGGCGCGGGGCTTGCGACGCTCGCCGCCGCTCTCCTGCCCCGGCTGCTCGACCGCGTACCGATCTCCATGCCGATGCTCTTCCTCGGCGCCGGCGCGCTGACGTTCTCCGTGGTCGAACCGCTGCCCGCACCCGATCCCGTGGAGCACAGCGGTCTGCTGCTGCACCTGACGGAGATCTGCGTGATCATCTCGCTGATGGGCGCGGGCCTGGCCCTCAACCGGGTGGTGAGCCTGCGCGGGTGGGCGAGCACCTGGCGTCTGCTCGCCATCACCATGCCGTTGTCCATGCTCGCCGTGGGCCTGCTCGGCTGGGGCGTGCTCGGCCTCGGCGTCGCGGCGTCGGTCCTCCTCGCGGCGGCCCTCGCCCCGACCGATCCCGTGCTGGCAGGCGAGGTCCAGGTCGCCGAACCGGCGGAGAACCCGGAGTCCGACGAGGACGAGGCGCGGTTCGCGCTGACCTCCGAAGCGGGCCTCAACGACGGACTGGCCTTCCCGTTCACCTACGCCGCCATCGCGATCAGCCTCGCCGGTGCCGCTCCCTCCGCGTGGCTCGGCCGCTGGCTCGCGCTGGACGTGCTCTGGCGGCTGGCGGCAGGGCTGGCCGTCGGCCTGCTCATCGGCTGGGCGCTCGGCAAGCTGTTCTTCTCGGCGCCCTCGAAGAAGTTCCGGCTCGCCGAGCACGCGGAGGGGTTCGTCGCCCTCGCCGCGACGTTCCTCGCCTACGGGCTCACCGAACTGATCGGCGGTTATGGGTTCGTCGCCGTCTTCGTGAGCGCCTGCGCGATCCGGGCCGGTGAACGCCGCGACGGCTACCACCAGGTGCTGCACCGCTATGTCGAACAGGCCGAGCGCATGCTCACCGTGGTGATCGTCTTCCTGCTCGGCGGCGCCGCGGCCACCGGCCTGCTGGCGGGGACCACCTGGGCCGAGATCCTGGTCGCCGCCGCGATCCTCCTGGTGGTGCGGCCACTGGCGGGCTGGCTCGGCCTGTTCGGCGGCCGCTCCGGCCCTCGGGAACGAGCCGTCATCTCGTTCTTCGGCGTGCGCGGCGTCGGCTCGCTGTTCTACCTCGTCTACGCCCTGCAAGCAGGCCGGTTCGCCGAGCAGGACGCGCTCTGGCGGGTCGTCGCGCTCGTCGTGATCGGCTCGATCCTCGTGCACGGACTGTCCGCGTCGCCGATCATGTGGCTGCTCGACCGGAAGCGCCGGCAGAAGGCAGAACGCCACCACGACAAGCCGTCCCACACCCACGTGTGAGCGACGCGTGGCCGTTCGGCCGGAGCGACTTCCCCCGCAGCCCCGCGGGATTCAGGTTCCAGCCACCGTTCCCGGGCCGACGGGCCGGTCGCCGCGGAGGGTGATCCGGTGCATGACCCGGTGCTGGTCGCCGTAGTCGTCGACGGCGAGGTGGGCGGTGCTGCGGTTGTCCCACACCACGACGTCACCGGGAGCCCAGCGGTGGCGGATGCTGTACTCCTGCCGGCCGATGGCGGCGAAGAACAGGCCGAGCAGGGCGCGGCTCTCGGTCTCCGACACGTCCTTGACGTGCGTGGTGAAGCCGGGGTTCACGAAGAGGCTGCGGCGGCCGGTCTCGGGGTGGACGCGCACGACCGGGTGCGTGACGGGGTCGAGCGACCGGACCCGCTCGCCCTCCCAGAGGTTCCCCTCGCCGGACCGCCGGACGTGCAGGAACTCCTCGAAGTCCTTGCGCCCGTCGTGGACGGCCTCGAGCTTGTCCGCCAGCTCGCGCAGCGGTGGTGACAGCCAGAGGTAGGCGGCTTCCAGGTCGGTCCAGCAGGTGTCGCCACCGGTGGGCGGCAGGTCCACCGCGCGCAGGACGGAGCCCAGCGGCGGTGTGCGGGTGAACGTGACGTCGGTGTGCCACTCCGGCGCCTTGCCGCCGTCACCGGCGTCGATCACGTAGATCTCGGGGTGTTCGTCGTCGAGGCCGGGCACGATCGGGTGGGCCGGGGTCAGCTCGCCGAGCGACGCCGCGAAGGCGCGGTGGGCGGACGGGTCGAGCCGTTGGCCGCGGAACACGAGCACCTTGCGGTCCAGCAGGGTCTGCCGGATCGCGGCCGTCGCGTCGGACGTGAGCCCGTCCGCGAGGTCCACACCGGACACCTGCGCGCCGATCGCGATCGTCAGAGGTTCGAACGAGAGCGTCATCGCTTCTCCACCAGCTGGTCGGGACGGGAGGTCAGGGTCGCCCGCACGGCGGCACCCACTTCGCCGCGCAGGGCCGCGTAGCGCGGCGAGCCGCGCAGTTCGTCGGCCGGCACCCCTTGACGAGGCAGGTCGACGGGCAGGCTCAGCGCGATTCGGCCCGGCCGGTCGGTGAGCACGAGGACGCGGCTGCCGAGGAACACCGCCTCGTCGACGCTGTGCGTCACGAACACGACCGACCTGCCGTCGCCGGCGAGCGAGCGCACGTCCTCCTGCAGCCGTTCCCTCGTGAGGGCGTCGAGCGCGGCGAACGGCTCGTCCATCAGCAACAGCCGCGGACGTGCGGCCAGTGCCCTGGCGATGGCGACCCGCTGCTGCTGTCCGCCGGAGATCTCCCACGTGCGGCGCGGGCCGAGACCGTCGAGCCCGACCAGCGAGAGCAGTTCCGCCGCCCGCGCCTGCCGGTCCTGCTTCGGCACCTTCGCCCACTTGAGCGCCGTGGTGATGTTGCCCGCGACCGTGCTCCACGGGAACAGCCGGGGTTGCTGGAAGACCACTCCGACCTCGCGGCCCGGCACCGGCGGGTGGCCGAGCAGCTCGACGTCCCCTGTGGACGGACGCTCGAACCCGGCCAGCAGGCGCAGCAACGTGCTCTTGCCCGACCCGGACGGGCCCACGACGACCAGGAACTCCCCCGGTTCCACCGCCAGGTCCAGCGGGCCGAGCGCCGGCACCGGGCCTGCCTTCGTGAGGTAGGCGTGTTCGACTCCGCGCAGTTCTGCGACGTCAGGCACTCCCGGCTCCCGGTGCTCGCAGCGCGGCCTGGAACGCCTTCAGGTCCGGCACCTGTTCGACCTTCTTCTGCGCGCGCAGGAACTCCGCCGTGTCGAGCAGCCGGTTCGCGAGTTGCCCCGGCGCCTGCGGGGTGCCGAAGTAGTCGGGACCGCGCTGTTCGTCGTGGTCCAGGTAGATGTTCTGCTTGAGCTGGGACAGGGCGTCCGCCTCCCCGATGCCGATCTGCCTGCTGACCGCGGCCGCGACCGTCGCGGGGTCGGTCTTGATCAGCTTGAGCGCGTCGTTCGTCGCGGCCAGCCACTTGTCGATCACGTCGGCGTTGGTGTCGGCGAACTCCTTGCGCGCCACGGTGAACGTGAGCGTCGGCTTGCCGGCGGCCGCCAGTTTCGCGCTGTCGGTGAGCGTCACGCCGTCCTGCTGCAACACGCTCAGCACCGGTGTCCAGACGTAAGCGCCGTCGATGTCGCCGCGCTGCCACGCGGCCTGGATGTTCTGGGGTTCGAGGTCGACCAGCGTGACCGAGCCCGCGTCGACCCCACCCAGTTCCAGCGCGGCCAGCAGGCTGTAGTGGGCGGTCGAGCTGAACGGCGCGGCGATCTTGAGGCCGGCCAGCTCCGAGATCTTCGTGATCCCGGTGGCCTTGCGCACCACGAGCGCCTCGCTGTCACCGATGACGTTCAACAGCTCGATCACCTGGTACGGGATGTTCAGCGGCGGGCAGAGGCCGGCGGCCGCGGGACTGCTGCCGATCACCGCGAGGTCGATCGCGCCGCTCAGGAACGCGGTGTTGATGCTCGCGCCGGAGTCGAACGACGTCCAGGTGATCTTGTGGTCCGGTAACGCCTTCTCGAGCGTCTTCTGGTCCTTCACCAGCAGCGTGCTGTCGGCGAAGTTCTGGAACGCCACCCGCACGCTCTTCTGGGCACCCGGTGACGAGCCGCCCACCCCGCAGGAGGCCAGCACCGGTGCGGAGGCGAGCAGAGCGAGCATGGTCCTGCGCGAGATCGGCATGATGATTCCTCGGTCTCAGGCGCGTCCGCGCCAGGGGGACAACGCGCGTTGGGCGGCCACGATCAGCGAGTCGATGATCAGGCCGGTGATGCCGATGACGAACAGACCGAGGATGACCACCGCGGTCTGGTTGAAGCGCTGGGCGTTGAGCACCATTCCGCCGATCCCGTCGGCGCCGTTCACGGTCTCCGCCGCCACCACGGAGCTGTAGGCGATGCCGACGGCGAGCCGGACACCGGTGAGGATCTCCGGCCCCGACGCGGGCAGGATCACCGCGCGGACGACGTCGAACGCGTTGGCGCCCAACGCCTGTGCGGCCTCGACGTACTGCCGGTTGACCCCGCTCACCGCGGCCGCGGCGGCCACCGCCACCGGCGGGAACGCGGCGATCATCAGCAGGTAGACCTTGGGTTCCTCGTCGATGCCGAACCAGATCACCAGCAGACTCAGGTACGCGAGCGGCGGAAGGGCCCGCAGGAACGCCACGGCGGGCTCGGTCACCGCACGGACCACCGGGATCAGTCCCATCGCCAGACCGAGCACGAGGCCCAGCAGCACTCCGTAGAAGCACCCGTAGCCGACCCGCCGCAGGCTGACGCCCAGCCGTTCGGCCAGCGTCGAACCGGCATAGCCGCCCTGACCGTTCGTGAAGTCCGATGTGGACAGAAGCTGGTGCCACACCTGACCTGGACTCGGCAGCACGGCCGCGGGCCAGATCTGGGCCAGCGCGACCAGCTGCCACACCAGGAAGAGCGCGGCGACGGCGACCAGCCGCACCAGCAACCACCGTGACGTCAAGGTCTTGGACACGCCGGTGAATGTACTTACGTACACATCCCCGGTCAGGACCGTTCCGTATCGTGGTCTGCCGCGACACTGCCTCTTGCGCGGAGGCTCGGCGAACCGGTAGGGAGCGACGAATGGCACGGCGGCACGACCCGCACCGCCGGGAGCGGATCATCGAGGCCGCGGTCGAGGTGATCTCCGAGTCCGGTCTGCCCGCGCTGACCCACCGGACCGCCGCCGCCCGCGCGGACGTGCCCCTGGGCTCGACCACCTACCACTTCCTGAGCCTGGACGAACTGCTCGACGCCGCCGTGCACACCGTCGCCGAACGCAACGTCGCGCGTCTGCGCGACTGGGCGCTCTCACTGCCGGCGGACGCCGATCTGAGCTCCGAGCTCGCGAGCTTCATCCTCCTGCTGGCGGGCGAACACCGGCAGACGAGCGTGCTCGCCTACGAGCTGTACGGCGGCGCCCTGCGACGGCCGGCGTTGCGGGCCGCCAGCACGTCGTGGGACGAGATGCTCACCGAGGCCTTCGAGTCCAAAGTGGACACGACGACCGCACGGGCCCTCACCGCGATGTTCAACGGGTTGCTCTACCAGGCACTGGTTTCGCCGGGCAAGCCGAAGCACGCCGACCTCGAACAGGTGCTGCGCCGCCTGCTCCGCTGAGAAGTCGCCTGCGGCGAAACGTGGCGAGAGCCCCCGGCCGGAGCGTGGGGTCCAGGACCCACGCCGGCCGGAGGCTCTTCCGTCCCACTGGGAATCAGGCGTTCTTCCAGGGCCTGCAGCCTTCCGTCTCCTCGCAGACCCGGAACCGGGTGACGCTCGAGAAGTCGTAGACGACCTCGCTGTTGCACGCGTTGCCGCTGCCGTTCCAGTCACCGACGTGGTCCGAGCCGCCGTTGCTGGTCTGGTACTCGGTCCGCACGCCGTGTCCGTCGGCTTCGTTGTCGCAGACGCCGATCGTCCAGTGGCTGGCGTCCACCCAGCCGCGGTCGCTGCCGTGCTTGTCCTCCTGGTAGTGCGCCTGCGCGGCGGTCGCGGTGAGCACCATCGTCAGCGGAATCGCCGCGAGCACGGCGATCCGGCTCATCCGCCTGATCTTCCTCGGCTGCTGTTCCATCTGCTCCCCCTGGCTGTTGGTCTTGTTGGCTGATGCCAACGGATGCACACGATGGGCCCCTGGTTCGCCGTGACTTCACCGAGTTCTGGCAATCGCCAGGTGAGCGGCCGTGAGACGGGGTAGGAAGGGCCCGGGGAGGTGGGCATCGTGGCGACAGAGCTGCGTGTGCTCGGACAGGTGGAACTGCGCGTCGACGGATGCCCGGTGGAGGTCGGCCACGCGCGGCAGCGGTGCGTGCTCGCGGTTCTGCTCGTGGAGGCGAACCGGATCGTCACGATGGAGCAGTTGCTCGATCGCGTGTGGGCGGATCGGTTGCCCCACAGGGCACGGCCGGTGGCGAGCAACTACGTCTCGCGGCTGCGGCGCGCACTGGCGGGGGACGTCGTGGTCGTGCGGCGGGGCGGCGGGTACGTGCTGGAGGTGGATCCGGAGGCGGTGGACCTGCACCGGTTCCACCGGCTCGTGGAACAGGCGCGCGGGCGAGACGACGCACAGGCGCTGGCACTGCTGGAGGAGGCGGCGGGGCTGTGGCGGGGTGAGCCGTTCGCCGGCCTGGACAGCCCGTGGCTGGCCGCCGTGCGCACGGGCCTCGAGCGGGAACGCGCCGCCGTCCGGCTCGACCGCGTCGACGTCGCGTTGCGCTGCGGACGGCACACCGAGGTGCTGCCCGAACTGCTCACGCTGGCGGATCAGGACGCGTTGGACGAACGCGTCGCCGGCCAGTTGATGCTGGCCCTGCACCGCGCCGGACGCACAGCTGACGCGCTGGGCCACTACCGCAGGCTCCGCGACCGGCTGGTCGAGCAGCTGGGCACCGAACCCGGCACCGCACTGCGGGATCTGCACCAGCGCATCCTCGACACCGATCCCGCTCTCACCCCACCGCCGACGGCGATCACGGCCGGGACGGCCACGAAGGCGGAGCTGCCGGTGCCCCGGCAGTTGCCCGCGCCGCCGCGGTGGTTCACCGGACGCGGCACCGAACTGGCCCGCCTCGACGAGGCCCTGACGACCGAGCCGGGCCCGCAGCCGTCCGCGGCCGGCGCGACCGTGGTGATCTCGGCGATCGGTGGCGCCGGCGGGATCGGCAAGACCTGGCTGGCCCTGGCGTGGGCGCACCGGCACGCCGAGCGGTTTCCCGACGGGCAGTTGTTCGTGGACCTGCACGGGTTCAGCCCCACGCAGGAGCCGATGGCGCCTGAGGTGGCGCTGCGCGGATTCCTCGACGCACTGGGAGTCGATCCCGGCCGGATCCCGGCGGACCCGGACGCGCAGGCCGCGCTGTACCGGAGCCTGGCCGTCGGGCGGCGGATGCTGATCGTGCTGGACAACGCCGCCACCACCGATCAGGTCACCCCGCTGCTGCCGGGCAGCCCGACCTGCACCGTGCTGGTCACCGGCCGCACCAGGCTCGCCTCGTTGATCGACCGGCACGGCGCCCGCCACCTGCACCTCGACGTCCTGGGACGGGCCGAGGCGCGTGCCCTGCTGGCCGCCCGCCTGGGCGCCGGCCGCGTCGCCGCCGAGCCCGGCGCCGTCGACGAACTGGTCGAGCTGTGCGGGGGCTACCCGCTGGCCCTGTCGATCACCGCCCGCGACGCCGCGACCCGCCCGGCCATCCCGCTGGCGGAGGTCGCCGCCGGGCTGCGCGAGCTGGGGCTGGAGATGCTCGACCACGACACGGATCCCGCCGCGAGCCTGCCCGCCGTGCTGTCCTGGTCGCTGCGCCGGCTCACCGTCGAGCAGCGCACGGTGTTCGGGTTGCTGGGCGTCGCGCCCGGCGCCGACACCACTCTGCCCGCCGCGGCCGCTCTCACCGGTCTGTCCTCGGCTCGCGCACGCAAAGCGTTGTCGGCTCTGGAGGACGCGTCGTTGGTCGAACGGCGGCCGCACGGCCGGTACGCGATGCACGACCTGGTCCGCGACTACGCCGCCACCACAGCCCACCGCGACCTCGCCGGGTCCGCGCGGGAGGCGGCCCTGGTCCGGGTGACGGACTTCCACGTGCACACCGCCCACGCCGCCGACCGCCTCCTGGAACCGCACCGCGAACTCCTGCGACCCGACCCTCCCGCGCCGGGGGTCCAGCCACTTCCCCTGCCCGACGCCACTGCCGCGCTGGCCTGGCTGGACGCCGAACACGCCACGCTCGTCGCCGCCCAGCGCGCCGCCGTCGCCCTCGGCCGCCACCGGGTCGTCTGGCACCTCGCCTGGGCACTGGACGCCCTCCACTTCCGGCGGGGGCACCTGCGCGACGCGGTCACCTCGTGGCAGGCGGCCCTGGACGCCGCCGCGCACCTGCCCGGCTCCGCCGACCGGATCCGCGCTCACCGGTTCCTCGGCAGCGCCTGTTCGCGACTGGGCCGGCACGACGAGGCCACCTGGCACCTGGACCGGGCCCTCGACCTGGCCGGGCGGCACGACGACCACGTCGAACAGGCCCACACCCACCGGGCGCTCATGGCGGCGTGGGCACTGCGGGGAAACGACCGGCAGGCCCTGGACCACACCCGGCGCGCCCTCGACCTCTACCGCACGCTCGACCACCCGGTGTGGGAAGCCGACGCGCTCAACGCGGTGGGGTGGTTCGCCGCGCGGCTGAACGACTTCGACACCGCCCGCGACCACTGCCGCGCCGCCCTCGCCCTGCACCGGCGGCACCACAACCCCGCCGGCGAGGCGGACACGCTGGACAGCCTCGGGTTCATCGCCCACAGCGCCGGGGACCACGGCCAGGCCGTCGACCACTACCGCCAGGCCCTCGCCCTGCTGCGCACCCGCGGCAACCTGTACCAGGTCGCGAACACCCTCGACGACGTCGGCCACCCCTACGCCGCCCTCGGACGACACGACCACGCCCGCGAGGTCTGGCGGGAAGCGCTGGAGCTGTACCGCGAACAGGGCCGCGACGACGACGCCGCACGCGTCCGGCAGCAACTCGACGACATCACGCGACCGTAGTCGGGCTTGATCGGCCGGTGTCCACAACTGCATACTCAGAGCATCAAATGAGCATCTTCGATCAGATCGGGGACTCCGTGGCAGTGCTCGGCGTGGATGTCGGCGGCACCGCCATCAAAGCGGTGCTCGTCGACGACGCGGGGACCGTGCTCGAGACGAGGTCGCGTCCGACACCTCGGCGGGGGCCTTCCGTGGTGCCGGAAGTCCTGGACGCGGTCGGCGATCTGGCGGAAGAACTGCCGTCCGGCCGTGTGGGCGTCGCGGTGCCCGGCATCGTGGACGAGCGGCGTGGCGTCGGTGTGTTCTCGGAGAACCTGGGCTGGCGGGACGTGCCGTTCGCCGACTTGCTCACCGATCGCCTCGGGCGGCCTGTCGCGTTCACCCACGACGTGCGTGCCGGCGCGCTGGCCGAGAACCTGCTCGGCGGCGGTGGTGGCGCGCGCACGATGTTGTTCGTCCCGATCGGCACCGGCATCGCGTCCGCTCTGGTGACCGACGGCCACGTGCACGACGGCGACGGGTACGCGGGCGAACTCGGTCACGTCGACGTCGGTCACGGCGAGCCCTGCCTGTGCGGGAGCACGGGGTGCCTGGAGGCCGTCGCCTCCGCGGCGGCCATCGCCCGCCGCTACACGGCCCTGACCGGCGGGGAGGTCTCCGGCGCCGTCGACGTCGCGCGCCGGGTCGAGGCGGGTGAGCCCGAGGCCGTCCGCGCGTGGGAAGAGGCCGTCGAGGGGCTGGTCACGGCACTGGCCTGGACGGCGAGCGTGCTCGCGCCCGAGGTCGTGGTGGTGGGAGGTGGCCTGTCCGGCGCCGACCGGCTCCTGCTCGAGCCACTGGCCAGAGGCCTGTCGGCTCGTCTGACGTTCCAACGCGAGCCGCGACTGGTCCGCGCGACGCTCGGCGGCCTGGCGGGCTGCCGTGGTGCGGCGCTGGCCGCAGGTCTCCGTGCGCGATGATGTTCGCTTGGAGGCGTCGATGAACAGGTATGAGCGGCTGAACGCGCTGCTGGAGATCCTCGGCGAACGAGGGCGCATCGAGGTGGACGAGGTCTCGGAGCGGCTGCAGGTCTCGGGCGCGACGATCCGCCGGGATCTGGACCACCTCGCCGAGCAGCGGCTGCTGACCCGGACGCACGGCGGCGCGGTGGCCCACGCGGTCGCTTACGACCTCCCGATGCGCTACAAGACGGTGCGGCACGCGGAGGAGAAGCAGCGGATCGCGCGGGCGGCGGCGGAGATGGTGTGGCCTGGCGCGGTGGTCGGGCTGAACGGCGGGACGACGACGACCGAGGTCGCACGAACCCTCGTCGCCCGGTCGGAGGGCGACGCCGTGATCACGGTGGTGACCAACGCGTTGAACATCGCCAACGAGCTTTCGGTGCGGCCTCAGGTGAAGCTCGTCGTGACGGGCGGCGTGGCGCGGGCCCAGTCCTACGAGCTGATGTCCTCGCTGGCGGAGAAGATCCTCAACGAACTGAGTCTCGACATCACCTTCCTCGGCGTGGACGCGATCGACCCGGCCGCGGGTGCTTCCGCGCACCACGAAGGAGAAGCGGCGATCAACAGGCTGCTGGCCGAGCGGGCCGGCAAGGTCGTGGTCGTGACGGACTCCTCCAAGATCGGGGCGCGGGCGTTCGCCTCGATCTGCGCGACGCCGGCGATCGACGTGCTGATCACCGACACCGGCGCCGACGAGGACGACGTCAGGCGGTTCCGCGAGCGCGGGCTTCAGGTCGTGCAGGCCTGACCGGACGCGAGTATCCAGCGGTGTGCACTGTGGACGGTCGCGTCAGGAGAACTGGGGCGCGACCGGCGCGGCGAGTTCGCTGCTGAGCAACGTGTTGTCGACCTGGTCCAGTGCCAGTCGCAGAGCCCCCAGCGCGACGCCTTCGTCGCGCAGGGTGGACGCGCGCAGTTCCGGTACGCGCAGGCAGTGCTTGGCGAGCTCGCGGCGCAACGGGTCGAGGACGAGGTCGGCGGAACGGGAGAAGCCGCCGCCGTAGACGACGATCTGCGGGTCGAGGGTGAGCACGAGCGCGGCGACGCCGACGGCGAGGTCGCGGATGTAGCGCTGGACGGCCGTCTTCGCCGCGCTGTCGCCCTCCCGCGCCGCCTGGAACACCCAGGCCGCGGCCTCGCCGGGTTTGGCGCCCGAAGGCGCTCCGGGGTAGGCGGTGAGGTGGCCCGGCGCGTTGAGCCAGCGCACCGCCTTGAGTGCTCCTATCTCTCCCGCCACACCGCCGTGACCGCGGCGCAGGGTGCCGTCGATGATGAGGCCCGCGCCGGTGCGCAGCCCGGCGAGCAGGTAGACGATGTCGTCCGCGTCCTGGGCCACGCCCTTCCAGCGTTCGGCGACCGCGGCGAGCTTGCAGTCGTTCTCCACCCGGATCGGGCAGGTGAACCGCGTCCGCAGGTGGGCGACGGGATCGGCGTCGCGCCACCCCGGCAGCGGGGTGGCGACGATGGTGCGCCCGCTCTCGTCGACCGGGCCGGTCACTCCCACGGTGATCGCCCAGAGGTCGGCGGCGGCCATGCCGGCCTCGTGCAGCACGTCGTCGATGGTCTGGTCCACGGCCGCGAGCCGCTCGTCGGGACCGGCCTGCGGGTCGGCCGGGCGGCGCAGCGACCCGACCAGGTTCCCCTCCAGGTCGCAGAGCATGACGAGGATCTTGTGCACGCCGATGTCGATGCCGAGCACGTGTCCGGCGGTGGCGCGGAAGCGGTAGCGCCGGGCGGGACGTCCGACCGTGCTGCTGGCCCCCGGTTCCTCGACCTCCGCCCAGCCGTCGGCCACCAGTTGCTGCACGAGCACGTCCGCCGCGGGCCGGGACAGGCCCGTCCGGCCCGCGAGCTCGGTGACGGTCGAGGGCGCGGTGCCGCGCAGGGCCCACAGGACGGACAGCTGGTTCAGCTCCCGCATCCGGGAGAGGTCCGTTCCGCTCATCGCCATGCTGTGCCCCTCTGAAAAGCGCGTAGCCACCTCTGAATAATGCTACGCAGTTTACTAAGTCCGGTCGCGCGCCGGGCTCAGGCGATCGGATACACCTGCTCCACGTCCGGGTCGACCGCCGGGGTGAAGTCGACCTCGCGGCCGTCGAGCGAGAACCGGTAGCGGCCCAGCCTCCGGATGTCGGGCCGGTGGTCCAGGTACCGGGTCATCGCCTCCAGTTCGTCGGGGCGCAACCAGCCGGGCGGGTCCGAGATCGCGCGGAAGCCGCAGATGTCGGCCAGGTCGCGCAGCCAGCCCTGCTGCCGGTCGGTGAGCAGGTTGAGGCGGCTGCGGAAGTACACGACGTCCGGGTCGACCTCGAGCAGCGGAGCGTGCCACAGGCGGTGCAGGGTGTTGACGACGGCGTTGCGGGCCAACGCGTCGGACGGGTCCTGCGTGGCGTAGTGGTCCCACATCGGGGCGACGTCGGGTCCGCTGCGCAGCCCGTCGACCAGGCCGAGCGACGGCAGCAGCGGTGCGCCGCTGGCCAGCAGGTAGGCGTCCTCCCCCGCCGCCTCCCGGATGGCGCGCAGGCCGGACCGGTACGCCTCTTCGCGGTCCACGTCGGCGGAGCGGGCCCCCGGCGTGGTGCCGGCCTGGAGGAAGTCGAGCTTGAGGTAGGTGAACCCCCACTCGTGGGTCACGCGGTGGACGGTCTCCCGCAGGTGCTCCTGCGCCGAGCCCAGGGTGAGGTCGAGCGTCCAGTACCCGGTCCCCCAGTTGTTCCCCGCGACGACCGGCGCTCCGCCCGCGTCACGCAGCAGGAGCTCCGGTCGCTCGCGCGCGGTCCGCGAGCCGGGGTGCACGATGAACGGGGCGAGCCACAGACCGGGACGCAGCCCCGCGTCGGTGATCCGGTCCGCCAGTGCGCGCATCCCGGCGGGGAACTTGTGGTTGGCGTGCCAGTCCCCCACCTGCTCCTCCCAGCCGTCGTCGATCTGGGCGACGTCGAAAGGCAGGCCCTGCAAGGCTTTGACGTCCTTGGCGAGCAGCTCCTCGGTGATGTTCTCGTAGTAGGCGTACCAGCTGCACCACACGTTGCCGGCCCGCTTGGCGCTGTGCCCCAGGCGGGCGCCGAGGTGCTCCGCGTAGGCCGCGAAGACCTCGTCCTCCTCGCCGTACGCGAGCAGCCACGGGGATCCGCCGGACTCGTACCAGCCGACGAGGGTGTCCCGGTCTGCGGCGAGCCGGGGCACACCCAGGCCCAGGGCTCCCAGGAGCAGCACCTTCCCGTCAGGTCCCTCCAGTGCGGCGACCGCGGACGAGTGGTGGCGGCCGGGGTCGTCCCACGTGGTGTCGTCCGCCGTGAGGCGGCGCTCCGCGCTGGCGATGCGCAGGGGGACGTCGGACAGACGGCGCCATCCGCACGGACTCCAGGAGTTGTGTCCGTGCCGGTAGAACAACGCGTCGCCGAGTCCGTGCAGGAGCGCGACCCTCCCGGGCGGCAGCAGCAGACCTCCGTTGACGAGTCGCGGAACGGCACTGCCCTCGAGCTCGGCGCCGAACGTGCGGCCGCCTACGGTCAGGAACTGGGCCATGGGTGTCCTCTCGCGAGACGACGTACCGGCTACTTGAAGAGGGCGTTGACCTTGTTGTTCGCTTCCTTCAACGCGTCCTCTGCCTTGGCGTCGCCGAGGATGACGGACTGGATGGCGTCCTGGACGATCGGGTTGAGCTCGGTGCCGTGCTCCGTGACGGGCAGCAGGAAGGTGTCCTTCTTCGCGGCGTCGGTGAAGGCGTGCACGTCGCGGCCCGCGGCCTTGTGCGCGGCATCCACCTTCTGGCTGGCGCTGCTGATCGCGGGGAAGACCACGGCGCGCTCGGCGACGCGGTTCTGGCAGTCGGCGGAGCCCAGGAACCTGACCCACTTCCAGGCCTGGTCCGGATGTTCGCTGCCGGCCCAGATCGCGTCGGACAGGCCGTTGATGGAGCTCTTGCGTCCCTGCGGGCCGGTCGGCAGGGGCTTGAAGGCGAGCTCCTGCTTCACCTTCGGGTCGATGAAGGTGAGGATGGTCCACGAACCGGCGATCGTGATCGCGCCCTTGCCCGCGATGAGCAGCTCGGAGTTGGCGACGCTGGACTGCTTGTCTAGACGGGGCGCGTACCCCTTGTCGATCAGACGCTTGAACCAGCCGATGGTCTCGGCGAGCTTCGGGTCGTCGTAGTTGTAATGGGTGCCCCACGGGTTCTTGTCGAGGTAGCTGAACCCGTTGGCGGCGGCGAAGATCGCCCAGCCGTTCTGCCCGTTGGCGCCGTCGGCCCACTCGGGCAGGAACCCGTAGACCTGCACGCTGTTCTTGTCGAACGCGGGATCGAGACCGTTGCGGCCGTTGGCGTCCACCGTGGCCTTGGCGATCACCTGCTCGAACGTGCCGCCGTCGGACGGGTTCCAGGTGAGGTTCTCCAGCTGCGCGGGGTCGACACCCTGCTTGCCGAGCAGGCCGGTGTTGACCACCAAAGCCATCGTGTCCCAGTCCTTCGGCAGGCCGTAGCGCTTGCCGTCCTTGACCCACACCTCGCTCAGACCCGGCTGGTAGGCCGACAGGTCGACGTTGTCGCGCTTGACGAAGGGTTCCACGTCCAGGAGCTGGTTCTGGGTGGCGAACTGCGGGTAGTAGGTGCTCTGGTTGGTCCACACGTCGGGCGCGTCGCCCGAGGCGAGCTGGGTGGTGAGGTTCTGCCAGTACTGGGCCCAGGCCGTCTGCGTGATCTTGACGGTGATGTCCGGGTTCGCGGCGTGGAAGGCGTCCGCGCAGTCCTGGTAGGCGGGCAGCTGCCGGTCGTCCCACAGCCAGTAGTCCAGCGTCGTCGCGCCTCCGGCACCGTCGCCGCCGCTCGAGCAGGCGGCGAGGGGGACGGTGAGGGCCAGGCTCAGCAGGAAGGCGCCGGCGCGCCGTCGTGTCGATCGCATGGGTGGTTCGCCTCTCGGATCGGGCCGGCTCACTTGATGCCGGTGAAGTTGAGGGACTCGACCAGGCGGCGGCCGAGGAAGATCAACAGGACGAGCACGGGCAGGACCGTCAGCGTCGAACCGGCCATCAGCCCGGTCCAGTCGGGCTGCACGTTGGGAGACTGCTGCTGGAAGATCCCGAGCGCGACGGTCAGCACCCTGGTCTTCTCGTCACGGCCGGTCAGCAACGGCCACAGGAAGTCCTTCCAGGACCACACCGCGGTGGTCAGCCCGATGGTGAGCAACGGGCCGCGGCTCATCGGCAGCACCACGCGCCAGAACATGCCCCAGCCGCCCACACCGTCCAATGTGGCCGCTTCCTCGATCTCACGGGGGATCGACAGGAAGAACTGGCGCAGGAAGAACACCGCGAACGGCGTCATGAGCACGCTCGGGGCGACCATGCCCGCGAAGGTGTTCAGCCAGCCGAGGTTCTTCACCAGCACGAAGTTGGGCAGCAGGGTGAAGATCGGCGGCACCATCAGCGCGGCGATCAGCACGCCGAAGACCAGGTCCCTGCCGGGAAAGCGGAGCCGGGCGAACGCGTAGCCGGCCATGGCGCAGCACTGCGTCTGCAGGACGGTGATCAGTCCGCAGTAGACGAACGAGTTGACCAGGTAGCGCAGGAAGTCGACCTTGGCCCCGGACCCGCCGGCCGCCCGTGCCTCCTGCTGGGTCGTCAGCCCGAGCACGCGCAGGAAGTTGATCGCCGTGGGGTGCTCCGGCAGCAGGCCCGTGGCGTCCGTGTACAGGTCGGCCGCTGGCGTGAGCGCGGTGCGCACCATCCAGTAGAACGGGAAGATCGTCGCCACCGCGGCCACGGCCAGCAACGCCCAGGCGGCTATGCGGCCCAAGGGAATCTGGCTCAGCGGCATCCGGGTGCGGGCGGAGGTCATGGGCACTCTCCTCATGCCAGGTCCGAGCGGGAGGCGCGCAGCAGCCGCATCTGCACAGCGGTCAGCACCCCGAGCAGCAGCGCGAGCACGACGGCGATGGCGGAGGCGTAGCCCATGCGGAAGTTCGTGAACGCCTGTTCGTAGATGTAGAAGTAGATGACCCTGGTGGCGCCGACCGGCCCGCCCTTGGTGGTCACCGCGATGGTGTCGAAGATCTGGAACGAGCCGATCAGGGAGACCACCAGCACCAGCGCCAGAACCGGGCGCAGCAGCGGCAGCGTGATGCGGGTGAACATCCGCCACTCGCCCGCGCCGTCCAGAGCGGCGCTCTCGTACAGATAGCGGGGAATCTGCAGCATGCCCGCGTAGAGCAGCAGAGCGGTGTAGCCGGCGTAGGCCCAGGTGTTGATGCCCGCGACGGTCGGCATCGCCCACGTCGGCGAGGTGAGGAAACCGGTGGCGCCCAACCCCATCGCACCCAGGGCGTGGTTGACGAAGCCGAGGTTGGCGTCGAGCATCCACATCCACAGCAGGCCCACGGTGACGTTGGGGACCAGCCAGGGCACCAGCAGCATCGCGCGGATCGCCACCGACTGGGTCAGGCGGTGCATCAACGTGGCCAGACCGAGGGCCAGCACGGTCTGCGAAACGATGTTCAGCACGACGTAGTAGCCGGTGACCTTGAGCGCGTTCCAGAACTTGTCGTCGTCCACGAGGTCGCGGTAGTTCTCCGCGCCGACGAGCTTCGGTGCCGCCAACATGCCGTAGTCGGTGAGCGAGTAGTAGACGCCCAGAACGGTCGGGTACGCGTAGAACAGCACGAACCCCACCAGCACCGGCGCCAGGAACAGCCACGCCACCTTGCGGTCGTCGCGTCGCCGCGGCGGTGCAGCAGTCTTGCCGGCGCCCATGGACACGCCTCCGCATCGGGACCTTCGCACCTCACCTCTTGCCAGTGGGGCGCTGTTGCTACATATTGATGAGGAATAGTGAAACTTTGTCAATCCTCAAGCGGAACTATTTGGGACCCTGCAGCTCTCCTCATCCCCTGGAGGTCGCTCCATGTCCACCGCCACGCCCAGAAGCCGGAGGTTGGTGGCCGCCCTGTGCGCCGCGGCTGTCGCCCTGCTGCCCGCCGCGACGCCCGGACTCACCCAGGCCGCGGACCTGTCCGCGCAGGGCGTGCCGGCCCGGCCCGCCCCCGGCCCCGCCCCGGATCCGAGCCTGCCCGCCCACGCCCTCGCCGACGCGCCGCTGGACAACCCGCTCAAGGGGTTCGCCCGGTTCCTGCAGCCGGGCACCGACCCGAACGCCGGCTACCCGCTTTCGCTGACGTGGGCCTACTTCGGCCTGTCCGAGGTCATGACGGACCCGAACAACTGCTCCAGCTACAACTGGGGCATCGTGGACAACGCGCTCAACACCATCGCGGCGGCCGGCAACCACGCGGCGATCCGCCTGTACATGGAGTATCCCGGCGGCGGCACGGGCACCCATCCCGGCAACGCGATCCCCGCGTGCTTCAACGGACAGGTCCCCATGCGGCACAACGCCTACTGGGACACCACGAGTCCCGACTACGACAACCCGTTCCTGATGACCGGGCTCAAGAACTTCATCACCGCGTTCGGCGCGCGCTACGACGGCGACCCCCGGCTCGGCTACATCCACCTGGGACTGATCGGCCTGTGGGGTGAGTGGCACACCTGGCCCTACGACACCGACACCTCGGGCGACACCTATCCCAACTACATGCCCACCGACGCGAACGCCGCCGACATCCTCAACACCTACAACCGCGCGTTCACCCGCACCAGGCTCGAACTGCGCTACGCGGACAACGCGGGCGGTGCCGCCGACACCCTGCCGCGCATCGGTTACCACGACGACTCGTTCTGCTACCGCGAAAGCGGCCAGGGCGTGACGCTGCCGGTCTCCATGGGCGGCGCGTCCTGGGCCCAGTTGCAGAAGGCACTGGAGCACGGCGTGGAGAACCGGTGGACCACGGCCTCGATGGGCGGCGAGGTCCGCCCGGAGATCCAGTCCGTCGCGTTCGCCAACTGGCCGGGAGGCTCCGGCCCCGTCGACAACATGAAGGCGTGCATCGAGCTCGAGCACACCACGTGGAAGATCAACGAACGCAGCCTGGAGTACTCCCCCGGCGATCCCAACGTGGCCGCGGCGGTCCGGTTGATGGGCTACAACCTCACCGTCCGCAACGCCTACTTCCACAACACCGCGCAGGGCACCACGAAGGTCGGCGTGCAGATCGACAACACCGGCGTGGCCCCGTTCTACTACCCCTGGACCGTCAGCCTCGGTCTGAAGGACTCGGCCGGCAACGTGGTCAGGACGTGGGACACCTCCTGGGACCTGCGGCAGATCCAGCCGACCCGCATCCGCGCTTTCCCCGACTGGGGAGTCGGCGCCGACCCCACCTACCGGGACTTCGGCTACGCCCGGTACTTCGACGCCCCGGTCGACCTGTCCGGTCTGAACACCGGCGGCTACCGGCTCGTCCTGAAGGCCAAGAATCCACTGGAGACGATCAACGCCAACGCCAAGAAGCTGCGCTTCGCCAACGCGGGCCAGAACGCCGACGGATGGCTCGACCTCGGCGGGATGACCGTCGGCGCCGGCCAGTCCACGGGGAGCTACGAGGCAGAAGCCACGGGCAACACCCTGGCGGGCGGCGCCGTCACCAGTGCGTGCGGCGGATGTTCCGGCGGCAGCAAGGTCGGCTACATCGGCAACAGCGGCACCCTCAGGTTCAACAACGTCGACGGTGGCACCGGTGGGACGCGCACCGTGACGCTGCACTACGCCTCCCAGGAGTCCCGCACCGCACGGATCCAGGCCAACGCCCTGGCCTCCCAGACCGTCACCTTCCCGTCCACTCCGGACTGGAACACGACGAGAACCACCACCGTGTCAATGGTTCTGCGCGCCGGCGGCGGGAACACCGTCACCATCTCGAACCCCTCCGGCTGGGCACCGGACATCGACAAGATCACCGTGAGCTGACCGAGGGCGGCTCGGGGCGTCCGGTCCCGGGCCGCCTTCCCCACCCCACCATTCGCGCCGCGCGGAAGGCTTTCCCATGAACACCCATCTCTACCGCGACCTCCGTCTCGGCGTCCTCGGCTTCGGGCTTCGCGGGTCCATCGCCCGCATCGCCCACCGCCCCGGCGCGGGCAGCCGGGTCGTCGCACTGGCCGAGCACGACGCGGCCATGAGGGCGGAAGCGGACGAGGCCTTCCCCGGCGCACTGGTCACCGCCGACCACCGGGCGGTGATCGAGTCACCGGACGTGGACGCGGTGGTGGTCCTCACCCCCGACCACACCCACGCCGACCTCGCGTGCCAGGCCCTCAAGGCGGGCAAGCCCGTCTTCGTCGAGAAGCCCCTGGACATCACGATCGAGCGGTGCGACGAGCTGCTGCGCACCGCCTACGAGACCGGCAGCCGCCTGTACGTCGGGCACAACATGCGGCACATGCCGGTGGTCCGCCTGATGCGCGACATCATCACGCGAGGTGAGATCGGCCAGGTCAAAACGGTGTGGGTACGGCACTTCGTCGGCTCCGGCGGCGACTACTACTTCAAGGACTGGCACGCCGAACGCCGTTACACCAACGGACTCCTGCTGCAGAAGGCCAGCCACGACCTCGACGTCCTGCACTGGCTCGCGAACAGCTACACCCGCCAGGTGCAGGCCTTCGGCGACCTGATGGTCTACGGCGACAACCCGCACCGGCGTCCGCCCGGCGAGCCCAAGCACGCCGACTGGCACACCGAGAACGGCAACTGGCCGCCGCACACCCAGCGCGGACTGAACCCCGTCATCGACGTCGAGGACGTGTCGCTGGTCAACCTGCGCCTGGACAACGGAGTGCTGGCCGCCTACCAGCAGTGCCACTTCACCCCGGACTACTGGCGCAACTACACCGTCATCGGTGACGCCGGCCGCCTCGAGAACTTCGGCGACGGCCCCGGCTCCGTGGTGAAGGTCTGGAACTCCCGCCGCTCGTACTACAGCGACGAGGCCGACCTCCAGTACCACGTGCCGGACGACGAGGGCGACGACGGACACGGCGGTGCCGATCCGCTCCTCGTAGCCGAATTTCTGCGTTTCGCGCGGGAAGGCGGCATCACGGACACCTCACCCGTCGCCGCGCGCATGGCCGTCGCCGCCGGCGTGCGGGCCACCGAGTCCCTCCGCGCCGGAGGCGTCCCGCACGAGGTGCAAGACCTCGCCCCGGAGTTGGTGTCGTACTTCGAGAACGGGCAGGACGCATCGGCGCGGCCGTAGAACGTTCAAGGCACTAGATGACGCGGCGCCGCACCCGCCACACCACCACACCGATCAGGACCGCCGCGACGGCGACGAACAGAGCCGTCTCGATGAGCTGGAACGTCCAGAACCGGTCGGCCGGGTGGTAGACCTCGAACCGCTGGACGCCCCGCGCGTGCAGGAACTGGTTGAGGTTGGTGCCCGCCCGGTCGGCGGCGCCCTCCAGCTCGTAGTACTCGGGCGAGCTCAGCCTGCGCCCGGTGGCGTCCGCGTAACCGCGTTCGATCGTCCAGTCGGCGAAGCCGGGCAGGTGCCCGGCCTGGTCCTTCGCGCCACCGGCGGGGACCGGCTCCGTGCTGGTGAGCGGGGTGGCGTAGGCGGGACGGGCCACCAGCGCCACCAGCATCCGGGCGGCGAGGAACGCCCCGAACGCGACGCCGAACGCGGGCAGGCTGCGCCGCAGGATCGCCCCGGCGGCGGTGGCGACGCCGAACGCGAACAGCGCGTACGCCACCGGAACAAGTCCCTGCAGGTCGAAGGCGTCGTACTGGAACCGCCCCTCCCACGCGTCGAACGGCTCGCGGAACCAGGTGAGCACCGCGGTGAACATGCCGGTGAGCGCGACGGTGACACCGGCCAGCACCACGAGCTTGGCCGCCAGCCAGCGCATCCGAGGCACGGCCTGCGTCCAGGCGAGCTGCCAGGTGCCGTCCTCCAGTTCGCGCGCGAGCAGCGGCGCGCCGAGGAACGCGCCGATGACGACGGGGACCAGGTAGAAGGCCGCCAGGAGGTTCTCGACGTACCCGTACTCGTCGTCGAGCCGGCGGAAGGAGGCCGTGCAGGCCTCACTGATGCGGGCGTCTCCCGCGCACAGGGCGGGACCGCCGGGGAACAGGTCGTGGGCCTGCGACCCGAGTACCAGCAGGGCGACGCCGAACAAGCCGACGATCAGACCCAGGACGCAGACCTCGGCCCGGTGCTGGCGCCAGATCAACCACGTCATGCCGTCACCTCCGACGTGTCCGCGGTGCTCGGCTCGGACGGCCGGCGCAGGTACGCCAGCACCAGGTCCTCCAGCGCGACCGGCTGGGCCTGCCACCCCGGCGCGGCCGGGAGCGCGCCGTCGCGCACCAGCAGGGTCGTGTGCCGGTCGCTGTGGACTGCCTCCACGACGGCGCCCGCCCGGTCGAGGTCGGTGGCCGTGCGCGGGCCGACGAGCAGCCGGTGCTCGGCGAGGAGGGTGTCGATGTCACCGGTGAGCGTCACCCGGCCGTTGTTGAGCACGATCAGGTGGTCGCAGACCCGCTCCAGCTCGTGCACGACATGGGAGGAGAACAGGACGGTCACCCCGCCTTCGGCCACCGCGCCCATGAGGACCTGAAGGAACTCGTGCCGGGCCAACGGGTCGAGGCTGGCGACCGGCTCGTCGAGGACGAGCAGGTCCGGCCGCTTCGCCAGGGCCAGAGCCAGCGCGACCTGGGCCTGCTGCCCGCCGGAGAGCGTGCCGGCCCTGCGGTCGAGCGGGATGCCGAGCTTCGCCAGCCTGCGCTCGGCCAGCCCCTGGTCGAACCTCAGGTTGCAGGCCCGGCCGAAGCGGAGCATCTCGGCGACGGTGAAGCGCTTGTACAGCGGGTGGTCCTGGGCCAGGAACCCGACCCGGGACAGGGTGTGCGGGGTGCTGGCGGTGACGTCGTGGCCGAGGACCTCCACCGTGCCGGTGCTCGGGGCCAGCAACCCGACGGCCAGGCGCAACAGCGTGGTCTTGCCCGCGCCGTTCGGTCCGACCAGGGCGATCACGCCGCCCGCGGGCAGGGCCAGGGTGCAGTCGCGCAGCGCCCAGCCCTTCCGGTACCGCTTGCCCACGCCGTCGGTGCGCAGCGCGAACTGGGTCGCCGTCACGCCACGCCCTCGTTCCTCGTCCGCTGGTGCACGGAGGTGAAGAGCGCGTTGACCGCCTGCTCGTCGAGACCGGCCGCGTAGGCGCGGCGCAACCAGGTCGCCAGGCCGCGGTGCAACGACGTGTACGTCGACGCCGACATCGCGGCCGACTGCTGTTCGTCGACGAACGTGCCCTGGCCGGGCCGGCCGGTGACCAGGTTCTCCTGCTCCATCTGCCGGTACGCCTTGGCGACGGTGTTCGGATTGATCGCCAGGTCCTCGACCACCTCGCGGATGAGCGGGAGGCGGTCACCGGGCTGGAGGAAGCCCAGCAGCACCGCCTGGCGGACCTGCTGGACGAGTTGCAGGTACGGCGGCACACCGGAGTGGGTGTCGAGCCGGAAGACGAACACGGTAGCTCCTTACTGCTTTACTAGTACCATAGTAAAGCAGTGAAGAGATCAGTCAGTCGCCCGGCTCCGGCGGGTTCCGGATCGGGTCCGGCGCTGCCACCTTCCCCAGGCCCACCCGGCGACCAGCGCGCAGGCCAGCGCACCGGTCATCTGCCCGAGCGCCATCGCGACGACGCTCAGCAGCGCGGCGACGACCAGCAAAGCCCCGGACGCGCGGCGGTGGCGATCGTGCGAGGCGCGCAACCGCGCGCTCTTAAGGGTTTCAGCGAGTTTCGGGTCCTCCTCACTGAGGTTGCGCTCGATCTCGCACAAGGTCTCGCGTTCACGGTCACTGAGCACGGCACGCCTCCTGCCACGGCTCGCAACGCGCCGGTGTCACCGGATCTCCTCCTCACGCACCTGCCCGTAGGGCACCGCGTTCAGCAGGGTGACGCGGACCGTGGCGCCACTGGGCGTCTGGTAGGCGCGCTGCTCTCCTTGGCGGGCACCGTTCACGGCCGCTCCCAGCGGGGAGTCCGGCGAGTAGACCTCGATCGTGCCGTGTTCCGCGCCGCGTGCGCCCAGCAGGAACGTCTCCGTCTCGCCCGTGTCGTCGAAGCTGACGGCGAGCACCATGCCGGGTTCGGCGATGCCGTCGTCCGGAGGGTCCTCGCCCACGATCGCGTTGACGAGGAGGTCCTTGATCTGGTGGATGCGTGCCTCCCGATCCCGCTGGGACAGGAAGTCCGACTCGCCGGACTCCTCGCCCAGGCGAGTGCGCATCGGCGAGAGCAGGGTCATCAGTTCGTTGCGGAGCCGGTGGTGCGCCTGCGGGCTCAGCCACACGCGCGGGGTCGTACTCGTCATGTCATGCCTCCGTGGCAGGAGTAAGTGCCGTCAGGGCGGCCTGGGGGAGGTACCGCCCTGACGGCGGGGCGTCCGCGTGGGCCGGGTTCGTCGACCCGCGACCCGCACGGACAGGAAAGGGGTCAGTGGTGGCGGCGCCGCAACGCCTCGAAGTCGTGGGCGTAACCGGTGGCCACACCCAGGAGGATGTCGCGCTGGACGCGGAGGAAGTCGTTCTCCTTGCGCAGCCACGCCAGTTCGGCTCGCTCGCCGTCGGTCAGCGGGTCGGTGTGCTCGGGTTCCACGGGGCGGTCACCTGAGCGGGTCGAACTCGCGCAGGGCGGCGGGCTGTTTGCCGGTGGTGATCTGCTCCGCCAGCAACCGTCCGGTGACCGGGCCCTGCGCCAGGCCCCACATGCCGTGCCCGCCCGCGACGTAGACGCCCGGCGAGCGGGTCACACCGATGAGCGCGCGACCGTCCGGAGTGACCGGACGGGGACCGACCCACACGTCGGTGCGGTCCTCCCACCACACTCCGTCCAGCAACGGCCGGACGGAGGAGATGATCGCGTCCACCCGCGCCTCGTCCACCGGCGCGTCCGGATCGCGGAACTCCATGGTGCCCGCGACGCGAAGACCGCCTTGGTAAGGCGTGCACGCCACGCGCACCTCCGGCAGGTAGACCGGGCCGTGCACCGGCTTCCGGGTCGGAACGGTGAACGAGTACCCGCGGCCCGCCTGGACCGGCGTGCGGACACCGGCTCGTGCGGCGAGTTTCGGCAGCCAGGCACCGGTGGCCAGCACCGCCACGTTCGCGGAGACGGTGTCGCCGTCCTTCGCTCGCACGGTGACACCGGCGTTGTCCGCCCGGATGTCGGCCACCTCCAGAGAACGGATCGTGGCACCACGGGCGACCACGGCACGGCCCAGCGCCTGCACGAAGCCGCCAGGGTCGACGAAGCGCTGCCCGTCGATGCGCACACCGGCGGCGAGTGCGGCCGACGCCAGCGGGACCTGTTCCCGCACGTCCGCTGTGGACAGTGCGGTGTGGTCGACCGGTTGTCCTGCCGCCGCAAGCCGTTCCAGTTCTCGCAGCAGGCCTGCCGCCGGTGCGGGAGAGGTGAAGACCGCGGTGATCGGGGCGTCGATCGTGGGCGCTTCGACGCCGTTCGCGGTCAGCACGTCGTAGGCTTCGATGCTCTCCTCGTTGAGGGGCAGGTTCGCCTTCACCGCCCTGGTCCACGACGGCCACCGGCAGTGGGCGCCGAAGCGCGCCAGGAACGACCAGAGCTTCGGGTCGGCGGTCAGCGGGATGTGCAGCGGTGCGTCCGGGTTGAACAGGGACCGCAGCCCGTAGCGCAGCACCGCCGGTTCGTTCAGCGGGATCGCCAGTCCGGGTGCGATCCACCCGGCGTTGCCCCAGGACGCGCCGGCCGCGACTCCGGTCCGGTCGACGACGGTCACCTCCACACCGCGTTCCTGCAGGAACCACGCCGTCGACAGGCCCACGACACCCGCACCGACCACCACCGCTGAGCGCGGACCACCGTCAAGGCGCTCGTCCATCCCGACCTCCTGTCATCGCTCGTCCCGACTCCAGGATGCTGCGGACGGAGGTCGAACCGGTTGTCCACTTCCTACAATTGCCGCTCAGCGATTGTCGGTTTCCGACACCGTCGCCGCGAGGTCGATCAGCATCGCGACCCGCTTGGCGGCGTCGTCCAGCCCGAGGTTCGTCACCTCGCCCATCTTGCGCAGCCGGTTGCGCACGGTGTTGCCGTGCACGCCGAGCCGTTCACCGGCCACCGCCAGATCCCCCTGCGCCTCCAGCCAGGCGCGCAACGTCGCGACGTAGTCGGTGCCGAGTTCGCTGTCGTGCCTGCGCAGGTCGGCCACGGGACCGCGGGCCGACGCCCGGCCGACCCGTGCCGCGGTGCGCAGACGCTGAAGCAGGATCTCGTCCCACGACTCGTCGTAGGCGGGCGGAGCCGTGTCCCCGGCACGCATCTCGTGCAACGCCAGGCACTCGTCCGCCTCCTGCCGGCCGGCGGGCAGGTCCGCGGGCTCAGCGACCGCGCTGATTCCCGCCGACGTGCTGACGTTCTCGGGTAGCGCGGCCCGCAACGCCGCCAACCACTCTCTCGCCGCAGCGACCTTCTCGCCCGGCAGGATCGTGTAGACGCTGTTGCCCGCCAACGTGCTTCGTCCCGGCCGCGACCAGCCGAACCCGGTGGTCGCCTGCTCGAACGCCAGCAACACGGCCGCGTGCCGCTCGTCCCCGACGTGCGCGCGCACCGCGACCACCCTGGCCGGTCCTGGAGGCAAGCCGAGCTGGCTGATCACCGTCGCGGCGTCCGCCGTGCCCTCCAGCAGCCGGATCACCCACTCCGACTCCACCTGCCGCTCCAGATCGGCACTGGCCCGCAGCCGCAGCAGGTGCAGCGCCACGATCCGGGCGCCGTCGGTCAGCGCGGTGCGCCGAGCACCTTCCAGCGGAGCCGGGCAGGCCACCCAGATCGCCCCCAGCAACTCCCTGCCCACCCTGACCGCGACCACCATCCGCCCGGTCAGTCCGCGCGCGGGCTCCCCGGCGACGAAGAGCGGCTCATCGGACCCGAGCAGGTGCGCCCGCACCCCCGCCGCGTCGAACAACTCGCGAACCCACTCGGGCACCTGCCGGCCCATGATGGTCTCCAGGCGTGCCGCGTCGACCTCCTGTTGCGGGCCGGAGTAGGCCAGCACGCGCGACAGCTGGTCCTCGATCGTCACCGCGCCACCGGTGGCCGCGGCGAGGCTGTCGGCCAACGCGAACAGGTCGGTGGGACCGCGTCCCGACTCGGTCTCCCTGCCTTCGAGCACCAGGCCGTAGACGACCCCCGCCAGCTGGCTCCACGACAGGGCCGGATCCGCCAGCATCACCGCGACACCCTCGGACTCCCCCACCGCGACGGCGTCCGCCAGGAACTCCTCGCCGCCTCGGACGAGCACCACGACGGACCGCGCCGACACCGCCGCGCGCACAGCCTCGGCCACGGACCCGGCACCGACGGCGAGGTACACGTCGCCGACCTCGGCGCGGTCGTCCGCGGCATCGCGCAGCACGACTCCACGCAGTTCCGCCGATCGCGGCACCGGGCAACAACACAACCGGACCCCGTACCCGCCCAGAACGTTGACCAGCCGGTCCAGCCTCACCATGCGAAAACTCCCTGTCCCAGCGCTGACGTCACCGTAGAGGCAGGGACCGCGGGGAGCACCTCCGGCCGCTGACCCGCGAACTCACGGCGCCGCCGCGAGGAGTTGCTCGACGACCGAGTCGATCTGCTGCCGGGGCAGGAAGTGACCGGCCCGGACCACGGCGGCGATCGACGCGAGGTTCTGCACGTCCTCCAGCGGATCGGAGTCGAGGAGCAGGAAGTCGGCGTCCATGCCGGCGGCGACGGCGCCCATCCGGTCGGTGCGGCCGAGGTAGGCGGCCGGTTCCGTGGTGACGGTGCGCAGGACGTCGAGTGGTCGCAGTCCGGCCGCGGCGAGCTCGCGGAACTCGGTGTGCAGGTCCGCCGGGTTCGCGCCCGGTCCGTCCGTTCCGGTCAGGATCGGCACCCCCGCGTCGTGCAGGCGCTTCACCATGCGCAGGGACATGTCGTAGTACCGGTGGTAGGTGGCGCGGGTGTCGGCGGGCAGCGCGGTGAACTGCGCCCGCACGTCCCGGAAGTCGCTGACCGTCTTCGCGGGCAACATCTTCATCCACGGGTGGTCGTCGTACTCGGGATGGTCGACCAGGTACTGCGTGCGGAGCCGGACCAGGGTCGGCGTCTGCCAGGTGGAGCTCTCCGCGAAGTGCCGCACCATCTCCTGCGCGGCTGTTTCGTCGAAGGAGTCCAGCGCGCGCCGCATCAGGCCGACCGACTCCGGCGAGTTGGACACCGCGGGGTTGATCAGCATCTTCGCGGTCACGTTCGTGACGACGTCGGTGGAGAAGAGCCATCCGGCGAACGGCAGGTTCGCGAACCACCCCGGCACCGGTCCGCTGAGATCCTGTTGCCCGCGCAGGGTTTCCTCCTGGGACGACGACTCGATCCACATGCAACTGCCGGTGCCCAGGTGCTCCATCGAGTCGTAGCCCGCCCGCGCGGCCTCGCTCGGACTGACCGAGGGCGGCAGGTGCCCGGCGATCTTCATGCCTTGCCGGTGGGCCCATTCGACCGCCTCGAAGAAGACGTCGCGGTCCACGGAGATCAGCTTGACGAAGTCCGCGCCGAGGTCCTTCTGGCGGGTGATCTCCTCGCGGACCTCCTCGACCGAGCCGGCGTTCCACGGCATCAGGAGATCGCCGGGCATGCCGAGCAGTCCTGGTGCGTGCAGGCCCAGCGGCAGGCGGCTCTCCGCCCGGTAGCGCAACAGGTCGTCGTTGCCGGCCATCTGACGCATGCCGGTGGTGCCCTCGGCGAGCATCGTGGCCAGGAACAGGCTCGCGCGTTCTTCCTGGAGCACGTGGGTGTGCATGTTGTTGTATCCGGGGACCACGAACCGATCCGCGCCACTGATGGTCCAGATGTCTTTGGTAGCCGGTGTGTCCTTTGTGGCCGACACCGAGGCGATCCGGCCGTCGCGGACGACGACCGACATCCCGGGACTCCTGCTGCCGTCCCGGGGATCGACGACGGTGACCTGGTCGATCCGCAACGGCGCTGTGCGCGGCAGGGACGTGACCGGCGGGTCCTTCTTCGTCAGGTTCTTCACCACCGGCACTCCCACCGCCGCGACCACCCCGGCGCCGACCACGCCGAGCCCCACGCGTTTGAGCACGGTGCGGCGAGTAGGCCCGGTCTCGTCCTTCGCGATCATCGGTGCTCCTCGACGTCCGTGGCGAGGCGCGGGAACAACGCTGCGCCCGGCGAGTTCGGTCCCGGGCTGAGCAACGCCTCGTGCAGGGCCGGTGCCTGTCGCAACCCTTCGGCCAGTCCCGCGACCAGAGGTGCCGGCGTGAAGGGGAAATCGCTGCCGTAGAGCAGCCGGTCCGGCCCGGCCACGGCGAGCAGGCCGTCCAGTGCCACCGGCAGCGGAACCCCTGCCAGGTCGTAATAGAGCCTGCCGAGAGCGCTCGGGACGTCGACAGGATCGCCGGTGAGGAAGGACATTCCTGCCGCGCGGTGGGCCAGGACCGGCAGCACCGCCCCGGCGTGCGGGACGATCCAGCGGATGTGCGGGTGGCGGTCCAGCGTGCCGCTCAGAACGAGGTCGAGGACGCAGCGGGTGGTGTCGAACAGGAACTCGACCATCGGACGCGGCCTGCCCAGCGCGGTGCGTTCCCAGCCCGGCGGCGAGGTCGGGTGCAGTGTCACCACGGCGGCGCGGGCGTCCAGTTCCGCGAGCACCGGGCCGAACGCGGGATCGGTCAGGTAGCGGCCGTTCTGGTTAGTGTGCAACGTGATCGCGTCGGCGCCGAGTTCGTCGAACGCCCGCGCCAGTTCGGCGAGCGCGCCGTCGACGTCGGGCAGTGGCAGCGTGGCGGCCAGCCCGAACCGGCTCGGTCGCCGGGCGACCACCTGCGCGCCTTCGTCGTTGACGTGGCACGCCAGGTCGCGCGCGGCCTGGTTCCTGGTGAGCGAGTCTCCGGCGAAGTGCACGCCGGGCGACGACACCGAGAGCACCGCGGCGGCCACGCCGGTGGTGGCCATGAGCTCGACGGCGGCGTCGGCACTCCAGTCGGGCAACGCGGGCATGCCATCGGGCCTGGCGTGTCCCGCCGCACGGCACCGCTCCGCGTAGTGCGGGGTGAGGTAGTGGGCGTGGACGTCGAGCCAGCCGGTCATGCGGGTGCTCCTATCTCGGTGCAGGTCCGTGCGGCCGCGCAGATCACCCGGTCAGGGCGCACCAGGACGGCTCTGGCGCGAGCTCCGGTCAGCCACTCCCCCAGCACGCTGTGCCGCTCGACGGGCACGACGGTGAGGCCGTGCGGAGGTCGCGCCATCGGATCCATGGTCAGCAACGCGAAGCCGTCGCCGAGCATGTCGTCGAACCATCGGCCATCTGCGGCGGGCGGCTGCGGGCAGAGGCGTCCGACCAACGGCGAACCGCCCCGGCGCAAGCGCAGCCTCGGTGATTCAGCGGAAAGCGCGATGCGGGAGACGCCGGGGAATCGGGACAGCCGGCGGACGATCTCGCGCCGCAGAACCGCGGTGCGGCCACTGCCGCCGGTCAGCGCCCAGCCCACGACGATCGCCTGGCGGATGAGTCGCACGGTGTGCGGTTCGCGTTCGGCCTGGTAGGTGTCCAGCAACTGGTCGGGGGCCTCGTCACGCAGCACCAGCGCCAGCTTCCACACCAGGTTGTGCACGTCCCGCAGTCCGGAACCGAGTCCCTGCCCCACGAACGGCGGCGTCTGGTGGGCGGCGTCGCCGAGCAGGAAGACCCTGCGCTCCCGCCAGCGTTCGGCGACCTTGGCCTGGAAGGTGTAGGTCGTGGTGCGCACCAGCTCCGCCTCGGCCAAATTGCGTTCGCCGAACCACGGCGAGAGCAGCCGCGCGACGCCCGCCGGTGTGGTGAGCTCCGCGATGTCGTCGGTGTCCAGAACCCGGAACTCCCACCGATAGCGGTCTCCCACCAGGTGCATGAACGTGGCCGCGCGCCGCGGATCGCACACCTGGTGCACGCCCTCCCACATCGGCAGCGGCGCCGGAGAGCGGACGTCCACGACGAGCCACGGTTCGGTGAAACCCAAGTCGCGCAAGCCGAAGTCGAGCGCGGCGCGCACCGTGCTGCCCGCACCGTCACAGCCGAGCACAGCGGCCGCCTGAACCCGGTACCGCCGCCCGCCACGCTCGTAGCTCACGACCGCGCCGGCAGACAGATGAGCGACACCGGTCACCTCGGCACCCCGGAACGTCGTGATGTGCGGCGACTCCTCGGCCGCGGCGACGAGCAGCGCCTCCAGATCGGGCTGGTCGAACATGGACGCCTGGGGATGACCGGAGGACCCGATCGGATCGTCGCGGCGGAACTCCGCGAGGGTGCGCAGCCCACCGTCGAGAAGTCGCAGTCCCGGCATGGGCCTGCTGATGCCGCGAAAGCCGTCGGCGACCCCCGCCTCCTGCAGGATCCGCACCACCTCGCCGTCGAGGTGCACCGCGCGCGGCAACGGATACGGCTCCGGATGGCGTTCGAGCACCAGGCAGGTGACGCCGCGCCGGGCCAGCAGCAGCGCGGCGGTCAGTCCCACCGGACCGGCCCCGACGACGACCACGTCGAACGTGGTCATCGATGCTCCACCGGACTGCGCTGCGCGCCCAGGTCGAGGGCGCCGTCGTCGGTGGCGATCGAGGCGCTGACCAGATCACCGTGCTGGAGGTACTGGTGGTTCTTCGCCTGTCCCTTGAGGAAGAGCTTCCACTTGACCGCGGGCGGCAGCAGCGCGGCGATCCGTTCGACCGGTTTCGGTGGTGCCTTCAGCGCCGTCCCGCCGGGAGTTCCGGTCAGCAGCAGGTCTCCCGGCGCGAGCTCCTGGAAGCGGGAGAGCAAGGTCAGCGCCCGCGCCGGGGGCACGATCATGTCGGCGACCGTGCGGTCCTGGCGCACCTCGCCGTTGACCGACAGGCGCAGCCGCAGCCGCTCGAGGTGTGCGAACTCGTCGTCCTGCAGCAACACCAGCCGCGGACCGACCGGGGTGAACGTCGGGTAGGACTTGCTCTCGTAGAACTGCCCCTTGGTCAGCTGGACGTCGCGGGCGCTGACGTCGTTGGCCACCACCAGCCCGGCCACGTACCGCGGCAGGCTCGCCGCGGTCACCGCCGTGCCGACCGGCAGCCGCGCGCCGAGCACCAGTCCGAGTTCGACCTCGTAGTCCAGCAGCGCGACGTGCGGCGGCCGCACGATCGTGGCGGTGCTCCCCGCGATCGAGCCGGAGGCCTTGCGGAAGAACGTCGGCGGCACGGTGTCGGGGTCGAAGCCGGAATCCCTGGCGTGCGAACGGTAGTTGACCATCTGGGCGACCACCCGGCACGGCGCGGTGACCGGCGAGAGCAGGTCGAGTTCGGCCACGTCCGCCGTCGGCTCGGTGGCGGCGTCCACGGCCGCGCGGTCGGCGAGCAGTTCGGCGGTGGTCTCGGCGGAGGTGGACACCTTCGCGGCTCGTCCACCTGGCCGTTCGACCCACCAGCCGTCCATCGTGCGCAGAACCGTTGTCGTCATCGGGACATCGCCTTCATCAGGGCCAGCAAACGGGCCGCCGTCAGTTCGGTGTCCTCGTCGCGCAACGCAGCCAACACCGCGCGCAGCTTCGCCGGAGACGGTGTGGTGCCGAGGAAGTCACGGGTGGCGGGTGGTCCCCACTGGGCCAGGCCGGAGGCCGACATCGGCGCCCAGCCCGGTTCGAGGGACGAGTCGAACACGTCCCCGTCGGCGAAGTGCTCGACCATCAACCGGTCCGGGTCACGCCAGTAGTCGAACAGCTGACTGCCCTGGATGTGCCTGCCGATCCCCCAAGACCGCCGGTAGCCGCGCTCTGCCAGGTACTCCCCGCCCGCGGCCAACGCGTCCAGGTCGGTCACCTGGTACGCGGAGTGCACGTAACCGAGTTCCGGACCGAGGTGCATCGCGAGTGTGTGGTGATCGGCCACCGTGTCGCCCCGGTCGCACCGCAGGAACGCCATCGTGGGCCCGAGGTCGCGTTGCCCCGGCAGGAACAGGAAGTCGCTGACGATCATCCCGAGCGTGTCGAGGTACCAGTCCAGCGCCGCCAGGAAACGTGGCGTCTGCAGCACCACGTGCCCCAGCCGCTGCACCCTGGCCGGTTCCCGCGCCGGACGCTGCGTCGCGTTGACCCGCAGTGGCGATCCACCGGTGTTGTGCCGCAACGGGGTCTGGCCAGGCAGCAGCGAACCGGCATCGGCTCCGTGCACCACGCTCACCGGAATACCGCTGGGGTCGACGAGGTCGACGATCCGGCCCGCTCCGAGCGGACGGACCTCGGTGCCCGCGTGCCGGGCGAGCCGGTCCAGGTCGGACGACTCCGCCGCCCGGAACACGGGACCGACGAACCGCGACCGCGGGCCACGCCGGATCACCACCGCGTCCGTGCCCGCGAGCGTGCCGCGCAACCGCAGCTCGTCAGGCGTGCGGGACGACACGGTGAAGCCGAAGTCCCTGGCGAACACCTCCGCCCGGTCCAGGTCCGGCTTCTCGAACACCAGCCACGCCAGGTCGAGCACCTTCACCACCGGGTTGCGAGCACGCCCGGTGTGCTCACCGCGATGCGCGCCGTCCTGGCTGTGCAGGTCCCTGTGGACCATGGCCCACCCTCCCGACTGCTCGTTTGCTCACTACTGATGAAACTATCAATTACGGAGTCGAGGCACGTCAGGGGCTAATTGATGATTTCATCAGTACTGTCATGACGTAGGATCTCAGGCCATGACCACCAGCCGCCCCGAGACCGGCAGCCGCCTCGACCGCCGCAAGGCGCAGACCCGGCGCAAGCTCCTCGACGCGGCCCGCGCGATGCTCGCCGAGGGCACAGCCCACCAGTCGAGCATCCAGGACATCACCGACGCCGCCGATGTCGGCTTCGGCTCGTTCTACAACCACTTCCCGACCAAGGGTGACCTGTTCACCGCGGCCGTCGAGGACGCGATGGAGGAGATGGGCGCGCGACTCGACGAACTGGGCAGCACCGTCGAGGACCCGGCCGCCGAGTTCGCCCAGTCGGTCCGCCTGGCCGGACGGCTGGCGCTGCAGCGACCCCAGATCGCCCAGGTGATGGTGCGCCACGGCGTCGCGTACCTGGACTCCGGCCGTGGACTCGCCCCACGCGCACTGCGCGACATCATCGCCGGCGTCGAAGCGGGACGTTTCCACGTCGCCAACCCCAAACTCGCGATGTCCACAGTGGCCGGTGCCCTGCTGGCGGCGCTGCACCTCTCGTTGACCGACCCCGACTTCGACCACGACACCGTGTACGACCAGCTCGCCGAACAACTCCTGTGCATGCTCGGCGTCCCTCCCGCCGAGGCACGCGAACTGGTCGCGCTGCCACTGCCTGTTCCCGAGGGCTGACCGGGCCGTTCGAGGCCCCTGAGCGATCCCGGACAATGGCGACGTGAAGCTTCTGCCTGTCACCGCATCCGGCGCGCAAGTCGCCTGCCTCGACGTCGGCGCGGCCGATGGCCGCGCGAACGTCTACCTCGGCGGCCTCGGACTGGCGAGCACCGTCTCGTTCGCGCCGGTCATCGGCCACCCAGCGCTCGCGGGCCGGGGCCGACACGTGCTCGTCGACCTCGTGGGCAGCGGATGGAGCGACCACGACGACGCCTTCGGCCACACGATCGACGAGCACGCATCCGTTGTCGCCGCGGCGATCGACGCGCTCGGGCTGCACACGATCACGCTCGTCGGGCACTCGCTCGGCGGTTCGATCGCGATCAGCCTGGCCGCCCAGCGCCCCGACCTGGTCGGCGGGTTGATCGTGGCCGAGCCGAACCTCGACCCCGGCGTCGGCACGATGTCAGCGCGGATCGCGAGCTTCGACGAGGACACCTTCGTCGCCCGTGGGATGCACAGCGTCATCGACCCGGACGACACCACGATGAACGCCAGGACGTTGCGCCGGTGGTCACCACGCGGGCTGCACCGCACAGCGGTGTCGTTGCTGGCGGACAGGCCGGCCACCTTCCGCGCGCAACTGACCGCGGTGTCCGCGCCCAAGCGCTACATCTCGGGCGAGCTGAGCGGCGAGGACCTCGATGCCCTGCGCGCGACCGGTTGTGACGTGCGTGTCGTGCCCAACGCCGCGCACCTGATGATGGAGGACAACCTCGACGGATTCGTGAGCCTGCTGGCCGATCCGCTCTGAGACGGTCAGAGGGGCTGACTGCCCAGTTCGATCGCGCGGCGCAGATCCTGGACGTAGGCCGCGGGCTGTTCCCACGCCGCGAAGTGACCGCCGGCGGCATGTTCCACGTACTCGAGCACGTCGAAGAAGGACTCGGCGTAGCTCCGCGGCTCCGGCTTGATGTCGCGCGGGAACACCGACAGCACAGTGGGAACCTCGATCCGGCCAGGCAGGCCGCCGCGTTCGGTGTAGGTGGAGAACGAGGTGCCGATCGTGCCGGTGACCCAGTAGGCGGTGATCCAGGTCAGCAACTCGTCGTCGGTGAAGGCCGAGTCGTCCGACCACGACTCCAGCTTGTCGGCGAGCCACGCCGCCAAGCCCGCGGGCGAGTCACCCAGCGCGACGGCGAGCGTGGTCGGCCGGGTCGACTGAGCTGCGATGTACGCGCCTTCCGTGCGGAACCACTGTGCCGTGCGGTCGAGATAGGCCGCCGTATCGGGAGCGAGCCCGGCGGGGTCCGCGGTCAAAGCCCGCTGTGGAGCGACGTTCGTGAGGTGCAGGGCGGCCACGCGGTCCGGGTGTTCGGTCGCGAGGATCTCCGCCACGGTCCCGCCCACGTCGCCGCCGGACACCGTGTACCGCTCGTATCCGAGCTCGGCCAGCCCGGCCGCGATCAGTCCGGCGATCCGGCCCGCCGACATGCCTGCGGTGTCGAGCTTTGGAGCGAAGGGAAAGCCCGGCAACGCGGGCACCACCACGTGCACGTCGGTGAGCAGCGGCAGGACTCGCTCGAACCGCAGCACGGAGTCCGGCCAGCCGTGCAACAGGACCACGACCGGGGCATCGGGATCCGCGGCACGCTGATGGATCACGCGAAGGTCGTTCTCCCCCACCGCCTCCCAGGGAAGCTCCCCGATCCGGCGTTCGTGAACGGCCCAGTCATAGCCGTTGGCCCACCGGTCGAGCAGCCCGTCGAGACGAGCACCGCCGAGGCCCCGCGCCGGGTCGTCGTTCCAGGGCGTCGGCACACGTCGCGTCCGGCTGAGTCGCTCACGGATCTCGTCAGTCATGTGTACGACGATACACATCGTTGTGTATCGTCGTACACATGACGCCGCGAGACGCCGCCACGACCAAGGCACGGATCCTCGAGAACGCACGACGTGAATTCGCGCAGCACGGATACACAGCGGTCACGGTCAAAGGCGTCGCGGACGCCGCCGGCGTGTCACCGAACCTGATCACCCGCTACTTCGGCGGCAAGGACGGTCTGTTCCTCGCGGCGGCCCAGGTGGAGATCCCCGTCGAGAACTCGTTCGACGGCGACTGCTCAGGACTGGGCTCACGACTGGCGGCGAACATCGTCCAACGCTGGTTCGGCCAGCCGGGGGAAGACCCGTTGCTGGTGCTGCACCGCGCGTCCGGCGACCGCCCAGAGGCGGCGGAAGCGCTGGCCACCTTCCTCGACACACAATCCCTGCTGCCGCTGCGGAACTACTTGCGCGACAGCGGTTTGACCGACGCGGAAGCACTCGGCAGGGCGGCGGCCATCGACGCGTTCGTCCTCGGCGTGACCACCCGTCGTCGAGTCCTGCGCTCCGAACTCGGCGATCCCGCGGAACTCGAAGCCTGGATGGGCGCCACCATCCAACGCCTCGCCGACGGGTGAGGTGAGGCCTGGGTCCACAGGAGACCCAGGCCTCGCGGTCATGCGCGATCAGGAGTGGACGGGGATCTGCTCGTAGATCACCTTCCACTCGTAGGTGCCGACGAACCCGTTGGCCCACAGGGAGTTCACCCGGGACGCCTCGGCGGAGTTCGGCGTGGCGACCCTGCACGACGTGCCAGGACCGCCGCCCGACATCAGCTCGGAGCACGGGCCGCTGTAGTGGTCGGGCAGGCCGAGGGCGTGCCCGGTCTCGTGCGCGGTGATGCGGGTGACGTAGTACTGCTGCGCCTGCGTGTAGTCGATGAAGATGGTGCCGCTGCCGTGGCCGTTGGTGGAGGCGTACGAACCGCGCGGGTCGTTGCCCTCGCGGTAGCGCAGGGTGGCCGCGCTGCGGTTCTCCACCAGCTTCACGTTGGACACCCGCGCGTTCCAGTTCGCCGCGCCTTGCCGGATGGCACTCGCGAACGTGGGGGCGCTGCTGGTGTCGTAGTAGACGTTGACCGCCGCCGCGGTGATCGGGGCTTCACCGACCGACGCCTGGGCGGCCAGTGGTGCGACGGCGGTCGTGGCCGCCGCGAGCGCGACGGACAGGACGAACTTCTTGAACATGGGTTCTCCTCGCTTGCAGGGTGCGAAGAATGGAACCTCCGGTTCCACCACCCAACGTAAGGAAGGCCGTCGCGGCCACTCACCCGCCATTGGCGTGAAGCGGTCCCACGCTCTTGACGGTTGACGTTGCTCATTTACCGGACGAATGCGGTGAAGACGCGGCAAAGGGGGCGAATGGTCGTCACGCAGCGTCAGAGGCGTTTCACCGCCGAGAAGTCTTTCCACGCCAACGAGAAGCTACGCCGAACCGGAGCGCGCTCTGGTCGCGATCACCACGGCCGCGAAGGTGAGGCCGAGCGCGATCCACGTCGCAACGCCGATCCGATCCCCCACAACGAGATCGACTCCCGCCGCGCCGAGCAGCTGCCCGGACACGCTCGCCAGGCCGAACACCAGCACGCCGGTGCGGGCGACGACAGCGGCCGCCACCACGATCAGGCTGATGCCGATCAGCCCGGCGCTGTAGAGCCACGGTTCGCGCGGGAACACTCCGGCCGGCAAGCCGCGCACCGCGACCTCGGCCAGGAACATCGCCGTCAGCGTCAGCACCGCCACCACGAAGTTGAGCAACGTGGCCGCCATGACGGAACCGACAGCGCCGACCCTGCCGTTGACCGCTGTCTGCCAGGCGAGCACGGCACCGGAGATCAGCGGCAGGAGGATCAGGACCGTTCCCTGCGCGTCCAGCCGTCCGCCACCGGCGATCGCGACGGCCGCGACGCACACCGCGGCGGCGCCGAGCCGGGCACTAGTGACCGGGTGGCGACCGCTGGGCCCGAGTCCCCACCGGTCGATCAGCAGGCTGCCGGAAGTGTTGCCCGCCACCACCGCCACGGTGAACACCGCGACGCCGAGCGAACCGACGCTCAGTCCTTGGCTGGCCACGAACAACGCGCCGCACATGCCGCCCAGTCCGTGCCACCAGCGCAGTGTTCCCGTCCGGAACGCCGCCCGGACTTCCCCGAGCGCACGACGTCCGGCAGGCAGTGAGGGAATGACCACCGCGAGGAGGACCAGACCGATCGCCGTGGTGATGAGCGGGGCGGCGATCCCGTCGTGGATGCGGGCGCCGAGTTCTCCGTTGAGCCGCGCCTGGACGGCGCCTCCGGTGCTGACCACCACCGCGACCACCACTGCGGCTGTACGTGCCGGACTGTCGACATCGATCACTTGACGAGAGCAAACCACACTCCCGCCGCGCGGTCATCGGGATTGTCGAACAGCCCACAACGAGCGCCGCGGTCCCGGACACGTACTGCCGGGCAAGAGCCGTTCCATCCTCCACAGTGGACAGCAGCGGCAACGGTCCAGCCCTCGTTCGGCCCGCGAGGGCCGTCACCAGGGCACGGTCGTGCCGTCCCAGGAGAAGAACCCTCCGGTGGGACCGTCATCGGGCAGCAGGGCGAGACGAACGGCCCCCGCCGCGGCCTCGGCCGGGTCCCCACCGGACGCGGCGGCCCGGGGGTTGAGGTCGGTGGCCCGCAGGCCGGGGGCGAGCGCGTTGACCTTGAAGCCCTCGTCGGCCAGCGTCTGGGCGTAGAAGACCGTGAGGGCGTTGAGCGCGGCCTTGGACGCGCGGTAGGCCGCCGCGCCGCCGTTGCCGTGGGGGAACTGGGGGTTGGGGTTCGTGCTCCAGGTCAGCGACGAGGTGCCGCTGGAGACGTTGACGACGCGCGGGTGCCCGGAGCGGCGCAGGGCGGGCAGGAAGGCGTTGGTCACCGCCACGACCCCGGTCACGTTGGTCTCGAAGGTGCGCCGGAGGTCGTCGAGGGCGGTCTCGGCGGGGGTGGCGAGGGAGGTGCCGATCCCGGCGTTGTTGACCAGCACGTCCAGGTGGTCCACCCGAGCCGCGGCCTGGGCGATGCTGCCGGGGTCCGTCACGTCGAGGACGAGGAGACGGGCCGCGGGTCCGAGTTCGTCGACGGTCCGCTGCCCGCGCTCCGGGTCGCGCGATCCCACGTGGACGGTGAAGCCCTCGGCGACGAGCAGGCGGGCGACGTGCTTGCCGATGCCCTTGTTGGCGCCGGTGACCAGAGCGGTGTTCATGCCGACCATCACAACCCGGTCGCGGGCGACCTGCCAGGGATAACCTGTACCAGGCAGTGAGGTGCGGAGGTGTCATGGCGCGGCAGGAACTGGCCCTTTTCCTGCGGGAACGCCGGGCGGCGCTGCGCCCGCACGAGGTCGGGCTGACCCCGGCGGGCACCGACCGGCGGACACCGGGACTGCGGCGCGAGGAGGTCGCGGACCTCGCCCACATGTCGGCCGACTACTACACGCGGCTGGAGCAGGCGAGAGGCCCGCGCCCGTCGGCCAGGATCCTGGACTCGCTGTCCGACGCCCTGTTGCTCACCCCCGCCGAACGCAGTCACCTGTTCGGCCTCGCGGGGTCGAGCGTGCCACCCGCTCGGAGAGCCGTGCGCGGGGTCCGTCCGCACGTGGCGCGCATGCTGGAGCGGTTGCCGGGAACCGGTGCCATCGTCACCGACGCGTCGTACGGCGTCGTCGCCTGGAACCCGCTGGCCGAGGTGCTGCTCGGCGACCTCCGCGGCGGGAGTGCGAACCTGGCCCGACGGCGCTTCCTCGGACAGCCACCGGCGTACGAGAGCTCCAGCGCCGAGGAGTTCGGGCACGTCGTCGTCGCCCGGCTCAGGCGAGCCGCGGACCGCTATCCGCACGACCCGCGGCTGACGGCACTGCTGGCCGAACTGCACGCGGGCAGCGAGGAGTTCCGGCACATCTGGCAGACACGTCCGGTGCACGCCCCCGGCCACCGCACCAAGACCATCCAGCACCCGGAGGCCGGCGCGCTGCGGTTGAACTGCGACGTTCTCCTCGTGCCGGAAGACGACCAGGAGGTCGTGCTGATCACCGCCGACGCCGGGTCGCCCTCCGCACGAGCCCTGGACCGGCTGGCGGCCGGACAGTCGGCTGAAACGGGGTTTGAGTGCTCGTCCGGGTGGGTAGTCGGTCAACATCAGACGGGTTGAGGCCACAGCTCGGTTCCCGATTGCCGAGCACTCCGAAGGAGCCTTCCCGGTGAAGATCGCGTTGGTGTCCCTCGACGCCAGTCCCCTGACCGCCGACTCGCGCGGACTCCGCGTCGCCGAACTGGCGGCGGCGCTCTCCCGGCAGCGCCACGAGGTGCACGTGTACGCCGGTCACTCCGACCCGGCCTTGCCTGGACAGCCAAATGGGTACGCCGTCACGCACCTGCCACCGAACCCGGCGGAGTTCGTCGACGCGCTCGTCGCGCAGTGGCAGGTGGGCAAGCCGGACGTCGTGCACTCGCTGTCCACGAGTTCCGGTCTGGTGAGCTCGCTGAGCGCACGTCAGGCCGAGGTCACCGTCGTGCAGACCGCCCACGAGTCCGGGGAGCGGCCCACCTCGGACGAGTTGGCGCTGTACCACTCGGCGGACGGCGTCATCGCCACGACCGAACGCCAGGCCGCCGCACTGATGAGCGCTGGTGTTCGACGGTCCCGCATCTGGGTGGTGCCGCCGGGTGTGGACACCGAACTGTTCCAACCGGACGACTCCGACGCGCCCCGCCTGCCACCGCAACGCGTCGTGTGGCTGGGAGAGCCGTTGCCGGGCAACGGGTCTGGCGTCGCCGACCTGGTTCCGGACACGGAGTTCGCGACCATCGGAGGTTCAGCGCGAAGTCGTGCGGCACTTCTGCGCTCTGCCGACGTCGCCGTCTGCACCGGCTTGTCCGCCGAACAGCAGAGCCTGACCCTGGAAGCGATGTCGTGCGGTGTTCCGGTCGTCGAGTTCCTGCCTGGCGGCCCCAGCGACATGATGGTGCACGGCGTCACCGGCCTGTACGTGCCGCAGGGCAACGTGCTTCGCCTGATCCGGACCCTGCGCGCACTTCTCGCCGCTCCGACGAAGCGGGAACTGCTCGGCGTGCTCGCCCGCGACCGGGTGTGCGTCCGGTACACGTGGGACCGCATCGCCGGCGATCTGATTCACAGCTACGACGAAGCGCTCGGCTCGCACCTGGTTCCGCAGACAGGTGGCAGGGCGCGTTGAGCTCCCGGATGCTTCGGTACCGGATTGAGATGGACCGAAGCGGTCGACGTCGCTTGAGTTGCACAACAGCGGGGTATTGAAGGATCGCCGTGCACGCGTGCACGCACTGGAGGCCCGCCTTCGGGCGGTCCGGCCTGGACCGGTGACCGGACGTTGAACACTCCAGCGTCCCGTCGCCGGTCCAGGTTTCAGATGAGCTCCGCTTGCCCGACTCCCTTTGCCGACGGTCCCTGGCCGTACGATGCGCTGAACGTGCGTCAAGCAGCCGGCGCCGTGGACTCCACGGATGGCGAAGGGGGTGCCGCGGCATGGCAGACGGTGCACAAGAGCAGGAACGCTCGGTGGGCGAAGATCGTCCTGATCCGCTCGTGCGTCTCGATGAGACCGCTGACGCGCTCGAGGTGCTGCGTGAGGTCTTCACCGGCGACGAGCCGTTGGACGAGGCGCTCCAGCGGCTCGCGGAGACGGCGGCCAGGGCGGTGCCGGACGCTGACGCCGTGACCGTCACCGTGATGACGCCTGAGCATCCGCGCACGGCCGCGACGACGGATTCCCGTCTGATCGAGGTCGACGAGAAGCAGTACAGCGCCCGGCGCGGGCCGTGCCTGCAGTCGGCGCAGACCCTGGAAGCGGTCCGTGCGGTCGTGGGTGAGCACGGCGACGTGTGGCCGGAGTTCGAGGCCGCCGCGGACGAGGCCGGTGTTCGTGCATACCTGTCGGTTCCCGTCGTCCTTCCCGCGTCGGACACCACCGAGGCGAAGCACGTGGGAACGCTCAACATCTACAGCTACTCCGCGACCGCGTTCGACCCCTTCGACGAGGGTCTCATGCGGCTGTTCACCACGGCCGCGTCCGCCACGATCGTCAGCGCCCAGCGATGGCAACGCCTGCGCGACCAGCTCCAGCACATGGAGCGCGCACTCGAGTCCCGTGCCACGATCGAGCAGGCGAAGGGCGCGCTGATGGCTGTGCACTCGTGCACGCCGGAGGAGGCGTTCGCGATGCTGGTGCAGCGGTCCCAGCACGAGAACACCAAGCTCCGCGACATCGCCGTCGGCCTGCTCGACACGGTCAAACGGACCTGAACGTCACCGGTTCCGGTAGGCGGCCAACCCGCCCAGCTCCTCGCTGGCGATGAACACCGACCGCACGTGGATGAGGGCTTCCTCGATGTGGGCGGCGCAGCCCCAGGCCGCGTCACCCCACGAGTCGGCGACCTTGACCTCCGCCGCCGCCGTGCACTCCGACCTGCCGCCGAGCTGGCAGTGCTCGGGGTGTGGCGTGCCCGCCTGTTCCGCCGCGGCCGCGCGCAGCTGGGCGGCCAGTTCGGCTGCCGCCGTGGCGCGCTGCTCGGCGTCGGCGCGCAGTTCCCGTTCCGCGCGCATCGCCTCGGCCAGGCGCGCTTCGGCCGCCTGCTTCGCCTGTTCGGTGTGGTGGCGTTCGACGGCCAGGGCCGCGGTGCCGGCGAAGACGCGGATGAGCGCCAGGTCGGTGTCCTGCGGCACGCGCGCGACCCGGTGGTACATCGCGAACGTGCCCAGCAGGCCGCCGTCGCGCGCCAGGATCGGCGTGGACCAGCAGGCGCCCAGCCCGGCCTGCTCGGCCAGGTGGCGGAAGTCGTCCCAGAACGGGTCGGTGGCGATGTCCGTGACGATCACCGGTTCCCGCCGGTGTGCCGCCGTGCCACAGGAGCCGACGCCTTCGCCCGTGGCGATGCCGTCGATGGCCTCGTTGTAGAAGGCGGGCAGGCTGGGCGCGGCGCCGTGGCGCAGGTGCAGTCCGTCGGGTTCGGCCAGCAGCACGGACACGAGCACGTCCTCCGGCGCCAGTTCCTCGATGCAGCGGGCCATCCCGTCGAGCACCTCGGTCAGCGGGGCCTGCCGCGCGATCTGCTCGAGCAACGCGCGGTGCTCGGCCATCAACCGCTGGGCGTGCTTGATCTGCGTGGTCTCCACGCCGATCACGGTCACCCCGGCCACGTCGCCGGTCGCGTCCCTGCGCGGTTCGCAGGTGAGGTCGAAGAACGCCTCCCGCGCGTGCGGTCCGGTGTCCAGCACGACCTTGACGTCACGCCCGGTGCGCGGTTCGCCCGTGCGGAAGACCTCGTCCAGCAGGGCGTCGAGCTGGGTCCGGTCCTCGCCGATGGTGGCCAGGAACGCCGGATTGGCGGTCTCCACTGCGTGCGCCGGTCCGCTGAACGCCGCGAACACCGCCGCCGAATGCCCGAAAAGTGTTCGTACGTCGTCAGTCTGTTCGTGCATGCCAAATGCGCTCACGGCGCGCCCTCTCGCGATGCGCCACAGGCTCGCTGTTTGACCTCGGACGCTCTTCTTGGTGCCCGCTCCACGGCGGGCACACACGATCGTACGCACCACCGATGACCGGCGATCAGGAGCACTTCTGGTCGGGCTCGGCGCGGTCGGCGTTGTCGACGTCCAGCAGGCCGAGCAACGACTCCACCTGACCGCCGCGGAACGCGCGGCGCTGCCGATCGGCGCCGGATCCCTCGCTGTCCAGCAGCCGCAGACCTCGTTGCACCGCAAGGAGATCGCCGTTGGCCTCCAGCACCGGGGTCAGGCGGCGCACCAGGTCGTCCAGCTGATCGCGCACCGGCCGGGGCTCGCCGGACAGCACGTCGAAGGTGTTGCCCCGCAGGCCTTCGTTGGCCACGCCCCAGCACGCCTGTCTCAGTGTCTCCTGCGGAACGTCCTCTGCGGACACACCGCGTCCGACGTCGACCACGGCCTGAGCGACCAGAGCGCGAACGAGTGCCGCGAGCAGCACCGCCTCGTCCGCGGTCGCCGCGACGTCCGCGACCCGCACCTCCACGGTCGGCAGTTCGGTGGCGGGCCGGACGTCCCAGTAGACCATCGCCCGGTCCAGCGCCGTGCCCGCCGCGATCATCGTGTCACTGACCTCTTCGTAGTGCTGCCACGAGGTGAAGACCGGCGGCGGTCCGGACACCGGCCAACGCGACCAGATCGTCGAACGCCAGCTCGCGAAGCCCGTGTCCTCGCCGTCGGAGAACGGCGAGTTCGCCGTTACCGCCGACAGCACGGGTAACCAGGGCCGCACGTGGTTGCACACCTGCACGGCCGTCTCCCGGTCGGGAACGGCGACGTGGACGTGACATCCGCAGATCAGCTGCTGCTCGGCGAGCGCACCGAACTCGCGGGCGATCCGCCGGAACCGCAGGCTGTCCGTGATCTCACCGGTTGCGCGTCCCAGCGGTGGCGCACCGACGGCGATGGCCCGGCACCCCACCGTTCTCGCGGCCAGTGCCACCTGGCGACGCAGGTCGAGCAGCTCGCGGTGAGCCTGCTCCACGTCCACGCACACCGTCGTGTTGATCTCCACCTGCGCGCCGGTCAGCTCGTGCTGCAGGTCCAGGCCGAGCCGCTCCCTGGCGACGACCACGACCTCGTCCGCCCGGTTCACCGCGACGCCGGTCACCGCGTCGACCAGGAGGAACTCCTCCTCGACACCGATGGTGGGACTCCACGCGTCCTTCGCTGACGCCTTTTCCACGTGTCACCAACCTGCTCTGGGCGCCACTGCGCGCTCGGGGATTCCGGGAACCGGCGAATACCCCTCTCCCATCAGGAGAAACTTCAGCGGTCGCTGAATGTCGGCAACGCGCCGTACGAAGCCCTGCGCGAGGCCCGCCGCAGGGTCGCCAGCACCGCCGGGCCGATCACGAGAATCGCGACGGCGTTCGTGATCGCCCTGCCCGTGTCCCAGCCCGCTGTCGACGTCAGCAACGTGAACACCGCGAACCGGTGCAGGTTCTCCAGCACGGGATCGCCTGCCACGTAAGAGATGTGGCCGTCGTGGTACGGCACCTCGGCGTCGGTGATGAACGGCCAGAACCACAGGTTCATCAGGAACCCGAACACGTACGCGACCACGATCCCGTACGTCACGAGCATCGCGATCTCGGCTTTGCCGCTCACGCGTTTGGGCAGGAGCCCTGCGCCCATGCCGATCCACGCCGAGCACATCATCTGGAACGGCAGCCACGGCCCGACGCCCGCGGTCAGCAACGCCGAGGCGAACAACGACGTGCAGCCCAGGACGTAACCGAAACCGGGTCCGAAGACGCGGCCCGCCAGGATCAGCAGGAAGAAGACGGTCTCGATGCCCGCCGTCCCCGCGCCCAACGGCCGCAGCGCCGCGTTCACCGCCGACAGGACGCCGAGCATCGCGAGTGCCTTGGAGTCCATGCCCCCTTCGGACAGCTCGGCGAGCACGATGATGATCAGGACGGGCAGGATGCCGATGAACACGAACGGCGCGTCCGGGCCGTGCTGCATCGACTGCGGTTCGACTCGGACGAGCAACGGCCAGACGAACATCATCACGCTCGCGATCGAGGCCAGCGTCAGCACGACCGCCGACCGCTTGCCGATCTTCACCGCCGAGGTGGTCATCGCACCTCCTGAGGCAGGGCGGCGCGCACGTCGGCGACGGTGAGCCAGGGTTCGCCGAGGATCTTGGCGACCTGGGTGGCGAACGCGGGTGAGCCACCGAGGACCTCGGCGGTCGGGCCGTCCGAGACGACCTCGCCCTCGGCCATGACGACCACGCGCTGGGCGATCGTCGCGACGAACTCGACGTCGTGCGTGGCGACGACGACGGCCCGTCCTTCGGCGGTCAGGCCGGCGATCATCTGTGCCAGCGCGGCTTTCGCGGTGTAGTCGAGGCCTCGGGTGGGTTCGTCCAGCAGCATGACGCGGGGCGCGGCGGAGAGCTGGACCGCGAGCACCAGCGCGAGGCGCTGGCCTTCGGACAGGTCACGCGGGTGCGCGGCGGGAGCGATGCCGGGGGCGAGCCGGTCGAGCAGGCCCCGGCACCGGCCGGGTTCCGCACCGGACTCGGCGTCGGCGGCGGCGCACTCGGCCTCGACCGTCTGCAGGTACAGCAGGTCGCTCGCGGTCTGCGGGACCATCCCGACCAGCTTGCGGCCCTCGGAACTGCTCAGCGACTTCGGGTCCGCATCGCCCGCTCGGACGGTGCCGCCCTGGCGGGGTCCGGAGCCCTGCACCGCCCAGAGCAGCGACGACTTGCCGGAACCGTTGCGGCCCATGACGGCCAGCACCTCGCCCGCGCGCAGCGAGAGGTCGACGTCGCGGACGGCGACCTTCGGCCCGTACCGCACCACGATCCCCGACGCGGTGAGCAGCGCGTCGCCCGCGGTCGTGGTCCTGACCGGTGGACTGCCGAGCGTGAGCGACGAGGCGCGGCGACGGGCGTCCCTCACGGACATCGGCAACGGGTCCCAGCCCGCCAACCGTCCCAGTTGGACGATCGGCGGCGCGATCGGCATGTCCCGCAGCACTTCCGGCGGTGGGCCGTCGAGCACTCCCCCGCTGCCCGGCACGTAGATCATCCGGTCGGCGAACGGGATCACGCGTTCCATGCGGTGTTCGGCCATCAGCACGGTCGTGCCGAGGTCCTCCACCAGGCGCGCGAGCGTGGCCAGCACGTCCTCGGCGGCCGTCGGGTCCAGCGCCGAGGTCGGCTCGTCCAGCACGAGCACCTTCGGGTGCGTCGTCAGCACCGAGCCGATCGCGACGCGCTGCTGCTGGCCGCCGGACAACGTGCGCAGCGCTCGCCGGCGCAGTTCCGCGATGCCCAGCAGGTCCAGGGTCTCCTCCACGCGGCGGCGCATGACCTGCGGCGACAGGCCGAGTTGTTCCATGCCGTAAGCGAGTTCGTCCTCGACGGTGTCGGTGACGAAGCCCCCCAGCGGGTCCTGGCCGACCACGCCGACGAGGTGCGCGAACTCGCGCGGCGGGTGCGACCGGGTGGACACGCCGGCCACCGAGACGTCGCCTTCGAGGTGGCCGCCGGTGAAGTGCGGGACCAGGCCGTTGATCGTGCCGAGCAACGTCGACTTGCCCGCGCCGGTCTGGCCGGCGAACAGCACGAGCTCGCCTTCCCCGACGGACAGCGAGACGTCGCGCAGCACCGGCTCCGACCGGCCCGCGTACCAGAAGCTGACGTGGTCGAGTTCGATCATGACGCGACCACTTCTTCCAGTGCGGCGAAAGGAGGTTCAGGAACGGGAGTGAGGAACGCGGGCAGGACACCGACCAGCACACCCAGGAGCGGACCCCACGACAGCGGCGGCCACGACAGCTGGATCAGCGACGGGTTGAGGTTCGCCGGGTCCACACCGGACGTCACGAACAGCACGGCCGCGACACCGAGTCCGCTCAACGCCACCACGAGTTCCGGCAGCTGCCACCGGTCCGGGCGGTAGCGGGTGCGCTGGACCCGCCGGCCCGCCATGCGGAACCCGACCAGGCCGATGAGCAGCCCGACCGACAGCACCGGCGCTGCCAGGAAACGCGGTGTGGACCCGTCGAGCGTCGCGTAGACGCCCACGCACACCCCGATCAGGCCGACGATCATCATCGTGCCGGTGAGCACGCGCTGGCGCGCCTCGACCAGCCCGGCCCGGCCGTAGCCGCGGGAGTCCATCGAGGCCGCGAGCTGCAACGACCGGGACAGCGCGTCCTCCAGGACCGGGATCATGACGGAGTGCAGCACCTGCGTGCGCTTTCCGCTGCCACCACGCAACTTCCGGGCGCGCCGCACGCGCAGCACGCTCTCGGCGAGTTGCGGGAACACCGACAGCGCGACGATCACCGCCGTGCCCACCTCGTAGAGCGCGGGCGGCATGGCCTTGAGCAGTCGCTTCGGGTTCGCCAGCGCGTTGGCGGCGCCGAGGCAGATCACCATGGTCGCGAGGCGCAGGCCGTCGTAGAGGCCGCCCAGCAACGACTCCGCGGACACGTCGCCGAACAGCCGGATGCCCGCGGCCCACGCCGGCAGCGGGATCTCCGGCAGCCGCAGGATGATCGTCGAGCCCTCCGCCCCGCCGAACACGAGCCGGAAGAACACCCGGATCGCCACGATCCACGCGCCCAGCACGAGGTACAGCCGGAACGCCAGCGCCCACGGTGCCTCGGAGCGGCGGGCCACGACGACGTACCCCGCCACCGCGATGATCGTGAGCAGCAGCCACGGGTTCGTGGTGCGGGTCGCCGCGACCGCGAGGCCGAGCGCCCACACCCACCACGCCGCCGGGTGCAGGTCGCGCGGCAGGAAGTACGACGTCACGACTCGTTGACCCGTTTCCGCCGCCGTGCCACGAAGAACCCGGCGGCCAGCAGCACCACGACCGCACCGCCCGCGGCCCACGGCGCGTAGTCGCTCGCGCCGGACGTCCGCTTGATCACGTCGTTCACGTCCTCGGCGTTCTCCCCGCCGCTGAACGCGATGTTGCTCGACGGGTCGTTCGCCTTCGGCCGCGCGGTGGCGCTGGCACGGGGCTTCGGCGGCGGCAAGGCACCGGTCGGCGCGCCCGGCGGTGGAGTCGCCGTCTGCTCCGGTTCAGGAGTGGCCTGCGGCTGGCGACCCTGAACGGGCGCCTGCGTCTCGTTGAGGTCGTTGCCGACCGGCTTCGGCTCCTCGACCGCGTTGCACGCCTTGCCCTCGGTGCCGGGGCGGACGGCGGCCACGCGCGGCACCGGGTTCGTGTCCGCGGTGGCGTTCAGCGAGAACGACCAGCCCTCGAAGCCGCCACGGAGGAACTGGCGGTTCTTCACTCCCCACTGGCTGTAGTCCCACGCGCAGTTGTTCCCGGCGTGCCAGTACGACCAGTAGGCCGACGCGGGAGGAGTGTCGATGCACAACTCGCGGTAGCCGGCGCGGCCGTTGATCGGGATCTGGTCCGCGGCGGCGGGTTTGTTCTCCACGCGGCAGATGAAGGCCTCGCCCCACCGCTGCACCCCGGCGACCTGGAAACCGGCGCCCTTCAGCGCGTCCAGCCCGGTGCCCGCGGTGGCCTGCGGGTTGCAGCGCACGATCGCGTCGCCGCCGAGCTGCTGGAAGTCGACGACGACGGTCACGCCCTGGTCGTCCTTGCAGAAGCCCGGATGGCCCTTGCTGTGGTCGATCGCGTGCACGACGGGTGCCGCCACCACCGTCAGGAACGTGGCGGCGGCCAGTGCGGCGATCCTCCTCATTGGACGGTCAGGGTGGCGGACGAGTACACCGTCACCCCGTTCCCGGTCGCGGAGATGATGTAGGTGTATGTGCCGGTCGCCGTGGGCGTGATGTTCTGCGTGCCGCCGGGCGTCGCGAGCGAACCGGACCAGCTGCCGCCACCACTGGCCGGGGAGACCGAGGACGCGCTGACCGACGTGGCGTTGGCCGACGTCCAGGTGAGGGACGTGGTCTGGCCGAGGGTGATCTTGCGGTCCAGGTCGTTGATCGACAGGGCCACGGTGGGGTTGCTCGCGTTCACCGCCGGGTTCGTCGGCGTCACGCCGGGAACCGGGTTGGTACTGGCCGACTTGTTGAGCGAGAACGACCATCCCTCGAAGCCACCAGGGATCACGTTGCGGTTCAACGCGCCGTAGCTGCTGTAGGTCCAGGTCGAGCCGGAACCGTCGGCGTGCCAGTAGCCCCAGTACGCGGAGCCGGGCGGGGTGTTGAAGCAGCCCTCCTTGTAGGTCGGGTTGCCGGTGACCGGGATGTTCTCGGTCGACGTCGGACGGCCGCCCACCCGGCACACGAACCCGAGACCCCACTTGACCGTGCCCGCGACCGCGATTCCCGCGTCCTGCAACGCTTTGATGCCGGTGCGGTCGGTGCCGGGAGTGGCGTTGGGCGAGCACCGCGTGATCGTCGGCGCGGCCACCCCGCCGTTGCCGTCCAGTTCCTGGAAGTCGACCACGATCGTCGTGCCGCTCAACGCGTCCGCGCCGGTGCAGATGCCGTCGTAGCCCGCGGCACTGGCAGGAGCGGGCGCGACGACCAGTCCGGTGAGGACCACCGCGGCGGCGAGAACTCTCTTCATCACTGAACCCCCTGGGAGAGACGACGGCGAAGCAGCAGAACGAGACCGGCGAGCACCATGGCGCCGCCGAGTGCGAAGTAGGACCACAGCGGCGGGTGCCACGGAGCGTTCTGGGCGACCAGCGCGGGGACCGGCTTGGCGTCCGCCAGCGGCAGGCGCACCACCGGTGACAGCGGAGAACCGTCCGCGCTGATCCAGGATCGGCCGGCGATGCCTTGTGCGGCAACGAGACTCGTGCCGAAGTCGGTCGTGCCGTCACCGCCGGACACCCGCGGCAGGCCCCCGTCGGCGAGCACCATTCCGCCGATGGTCTTCGCGGTACCGCTCACGTCCAGGCCCGCTGCCTGACGAGCACCCGCGACCGAGGCGCTCAACGCGATGGAGGGCGCGCCACCGTCGTCGTCGACCATGCCCTTGCCGTTCGGCTTGGTGCCGAGCAACGAGATCGCCTTCACGAACGCGGCCGCGCGCTCCTTCGACCACTCGGCCGGGGCCTGGGCGACGGGCGCGTCCTCGGTGAACGGCCTGCTGTTCAGCGCGGTGACCGCGGCGGCGGTGGAGGCGAGATCGCCGTCCTCGCAGTCGGCGTCGTCCATGCGTTCCGGGAACGTGCCGTCCTCGCACTGACGGGCGGCCAGCGCCTCGATCGCCTGGCCGGGGTCGGCGACGGTGGCGAGCACCGCCCAGGTGTGGCGGCGGACGGAGTCCTCGGAGTCCGCGAACGAACCGGTGTCGGTGAACAGGCCGTCCGCGCCCCGCAGTGCCGCCAAGTCGGCGCGCAACCGGTTCGCGAGGTCGTCGGACTTCTGGAACTGGGCCAGGACCACGAGCTTCGCGAGCGGTTCGGCGTAGGCGGCGTCGCCGGTCTCCTGCCCGGCGCCGTGCGCGTAGGCGTTGATCGCGTCCGGTGTCAGCAGAAACTCCGAGGCCTTCTTCGCGGCTTCCTGCTGCTCGCCCAGCGCGTGCAGGGCCAGCACCAGGTCCGCGGTCGCGTCGTAGTCGACGTAGGTCCTGTCGTTCTCGGTGACCTCGACGTGGTCGCCGCGCACGAGCTTGTCGGCCAGGTAGGCGCCGAGCTTCGCGGCGGACGTCGTCGCGGCCGGTTGGACGGTCTTCGGCGCCGGGGCGGGCTGGCGGACCACGGCCTTCGGCTTGGTCGTCGGCGCGGGCGCCTGAACGGTCGTGGTCTTGGTGTGCACGGGTGGTGGCGTGGTCGTGGTGCCCTGTGCCGCCGTGGTCGTCGTCGGGGTGCTGCTCGCCGTCGTGGTGGTCGGGGTCGGCTCGGGCACGTCGCCCTTGGCCAGCGCGTACAACCCGATCTGCGACAACCCGAGCGAGGCCTGCGCACTCGCCCTGATCCACGTGTCGATGCCGGAGATGCCGCCGGTGCGCGCCGCCTGGTACGAGGCCGGGTTGTACGCGATCGCACCGATCTGCCCGGCCAGCGCGGTACCCGCGTCGGACGCGCCGGCCTGCGCGGACTTCAGGAACTCGACGCCCCTGGCGACCTCAGGACCCGCGCCGCCCGCGTCCGCGAGCGCCTGCACGATCAGGCCGGTGCTGTTGGTGTTCGGCGCCTCGGTCCCGACACCACCACCCCAGCCACCACCGGCGGATTGGTTGTTCTTCAACCACGTCACGGTCCTCGCGATCGGCTCGTCGAGCCCGGTCGCCCCAGCGCGCTTCGCCGCGAGCATGGCCGACAGCGCGAGGCCCGTCGCGTCACCGTCCGGCGACGACGAGCCGTCCGCCTTCCCCTCGTCACACGAGGACACCTTGAGGCCCTCAGGTCCCTGGACGTACCCGAAGAAGATCCGGAAGTAGCCCTCGGAACACTGCTGCGTCACCATCTTGTCGATGGCGGGCTGGTCGTTCTCCCCCGCCACGGCCAGTCCGATCACGGCGAGGGACTGGCCGAACATGTTGGCGTTGTTGTTCACCATGTCCGCCCACTCGGGGTTCTTCGAGTAGTCGCTGACCCGGCCGGCGTCGACTCCCGAGCGCCGGATCGCCGCCTTCGTCTCGGCGACCATGTCGTGGCCGTCGAAGGCACGCGGATCACGGCCGGAGATCTGGGCGGCGAGCAGGGTCTTGGCCACCGCGCCGCCGACGATGATCTGGTCGAAGCCCTGGCCTGGAGCGAGGCCGTCCCAGGTGAAGTAGTCGGTGGCGTGTCCCTGGTCGTCCAGGAACTTCATGATCGGCTCGGCGAGCGCGCCGTCGCCCGAGGCGTGCATCGCGAAGACCAGGTCGAGCATCAGACCGTGGTCGGGCAGGTCGCCGCCGAGCGGGTTCTCCAGGGTGCCGTCGGGTCGCAGCTGGTGGGAGAGCCACACGGAGCTGGAGTGGGCGGCGTCGCGATCTCCCGCGGCGGCCGCGGTTCCGGCGATCGTCGTGGCGATCAGGCCCGCGCCGACGGCGAACGCCAGTGCGGCCAGGCTCCTGCGCCGGGTCATTTCTCTCCCCCTCCTCGTGCTGCTCGAGGAGAGGAGACGGCGCGGGGCGCCGGCAGCCACCCCTGCGTTTCGCGACAGCGGTCGGTCCGTTCACCCCGCCCGGATGGTGACCCGACTCGCCACTGGAAACAGTGGCCCACGGTTGCGCGACAGTGCCGGATTCCGACCGGCTTCCCCGTCACGGGCGAGGTATGAAGTTGTCGAGCCGAGCGAGGTTAACACCTGGAAACCGCTGTTCGGCACCGCCTTCGGGGTCGGAGGCGAGCGTCACATCCGTACCCGGTACGAGGCCTTGCGCGGCATGAGAACCTGTTGGGCGTTCAGCGCGACGCGGGGGAAGTCCGGTGAGAATCCGGCGCTGTCCCGCAACGGTGTGCCCTCCGCGGCAAGCCCGGTCACCCGCATCGCGCGGTGTTCACCAACTCCTGTCGTGGAAGTGCGGGAAAGGGTTCTCATGAGACGTCTGGTGCTCGCTGCTGTCCTGATGCTGGGCATTGGCACCGCTGTCACCCCCGCGGTGGCGGCCACGCACAACAAGTCCGACGCCGCTGCGGGCTGGCTCGCCCGGCAACTGGTCGACGGCGAACGGTTCGAGGCCGACTTCGGCGGTCAGAAGTTCCCGGACCAGGGCCTGACGATCGACGCGATCTTCGCGTTCGCCGCCGCCCGTTCCTCGGACACCAACGCCGAGAAGGCCATCACGTGGCTGGCGAAGCCGGAGATCACCACCGGGTACGTCGGTTCCGGCACCGAGGCCTACGCGGGCGCGCACGCCAAGCTGTTGCTGGCGGCGAAGGTGCGGCACAAGAACGGCAACGCGTTCGGCGGTGTCGACCTGGAAGCCGGTCTGCGTGGCCTGCTCGCGCCGTCGGGCAGGTTCTCCGACCGCTCGGACTTCGGTGACTTCTCCAACGCCTTCACCCAGTCCCTGGCGCTGCTGGCCCTCGAGCGCACGCCAGGTGGCACGCCCGCGTCGGCCAAGGCCTTCCTCGCCGGAACCCAGTGCCCCGACGGGGGTTTCCCGCTGAACTTCGGCCAGACCCCGTGCGCCAGCGACGTGGACTCGACCGCCTTGGTCGTGCAGGCGTTGCGCGCCACCGGTGACAACGTCAACGCCGCCGAAGGCACCACGTGGCTCGCGTCGAAGCAGAACGCCGACGGCGGTTTCTCCGTCGGCACCAACGCTTCCAACGCGAACAGCACCGGCCTGGCCGCGCAGGCGCTGGCCGGTCACCGCCCGGCCGCCGCGACGCAGGCACGGCAGTTCCTGCGTTCGCTCGCGGTCGGCTGCTCGGGTGCCGCAGCGGACCGAGGCGCGATCGCCTACGACGCAACGGGATTCGACCAGGCGACCGCTCCGCGTGCCACGGCCCAGGCGGTGCTCGGCCTGACCGGCGTCAAGCTCGCGAACCTCGACGGCGGCGGCAACCCCGCCGCGCCGACGCTCGCCTGCTGACGAAGCGGTGCCCCTGACCGGAGTTCCCGGCCAGGGGCACCGCACCGGCACGACTCAGAAGTCCTCGTCGAACGCCACCGTGCCGGTCACGCCGACCTGGTAGGCCGAGACCCGGCGCTCGAAGAAGTTCGACAGCTCCTGCACGTCCTGCAGCTCCATGAACGCGAACGGGTTCTTGGAACCGTAGATCGGCTCGATTCCGAGCACCTGCAGCCGCCGGTCCGCGACATGCTCCAAATAGGACCGCATGTCCGCCACCGACATGCCGGCGACGCCTCCACCGAGCAGGTCCTCCGCGAACTGCACCTCGGCGTCGACGGCCTCGCGCAGCATCTGCTTGACCTCCTCGTACAAGGAGTCGTCGAACAGGTCCGGCTCCTCGCGGCGCACGGTGTCCACGACGTCGAACGCGAACGCCATGTGCATCGACTCGTCGCGGAACACCCAGTTGGTGCCCGACGCGAGGCCGTTCAGCAGCCCGCGCGACCGCAGGAAGTAGACGTAGGCGAAGGCGCCGTAGAAGAACAGGCCCTCGATGCACGCCGCGAAGCAGATCAGGTTGAGCAGGAACGACCTGCGGTCCTCCCGCGTCTCCAGCTGCTTGAGGTTCGAGATCGAGTCGATCCACTTGTAGCAGAACTCGGCCTTGGCGCGGATCGACGGAATCGTCTCGACGGCGGCGAACGCCTCGATCCGGTCGTTCTCGTCGGGCAGGTAGGTGTCGAGCAGCGTCAGGTAGAACTGGACGTGCACGGCCTCCTCGAACAGCTGCCGCGACAGGTAGAGCCGGGCCTCCGGCGCGTTCACGTGCTCGTAGAGGTTCAGCACGAGGTTGTTCGCGACGATCGTGTCACCGGTCGCGAAGAACGCGACGAGCCGGTTGACCAGGTGCCGCTCGGCCTCCGACAGCTTGTTCAGGTCGGCGAGGTCCGAGTGCAGGTCGACCTCCTCGACCGTCCACGTGTTCTTGATGGCGTCGCGGAAGCGCTCGTAGAACAACGGGTACCGCATGGGCCGCAGGGTGAGGTCCATGCCGGGGTCGAGCAGGGCGTTCTGACGGGCGGTGTTGGCGAGCGTGGTCACTGGCAGGCCTCACAGGACTCGGGGTTTTCGAGGGAGCAGGCGATGGCTTCGTCCGACGTCACGACGGGCACGGCCGTGGTGGTCGTGGTCGTCGCCTGCTGGATGCGCGTCGCCGGACGCGAGCGCAGGTAGTACGTGGTCTTGAGCCCGGCTTTCCAGGCGTAGAGGTACATCGAGGAGAGCTTGCCGATCGTCGGCGAGGCGACGAACAGGTTCAGCGACTGGCTCTGGTCGACGTACGGGCCACGCGCGGCGGCCAGTTCGATCAGCGCCTTCTGCGGAAGCTCCCAGGCCGTGCGGAACAACGAGCGCACGTCCTCGGGCAGTTCGGCGATGCCCTGTGCGGAGCCGTCGTCCTGCTTGAGCCGGTTGCGCACGGCCTCCGTCCACAGGCCGCGGGCCTTGAGCTCGCGCACCAGGTAGGAGTTGATCTGCAGGAACTCACCGGACAGCGTCTCGCGCTTGAACGTGTTCGACACCTGCGGCTCGATGCACTCGAAGCAGCCGGCGATCGAGGCGATCGTCGCGGTCGGCGCGACCGCGATCAGCAGCGAGTTGCGCAGGCCGTGCTCGCTGACGCGTTCCCGCAGAGCACCCCAGCGCTCGGTCTGCGTGGGCGTGACGCCCCACAGGTCGGGCTGCAGATCTCCCTTGGCGGCACGGGTTTCCGCGAACGCCGGGTGCGCGCCCGCGACCGAGGCCAGCTCGGCCGACGACTCCAGCGCCGTCAGGTAGATCTCCTCGGCGATCCGCGTCGACAGTTCGCGGGCCTCGGCCGAGTCGAACGGCAGGCGCAGCTTGAAGAACACGTCCTGCAGGCCCATGACACCGAGACCCACCGGGCGCCAGCGCGGGTTGGAGCGCGCCGCCTGCTCGGTCGGGTAGTAGTTGATGTCGATCACGCGGTCGAGGAACACGACGGCGGTGCGGACCGTGGCACGCAAGCGGTCCCAGTCGATGCCGTCGCCGGCCACGTGCGCGCCGAGGTTCACCGAGCCGAGGTTGCAGACCGCGGTCTCCTCGTCGCTGGTGACCTCGAGGATCTCCGTGCAGAGGTTGGACAGGTGCACCACGTTCGACGGCGACGCGGTCTGGTTGCACGTGCGGTTCGAGGTGTCCTTGAACGTCATCCAGCCGTTGCCGGTCTGGGCGAGCGTCCGGATCATCCGTCCGTAGAGGTCACGAGCCTTGACCGTGCGCACGGCGCGGCCAGCCTCCTCGGCACCGCGGTAGGCGCGGTCGAACTCGTCGCCCCACAGGTCGACCAGCTCGGGGATCTCATCGGGGTCGAACAGCGACCAGTCCGCGTCGGCCTCGACGCGGCGCATGAACTCGTCCGGGATCCAGTTCGCCAGGTTGAGGTTGTGCGTGCGGCGCGCGTCCTCACCGGTGTTGTCGCGCAGCTCCAGGAACTCCTCGATGTCCGGGTGCCACGTCTCCAGGTACACGCAGGCGGCGCCCTTGCGCCGGCCACCCTGGTTGACCGCGGAGACCGACGCGTCGAGCGTGCGCAGCCACGGCACGATGCCGTTGGAGTGACCGTTCGTGCCGCGGATCAACGCGCCGCGCGAACGGACCCGGGACCACTGCACGCCGATGCCGCCGGCGAACTTCGACAACCTGGCGATCTGCTTGTAGCGGTCGTAGATCGACTCGAGCTGGTCCTTCGGCGAGTCCAGCAGGTAGCACGACGACATCTGGGTGTGCTGCGTGCCGGAGTTGAACAGCGTCGGCGAGCTGGGCAGGTACGCCAGCGACGACATCAGCCGGTAGAAGTCGATCGCCTCGGTCGCCGTCTGCGAGAGGCCGCACGCGACGCGCAGCAGCCAGTACTGCGGCTGCTCGATCACCGACCGCTTCGAGGGGTGGCGCAGCAGGTAGCGGTCGTAGACCGTGCGCAGGCCGAAGTACTCGAACCGCCGGTCGCCCTCCAGGTCGATCGCGTCGTCGAGCTTGCGCGCGTTGGCGGCCACGAACTCCGCGGTCGTGTCGCCGATCAGGCCTTCCGCGTGGCCCAGCGCGATGCTCTGGCTGAAGGACATCACGCCCTGGCGGCGCACTTCCTTCTCGATGAACGCGGCGAGCAGGCCCGCGGCGAGCTTGGAGTACTCGGGCTCCTCGGACACGAGGGCGGCGGCCGTCTGGATCGACAGCCGGTCCAGTTCCTCGGTGGTGGCGCCGTCGTAGAGACCGCTGATCGTCTTCGTGGCGACCCGCAACGGGTCGACGTCGTGCAGACCGACCGTGCAGCGCTCCACCGCGCGCACGATCTTGTTCAAGTCCACCGGTTCCAGTGAACCGTTGCGTTTCTTGACGCGCATAGTGGTGGTGACCGTGTCGACCGCCGTCACTAGCTCTCTCCTCGCGAGCTCGGGTGGCCACGGGGATGCGAGGAGTGAACGGGCGCGCGCGACCGCCACGTCCTCCCGCCCTCCCTCGGGGCCGCGGACGCCCGCACGCAGGCACGTGCGGGGCGCTGGCAGGTCTTCGGACTCGTGGGCGAGCCTGTCGCCAGGCGCCTACCGGCCGTCGCTTCCCAGACATCGATGTCCAGTGCTCTCTGACGGCTTTCGTTCCCACTCACCGCTGCGGGGCAGTCCCGGATTCCCACCGGGTTCCCTCTTGCGACGACCGATCTGGATGATCGGCCGAACCAGCTTCGGAGCACAATACATGGGCGCGGGCGAGCCGCTGACAACTACATCTAGTGGGCGTGTCGCTCAGTTGGAGCAGCGCCCGTAGATCACCACGACCGGCTCGCCCGCAACCTCGGAGCGCGTTCGCACGGGCCGGTATATCGCTTGCGGCAAGATCCGGAGGCCCCCACACTTGGCCGCCGATACCGGGGCTGAATGGGTGGTTCATGTTCGATGTGATCATTGCCGGGTGCGGTCCGACCGGCGCGGTGCTGGCCGCCGAACTGCGGCTGCACGACGTGCGAGTGCTCGTTCTGGAAAAGGAACCCGAGCCCGTGGCATCGTTCGTGCGCATCGTGAGTCTGCACATTCGCAGTCTGGAAATCCTGGCGATGCGCGGTCTGCTGGACCGCTTTCTGGAACGGGGCCGGCAACGTCCGGTCGGTGGCGCCTTCGCCGCCATCCCCAAACCCACGCCGGAAGGCCTGGATTCCACGTTCACCACCATGCTCGGCATCCAGCAGCCGATCGCCGACAAGCTGCTCGCCGACCACGCGATCGCACTGGGCGCACAGGTCCGGCGCGGTGCCGCGGTGGTCGGTCTCGAGCAGGACGACGACGGCGTGACCGTCGAACTGGCCGACGGCGAGCGACTGCGGTCGCGGTACCTGGTCGGCTGCGACGGTTCCCGCAGCACGGTCCGCAAACTGCTCGGCGTCGGGTTCCCCGGCGAGCCCTCGCGCAACGACACGCTGATGGGCGAGATGAAGGCCGCCGCACCGGAAGACGAGATCGCCGCCAAGGTCGCGGAAATCCGCAAGACGAGCCCCGTGTTCCACCTCGGACATTTCGGCGACGGGGTCTACCGCGTTGTGGTCCCGTGCGCGAAAGCCGGGGAAGATCGCGCGGAAGCGCCCACCATCGAGGATTTCCGACGGGAACTGCGCGCCTTCGCCGGAACGGATTTCGGCGTGCACTCACCGCGCTGGCTGTCCCGCTTCGGCGATGCCACGCGGCTGGTCGAGCACTACCGGATCGGGCGGGTGCTGCTGGCAGGCGACGCGGCGCACATCCACCCGCCCGCCGGTGGCCAGGGCCTGAACCTGGGCGTGCAGGACGCGGTCAACCTCGGCTGGAAGCTCGCGGCGCAGATCCACGGCTGGGCGCCGGAGACGTTGCTGGACAGCTACCACGCCGAACGTCATCCGGTCGCCGCCGACGTGCTGGACAACACGCGTGCCCAGGTGCAGCTCTCCTCCCCCGAACCGGGCGCGCAGGCCGTGCGCAGGCTGCTCATCGAGCTGATGGACATCAACGAGGTGAACCGGCGGCTGATCGAGAAGATCACCGCGATCGGCCTGCGCTACGACTTCGGCGAGGGACCCGACCTGCTCGGCCGGCGCCTGCCCGACGTCGAACTCGCGGAGGGCCGCCTCTACGACCGGCTGCACCAGGGGCGTGGCCTTCTGCTCGACCGCACCGGGCGACTGGCCGTCGAGGGCTGGTCGGATCGTGTCGACCTGATCGCGGATCCCGTTGCGGCACTGGAGGTTCCGGCCGTCCTGCTGCGCCCCGACGGGCACGTCGCCTGGATCGGCGAGGAGCAGCAGGACCTGAACGACCACCTCGCCCGCTGGTTCGGCAAGCCGTTCGCCTCCTGACGGGCTGTCAGCGCGCGAACTTCGCGATGGCCGCCGGGGTGACCGGGGTGAAGAAGTTGACGAGGTTGCCGTCGGGGTCGCGGAACAGCAGCGCCCGGTTGCCCCAGGGCATCGTGGTGGGCTCGGTGACGACGTCCTCCACGAAGCCCGCCAGGTTCTCGCGCACGGCGTCCACGTCGTCGACGAGGAACTCGATGATGACGCTGCGGTTCGCGCCGGGCTCTGCTGATCCGGGCGCGAACAGGCCGACGGTGCGGGTGCTGCCGATCGCGAGGGTGCCGCTGGCGGTGGTGAGCTCGGCGAAGTCGTCGTTCGCCCAGCTCGCGCGCAGGCCGGTGGCGCGCTCGTAGAAACCGACGAGGCGGGTGATGTCGCCGGTGATGACACGGATCGAAACGAAGTTCATGCCTGCACGCTAAAAGCAATACCGGACAGTATCCGCCCGGTATCTGCGGAATACTTTCGACCATGCCCCGGCCCACCGCCCGCGTCCTCACCCTGCTGGAACTCCTGCAGTCGGGAGGCGTCCGGACCGTCGCCGAACTCGCCGACCGGCTCGGCGTGGACGAGCGCACGGTGCGCCGGTACGTCGAGCACCTCGTCGATCTCGACGTGCCCGTCGAGTCGGTGCGCGGCCGCTACGGCGGTTACCGGCTCGCGTCCGGCTACCGCATGCCTCCGCTGATGCTGAGCGACGACGAGGCGCTCGCCGTGCTGCTCGGCCTGGTCGCGGGGCGCCGATCCGGCCTGATGACGGCCATGAACACCGCCGGCGAGACGGCGGCGGCGAAGATCAGGCGCGTGTTGCCGCAGCGGCTGGGCGGCAGGCTCGACGCCGTCCTCGGCTCCCTCGCCTTCACCTCACCCGAAGGCGAGCTGCCCGCGCCTGACGCCACGGTCCTGCTCACGATCGCCGACGCGGTGAGCCACCACCGGCCGGTCTCGATCCGGTACACCGCAAGGGATGGCCGCCACAGCGAACGCACGCTGCACCCGTACGGGCTCGTCGCCCACTCGGGCCGGTGGTACGTGACGGGTGCCGATCCCGCGCTCGGCGAGGGCCGGACGTTCCGGCTGGACCGCATCGCCGGCGCACGCACGTCGCCCGGCTCGTTCGACCCGCCGGAGGGAGTCGATCCGGCGGAACTGGTCCTGAAAGGACTCGCCACCGCCGCCTACCGGCACGAGGTCACCCTGCGCATCCGGGGAACGGCCGAGCAGATCCGCACCCGGCTGCCCGCGAGCGTCGCGCTCATCGAGGAGTCGGACTGGTCGCGCGTCGAACTGCGGGTGGAACGGCTCGACTGGCTGCCGGGCGTCCTCGCCTCACTGGACCTGCCGTTCGTGATCGAGCGCCCGGACGAGTTGCGCGACCTCGTCGTGGCGCTCGCCGACCGACTCAGGGAATCCGCTTTGCGTTGACCTCTAGGAAGGTAAGCGCTTTCCAGCTAGCCTCTGAACCGCCGGGGGCACGCGGTTGTTCCAGCCGCCCGTGCCCCTGGCCCTACCTCATCAGACGCCGTCGATCAGCCGGATGGCCAGATCGGGGTTGAACGTGCCCGCCGGCGTGGTCGGCGCGATGCCGCACTGACCGTCGGACACGCCCGGTGTCTTGACCCACAACAACAGGTCGGCACCGCCACCGATCTGCGGCACCACACCGAGCTTGCGACCGGCGGGGTTGCACCAGCCGTCGCCGCGCCCCTTGCCGTTGCGGCTCGTGTCGACCACGAAACCGGCCGTGTAGCCGAGGAAGCCGTTGACCTGGCTCGCATAGCTCGTCGACTGGCTGGTGGTGTAGTAGTTCGACACGTTCACCGAGAACCCGCGCACGTTCCGCACGCCGGCCTCGTTCAGCCGGTACGCGATGGTGGACGGCGACACCCAGCCGGCGTTGCCGCCGTCGAGGTACGCGTACGTGTTGGGGGCCTTGGCTTTGAGCTGTTCGGTGGCGTACTTGAGCAGGCCCGCCATCTCCGTCCGCTGCGCCGCCGTCAGGCAGTCGTAGGCGGCGAGCGCGTCCGGTTCGATGATCACCACCGCGGGCTTGGTCCCGATCCCGGCCGCGAAGCTCGAGATCCAGGTCCGGTAGGCGGAGGCACTTCCGGCGCCACCGCCGGAATGACCGCCGCAGGCGTCCCTGTTCGGGATGTTGTAGGCGACCAGGACGGGGAGTTTGTCCTGGCCGTCGGCCGCGCCCGCGTAGTTGGCCACGGTCGAGCCGATGTTGGAGTCGTTGCCGAACCAGCGCGCGATCGGCTTGGAACCGATCGAGGACTGGATCCGCGCGGACCTGGAGTCACTCGGGTTGTTCCGGGCCCAGGTGGCGGGCGCGGAGTTGGGGTTGACGTAGAAACCGCTGGTCAGGTCCAGTGGGCTGGCTGCTGTGGCAGGGGTGGCCGGGGACAGCAGCAAGACCGCGCAGACCGCGACCGTCGAACGGGCAATCCACCGCACTGTGGATCTCCTCTCGGATGGGACTGTTCCTCTCACCCACCCGCCCGCGCGGCATTGCGCGGGCGGTGGGAGTTCTGGTGACGGGAAGGTCAGCGGGTGTCGGCGAACGCGGAGACCCAGGCCAGCGCGGAGTTCCAGTTGATCGCGACCTCGTTCGTCGACCACGACCCGAGCTCGTCGAGGTAGCACTTCGCGGGCGCGCAGCCCGGCAGGTTCTGCTGCGCCACCGGGTCCTGCAGGCCCGAGTTGGGGCCACCGGCGAGCGATCCGGCCGGCGGGTTGGGCATCCTGGCGTCGACCTGGTGCGCCCAGTGCCGGTGGTGCTGGTTCTTGCTGGCCTTCTCGCCGTAGCCGCTGACGAACGACTGGTTGAGGCCGTTGCGGCCGAGCAGGTAGTCCATCGACTCCAGCACCGCGTCGCTGTACTTGCGGTTGAGAGTCGTGTCGTAGGCCATCGCCATGATCATCGACGCGGTGAGCGTGGCGCTGGTCGAACCCCAGGCGTACTGGCCGTCAGCGGGCTTCGACGGGTTGGGGTAGCCCTGCGACTTCAGGTCGCGCAGGTGGCCGTCGGCGACGTTGATGACCCGCGCGCGGGCGGTGATCACGCGGTCGAGCGGGAACTTCAGCGGCAGCCGCAGGATCGTGAGGTCGGCCAGGCCGCCGGTGTCCTTCCAGGAGAACCCGGCCGAGGTCAGCTTCGTGGTGATCTTGTTGAGGTACTCGCGCTTGCCCGTCGTCCCGTACAGCTCGGCCGCGGCCCACGAGAACTCGTCGGTGACGTTGGTGTCGTCGTAGGCACCACCACCGACGCTGTCCTCCTTGGGGGCGTACTTCGCCGGGTTGGCCAGCGCGGCCTTCCACGCCGTCTCGGACGCGGCCAGGCACCTGTCGGAGAACGCGCGGTCCCACAGCTTGAAGACGCGGGCGCACTGGGCACCGGCGGCGGCGAGGTTCAGCGTGGCGGCCGTCGACGGGGCGTGCAGGTAGCGCGGCTGCGGGTCGTTGCCGGGCAGCATCGGGTGCGCGGTCCAGGCCAGGTCGTGGATCTTGTGGTGGACCATGCCCGCGAGCGGCTTACCCGCCGGGACCTGCATCTTCAGCAGGAACTCCATCTCCCAGCGCGCCTCGTCCAGCACGTCGGGCTTCTGGTTGTCCTGCTCCGGGATGGACAGCAGGCCGTCACGGAAGCCCTCGATGTCGAGCGTGTAGAGCGACCGCTCGTAGGTGTCCATCAGCTGCCACGCGGCGAGGGCACCGTTGACGACGTACTTGCCGTGGTCGCCCGCGTCGTACCAGCCACCGCTCACGTCGAGCGAGTAGTCGCACTCCCCCGGCAGACACGGCACCGACACATCGCCCTGGTTCGGCGCCACGCCCACGTGTCCCGCCGGTCGCGCGTACGCCTCACCGACGTACTTCGCCTCGATCGGGATGCCGCTGCGGTTGTGGTAGAAGTACGCGAGCGAGTCCCGTCGCAGCTGGTCATAGGGCTTGTCGGCGATGTCGAACGGGAAGCTGCTCTGGTCGCCGACAGTCAGACTGTAACCGCTTCCAGCCTTCCGGTACGACGAGAAGTCGGCGATGTGCACGTGGTCGCGCGTCATCGCGTCGTTGCCCTTGACCTGCGTTTTCCCCGCCTGGACGACAGCGCCCGCGGCGTCGCGCAGCTGCCAGTCGACCGGCTCGGTGGAGCTGTTCACGATCGAGGCGCGCTTGGCTCCGGCCGTCGGGTACGCGTACTGGTTCGTGCGCACCGGTGAGCCGTAGTCCCAGCCACCGCCGGGCGGGACGATTCCGCCGGTCAGCGACACGTCGTCGATGCACAGCGTGTACGGCTCGGCGGAGACGCCACCGGCCTGGATCGCCACCTGGCCGCCGGTGCGAGTGGCCACTGTGGACGTGCCGGTGAACTCGAACGTCTTGGGAGTGCTGGTGAGCGCGGCGGCCTTGTTCAGCACCGTGGTGTTCGGCGCGACGGACAGCGCGACCGCCGCCCGCACGGTGACGTTCTTCGTCGCGGTGGCGGTGAAGCGCAGCGTGTAGGGCTGACCGGCCTCCAGCGGGATGTCGTTCTGGCCGATCATGGCCGTCCACGGGTTCGCGGTGCCGCCGGGGATCTGCGCGCACAGCCTGCCGTCGGCCACTGTGGACGGAGCGATTCCGCTGCTCCACCAAGGGGTCTTCACACTGTCGAACTTGCCGTTGAGCACGCGCTCGTAGGGCTCGGCCGCGGTCGCGGGTGCCGCGATCGTGGCGATCAGGACGAACGGAAGGCCGGTCGCGACCAGCCTGGTCTTCACGGACATACCGGGGGCCTCTCGAGGTCGACTGTCTCCCGGCGCGACCGCAGCGTCGAGGCGAATGTTCACCCACCCGCCCCCGCCTGTCAACGCTCCCGCGTCATCGAAATGTGACCGGCGCTACCTCTTCACATCCGGATGGCCTCGTGGTTACAGTCCTGTAAGCGCTCACAGTTTCCCCCGATCCCAGTGGGCGCACACCGGCCGAAGCCGCAGCGTCGCAGCAGGTGAACGGTGTTCCAGTGGTCTGTCAGACGGCCAAATCCAGGTGTTAGCGCTTGCAGACCATCCGCCAACTGGAGGTTCTTCGATGGGTGTTCGACCGAGGCGCGCTCTGCTCGCCACAACTCTGCTCAGCTCGCTGGTGGCCGTGTCCGCCTGTGGTGGCGCCGCCGACTCCGCGTCGTCGGGGGACGTCACGCTGATCGTCAAGACCTTCAGCCAGTTCGGCTACGACGAGCTGTACAAGGAGTACGAGGCGAGCCATCCCGGCATCAAGATCAAGGAAGAGAACATCGGCAAGCTCGGCGACTACACGCCGAAGCTGCAGCAGTGGCTCGCCACCGGGAAGGGCGCCGGCGACGTCGTGGCGATCGAGGAGGGCATCCTCTCGCAGTTCATGGCGAAGCCCGACCAGTTCGTGAACCTGCTCGACCACGGCGCCAAGGAACTCTCCGGCAACTTCCTGCCGTGGAAGTGGCAGCAGGCGTCCACTTCGGACGGCAGCAAGGTCGTCGGTCTCGGCACGGACGTCGGCGCGCAGGGCATGTGCTACCGCAAGGACCTCTTCGAGGCCGCGGGCCTGCCGACCGACCGGGAGGCGGTCGGCAAGCTCTGGCCCACCTGGGACGCCTACCTCTCCACCGGCAAGCAGTTCAAGGCCAAGACCCCCGGCACCGGCTTCTACGACTCGACCGGCGGCGTCTACCTGAACATGCTGATGCAGTCCGGTGACCACACGTACTACGACGCCACGAACAAGCTGGTGATCGACTCGAACTCGGCCGTGAAGGCCACCTGGGACAAGTCCATCGAGATGGTGAAGGCCGGTCTGTCGGCCAACATCGAGATGTGGAGTCCACAGTGGAACGCGGGCTTCAAGAACGGCACGTTCGCCACGATCCCGTGCCCGTCTTGGATGCTCGGCACGATCGAGAAGCAGGCGGGCCCGGAGAACAAGGGCAAGTGGGACGTCGCCAAGGTGCCGGGCAACGGCGCGGTGCGCGGTGGTTCGTTCCTCGCGGTGCCGGCGCAGAGCACGCACCAGAAGGAGGCCGCCGAGCTGGCGAAGTTCCTGACCAGCGCCAAGGGCCAGACCACGGCGTTCAAGGCGAAGAACAACTTCCCGTCCTCGCCGCAGGCCATCGACGACCCGGTCGTGCAGGACTTCAAGAACCCGTACTTCGGCGACGCGCCCGTCGGCAAGATCTTCGGCGAGAGCGTCAAGGCGCTCAAGCCCGTCTACCTCGGCCCGGACAACAACGCCATCGGTGACCGCGTCGGCAACGCGCTGCTCGCGGTGGAGCAGGGCAAGCTCCAGCCCGACGAGGCCTGGGCCAAGGCCGTCGACGACGCCAAGCGCCTGGCCAAGTAGACCTGGCGGCCGGGGCGTTGCGGAGAAACCCGCCCCGGCCGTCATCCCACACCACCTGAGGACACACGTTGGTGACTGATCTGCGGCCGAGGACGGCCACGAGCCCGAGGAGCCCAGAGCCTCCTCCGACCACGAAGCCGCGCACCCGGCTGCGCGACCGGATCTCGCGCGTCGAGGTGAAGTGGTCGCCGTACCTGTTCATCGCGCCGTTCTTCGTGATCTTCCTGGTCTTCGGGCTGTTCCCGCTGATCTACACGGCCTGGGTGTCGTTGCACGACTGGGACATCACCGGCGCGGGCGCGTTCGTCGGGCTCGACAACTACGTCACGTTGTTCGCCGACCCGGACTTCTGGAACTCGGTCGTCAACACCCTCGGCATGCTCGTGCTCGCCACCGTGCCGCAGTTGCTCGGCGCCCTGGTGCTCGCGAGCCTGCTCAACCAGAAGCTGCGCGCCGTGACGTTCCTGCGGATGGGCGTGCTGCTGCCGATCGTCACGTCCGTCGCCGCCGTCGGCATCGTGTTCAGCCAGATCTTCGACCGAGACGCCGGCATGGTGAACGGCCTGCTGGGGCTGGTGCACATCGACGCGATCGACTGGCGCGCCGACAAGTGGTCGTCGTGGACCGCGATCGCCACCATGGTCAACTGGCGGTGGACCGGCTACAACGCGTTGATCTACCTCGCGGCGATGCAGGCGATTCCGAAGGACCTGTACGAAGCGGCCACCGTGGACGGCGCGGGCAAGATCCGGCAGTTCTGGAGCATCACCGTCCCGAACATCCGGCCCGCGATCGTCTTCACCGTCATCATGTCCACCATCGCGGGCATGCAGCTCTTCACCGAACCGCTGATCTTCGGCCAGGGCAGCTTCGCCATCTCCGGCGGCAGCCTGCGCCAGTTCCAGACGGTGTCGATGTACATGTTCGAGAAGGCGTTCCGGGACTTCGACTACGGCTACGGCTCCGCCGTCGCGTGGATGATCTTCCTGCTGATCACCCTGCTCGGCGTCGTCAACTTCCTGATCACGCGGAGGTCGAGGTAGCCATGCGCAAAACCCATCCCCTGGTCTACTTCACGCTCCTCGCGGGCATCGTGCTGTCGGCGTTCCCGCTCTACTGGCTCTTCGTCGTCGCCACCCGCGCCAACGACGTCGTCGGCGACTGGCCACCGCCGCTGGCGCCCGGCCCCAACTTCGGCGACAACGTCGGCAGGCTGTTCGCCGCGGAGGACGCGAACTTCCTGCTGGGCCTGTGGAACTCGCTGCTCAGCTCCGCGATCATCACCGTCTCGGTCGTGTTCTTCTCGTCGCTCGCGGGTTTCGCGTTCGCCAAGCTGAAGTTCCGCGGCCGCAACGGGCTGCTGCTCGTCATCCTCGCCACCATGATGATCCCCGTGCAGATGGGCATCATCCCGCTGTACATGATCATGGTCGAGCTGGGCTGGCAGAACCGGATGGAAGCGATCATCGTGCCGGCGCTGGTGTCCGCGTTTGGCGTCTTCCTGATGCGGCAGTACGCCGAGCAGGCCGTGCCCGACGAGCTCATCGAGGCCGCCCGCATCGACGGGTGCAGCACGTTCCGCACGTTCTGGAGCATCGTGCTGCCCGCGTTGCGTCCCGGAGCCGCTGTGCTCGGCCTGTTCACGTTCATGGGCGCGTGGAACGAGTTCCTGTGGCCGCTCGCGGTCCTCGAAGCGGACAACCCGACCGTCCAGTTCTCGCTGTCGCAGCTCTCCACCACCTACTACACGGACTACACGCTCATGTTCACCGGGGCGCTGATCGCCACCGTGCCGTTGCTGCTGGTGTTCCTCGCGTTCGGACGCCAGATCATCGGCGGCATCATGGAAGGGGCGGTCAAGGCATGACCACGTTCGAACCCGGTTTCCTCTGGGGCGCGGCCACGTCCAGCTACCAGATCGAGGGCGCGGTGGCCGAGGACGGACGCGGACCGTCCATCTGGGACACGTTCTGCGCGACCCCGGGCAAGGTGGACAACGGCGACACCGGTGACGTCGCCGCCGACCACTACCGCCGCTATCCCGAAGACGTCGCCGTGATGCGCGGGCTCGGGCTCGGCGCCTACCGGTTCTCGATCGCGTGGCCTCGCGTGCAACCACTCGGGTCGGGCAAGGTCGAAGAGCGCGGCCTCGACTTCTACAAGCGCCTCGTGGACACGTTGCTGGACAACGACATCCAGCCGTGGCCGACGCTCTACCACTGGGACCTGCCGCAACCGCTGGAGGACGCAGGCGGCTGGCCCGAGCGCGACACCGCGCTGCGGTTCGCCGAGTACGCGCAGATCGTGCACGAGGCGCTGGCGGACCGCGTCACGCACTGGACGACGCTGAACGAGCCTTGGTGCTCGGCGTTCCTCGGCTACGCCACCGGCCGGCACGCTCCCGGCCGCCAGGACCCGGCCGCGTCGATCCGCGCCGCCCACCACCTGTTGCTGGGCCACGGACTCGCGGCACGGGCGATGCCCGACGCGCGGGTCGGCATCGCGCTGAACCTCTCGCACGTCACGGCGGGTTCGGCCACCGAGGCGGACCTCGACGCGGCGCGCCGGATCGACGGCATGCAGAACCGGCTCTTCCTCGACCCCGTGCTGCGGGCGGAGTACCCCGACGACGTGCTGCGGGATCTGGCACCGGTCACCGGCTTCGAGCACGTCCAGGACGGTGACCTGAAGACCATCGCCGCGCCGATCGACTTCCTCGGCGTGAACTACTACTCCCCCATGCTCGTCGGTCACGGCACCACCCCGTCGCCCTCGGCCTACGTCGGCTCGGAGCACGTCCGGCACCTCGACGGCGGCCGGCCGCGCACGTCCATCGGCTGGGAGATCGACGCCGGTGGACTGTTCGACCTCCTGCTGCGGCTGGACCGCGACTACCCGGCGATCCCGTTGTACATCACCGAGAACGGCGCCGCGTTCGACGACGAGGTGCACGACGCCGACCGCGTCGCCTACCTGGACGGACACGTGCGGGCGTGCGCGGAGGCGGTGTCGAGAGGGGTGCCGCTGAAGGGTTACTTCGCCTGGTCACTGCTCGACAACTTCGAGTGGTCCTTCGGCTACGCCCAGCGGTTCGGCCTGGTGCACGTCGACTACGACACCCAGCGCCGCACCCCGAAGGACAGCGCCCGGTGGTACGCGGACGTGATCGCGCGAGGTGGACTGTGAGCGCTTACAACATTGATAGGGTGCGGCCATGAACACCCGGCCTCCCACCCTGGAGGAAGTGGCGCAACGCGCGGGCGTCTCGACCGGCACCGTGTCCCGCGTCATCAACAACGCGCGCCACGTCAGCGAGAAGTCGAAGCGCGCGGTCCAGAGCGCCATCGCGGATCTGGGCTACGTCCCGAACACCGCCGCGCGCTCGTTGGCGAGCCAGCGGCGCGGCGCCGTCGTGCTGGTGATCTCGAGCGACGACCCGGCGATCTTCGCCAACCTCTTCTTCGCCGAGGTGATCAGCGGCGTCAACGCGGCGCTCGAGGAGACCGACCTGCACCTGATGCTGCTGCTTGCCGCGTCCCAGCGCGGCAGGGACAGGTTCGCGCAGGTGCTCCAGTCGCGCGGCGCGGACGGCGTGATGCTGCTGGCGCTCAAGGAGAACGACCCGCTGTCGAAGATGGCGGAGGACAGCGGACTGCCGGCCGTCCACGGTGGACGGTCGCTCGACCGCGCACCGCAGTGGTACGTGGACGCCGACAACCGGGGCGGTGCCCGCACGGCCGTCGAGCACCTGATCTCGTCGGGCCGCACCAAGATCGGCACGATCACCGGCGAGCTCGACACCCACGCCGGCATGTCGCGCTACATGGGCTTCCGCGAGGCCGTCGTCCTGGCGGGACTGAGCGACGAACGCGTGGCGCACGGCGACTTCAGCGAGGCCAGCGGCGCCGCGGGGATGAAACTCCTGCTCGACGACCACCCCGACCTGGACGGCGTGTTCGTCGCGTCCGACGCCATGGCCACCGGGGCGCTCGCCGTCCTGCGGGAACAGGGCAAGCGGGTTCCCGAGGACGTCGCGGTCGTCGGTTTCAACGACATCGTGACGGCGCGGCACACCCAGCCCGCGCTGACCACGGTCCGGCAGCCCATCGAGGCGCTCGGCCGGGAGATGACCAGGATGCTGATCCGGCTGCTGAACGGCGAACAGCCGACGTCGCTGATCCTGCCCACCGAACTCATCGTGCGCGACTCGGCCTGAGAAAAGGGTGGCGGGCGCCCGGGAAACGGGCGCCCGCCGTCACCTCAGTGCCGGCCCCAGCCGGGAACGGTGCCGTCGATGGCGACCTCGAACTGGTCGTACTTCGCCATCAGGGTCAGCAGCTCGTCCTCGGTGGGCTGGTTGCCGTCCGCGTACATCTCGGACAGGCCCCGGAAGTACTCCTCGCGGTTGAGCGCGGGGGTGAAGATGATGAGCATCGTGGCCTGGTCTTGGTACGGGTTGTGGAACCCGTGCGACACGCCCATCGGGACGTTCACGTACGTGCCGGGAGGCGCGGCGAACGACTTGCCGTCGAGGTGGAGCTCGACCATGCCGCTCAGGACGTAGAACGCTTCCAGCTGCTCGTTGTGCACGTGCGGCGAGGCACCGGGAGCTCCCGCGGCCATCCGGTGCTCGTACAGGCCGAGGCGCCCGTCCGTCTCACTGCCCCTGGCCTTGAAGGTGGTGTGGGTGGTCGTGCCGATCTGCACCGACTCGCCTTCGCCGGGAAGCAGGATGTTGGACACTTGCGTCATGTCTGTTCACTCCTCGTTGATGGCTGCGGGCGTCTCGCCGCTGTCCGTCGTGTCTTCCTGGTTGAACCACGAGAGGTACCGCTCGCCCGTGTCCGGGAACACGGTGACCAAGTTCTTGCCCGCGTACTCCGGCCGCGCGGAGAGCACCCGGCAGGCGTGCGCCGCCGCGCCGGAGGAGACCCCGACCAGCAGCCCCGCGGTCCGCGCGAGTTCCCTTGCCGTGCTGTAGGCGTCCTCATTGGACACCGCGAGGACCTCGTCGATCAGGGCCACGTCCGTCGTCGGCGCGACGAACCCGCCGTTGAGCCCGGGAATGCGGTGCAGGCCGCCCCATCCCTGACTGAGCACCGGTGACCCTTCCGGCTCCACCGCGACCACGCGGATGCCGGGATTGCGTTCCTTCAGGTACTTCGCGGTGCCGCTGAGCGTTCCGCCGGTGCCGACACCGCAGACGAAGACGTCCACCTCGCCGTCGGTGTCGTTCCAGATCTCCGGTCCGGTGGTGGCGTAGTGCGCCGCCACGTTGTCGGAGTTCTCGTGCTGGCAGGCGAACCACGACCCGGGCCGTTCGCGGTAGATCTCCTCGGCCTTGGCGATCGCCGCGACGTACCCCTCCTGGTACGGGGTCAGCACGATCTCCGCGCCGAACGCGCGCAGCAGCTGGATGCGCTCGCTGGTCGCGCTGTCCGGCAGGACGATCACGCACTTGTACCCGCGGGCGGCCGCGATGGCCGCCATGGAGATGCCCGTGTTGCCCGACGTCGCCTCGACGATCGTGCCCGTGCCCCTGGTCAGGTCCCCGCGTTCCTCCGCGCCGTTGATCATGTAGAGCGCGGCGCGGTCCTTCACGCTGGACAGGGGGTTGGCCATCTCCAGCTTGGCGTAGAGGTTCGCGGTGGTCACGCCGAGGTCGAGACGGACGGTGGGTGTGCCGCCGATCAGGTCCACGAGCGAGTGCGCGGGCGGTCGTCTGGTGAGGGGCTGACTGACTCGGGTGTTCACGCGAACTCCGATCGGTTAGTTGTCACCAAGTGGGGAACACGGCCTGGGCGCCCTTGTGCCGCAGTCCCGTGATCTGAACGGGATGACGGGCCCTGGCCGCCTTCACCACGCCGCGGGTCGACCTCAGCGCGGGCACGGAGAACGGCGCCAGGACGCGTGAATCCGCTGGTACGTCACGGATCACCAGCGCCTGGGCGCCGACCACCGAGTCGTGGCCGACCGTGATCGGGCCGAGCAGCGTCGCGTTGGCTCCGACGACGACCCGGTCGCCGAGCTTCGGATGCCGCCGGGAGCCTTCCGGGCGTTGGTTGTCGTGCCACCACCCGACCGCGCCGAGCGTCACCTGGTGGAAGATCGTGACGTCCTCACCGATGATGACCGTCTCGCCTATGACCACGCCTGCGCCGTGGTCGATGAAGAATCCACGGCCGATCTCCGCACCGGGGTGGATCTCGATGCCACCGGTCAGCAGCCTGGCGATGACCATGACCAGCCGGGCGCTGCGCCGGTGCCCCCGCAGGTGCAACCAGTGCGACACGCGATAGCCCCAGATCGCGATCACCGTCGGGTGCAGCAACGCCTCGCTGCGCGACGTGATCGACGGATCGCGGTCGAGGACCATGTCCAGGTCCGCGGTGATCGCGCCGAGCAGCGCCCGCGGGTTCACCGGACCGCCCCCGCCTTCTCCGGGGTCTTGCGGAGCTGTCCGAGCCTGTTCTCCGCGTAGGCCACGCCGACGAGCACGACGAGACCGCCCGCGATGAGGTTCCACGTGACGTGCTCACCGAGGAACAACACGCTGACGAGCACCGCGAACACCGGTACGACGTAGTTGACCGCCGATGCTGTGGTGGCCCCGACGTCGCCGATGAGGCGGAAGTAGAGCACGTAGGCCAGACCCGTGCTCAGCAGGCCGAGCAGCACGATGCTCATCGTCACCGGGCCGGTGAAGCTGGGCGTGCGCCAGTCGAGGAACGGCGTCACGACCGCCTGCAGCACGGCCGCCGCGACGAGCTGCGACGCGGCCAGCGACAGCGGCGCCAGTCCGAGCGGCGACAGGTACTTGCGGACGTACACGAAGCCGATCGCGTAACTGATGGCCGCGCCGAAGCAGGCCAGCCGGCCGCTGAGCGAGCCGAGCGACTCGTGCCACGGCCCGATCAGCAGCACCACGCCGATGAAGCCGAGCACCAGGCCGACCGCCTTGCGGGAGGTCGCCCGCTCGGTCGGCAGAGCGGCGGTGGCGAGTGCCAGCGTCAGCAACGGGCTGGCGCCGATCAGGACGCCCGCGATGCCGGCGCCGGTCGTCTTCTCGCCGTAGGACAGCAGGAGGAACGGGATCACGTTGCCGAACAGACCGGCGGCGGCGATGTGCCCCCAGATCTGGGCGGAACGCGGCAGGGCGACCTTGCGGACGGCCGCGATGGAGAGCAGGACGGCCGCGCCCAGGATGAGTCTGCTGAGCACGAGCTGTCCCGGTGTCAACCCTTCCAGGGACACCTTGATCAGAGTGAAGCTGCTTCCCCACAGCAGCGCCAGCAGCAGGAAGCGCGCGACGGATGCCTTGTCCATTGCTTCTCGATTCGGATCATCTGTCAGTAGTCGTTTGGACACTTCAACAGATGCTCCTAGGGGCTCACTAGAGCGAGCCCCGTCAGCGCGAGGAGATCAGCCGGCGACGACCGCGACCCCGGTCCGCCCGCCGTCGACGTCGATCACCGTCCCGTGCACGAACGCGGCGTCGTCCGAGGCCAGGTAGACCGCGGCTGCGGCGATGGCGTCGGGGTGCCCGGACCGGCCGGCCGGTGTGCCGTGCATCATCGCCTCGCCGGGGTGGACGGTGCCGGGGTCCCAGTCCGGCGAGACGACGACGCCGGGGGAGATCGCGTTCACCCGCACGCCCTGTGGGCCGAACTCCGCCGCCCAGGCGCGGGTAAGCGTTTCCATGGCGCCCTTGGTGGAGCTGTAGAGCGAGCCGCGCGGCACGGCCAGGCGGGCGATCCACGAACCGAGGTTGATGACCACGCCGGAACCCGCGCCGATCATCGCGGGAACCAGGGCCTGCGTCAGGAAGAACGGGGCCTTCACGTTGACGCCGTAGACGCGGTCGAAGGTCTCGTCGTCGGTGTCGAGGGTGCCGGGTGAGGGGTAGATGCCGGCGTTGTTCACGAGGATGTCGACGGGGCCGCCCAGCAGCGTCTGGACTTCCGCGGCCAGTGCGCGGCTCGCGGCGGACGAGCCGTCGAGGTCGGCGCGGACGAAGTCGGCGCGGCCACCGGACGAGCGGATCTGGTCGACGACCTCCGCTCCCCTGGCCTCGTCGCGCCCGGAGACGACGACGTGCGCGCCCTCGTGGGCGAAGGCGACCGCGATCGAGCGGCCGATGTTGCTGGTGGAACCGGTGATGAGGGCGGTCCTGCCCTGCAGTCGTTGTGCCATGCACTCGAAGCTAGGTCCGTATTTTTGGACCCGCAAGTCCAGAACTTCAGCCGCGCAGGTAGTCGATGACGACGTCGAGGGCCGCCTCCAGGTGCGTGACGTCGCCGGTCGACCGGAGCACCTGCACGCCACCCTGGATGCCCGCGATCAACGCGGCGGAGACGCGGCCGGCGTCCACATCGGACCGGACCAGACCGGCCTGCTGCATCTCGATGACGCCGCGGCGCAGCTCGGACTGCCACTGTTCGAGAAGCGTGCCGATGACCTCGTGCGCGCCCGGTGTGCTGTCGAGCTGCCCCATCAGCACGCCCAGCGGGCAGGTGCGGCCCTGTGCCCGGTAGCGGGCGACGACCGAGTCGCGCCAGCGTTCCCAGGCGGCCCACGACGTGAGGGCGCTGAGGTGCGGCTGCTGGTCGGAGAGCACGCGATCGGCCTCGAACCGCGCCACGGCGAGGAAGAGCTCCTCCTTGCCGTCCGGGAAGTAGTGGAAGATCTGACCCTTGCTGGTACCGGTGATCGCCCGGATGTCGTCCAGCGTCACGCCGGCCGCGTCATCGCTGCGCAGGTACGAGGCCGCCCCCTCGATGATGCGCTGCCGGGTCGCCTGTCCCTTCACCGTGAGCTTCATGACGCCACAGTACGTTTTCTGGACCAGCGGGTCCACTGTGGTTGACTGGGATCATGCTGCCTTGGGAGGGACCGCTCGCCGGCCGGCTCGACCGGCACACCGTCGAGTCCGCGTTGCTGCGCGACAACCCGCTCGGAGATCCGCACGAGCGGCCGCTGTGGGTGTACGTGCCGCCGGGTTACGACTCCGGGACCGAGCACTACCCGACCGTCTACATGATCCAGGGCTACACCGGGCACGTGCAGATGTGGGCGAACCGCACGCCGTTCCGCCAGCCGTTCATCGAGACGGCCGACGCGGTGTTCGCGCAGGGAGCCCCTGGTTGCATCGTCGTGTACGTCGACGCGTGGACTTCGTACGGAGGGTCGCAGTTCGTCGACTCGCCCGGCACCGGCCGCTATCACTCGTACCTGTGCGACGAGATCGTGCCGTGGGTGGACGAGCACTACCGCACGATCCCGGACCGCGAGTCGCGGGCGATCGCGGGCAAGTCGTCGGGCGGGTTCGGTGCGATGATCACGCCGATGCTGCGGCCGGACCTGTTCGGCGCGTTGGCCACGCACGCGGGCGACTCGCTCTACGAGCTCTGCTACCTCGCGGACTTCGGCAAGGCCGTGCGAGCGTTGCGCGGCTACGACAACGACGTCCAGAAGTGGTGGACGGACTTCCAGAGCCGCACGGCGTTCACCAAGCCCGAGGACATGGACCTGCTCGGGATTCTCGGTGTGGCGGCGTGCTTCTCGGCGACCGAGGACGGCGTGCCCGAGTTGCCGTTCGACTCCGTCACCGGAGCGTTGATCCCGGACGTGTGGCAGCGCTGGCTCGACTGGGACCCGGTGCGGATGGTGCCCGGTCACGCCGACGCGATCCGGTCGCTGCGGGCCGTGTGGATCGACGCGGGCACCAGGGACGAGTACTTCCTCGACCTGGGCGCGGAGGCGTTCCGCAAGGAGATCGCGCAGGCCGGGATTCCGGACGAGCGCGTGCACTTCGAGCTCTTCGACGCGGGCCACGGCGCCATCGACTACCGATATCCCCTCTCGCTGGCGTGGCTCGCGACTAGGCTCGCTCGATGATCAGAGAAGTGACGTTGCGCGGCGTCGAGGACGCGGATCTGGACGTGCTGTTCGAGTTCATGCGCGATCCAGAGGCCGTGTGGATGGCCGCGTTCACGGCGGAGGACCCCGACAACCGCGCGGCGTTCGACGCGCACATGCGCAGGATCCGGGAGAACCCGGAGACCCTCAACCACGTGATCCTCGGTGACGGCGTGGTCGTCGGCAGCATCGCCAGCTTCGTGATGGAGGGCGACACCGAGATCACCTACTGGATCGACCGCGCGATGTGGGGTCAGGGCGTGGCCGGGCGGGCGTTGGCGTTGCTGCTCGAACGCGTGACGGTCCGGCCGCTGCACGCCCGTGCCGCCAGTGACAACGCGGCCTCGCTGCGAGTGCTGACCAGGGCGGGGTTCAAGCCCGTCGGCACCGACACCGGCTATGCGGCGGCGCGGAAGGCCGAGATCGAGGAGACGATCTTCATCCTCAGCTGACGAACTTCTCCGTGCCCAGCACGCCGAGCAACTGCAGCTTGTCGAACGCCTCGGTGCGCGGCGGCGCGGTCAGCACCAGCAACGCCTGCGACTGGTCCTCGGTGAACAACGCCTGGCAGTCCACCTCGATCTCGCCGAGCTGCGGGTGGATCAGCACCTTGTGGTCCTCGAACCGCTTCGAGACCTCGTGCCGTTCCCACAGCCGCGCGAACTCCGCGCTTTCCTTCTGCAGCGCGCGAACGAGCTCACCGGCCCGTGAACGCGGGCCCATCGAGGCGTAGGCCGCACGCAGGTTCGCCACCTGGGTGCGGCTCTGCCGGTCGCGGTCGTGCTCGGGGTAGACCAGGCGCTCGCCCGGCTCGGTGAACCAGCGGTAGATCCCGCTGCGGGCGTGGCCGGTGAAGCGCGAGGAGTCGCCGTACAACGCCTCGGCGAACCGGTTCTGCACGAGGACCTCGCCGAGGTTCGACAGGATCAGCGCGGGCGTGTCGTTCAGACGGTCCAGCACCCGTTGCAACGCGGGCGCGACGTGCGTGGCGGTGGCCTGGGGTGACGGGGCGTTGCGACCGGCGACGCGGAACAGGTAGTCGCGTTCGTCGTCGCTCAGCCGGAGGGCACGGGCCAGCGAGGTCAGCATCTGCTCGCTCGGCTGCGGGCCGCGTTGCTGTTCCAGGCGCGTGTAGTAGTCCGTGGACATGGCGGCCAGCGCCGCGACCTCCTCACGCCGCAGCCCCGGTGCCCGCCTGCGCGCGCCCACCGGCAGGCCGACGTCCTCCGGCCTCAGTTCCTCCCGGCGGCGACGCAGGAAGCCGGCCAGTTCCACCCGATCCATGTGGTCGAGTATCCGGCTTGTGCGGCCGCGAACCAGGGATCGCCGATCCCCCGATAAGGGCTCTCTGGTGAGGTACCAGTGACCGGGCCGAGACTCAGTGCCATGGACATCACCGGAAACACCGTCTTCATCCCCGGCGCCACCAGCGGAATCGGCCTGGCGCTCGCCCTCGCCCTGCGCGAGCGCGGCAACACCGTGATCGTGGGCGGCCGGCGCACCGAACTGCTCGACCGGATCGCCGCGGAGCACCCCGGCGTCGAGACCGTCCGCATCGACACCGCCGACGCCGCCAGCGTCCAGACCGCGGCCAAGGACGTCATCGCCCGCTTCCCGTCGGTCAACGTGCTGATCACCATGGCGGGCGTCATGCGGATCGAGGACTGGCACCGCCCCGAGTCGTTCCTGGAGTCCGCCGAGGGCATCGTCACGACCAACGTGCTCGGCCCGATCCGCCTGATCGCCGCGTTCGTCGAGCACTTCCAGTCGCTGCCGGACGCCACGATCATGACCGTCTCCTCCGGCCTCGCCTTCGCGCCGTTGAAGATCACGCCGAGCTACAACGCGTCCAAGGCCGCCATCCACATGCTCAGCGAGTCGCTGCGGCTCCAACTCGCCGACACGTCGGTGAAGGTCGTAGAGCTGGAGCCGCCGTCGGTGCAGACCGACCTGCTGCCCGGCCAGGCCGAGAGCGACCACGCCATGCCGCTCGACGAGTACGTCGCCGAGGTCATGAGCATCATCGAGACCCAGCCCGACGCCCGTGAGATCCAGGTCGAGCGCGTGAAGTTCCTGCGCTACGCCGAGGCCCGCGGCGACTACGACAAGGTCGTCTCCGTGCTCAACGTCTCGGACCCCCACGGGAAGTGACCCTGGCGCGCGTACTCCCGGAACGTCACCGGCTCGCGGCCGATCAGCCTCGCCAGCGCGCGGGCGTCGGCCGCCATGGTCGAACCGTGCTCGGCGACCCGTGCAGCCACCGAGGTGATGTGGCCGGCCATGTCGGCGTTCACGACGTCGTCCACTTCGGACAGTTCGACGAGCTCGCGCCACCACTGCCGCGCGGAGACCGGCTCGAACCGGACCGGTCTGCCGAGCTGCTCGGCGAGGACGGCCGCGATGTCGTGGTGGCTCAGTTCCTCGGCGCCGGTGGGGTAGCAGATCGGGCCGTCGAACCGTTCGGGGTGCAGGATCGCGGCCACGGCCAGCTCCCCCGCGTCCCTGCCGTTGATCCAGGCGACGGGGCCGGGCCCGAAGCAGTTGCGGATCACGCCCTCGTCGCGGACGGACTTCCCGTGCAGCGCCGGGATGTTCTCGTGGAACGCGGCCGCGACGCGCAGGATCAGCACGTCCAGGCCCGCCCACTGCAGAACCTCCTCGGCGAGCCACTGGTCCCGCCCGCGGCCGCTGGGGTGACCGGGATGCGCCGGCCCCATCGACATCACGACCGTGCGCGGTGACGTACCGGACTCCCGCACCGCGGCCGCGAAGTTCGCCGCCGCTCCGATCACTCCCGCGTCGATCGGATACGTGAAGTAGGCCAGTTCCACGTCTTCCAGCGCGGGCACGATGCTGCGGCGGTCCTGCAGATCGCCGATCACCACCTCCGCACCGAGCGACTCGAGGAACTCGGTGCGGGTGCTGCGGGTGCGGGCGAGCACGCGGACGTCCCTGCCCTCCTCGCGCAGCCGTTGCACCAGGTGCGCGCCGGTGCCGCCGTGACGTCCGGTGGCACCGGTCACGAGGCTCTTCGTCAACTCTTTCCTTCCTGGATCAGGCAGGTGCTCGTCGCGGTCGCCAGCAGCCGTCCGGCGCCGTCGACTAGGCGTGCCTCGGCCATCGCGGTCCGTCTGCCTTGGTGGACAACGGTTCCGACGCAGGTGACCGTGCCGGTGTCCGTCCTGATCGGACGGAGGAAGCGCACGGCCAGGTCGAGGCTCGTGTACCCGGTCCCGGCGGGAAGCGTCGAATGCACGGCACAGCCCGCCGCCGAGTCGAGCAGCGTCGCGTAGACGCCGCCGTGCACCGAGCCGATCGGGTTGTAGTGGAACTCGGCCGGGTCCAGCGCGAACACGACAGACCCCTTGTCCACGGACACCAAGCGGGCGCCGAGCAGTTCTGCGACGGGTGGGGGCGGCACCTCCCCGGCGGCGATGGCACGGAGGAAGTCCAGGCCGTCGAGCTTCATGGCCAGTGCGGCGGTCTTCTGCGGATCGGCCCAGGTGACCGTCCGCGTGCGTTCTTCGGACATCAGGCGGCCACGTTGCCCTTCATCAGCCACGTCGGACCCTCGGCGTACGCGCTGGCCTCGGCGAAGAACGCACCGAAGTACGGCCCGCTCGCATGGGCGGTGAACGCGTCGACGTCGGCATAGACCTCGTTGAGGTAGAAGAGATCCGGGTTCTCCTCGTCCGCGATGACCTCGAACCGCAACGAGCCGGGCTCGTTCGCGAGGGAGTCCTCGGCGGTCTTGCGCGCGACCTTCACGAAGTCCTCGCGGTGCGCGGGCTGGACGGTGAACGACACCAGGAACTGGTACATGGCGGCAGCCTCTCTCTTGTAGTTCATTCACTGAACTACGGCGAACCGTAGCACGGCAGTTCAGTGAATGAACTACAGTGGGACCCATGGCACTGCCCAGCACCTACGCGGACCGCAACTGCTCGCTGGCACGAGCGCTGGAGATCGTCGGCGAGCGGTGGACGTTGCTGATCGTGCGCGACGCCTTCTTCGGCATCAGCCGGTTCGGCGACTTCGCGACCCAGCTCGGCATCCCGCGCGCCGTCCTGACCAACCGCCTGAAGTTCCTCGTGCAGGAGGACGTGCTCGACCACACCGACGGCGAGTACCGCCTCACCACCAAGGGCGTCCAGCTCTGGCCGATCCTGCGGGCGATGATGGCCTGGGGCGACGACCACTACTCCCCCACCGGCGAGAAGCGCACCTTCTGGCACACCACGGACAACGGCCGCCTCGACCCCGAAGGCCGCTGCTCGGTGTGCGGCGGCCTGGTTCCCGCCGCCGACACCCGCGTGGACCCCGGCCCGGGCTTCGACCCCGGCAACACCAACCCCGACCCGGTCTCGGCATTGCTCAACACGCCGCGCCGCCTGATGGAGCCGCTCGCATGAACCCGCTCGACCACGCCGCCCACTCGGCTCTGACCGGCCCGCACGCCCGCTTCGCCGAGCACAAGGGCAACGTGCTGCGCTACCCGACCGACATGTCACCGTTCGTGGCACTGCCGCCTTCGCCTTCCGAAGCCGACTGGCTCGACCTCGCGGCGCTGGCCCCGCACGCTGTCGTGACCGGTCTCGAACCTCCAGTTGGCTGGCAGGTGGACGGGCGTCTGCCTCTGTTGCAGTACGTCGGTCTTGACCTTGCGGCGGCACCGGAACTCGAGGCCGTTCGGCTTGGTGCCGCGGATGTTCCGGAGATGCTGGCGCTCGCGGAGCTCACGCGGCCGGGGCCGTTCCTGCCTCGCACCATCGAGATGGGTGCGTATTTCGGGGTGCGGCGGGATGGTCGGTTGGTGGCTATGGCGGGTGAACGGCTGCGTGTGCCTGGGTACACCGAGATCAGTGCCGTCTGCACGCATCCCGAGGCGCGTGGGCAGGCATTGGGGACGCGGTTGTTGCTCGCCGTCGCGCATGGCATTCAGGAGCGTGGGGAGACGCCGTTCCTGCACGTGCTCGCGTCCAACACCGGTGCCGTGCGGCTGTACGAGAAGCTGGGGTTCCAGCTGCGACTGAGCACGGAACTCCTGATCCTGACCCACAGCGAGGCCGCATGACCTAGGCTGAGGGGACATGATCGCTCGTTGGCGGTCCGATTCGAAAAGAAGTCGCCTGGATGTCCCAGGATCTCTCGCCCATGGTCGACAACGTCCCGTGGGAGTCTCTGCACCACCACTACGGCTCTGCCGAGGACATTCCCGCTCTGCTCCGCGCCAGTGCCACCGATGCCGATGCGTTCGGTGAACTGCACAACAAGGTGTTCCACCAAGGCGGCGGAGTCCTGTCCGCCGCGCCACCCGTGCTCCCTGTTCTCGTGCTGTGGGCGCATGATCCCGGTTTCGCGCACAGAAGCGCGGCCATCGGGTTCATCGGTGACCTCGCCCAGACTGCGCAGAAGGTCAATCCCGAGTACGTCAACGCCGCGTGGCCGGCGGCATGGCAGGAAGTTCTGCCACAGCTGCTCGATCTGCTCGCCGACCCCGATCCGGTCGTCCGCAGGGCGATCGCGCTCTCATTGGGGTATGCCGCCGATCAGGCAGGACTCGTGTTGCCCGCGCTGCTCGCGACGTGGCGAGAGGAACCCGACGAGGCGGCCCGCGTCCGCTACGTGCTGGCGGCCGCCCAACTGCTGCGCGACACGTCCGGGGAGTGGCCGGTAGAGGTGATCGACTGGCTTTCCTCCCTGCCCGAGAACGAAAACCCCGCACTCCGGTTCGCCGGCGCACTGGCAGCGCGCCGCTGCGGGCTCGGCGGCCGCGACCCCCGGCACGTCGACGAGGCCGCGGCTTACCTGTCCATCGCAGATCTGGCTGTGTGGCACGACGTCTGGCCCGTACAGCGAGAGGTGGTCGGGCGGCTTCTGTTGTGGACGAACGACATCATCGACGACGACCGGGACGGCAGGACCAGGCTGGCCGCGACCCTCCTGGGCAGCGCCGACGCAGACCGCCGTGCCAACGCGATGAGCACCGCCGCAGACGTCATGCGCCGCTGGCGTTCTCCCGTCACGACGCTTCTGCCGCTCGTCGCCGACGGGCTGTGCGATCCGAACTCCCGGCAACGGTGGTCGGCGGCCTCGATCCTCGCGTCCGCCGGCCGGGCGGCTGCGCCCTGGACCACACAGTTGCTCGCCGCGTGCGAGGACGAGCCAGAGGTGGCCAGGCCCGCCCTGCACGCCCTGGTCAGGATCGGCGCTCCCGAAGCCGTCAACTTGGTCGCGGACCTGCTCGACGCACCAGACCACGGGCTCTTGCACGACGCCGGATGCGCCGGCCCATCACTTCTCAACGTCCTCACGCCACTACGTCCCGCCTCGGCGTCGCTGCTGCCGGGTATCCGGCGGCGACTGACGGCGTCGAGCGTGCTGACGGAGCAGCGCGACCTGCTGCTGGTGCTGGCGAAGTGGGGTCCTGACGCCCAGAACGCCCTCCTGGAGATCACGTCGTTCCTCGGCACGAAGGCAGAGCCCTGGGCCCTGGACGCCCTCGTCGCGTTGGACTCCGAGGAAGCGCGCGAGGCGGCACTACCCGCGGTCATGGCCACCACGGATGTCCCGACCTCCGCCAGGGCGGCCGTACGCCGGTGGAAGGTGACCGGCGAGCCCGAGGAACTCCTGCTCCACCTCCAGACGGCCGACCCCACCCTCCGTCAGCACGCCGACGTGCTGGCGCAACTCGGCCCTGCAGCGGCAGGTCTGGCGGATCGGTTGTGCGAGCAGACCGCTCTGTGTCGCGGGTGGGAGTTGATGGAACTCCGGTACGCGCTGTGGCGGATGACCGGAGACCCTGAAGACGGGCTCTCGGTCGCCACGGCCGCAAGGCTGGCGCTCCACTCAGACGGTGTCTTCGGTCGCTACGTCATTCGTGCGATCGGCAAGCTGGCGTCGTTGGGAACCCTCGCTGCACCGGCCGTGTCCGCGTTGCGGCCGTTGCTCACCACGGACGTGCGCCCCACCAGGGGAATCCCAGATGATGATCTGCTGTGCGAGACGGTCCGCGAGGTCCTGGCCGCCGCCGGTAGCGTGAGCCCATGCCACAGATCACCGTCGAGTACTCCGCCGAACTGAGCGACGCGTTCGACCGCCGCGCCTTCGCCCTCGCGCTCCACGAAACCGTGGGCCCGCTGGTCAGCGCGGAGGTGGCGGCGTTCAAGACGCGGTTCCGGCAGATCGAGGAGTCCGTGATCGGGGACGGGTCGGCCGCGGCCATGATCCACGTCAGGGTCGGGTTGCTGACCGGGCGGTCGGTCGAGCTCAAGCAGGAGGTCGGGCGGGTGAGTCTCGGGATCGCTCAGGAACACCTCAAGCCGGTCGAGGGGCTGCCGACGCAGGTGACGCTGGAGGTCTACGACATGGATCGCGAGCAGTACCAGAAGGTCGTTCTCTAAGGCAGAAGGCCGACCGCGCTGGTGCTGTACTGCCAGAACGCGTCGATGTCCTCCGGCGTCTCGCCCGTGGTCGGCAGCAGGTGGGTCGGACGCGCGCGGCGGTCGTGCCAGAACTGGCCGGAGCGGGGCGCGGGGGTGGTCGCCGCCAGCCAGACGACGGTGTCCGCGCCTTCCTCGGCGGTGCGCAGGAACGTCCTGGTCAGGCGGTGGAAGCCCGGCAGCGAACCGGCGACGCCCGGTGTGTCGGCCCAGCCTGGGTGCATGGCGTGCACGCCGATGCCGTCCTGGGCGTAGCGCTCGGAGAGCAGTGGCGCGAGCGCGACCTGCATGCGTTTCGTGCGCGCGTAGGCGGTCGCGCCGCGGTAGTCGCCCTCGCGGTACTCGGGGTCGTCCGCGCGGAGGCGTTGGGTGTACATGCCTCCCGACGAGACGAGCACTACTCGCGGGTCCGATGAGGCGGCGAGCAGCGGTCGCAGCAGGTCGGTCATCAGCAACGGGCCGAGGACGTGCGTGGCGAACGTCAGTTCGTGGCCGTCTTCGGTCACGGCACGCTCCTGCGGCAGGACGCCGGCGTTGTGCACGAGGATGTCCAGGCGGTCCAGCGACGCAGCGAACCGGCGGACGGACTCCGAGCTCGACAGGTCACAAAGGCTGATCTCCACCACAGCGCCGGGGACGGCGGCGACGATCTCGTCGCGGGCGGCGGCGCCCTTGCGTTCGTCGCGCACCACCAGGACGACCTCCGCGCCGAGGCGGGCCAGGCCCAGCGCGGTCGCCTTGCCGATGCCCGTGCCGGCTCCGGTCACGACGGCTTTCCTGCCGTGCAACGCGTCGGGCAGCAGGCCGGGCCAGCCTCGGCGGCGGAGCTGAAAGCCCAGCTTCGAGTAGCCGGGGACCACGAGCCGGTCAGCGACGGTGTCCAGCACGCGGAACAGTCCGCTCACTTGCTTCACTCCCTGCATTCGTCACCCGTAGCGAAGGGGTTTCCTCGCGGGCTCCTCCAGCACACGTGACGCGAGCCACGCCAGGCCGTCGGCGGTGCCGGCCGGGGTGCCCGTCGGTTGGATGACGTGGCTGAGCACCGTCCTGGTCATGAGGTCGATCAGCACCTCGATCTGCTCGCCGGTGAGGCCGGGCCGGTAGGACTCGACCCGTGCCGCGAGCATCGCCTTGACCTCGAGCAGCAGGGTTTCGGCCTGCGTGGTCAGCAGCGGTACCAGTTCGGTGTCCGCGCCGTGCGTCGCCGAGGCGATGGCGCGGACCAGCAGGTTGTCGCGGGCCAGGTCGAGGACGTCGCGGACGGCGTCGTAGATCGCCTCGACCAGGTCGTCGGCGTGCCGGTCGAACGCGTCGCCGATCGCGGCGAGGAACCGGCCGAGCTCGTGCGTGAGCATCGCGTCGGCCAGGGAGTTCTTCGAGCCGATCTCGTTGTAGACGGTCTGGCGGCTGACCCCGACCTGCTCGGCGAGCCGCGTCATGGTGACCGCGGCCCAGCCGTCGCGGGCGGTCATCTCGATCGCCGCCTCGATGATCGGCTGCCGCCGACCTGAAGCCGCCGCTGAAGTCGCGCCCATGCCCGCGATCCTAGGCCGTGCCGACGCGTCCCGGCGCCACGAAGTCGATCTTCTCGCGCACCCCGCAGTCCGGGCAGCACCAGGAGTCCGGGATGTCCGCCCACGACGTTCCGGCCGGGAAGCCCTCGCGCGGGTCGCCCGTCTTCTCGTCGTAGACGTAGCCGCAGCCAGGACACATGCCGCCCGCGGTCGCGTCGCCGCGGGTGTCGGTGACGACCTCCTCACCGATGTCCACGCCGCCGTAACGGGCGAGGACCTTCGCGCGCTTGCCGGGCTGGATGTTGGCGCGGCTGATGTCACCGCCGAAGTGGCCCTGCACCCGCGGGTCCATCACGCGCCGCCACAACGGCGGCACCAGGGCCAGCAGGATCATGCCCGCGTAGCCGGTCGGCAGCACCGGGGACTCGGCGAAGTCTCGCAGCGTCTGGTAGCGCCGGGTCGGGTTGGCGTGGTGGTCGCTGTGCCGCTGCAGGTGGTAAAGCAGGACGTTGGTGGCGATGTTGTTGGAGTTCCAGCTGTGGCTCGGGTCGACCCGCTCGTACCGCCTGCGGTCCGGCGCCCCGACCTTCTGCCGCAGCATCCCGTAGTGCTCCATGTAGTTCACGACCTCCAGCAACGAGAAGCCGATCACCGCCTGAACCAGCAGGTACGGCACGATCCCGACACCGAGCCAGGTGATCATCGCCGCCCACAGCACGGCGGACATCAGCCACGCGTTGAGCACGTCGTTGCCCAGGCGGTACGGGTGCCGGTCGCGCCTCCCGTAGCGCTTGCGTTCGAGGCGCCACGCCGACTTGACCGAGCCGAACACGGTGCGCGGCCAGAACCGGTAGAAGCTCTCGCCCACCCTGCTGCTCGCCGGGTCCTCCGGCGTCGCGACCCGCACGTGGTGGCCGCGGTTGTGCTCGATGTAGAAGTGGCCGTAGAAGCTCTGCGCCAGCGCGATCTTCGACAGCCAGCGCTCGTGGCTCTCCTTCTTGTGCCCCAACTCGTGCGCCGTGTTGATGCCGATGCCGCCGATGCACCCGATCGACACCGCCAGGCCGATCTTGTCCACAACGGACAGATCGCCGCGCGCGATCAGCCAGAACGCCACCACGAACCCGACGTACTGGATCGGCAGGAACAGGTAGGTGATCCAGCGGTAGTAGCGGTCGTTCTCCAGCCGCTCGATCACGTCGTCGGGAGGGTTGCTGCGGTCGAGGCCCGCGAAGAGGTCGATCGCCGGGACGATGACCAGCACCACGATCGGGCCGATCCAGAACCACACGCCCCAGCCCGTCGCCGCGTGCATCCCGATCGCCAGGAACGCCAGGGACGGCACGACCAGCCCCAGCAGCCACAGGTACCGCTTGCCGTCCGTCCACTGCTCGGTTGAGCCGACGGGCACCGTTGCCTTCTTGTCGCTCATGCCACGCTCCTCAGGAGGTTGACAGAACGGTAGGACATGTAAAGCCAGTTTGACAAGAGGTGGTTATTTGTAAACCGCGAGCAGAGTCGTGGCACGCCTCCTGTAGGCGACGGCGGACACCGTCAGGCGCACGGGCACGCCCGGAAGCACCGCGCCGAGTGCCGTGGCGATGTCGTGGACGGTCCGCAACGGCGAACTTCCGCGCCACACCACGACCTCGACGCGGATACCGTCCTCTGAGGACAGTTCGACGCTGTGCACGGCCGGGTGGCACAGCGCGGTCTGCTCGACGAGCGAGAGCCGCTCGTCCTCGGGCAACTGGCGCAGGGACACGACGTCAGGACCGCACCAGGCCCCGAAACGTCACGCTCGTTCACCGAATCGAGGTACGACCCCGTTCAACCGCAGATACGCCAGCAAAGGCTGGGCGTGGCTGTGCAGGTTCGCCACGGGGTACGCCTGCATCGCGGTGCCGAAGTCAGGCAGCGCCCACGTCTCGCCGGGGCGGTCGCTCTCCGGCGCGAGATAGCAGTCAGGACCGGACAGCGTGCCCGTCCACACGTCTGGATAGGCGGCCGTGTGCGCGTGCAGGGTCATGCGTCGCCACTCGTCCCACGCCAGGTCCGGGAAGTAGGCAGAAGCCGCCCAGATCAGCGTCATGTTGACCGACGACCACACCTGGCCCTGCGTGCCGTCGGGAACGGGCCACCGATGACGAGCGCCCAGTGGCGAACCGGCCCGGCACGTCTCGTCGATCGTGGTGAGCAGTGCGCGCGCTTGGTCCGGAGTGGCGGCACCGCACAGGATCGCCCACGGCTGCACTTCCAGCCACAGGTCGTGATCGCCCACGACCTTGCCGCCAGGGCCGTGTGCGCGCCTGAACCAACGGCCGTTCCACTCCCCCGCGACCAGCGAACGGAGTGCGGCGGCGCGGTCGCGTGCCTCGGTAGCCGTGGCGGCATCACCCAGCCGGTCGGCGAGGTCCGCGTACAGCGGAAGCACCCAGGCGGCCATCGCCGAGTTCAGGACCGACTCCCCCTGCTCGATCATCAGCTCACGGTCCACACCGGACTCTTTGATCGCGAGGTCGTTCCAGTCCGCGTTCAGGATCCGGACGTGGCCGTGTTCCCCCACGCCCACCTCGTCGACGAAGAACCGGAACTGGCGCCTCAGGTTCTCGGCGAGTGGAACTGGATCGGCGCTGTGGCAAGGGTGGTAGGGCACGAGTTCGCGGAACGAGGCGAGGTCGCCGGTCGCGGCCGCGTACTCGGCGGCGAGCCAGAGCGCCCACAGGTTCTGGTCGGACGGGCGGAACAGCTGCGTCCAGGGTTGTTTGCGGCCGTCGAGCGCATACGGGAGGTCGCCGTCCGGGCTTCCCCAGGCACAGGTGTTGCGCAGCACCGACAGCGCCAAGTCCGGCTCGAGGTGCACCAACGGCAGGGCGTGCTGAAGCGGATCCCTCGCGGCGCCGTTGAAACCGTGACGGAACGAGTAGGCCGACCCCTGGTTCAGCGTGTGCCCGCCGAGCACGCCGTCCACGCAGGCGCCGCCCGTCAGCAACGCGGCGTGCCACTGGATCTCGGCGGGAGCCGACGGGAGGCGGTTCCTCAGGCCGGCCAGACTGGTCGTGTACAAGGCTTCCGGGTCCGCGGGCCCGTCGAGCAGACCGAACCGGAACCACGCCGTCGTCCGCTCACCCGGCTGCAGATCCAGCTCACTCCCGACCACCAGCGGTCCGGCCGTGGTCTCCACCCGGTCGCCGCCGAAGTTCTCCAGCGCCACCACGGGTGCGTCCGGCGGAGCGTCGCCGCGAACGGGCCCGAACTCCAGATCCACCAGGCGCGGCCGCACCTCCCACTCCTCGCCCAACGTCCCGCGCAGCACCGCGTCGCCCCGGTTGAGCACGTCGACCCTGATCAGCACCCACGGCACCTCGCCCTCCGGGCACAGCACCGTGCGTTCGATCTCGACCTCGCCCGACACCACCGCCATCCGGCAGAAGGTCGGCCCGAACAGCTTCGCGGACGAGTCGAGAAGCTGATCTCCACACCGAGCGATCCCGGTGTGCTCGGCGATCCACCGGCACCCGAGGTGCTCGTCCCACAGGCCGAACAACCCGTCGCTGTCGGCGACCAACGTGATCCGGCGGTTGCCGACGTGCACCCGATGCGTCGACGACGGCGGGTCGATGATCGGATCCCACGGCCGAGGGCCCGCCCGGTACTCGAACGCGGGCAGGCCCTCGACTGTCGTCCACTCACCGAACGCGCTCACACCGAAGAGCGTTCCGGCACGACCACCCGGCGGGCAATCGTCCGATCAGCGCCAGAACCTGCGGCGCCGCTCCGGCTCGGCGGTCTTCCCCGCCACGAACTCTCGCAGCACCTCCAGCGCCCGCGCCCACAGCTTGTCGACGTCACCGCCGGCCGTGATCTCCGCGACCAGGCCGTGCAACGGCGCGTGGGCCTCGCCCTGCCGACCGGCGATCAGGGTGCCGAGCCGGCTGGCCAGGTCGGCGAGCAGGTCGCGGCGCTCCCACGAGGGCAGTGCCGCGTCCCTCTCCAGGCGCTGGACCTCCAGCGCGACGATCTCCCGCAGGTCCGTGGATTCCGGCACGGGCACTGGCATGGGCATCGGCGGCGGCACGGGCATCGACGCGGAGTCACGCATCAGCTTCGGCGCCGCGGCCCTGGCCATCGGCGCGGCCGCGGGCGGAGGTGCGCCATAGCCGCCGCCAGGCGCGCCACCCGCGAAGCTCGGCGCCGCCGCCACCGGCATCGCGAACTGCGGTACCTGAGGCGCCCATCCGGCGGGCTGCTCGACCGGCTGCACCACCCGGTGCACCGTCCCGTCGGACACCACCCGCTCGTCCACCGCGACGAACGCGGTGAAGCGGCACAACACCCCGAACTTCAACGAGGTCTCTACGATCGACGACTCCAGCGACCGGTCACCGACCGCGTACCGGTCCTCCAGGTCACGCAGCGCGGCACGGGCCCACTGCGCCCGGACGGCCGGTGACGTGTGCCGTTGCACGGCCACCGTCTCCTGCCAGTCCGCACCGTCCCGGGTACGGCCGCGCACGCTGAACGACTCCGGCGCCGCGCCCCGGTACCGGCCGAAGGCCACCAGCGGCACACCCGGATAGATGGCCGTCGGCTGCTTGGGCAGGTCGGACGACGGCGACAGCACCACGTCGGTGATGACCGGCGCGCCGATGCGCCGCTGGATGTGCGTCATCGCCTCGTCGAGCCGGTCCTCGCTCTCGACCAGTTCGCAGCGACCCGCCCCGGCGGCGGCCAGCCTGCCGAGGAAGCCCGCATTCACGGCCGTGTCGATGCCGACGGCGTGGATCCGCGTCCGGTTGATCATCGGCGCGATGTCGCGCAGCATCTGGTCCTCGTTGCCGACCTGGCCGTCCGTGACCAGCACGAGGACGGGGTCGCGGTCCGAGGTCGCGTCGGCGAGCAGGCTCAGGCCCTGCCGCAGCGGTTCGTACATCTCGGTGCCGCCGCGGGCCTGCACGGCCGCCAGGTGCTCGACGGCGCGGAAGCGGTGCCGGTCCGTGGCGGTGACCAGCGCCGAACCGAGAGTCTCCGGCCGGTCCAGGCGGTCGTCGAAGGTGATCACGGAGAACGTGTCGTCCGCGGTCAGCGTGTCGACGATGCGGGCCGCCGCGCGCCTGGCCGCGACCATCTTCCAGCCGGACATGCTGCCGGAGCGGTCGAGCAGCAGCACGACGTCCCGTGCGCGCACCGGGGCCTCGGGCTCGGGCGGCAGAACGGTCAGCTGGTAGGTGCCCTCACCGCTGTCGTCCAGGTCGGGCACGCACACGACCGCGGAGCTGTTCCCCTGGTACGCCAGGCGAAGCACGAAGTCGCGGTCGACCCGCTCACCCGGCGCGACCGTCACGGTGTTGCCCTCGGCGACCACGGTGTGCAGGCTCGACCGCACCTCGCCGAGCTCCAGGCCGGCCGGGTCGATCTCGACGCCGATGCCCAGCCGCACGGGGTTCGGGAAGCCCGGCAGCAGCACGGGCGGCGTGATGCGGGAAGCATCCGGCACCACGTCCGTGTCCTGCGCGTACCCGTCGCCCACCGACGGTCCTGGCAAAGGCGTGCCCGGCACGTACCTCGGCGCCACCACCAGCGGGAACCGGAACGTGGCCGCGCCGTCCTCGAACACCAGCGGCCCCACCAGGGTCAGCTCGACGGTGACGCGTTCGCCCGCCGGGATGTTGCCGACCCGCATGGTGAAGACGTCGGGCCGTTCTTCCTCCACAATGGATGCTCTTTTGCCCGCGGCGATCGCGTCGTCGTACGTCTGGCGGGCCTGGGCGCGTTCCTGCAGATCGGCTTCCACGGTGCGGTCGCCGGCGGTCATCTTCATACCGGTGACGGCGGCGCGATCCGGCAACGGGAACACGTAGGTCGCTTCAAGTGCGGTGTCATAGGTGTTCACGAACCCGGTCGTCAGCACGACGCGGCCGACCAGACCGGTGATCGCCGCTCGCACGTCGAGCCGCTCCAGCGGCAGGTTGCCGCGGTCGGTGCGCAGCGCGCCGATACCCGCGTCCTCGGTCGTCCGGCCGATGCGGTCGGCTTCGGCGGCCTTCATCGGGGCGACGGAGATGGTCATGACGGGTCCCTTTCGTTGAGCAGGCCACGGGCGGCGAGCAGGTCGAGCAGTGGCCGGGCGGCGGCGGCGATGTCGGCGCGGTCGGCGGCGGTCGGCGTTCCGGGTATCAGCACCACGGCACCTCCGCCGAGCGCGACGCCGTTGAGCGCGAACGCCTCCGGAGGTGCGGGTGGAGCGGGCGGTGCGGCGGTGGGTTCGGCCCAGAACCTCGGGCGAACCGCCTCCGGCGGCGGTGCCTCGCCGGACTCGAACAGGTGCTCCGGCACGCGGGCGATGGCCACCAGCGTCGTGTCGGTGGCGCCCGCGAGCTCCGTCTGGATGTCGGCCAGCGTCCTCCCCTGCGACTGAAGTCTCTTCACCGCCACGAGCTGGAGCAGGTGGCGCTTCTCGTACAACGCGGTGCGGCCGCGCATCGCCGATGGCCGGTCGACCAGCCCCGTCGTCGCGTACCAGCGGACGGCCCGTTTGTCGGGCACGTCCCGGACGCGGCCGTTGGGCGCGCCCGAGTACTCCGCCGTCAGCGCGGCGGAGACACGGTCCAGCAACTCGTCGAGCGTCCACACCCCACGATAGTGACACTGCAACCGTGACAGTGTCAACGTCGAAACCGATGATGTTCACGCGTGGTAGCCGGGTAGGGTCCAGCGCGTCCGCGTGCCCCTGAAAGTTCACCCACATGAGGACGGAGAGCACGAGTGACCACGGACGAGGTCGGCACCCTGACCGACCACCGCGCTGAGTTATCCCGGCTGAAGACCCACAAGGCCAGGATCGAGTACGCGCTGGAGCACATGCCGCGCGGCGGCACGGTTGAGGATGTTCGCCGCTGGCTGCACAAGCAGGACCAGCTGGTGCCCACCAGTTCTCACGCCAGGACGATCGTGAACGACTGGCGTGCGCGCAACGGCATGACCGACACGGGCGGTCACGTGCTGCTGACGCCGGAACTGATCGCCGAGCTCGACAAGGCGGAGGCCCCCGCTCCCGAACCTGTGGAACCCGCAGAGCCCGCGGAGCCGTCGAAGCCCGCCGGTGCCAAGGGTTTCTACGCCGTCGCGCTGATGAGCATCGGCGTCAGCGTCGACACCTCGTGGCGGTTCTTCGAACAGCGCCTGGGCATCACCGACGTCGTCGAGCGGGTCGTCCTGTTCTCCGTGATGGAGGCGGCGCTCGTCGCGTGCGGCTGGGCCATGCGCGGCGGCGTTCGTCGGGACGGCCGCCCCGGTCCGGCCCGCCTCGTGGCGTGGGCCCTGACCGCGTTCGCCGCCTTCGCGGCCTTCAGCCTGTCCGGCCCGGTCGCCGGCACCGCCCGTGTCCTGCTCGGACCGGTCCTCGGCCTCGTCATGCTGCACCTCGCACTCGGCATCGAGATCCGCGCCTCGCGGCAGCGCACGACGACGTGGGCACGTGTGGGCCGTGAGCTCCGGGAACGGCTGTTGTCGTTGCTGGGTCTGGGCGACGACCACCGGGACGCCGCCGCGCGCACCCGGGACAAGGCCGCGCTGCGTGCAGCCAAGCTGGCCATCGCGAGCCGGTGGACGCCGCGCCGGAAGGCACGTCTGCGCAAGGCGCTGCACGCGTCGCACGTCGCGCACGACGCCACCCAACGCGACCGCATGCTGCGCGAACTCGGCGTGCTCCAGCACGCGGACGAGCTCGCCAAGATCTCCCAGCCGTCGCCGTGGTGACTCCCGTCTTCCTCTCCGACACCGGACTGGCCGCGGAGATCGCGGGCCTGATCAACCGCGTGTACGCCGACGCGGAACAAGGGATCTGGCAGGAAAGCGGCGCCCGGACCACCCCGGAGGAGGTCGCGGAGCTCATCTCCAGCGGGCAGATCGCGGTGCTCAGGTCGGGCGAGCGCATCGTGGGTTCGGTGCGCGTGCACGAGATCGAGGACGGCGTCGGCGAGTTCGGGATGCTGGTCGCCGCGCCGGAGGAGCGCGGCACCGGCATCGGCCGCGACCTCGTGTCGTTCGCCGAGAACTGGGGCCGTGAGCGCGGCTTCGCGGAGATGCAGCTGGAACTGCTGGTGCCGCAGGGGTGGGCACATCCGGTCAAGGAGTTCCTGCGCGGCTGGTACACGCGGATCGGCTATCAGGTCGTGCGCAAGGACAGCCTGGAGAGCGCGTATCCGTTCCTGGTGCCGCACCTGGCGTGCCCGTGCGACTTCCTGGTCTTCCGTAAAGTTCTCGATCCCAGTAAGTGAACTCTCAACCGGTTTGATCGAGGTGCGAGGTACCGTCCGCCTCCTAAAGCCGAGTTAGAGGAGACGAACCGTGCGTCGTCGTATGCGTGGCACCGCCGTGGCCGCGATCGCGCTGACCAGCCTCATGGCGGTGAGCGCCTGCGCTAAGGACTCCGGTGGTGGCACCACGCCCACCACGTCCGGCAGCGCCTGCGAGTTCTCGACGCCGCCCACCGCGCCCGCCACGTCCAGCACCAGCGCCGCTGCCGGCGACAAGGTCGACGGCAGCGCGTTGAAGATCGGCCTGGCCTACGACATCGGCGGCCGCGGCGACGCGTCGTTCAACGACCTCGCCGCCCTCGGGTTCGACCAGGCGATCAAGGACATGGGCGTCAAGAAGGAGAACACCCGCGAGCTCTCCGCCGCGCCGAACGAGGACGAGGCGGCGAAGCAGACCCGCCTGCGCCAGCTCGCGGCCGAGGGCTTCAACCCGATCGTCGGCGTCGGCTTCGCGTACACCGAGTCGCTCAAGGTGGTCGCGCCGGAGTTCCCGAACGTCAAGTTCGGCCTGGTCGACTCCGCCGTCGACGGCGCCGCCAACGTCACGCCGCTGGTCTTCGCCGAGCAGGAGGGCGCGTTCCTCGCGGGCGTCGTCGCCGCGTACCAGAGCAAGAAGTGCCACGTGGGCTTCGTCGGCGGCGTGGACATCCCGCTGATCCAGAAGTTCGAGGCGGGCTACAACCAGGGTGCCCGCACCGCCGCGCCCAAGGTGAAGATCGACAAGAAGTACATCACCCCGGCCGGCGACTTCACCGGCTTCCAGGACCCGCCGAAGGGCCAGGAGGCCGCGAAGGGCCTGATCGACAAGGGCGCCGACGTCGTCTACCCGGCCGCCGGCGCCTCCGGTCTCGGCGTGTTCGCCGCGGTCAAGCAGGCGGGCGTGCTCGCGATCGGCTGCGACGCCGACCAGTACAACCAGCCCGCCGTCGCCGCCAACAAGGACGTCATCGTGGCGTCGAGCCTCAAGCGCGTGGACGTCGCCGTCTACGACTTCTTCCACGCGGCCGCCAAGAACGACCTCGCGTCGCTGCCGAAGGTCTTCGACCTGAAGGTCAACGGCATGGGCTACGCCACGTCCGGCGGCAAGATCGACGCGAAGCTGCAGGGCATTCTCGAGGGCTACAAGAAGGACATCGTCGACGGCAAGATCAAGGTCGCGAACACGCCGTAGTGCTCACGCTGGTGGGGTTCACCGAGCCCCACCAGCCCGCCGGGGCGCGACACCTCAGCCGATCGGGAAGTCGAAGTAGGTGTCCGGGTAGGGCTCGTCGATCAGCGTGTAGTGCCACCACTCGCTGTCGTAGCGGTGGAACCCGCAGGCTTCCATGATCGAGCAGAGGTGCTGCCGGTTCGCCGTTTCGGCCTCGGTGATCCCGGACGCGCCGTGGTGCGAGATCGGGTCCATCAGGTCGTGGTCGCCGCCCATCGGCGCGAGTTCGCCAGTGGCCAGGTGATACAGCGTCAGGTCGACCGTGCTGCCTCGGCTGTGGCCTGATCTCCTTGCCACGTAACCCTTCTCGAACATCTCCGCCCTGGTGATGTTCGGGTGGTACCGCTCCTTGGTCCTGCTGTCCCCGGGTTGTTCCGCCCAGCGCAGGAAGCAGTCCACGGCGCGTTGCGGGCGATAGCCGTCCCACAGCAGCAGGCCGAAGCCGAGCGACTCGGCCTTCTCGTGCGCCTTCTCCAGCGCGGCGGTCAGGGCTCGGGTGCCGACGACGCGGTTGACGAGGTAGCCGTCGACGGGTTTGCCGGTGAAGTTGTCCCACGTGGCGTACTTGGCGTCCCAGCGGATTCCGGGCGCGCACTCGTCCACGAAGACGAAGTCCGGGTTCACCGGGACCTGCCCGCCAGCGACACCAGCCGGTCGATCACGTCGCCGAGCGACAGGCCCGCGGCCGCCATCATCCTCGGGTAACGGCTGTAGGAGGTGAGGCCGGGCATGGTGTTGACCTCGTTGAGGACCGCCTTCCCGTCCGGCGTCAGGAACATGTCGACGCGGGCGAGCCCGGAGCAGCCCAGGGCGCGGTAGATGACCTTTGCCGTCTCCTGGACGAGTGCGCGCGACTCCTCCGGGATGTCCGCGGGCACGATGAACGTCGAGTTCTCCGAACCCGTTTCGGGCGTGCTCTCCTGGTGGATGCGGAAGAAGCCGTGGGTCAGCGCGACCCGGTCCAGCTCGCCGGCGACCAGGTCCAGGCCGTCGCCCAGGATCGAACAGCCGATCTCGCTGCCGGCCACCGCTTCCTCGATCAGCACCTTCGAGTCGTACTGCCGGGCGACCTCCACCGCGACCGCCAGCTCGTCCTCCGCGGACACCTTCGTGACGCCGAACGACGACCCGGAGCGGGCCGGCTTGACGAACACCGGGTAGGTGAGCTCGCTGAGTTCGACCTTCTCGTCCGGCGTCACGGTCCAGAAGTTCGGCGTCGCCACCCCGGCGCTCCTGGCGACGACGTACGTGAGGGACTTGTCCATGCACAGCGCGGAACTCTGGACGTCGCAGCCGATGTACGGCACGCCCGACAGCTCCAGCAGGCCCTGCACCGCGCCGTCCTCCCCCAGCCTGCCGTGCAGCACGGGAAAGACGACGTCCAGGCTGATCGACTCGAACCGGTCCCCGTCCAGGACGAGCAGTCCGCCGGGCGAGAGCACGACCGGGCGGCCGTCCGCCGCGTCCGGGCCGTCGCACAGCCTCCAGTCACCGCCGCGCGTGATCTTGATCCAGAACGGGTCGTACCTCGCGGTGTCGAGGCTCCCCGCGACCTCCTGCGCGGACTTCACCGAGACGGGATGCTCCTCGAACGATCCGCCGAAGATGATCCCGATCTTCACCTTGGTCATGCTTTTCCCCCGTTTTCGAAGTGCAGGCAGTTGATGAGACTGTTTTCCACGGTGTCGCTCAGGGCGTGGTCCGTGTAATAAGCCGTGTGCGGGCTGATGAGCACGTTCGGCATTCTTTGCAACTGCGTCAGCGGTTCGCTGTCGATCTCGCGCGCACGGCAGTCGGCGTAGAAGATTCCTTCCTCGCCTTCGACCACGTCCAATGCCGCGCCGCCCAGACGACCACTTTCCAACGCCTCGACCAGCGCCTTGGTGTCGATGAGCGGGCCGCGTCCGGTGTTGACGACGACGGCGCCGTGCTTCATCAGCCCGATGCGGTCGCGGTCGAGGAGATGATGTGTTCCCGCGTTCAACGGCGTGTGCAGCGTGACGATGTCGCACAGCCGCAGCAGTTCGTCCAGCGGCACGTAGTCGGCGGAGTTGCGGGGCCTGCTGTCGTGGGCCAGCACGCCGCAGCCGAAGCCGCGCAGCCGGTCCAGGACCGCCACGCCGATGCGCCCGGTGCCGACCACCCCGACGGTCAGGTCGCGCAGTTCTTTGCCGCGCACGGCCTGAAGCCGGTAATCGTGCAGGTCGGCTCGTCTCAACACGGACTTCATGTCCCGGATGACCATCAGCATCAACATCACCGCGTAGTCGGCGACGCTGTCGGGTGAGTAGGCGATGTTCCCGACGGTGATGCCCAGGCTCTCGGCGTGCTCCACGTCGACGTGGTCGAAGCCGACGCTTCGGGTGGAGATGTAGCGCACGCCGGCACGAGCGAGCGCCGAAAGCGTGGCAGTGGTGATGCGGGTTTTGTGGCCGACGCTGACGCACCGGTTTCCGCGCGCCAGTTCGGCGTTGGACTCGGACACCGCTTCTTCGATGATGGTCGGTGTCACGCCGCAGCGGGGTGCCATTTTCCGGAACAGGACGGCCTCGTCCTGTCCGCACCCGTAAATCGTGATGCCCGTTGCCATGCGTCTCAGTCAAGACAGCACGGCGTTGCCGGCCCGTATGCGGTTATCGATATACCGGCGATATGGCCGCTATTCGGCCTTGGTCACCATCAGACCGATCGCGGCCGGCAACTCGACGCGCAACTGGGCGACGTTGTCCGCGTTGCCCGCCAGGTGGTTCAGCAGCGCCCGCTGGAAGATGCCGTCGAGCGTCACGTAGATCATGGTGGGCGAGACGGCGACCGTGCCGCCGACCAGTTCGGCGTAGCGGCTGACCACGCGCCACACCATGTCCTCGCGGTGGCCGTCGATGTCCAGCACGTCGGCGCGGAACGACTCGTCGAACAGGCTCTGGTTGCGCAGGTCGTACCAGAGGCGGTGCAGCGTCGCGTCCTGGCCGAGGGTGTCGAAGAACATCGCCACGAACTCGTCCCGCAGCTGGTCCGCCGTCGTGGAGGTGGCCACGACCTCGTCGTAGCGCGTCACGCAGACGACCTCGTACTGGCGGACGGCCTCGGTGATCAGGTCCCGCTTGTCCGCGAAGTAGTAGTGCAGGACCCCGTGGGAGAACTCGGAGTTCTGCGCGATCTCCCGCAGGCTCGTCCGCGCGTACCCCAGTTCGGCCAGCGTGTGCAGGGTCGCCACGGCGAGTTCGGTCCGCCGGGCGTCGAACTTGTCGACCTGCCGGCGGGTGATGCGGTCCTGCTTGCGCGAAGCGACATCCGTCACGCCTCGGATCCTAACGCTCACTGCGACAAACCTTGACCAAACGTCCAAAAAATCTTGGACAGTCGTCAAAGAAAAACTTGACGACTGTCAAGGAAAAGCTAGTGTGTGAGCCATCTCACCGAGGAGGCGACTCAATGACGAGTTATCAGCTGGACGGGCGGAAAGCGCTGGTCACCGGGGGTGCGCGAGGACTGGGCGCAGGCATGGCCCAGGCCCTGGCGCAGGCCGGCGCGGCGGTGCTGATCGGCGACGTCCTGGAGGAGGAGGGCAAGCAGACCGCCCAGGCGTTGCGTGACTCGGGCGCCACGGCGGAGTTCGTTCCGCTGGACGTCACCGACGACGCGAGCTGGGCCTCCGCGGTGAGCACGGCGGTCGACGCGATCGGCGGCCTCGACATCCTCGTGAACAACGCGGGCATCGAGATCACCAGCCTGATCACCGAGCTCGACCCCGCCGACGTCCGCAAGATGCTCGACGTGAACGTCCTGGGCACCGCGCTGGGCATGAAGCACGGCCTGCGCGCGATGCGTCCCGGCGGCGCGGCGGGCAACGGCGGCTCGATCATCAGCGTCGCGTCCGTCGCGGCGACCATCGCCTTCCCCGGCATCAGCGTCTACTCGGCGACCAAGTCCGCCATCGACCGGCTGACCAGGGTCGCGGCCGCGGAGTCCGGCAAGCTCGGCTACGGCGTGCGCGTCAACTGCATCTACCCCGGCCTCACGCCCACCGCCATGGGCAACCAGCTGGCCGTGGACTGCGCCCAGCTGGGCCTGTTCCCGTCGGTCGAGGCCGCCGTCGGCGCGGTCGTGGAGCTCACGCCGCTCGGCCGGCTCGGGCAGGTCGACGACATGGCCGACGCGGTGGTCTTCCTCGCGTCCGACGCCTCCAAGTTCATCACCGGGGCGGGTCTCCCGGTCGACGGCGGAATGGGGATGTGACCGTGCCTACCGACAAGCCTGTCGTCGTTTATGGAGCCTCCGGCTACACCGGACGCCTGATCTGCGAGTACCTGCGCGAGTACGGGATCCCGTTCCTCGCCGCCGGCCGCGATGGCAAGAGGGTCAAGGAGACCGTCGACGCCGTGCCCGGCATCGAGACGGTCGACTACGACGTCCTCGAGGTCGAGCACACCGAGGCGGCGCTGACCGAGGCGTTCACCGGGGCCAAGGTCGTGCTCAACACCGTCGGCCCGTTCTCCCGCTACGGCCACGAGGCGGTGCAGGCGAGCCTGAACGTCGGCGCGCACTACACCGACACCAACGGCGAGCAGGACTGGATGATCGACTCCGACGCCCGGTACGGCGCCGAGTTCGCGAAGCAGGGCCTGCTGCTCTCCCCCGGCATCGCGCAGATGTACACGGTCGGCGAGATCGCCGCGCAGATCTGCCTGGAGCAGCCCGGACTGGACACTTTGGACATCGGGGTGTTCTGGAAGGGTTATCCCACCGTCGCCTCCACCAACACCATCCTCACGAACGCCGCGTTCTCGAAGGCCTTCTACCTGGAGCAGAACGAGTACGTGGAATGGCCCGCGGACGCCGGTCTCTACGAGCTCGTCGTGCCCGGCCAGCACGAGCTGGGCCTGGCGTTGCCGTGGGGTGGAACGGCTCATCCGGTGTGGTTCAAGAGGGACCCGCGGGTCGCGTCGGTGCGGGCGCTCGGCGGCGTCTTCAACCGGCCGTTGATGCAGGGCGTGCCGCAGATCGTCGCGGCGGCGCTGGAACAGATGGAAGGCAAGTCGGACAAGGAGAAGTACGAGATCGTCGACGCGTTCTCCGCGCAGGTGCGCAGTGAGATGCCGCCGCGGGAGAACCCGAGGATCAACATCTCGCTCGACTCCGTGCACGCTTCCGGTCCGCTGGGCCGCGCGAGCTGCGTGATCCACGGCAACTGCAACTACAAGCAGACGGCGCTGCTGAACGTGCGCGCCGCCGTGCACCTGTTGCAGGACGCGCCTCGCCGCGTCGGGTTCGCGTCCGGGTGCCAGGCGTTCGGGCACCGGGAACTGCTGGGCGCGCTGCGGTCGTTCGGCCTGGTGCTCGACCCGATCGTCGAAGTGCACCGCTGATGCGCCTCTGCGACTACCTGGACAAGGGCGCGTCGCTCGGGGGCGACGCGCCCTGCCTGACCATCGGCGGGGTCTCGCAGAGCTACGCCGAGGTGCAGCAACGCTCCCGTGCCATCGCGGGAGCGTTGCAGGGCAGCGGGATCGCCCCCGGCGACCGGGTCGCGGTGCTGTCCGCCAACGATCCGCTCGCGCTCACCTGCGTGTTCGGCATCTCGCGGGCCGGCGCGGTGTGGTGCCCGGTCAACCCCCGCAACGAGGCGGCGGAGAACCGCGAGCTGCTCGACCTGTTCGGCTGCCGGTGCCTGTTCTTCCAGGCGAAGTTCGCACCGCTGGTCGACCGGATCCGCGGCGATCTGCCCGCGCTGACCACGCTGGTGTGCCTGGACGGCGAGGTGGAGGGCGCGGTCACGTTCTCCGACTGGCTTTCCGAGCACGGGCGTGAGCCGGAACCGGTCTCCGTGGCCGACGACGACCTCTGCGTGCTGGCGGGCACCGGCGGTACGACCGGGCGTCCCAAGGGCGTGCGGCTGACCGGGCACAACCTGGAGACCGCGACCGCGCTGACGTTGATGAGCTACCCGTTCAGCGCCCGGCCGCGCTACCTCGCGCTCGCCCCGCTCACGCACTCGGCGGGCGTGCTCACGTTCCCGATCATGTCACTGGGCGGCGAGACGGTGATCATGCCCGCACCGGATCTCGGCGAGTTCCTGCGGCTGATCGAGCACCACCGGATCACGCACGCGTTCCTGCCGCCGACCGTGATCTACGGCCTGCTCGACCACCCCGCCCTGGACTCGACGGAACTCGGTTCGCTGCAGTGCCTCTGGTACGGCGCCGCGCCGATGTCCCCGGTGCGGCTGACCGAGGCACTCCACCGGATCGGGCCCGTGATGGGCCAGCTGTTCGGACAGACCGAGGCGCCGAACATGATCGCCACCCTCGCCCCTGCCGACCACTTCCTGCCGGACGGGTCGATCGCGGTCGACCGGTTGTCGTCGGCGGGCAGGCCCACGCCGCTGACGCAGGTCGCGATCATGGCCGCGGACGGCACGCTGCTGCCCGCGGGCGAACGCGGCGAGATCGTGGTGCGCGGTCCGTTGGTGATGGCCGGGTACCACGAGAATCCGGCGGCCACGGCGGAGGTCAGTGCTTTCGGCTGGCACCACACCGGCGACATCGGGTACCTCGACGCGGACAACTACCTGTTCATCGTCGACCGCGCCAAGGACATGATCATCACCGGTGGGTTCAACGTGTACTCGGCCGAGGTCGAGCAGGCGTTGCGGGCCCATCCGGCGGTCCAGGACAGCGCCGTCGTCGGACTGCCCGACCCGAAGTGGGGCGAGCGGGTGACCGCCGTGGTGCAGCTGCGGGTCTCCGGCCAGGCCGACTCCGACGCGTTGATCGCGTTCGTGAAGGAGCAGCTGGGCAGTGTGAAGGCGCCCAAACAGGTGGAGATCTGGCCGGACCTGCCGCGGTCCAAGGTGGGCAAGGTGCTCAAGGCCGAGATCAGGCAGCAGCTGACCTCCGGGCCCTGAGTTCGGCGAGGTGTTCCTCGAACGTGCCCGGCGCCTCGGTGAACGGCCCCTGCGGCAGCAACGCGCCGCCGGTCATCGCCCTGCCCACGCGGCCGGGCAACCGCACCGGGACGAGGATCTTGCGGTCACCTCGCGCCGCGGCGATCTGCTTCGCCATGTCCTGCATGAGCAACTCCCGCGGCCCGGCGATCGGCGGCACGAACTCGCCGGGCCGTCCCACCAACTCCACCAGCCTCGTCGCCACGTCGGCGGCCGCGACCGGGCGGCACAGCATCTTCGGCACCACGACGAACGGGCCACGCGCGTCGAGCAGTGGTTCGGCGAACTCGTGGAACTGCGTGGCGCGCAGAATCGTCCACGGCAGCGGACCGCCGCTGACCAACTCCTCCTGCCGGCGTTTGCCCATGTAGTAGCCCGTGTCCACCTTGTCCAGGCCCACAATGGACAGTGCCAGGAAGTGGCCGATCCCCGCCCTCGCACCGGCGTCGAGCAGGTTCGTGGTCACGGTCCCGAAGAACCTGACGGCCGCCTTCCTGCTCAGCAGCATCTGGTTGCTGACGTCGATGATCGCCTCGCAGCCCGTCAACCGTTCCACGAGCCCCTGCCCGGTCATCAGGTCCACACCGGTCCCGCGGGACAGGACCACGGCGTCGTGCCCCGTTCGTTCCAGCTCCCGCACCACGAACCTGCCGACCACACCGGTTCCGCCGGCCACTGCCACCCTCATCGCCGTTCTCCTCATCCCTGACCTGTGTCATCAGGGGGACGAGGTGGCGCTCCGATTCGTGACAGCCGCCCTGCCGGGGATCACCGGAATGACCGACGTCACCACGAGCAGGCTCAGCAGAACCACGTTCAGCGCCTGGTCAAGCGGCTCGTACAGGTGCAGCATCGTCAGGTGGTAGAGGAAGTGCAGGGTGTTGAAGACCAGCAGGGCGGCACCTGCCAGCGGCACGACCCCCGGCTTCTTCGCGTAGGCCAAAGCCATCAGGCTCAGCGCGGTGAACGCCAGGTAGGCCGCGCCCACGTCCTTGGCGAAGTGCTCGTTGTAGGGGCCGAGCTGGGGCAGCCAGCGCAGGCCCAGTCCCGGGAACGTGTCGTACCAGGTCTTCGGGGCGAAGTAGGCGAAGCCACCGACGTACGCCGACGTGACCGCGATGAAGCCCAGGCTGATCCGGTCGAGCAGAAGTTTCATGACACCGTCCTTCGTTGCAGGCAGCGCGAACGTAGCTGACAATTTCCTCACAACTGGTTGGCACCATGCGGCCATGACCGCACGCACCACCTGTCTCCTGTCGGCACTGTTCGCTCTCACCGTGAGTTCGTGCACAGCCGGTACCGCGGCGCCCCCGGAGTCCACCTCGAACACAACTACCACCATCACCACGACGACGAAGGCCCCGTACCCGCCCGCGGTCGACTACGCCCCGCACGTGCCCGAACGGACGCGCAAGACCGCCGCCGGCCGCCAGGTCAACACCTGCGTCCCCGAAGCACTCGACAAGAACGTCTTCACACTGACCACTTCGGACGGTGTGCGTCTGTCCGCAATGGAGCTGGGCGGCGGCGATCGCGGTGTACTGCTGTCCCACGAGCAGGGCTACTACATGTGCTCGTGGCTGGCGCTGGGCGAGGAACTGGCCGCGGCCGGGTATCACGTCGTGCTGTTCGAGTACCGCAACCACGGCGCGTCGGAGACGTCCGAGGACAACGACCACATCGATCGGGACACACGGGCCGCGCTCGCCGCGCTGCACTCGTTCGGTGCGGACAGGGTGCTGCTGGGCGGCGCCTCGTGCGGTGGCACGTCGAGTGCGGTGACGGCGGCGGACGAGCCGAAGCTGACCGGGCTGCTGATCCTCTCGTCACCCGCGAAGTGCGCTGGTCAGGACGGGGAGGCGGCTGCCAGGAGGATCACCGCGCCGTCGTTCTTCGCCGTGTCGCCCGAGGACTACAGCGGCAACATGATCAAGGAGACGCGGAGGTTGTACGAGGCTTCGGCGGCCGCGGACAAGCACCTGGAGATCGTGCCGGGTGGGCGGCACGGGACGGACATGTTGCGGCACGACGACCCGGAGAAGCTTCATCAGCTCGTGCGCGACTTCATCGACTCCGCCTTCCGGGGCTGAGCGGAGATCAACGGGTAGCGTGCAGGTCGTGGAACCTGTTGCGCTGCCGTTGGGACGTCCCCGAGAAGAACGGGCCGACGCCGCGCGCAACCGTGCCCACCTGATCGCCGTCGCCCGCGAGATGGTCGCGGAACTGGGTGTGGACAAGGTCACGATGGACGGGCTCGCCGAACGCGCCGGTCTGGGCAAGGGCACCGTGTTCCGGCGCTTCCGCACCCGTGCGGGCATCTTCCACACCCTGCTGGACGAGGAGGAGAAGCTCTTCCAGGAACGGGTGATGACCGGCCCGCCGCCGCTGGGTCCCGGTGCGCCGGCGGCCGAGCGGCTCGCCGCGTTCGGACGGGCCCGGCTCGAGTTCCTGATCGAGCACACCGCACTGGCGCGCGCCTCGCTGGACCCCGGCCAGCCCGTTCCCGCCGGGGACAGCCCCTCGCTGTTCCACGTCCACATGCTGCTGAGCGAGGCATGTCCGGACGACGCCGCGAGCGGCACCCTCGCCCTTCAGCTCGTCGCCGCGCTGGAGGGACCGATCCTGCTCTACCTCCAGACGCAGGACGGCGACGCGCCCGACCCGGGAGCCGTGGTGCACAACCTGATCACCAGCTGGCAGGTCCTGGTCGAGCGCGTCTGCGGTTAGGCCTTGGAACGCACGGTGAAGCGGTCGATCGTCAGCGCGCCCGCGTCCAGTCGCAGGCCCAGCGCCGGTGCCCACCCCGCGACCACCGAGGGATCCACGGCGGACCCGATCGGCGCGGACCGCAGCAACGTCCACCGGTTCGCGTGCTGCTGCCAGCTCGTCAGCTGACCGTTCTCGACGACCACGGCGAGCCGGTCGCCCGACGCCCAGTTCAGGCTCGCGCAGCACCCACCGGTGGCCTCGTCGCCCCGGCGCACTCCCTCCACGGTCACGTCGACGCCTGAGGCCTTGCCCGCGTTGTTGAACCAGGCCAGCGCGAAGTCGCGGTTGCCGGCGGTCTGGCCGAGGAACAGGCTGTCCTCGGGAGCCGAGCCCGCGAACGACCGGGGTTCGACGACGACAGCGGTTCCGCGCGCGTCCCCGGTCACCGGCGCGGCGAGCACCGATCCCGCCCGGCCACCGGATGAGGCGGTCAGCACGCCGTTCGCGACCGTCAACGTCGGCGGTGGCTCACCGAACGGGCCGTCCACGCGGTAGGAGGCCAGGCCGGCGTCGAACGTGTCGTCCCACACGACCCTGCCGTAGTCGGCGGGATCGAACACGGTCTGCGCCGAACTCAACGAGGACGTCACGCCGTCGGAGCCGGAAGCCGTTGCCAGCAAACGAATCGGCGCCCGCTCCCCCAGCCGCAGACCCGCCGGTGCCGTGACGCGCCACCGGGTGACGAGACTTTTGCCCGGCGCGAGCTGCGCGGCGTAGGACGAACTGAGCGGCACAGCGTTCCACCCGGCAGGCACGGCAAGGGTCGCCCGGACACCGCGCAACGGTTGCTGCGCCTGCAAAGTCGTGGTCGTCTCGACCCCACCGGCACGGACGGCGAGATCCTCCGGCAGTGACGCGCGCAGCCCTCGGACGGCCGAGCGCCACGACGAGAACGACGTGATGCCAACGGCTCCGCCATCAGCGCGACGAGGCAGGATCCGCACCCGGCTCGCGGTCAGCGCCGGTTGCACCAGGACGCGGTTCACCTGACGCGCCACCGGTTGCGCGGGAGTTCTTTGCTGGCCGGGTATGTCCCGCCATTGGCCGTCCCAGTACTGCAGGTCGAACGTCGTCGGCACCCGCACTCCCCCGCCGTCGTCGTAGAACACGACGCGCAGGTCGGAGATCTGGGTCGGCGCGCCGAGGTCGACCTCCAGCCAGTCCGCGGAGTTCGGGCTGCCGTAGGACGTCCAGCGCGTGCCGGGCACGTCGAGGTGGAAGTCCTGGCCGTCGATCGCCTTCGTGGGCGGGTCCGCGCTGTAGCTGTAGGACGCGCGGGCCGTGGGCAGTCCGGTCTGACTCACGTTCGCGAAGTCGTCGACCAGTTCCGGCACGTCCGCCGACCCGCGCGGCGTCACGTTCAGCCGCACCGCCCCCAGACCGGCCTGGGTGTGGGTGAGCCTGCCGTCGACCCAGACGCGCAGACCGGCGCCCTTGCCGTAGCGGCTGCCGTCCCTGTCCCACAGCACGGTGAGGTTGTGGCCGTGGTACGGCACGTTCTCGACGGCGAAGTTGTTCCACGAGTCCGGGACCAGCGGCGCGATCGACACCGTGTTGCCGAGCTGCGGCCGGATGCCGAGCAGTCCGGACAGCACGTTGTCGTTGAACGTCGAGTGGTTGTAGTCCTCGCTGTGGCCCTTGCCGTCGTACAGCCAGCGGTTCTCGTCGGGGTGGTGCGCCTCGGCGACGTACGGCTCGCCGTTCTTGCGCTGGGTCAGGGCATAGCCGCGCAGCACGGCGAGGTAGTCGTCGCGGTCGACGTAGGGCTGGCTCGGGTAGTCGATCAGCAGGTTCGCCAGTGCGGTCAGGGTCTGGCTGGTGGCGAACGGCCAGCTGGGGCCGTTCCAGCGGCAGCACCCGTTCAGCGCGTCGCGCATGAACCACGGGCTGCGGCGCTCGGCGGTGGTCGGGCCGTAGGGAGAAGCGAACCCCTGCGGATCGGTCAGTTGTGCCCAGGCCGCGCTGTTCGCGGCCGGTGGCATGTGGAAGTACCACGGCACGAAGCCGATCTCCTCGCGGTCGGCGAGCTTCGTGCGGCCGGGGTTGTTGTCGCGCATGACGTGCTTGTAGAACTTGCCCGCGTCGTCCCAGAGCCACCGCTCCTGGTTGGCGCGCAACGAATCGGCGGCCTGGTCGAACGGACGCGCACCCGCGACGTCTCCCCGTGCCCTGTACAGCTCCGCGATCGCCCGCGCGTCGCCGTACTGGTAGGCGTTGAGGGTCGGCCGGAAGCCGTCGCCACCGTGGTAGGGATCGGGACTCTGGTACGAGCTGGCCGTGTACTCCATCGCGTCCCACACCGGCGTCTGCCAGTAGAGCCCCATGTCCTGGTTGAGCTGCGGCGACCAGCGCTGCCACTGCCGGACCAGCTCGGGCAGCCGGTCGGTGGCGAACTGGGAGCGGCCGTCCACGGCGGCACGGGCGGCCACGGCGTCGGCGGCCCAAAACGAGTACTGGTGGGCCCAGTCGGTGGTGTTCTTGTTCAGGAAGTCGGTCGCGGGCTTGGGCCCGGCACCCGATCCACGCAGCCAGTAGTCGACGTAGTCGTCCAGATAGCGGTGGTCACGCAGCCAGCGGCCCTCGTAGACGTGATGGCCCGCCGCGGCGACGATTCCGCCGTTCGGCGCCGAGTAGCCGACCGGGCCGAGGAACTCCGAGACGATCCAGCCGTCTTTCGGGCCGGTGTACTTGAGCGCCTCGCGGTAGGTCCGCCAGCGGTAGTAGTAGGTGTCGCGGATCTCCCGGTCAGGGAGGTCCACGAACGGGATGTTCGCCTCGTACCAGGCCGGCTCCGGAACGTTGCCCAGCAGCTCGGAGTGGTTGAGGAAGTTCGTACCCGCGCCGACGGCCGGGTACAGGTCGGGCGCCACAGCGCGGTCTTGCTGCGCCACCGCCGGCAGGGTCGAGATCGATAACGCCGCCACCACGAGCATCGTCATTGACACGCGCATGGGCCCTATTGAAGTGGGAGCGCTCTCAACGCGCAAGACTCAACGCAGTCCGACATACCTCCACAGGATCTCGAACATCGGCGATCGTCGCCGCCGCAAGAGCCGCCGCCTCAGCGAAACCGGGATCGCCCAGCACGCGCGTCACGGCGTTCCGCAGTCCGTCGACGGTGGCCGGGCGGACGATCACGCCGCTGCCCTGCCGTGCGACCCGGCAGGCCATCTCCCACTGGTCGCCACCGCCGGGCACGACCACCACGGGAACCCCGGCCCGCAACGCCTTGACCAGCATTCCGTGCCCGCCGCCGCACACCAGCACCGAGGACTGGCGCAGCAGTTCGTCCTGCTTGCCCGGCCCCGACCGCACCCACGACGGCAGGTCGACCGGCGGCGGCGCGAACGTGGACACCACCGCCCGCACCTCCATGTCCCGCAACGCTTCCAGGGCCATCTCGGCCATGCTCTCCGCACCGGTCCAGGCCGTGGACGGGGCCACCATCACCAGCGGGGCGTCGCCCGGCGGCGGGCTCAGCGTCTCCCGGCTCGCCTCCCACAGCAGCGGCCCGACGACGTGGGCGTCGCGCGGCCAGTCCGGGCGCGGCACCTCCAGCGCGGGCAGCGTCGCGATCAACCGGGCGGCCGGGCCGGGCTCCTTCGCGGTGAGCCCGATCCGTTGCCGCACAACGGCTCGCTGCCGTTCACCCTGACGCAGCGACCTGGCCGTCATGGCCCGCAGCACCGCGTCCCGGAGCTTGCCGCGCACCCCGGTTCCGGCGGCCAGCCCGCTGCCCATCGGCGGCAACCACTTCGACGGTTCGTAGAGCGGGTGCGGCGACAGCTGGACCCACGGCACGCCGAGCAGTTCCGCGGCCATGCTCGCGCCCAGTGCGAGGACGTCGCAGACCACCAGGTCCGGATCCAGCTCAGCGAGTTGCGGGGCGAGGGCCGACGCCAGCACCGCGGCCTGGTCGTGCAGCGCGCGCCCGAGATCCGGCACGTCGCGCAGGTCGTCCAGCGACAGGCCGGCTACCCGTGAGGCCGTGATGCCCTCGGCGGTGGCAGGTTCGACCCAGCGGTCGCCGGTCAGCAGGACCGGGGTGTCTCCCGCCTCCGTGAACCGCAGGCACAACGCGATGGCCGGCACCACATGACCGGGATCGCCCCCGGAGACAACGACGACTCGCACCGGGCAGATCCTGCCCTGTTCGCGCTGGTGTTGACTGGACGGCATGGACCAGGCCCGCTGGCAGACGTACTGGGACCGCAAGTCGGCGACCTACGACGCCGAGATCGGGGTCCTGGACCGCCGGGTCTTCGGCGACTCCCGCCAGTGGGCCTGTTCGCAGGCCTCCGGGGAGGTGCTGGAGGTCGCCGTCGGCACCGGCCTCAACCTGCCGCACTACCCCGCCGGCGCCACCGTGACCGGCCTCGACCTGAGCGAGCAGATGCTCGGCCTCGCCCGCTCCCGCGCCGCGGACCTGGGCCTGCAGGTGACGTTGCGGCAAGGCACCGCGCACGCCCTGCCGTTCGACGACGGCTCGTTCGACACGGTCGTGTGCACGCTGGGTCTGTGCGCGATCCCCGACCACGAGACCGCGCTGACCGAGATGGTCAGGGTCCTGCGGCCGGGCGGACGGCTGATCCTCCTCGACCACGTGGCCAGCACTTCCCGGCTTGCGCGGGGCGTGCAGTGGCTTCTGGAGCGGATCACGGTGCCGATGGCGGGCGAGCACTTCCTGCGCCGCCCGCTGCACCTGGTCGAGGCTCGCGGTCTGGTCGTCGAGCAACGGCAACGCTTCAAGCTCGGCGTGGTCGAACGGCTCGTCGCCCGCAAACCGGTCAGCAGCAGTGGTGGCCCCGCCACGCCTCACGGCCTTCCCTGACCGCCACCACGGCGATCACCAGCGCCGCCAGCGGGTCGGCCCACCACCAGCCGAACAGGCTGTTCACCACGAGCCCGACGAGCAGCACCGCCGACAGGTAGGTGCACAACAGCGTCTGCTTCGAGTCCGCCACCGCGCTCGCCGACCCGAGTTCGCGACCGGCCCTGCGCTGGGCGTAGGACAGGCCGGGCATGATCACCAACGACACCGCGGCCAGCACGATGCCGACCGTCGAGTGCTCCGCCCGTTCCCCCTGCAGCAACGACAGCACGGACTCGACCGACACGTAGGCCGCCAGCGCGAAGAACGACACCGCGATCACCTTGAGCGCCGTCCGCTCGCGCTTCTCGGGATCACGCCCGGCGAACTGCCAGGCCACGGCCGTCGCCGAGGCGACCTCGATCACCGAGTCCAGCCCGAACCCGATCAACGCCGTCGAGCCCGCCACCGTGCCCGCCGCGAGCGCGATGACCGCCTCGACGACGTTGTAGGTGATCGTGGCGGCGACGAACATCCGGACCCGGCTCTGAAGCACGAGCTTGCGCTCGTCCACGGCCGGTGCGCAGCAGGCGTCACTCATCGGCGCAGTCCGGCCCGGGCTCAACGGCGAGCACGACGTCCACGAGTTCACTGATCGCGCGCTTGAGGTGCTGGTCCGCGAGTTCGTACCGCACCTGCCGACCCTGGTAGGTCGCGACGACCAGGCCGCAGCCGCGCAGACAGGACAGGTGGTTGGAGACGTTCGACCTGGTCAGCTCCAGCGTCTCGGCCAGCTGCGCGGGATAGCCGGGGCCGTCGAGCAGGGCGATCAGGATGCGGCACCGGGTCGGGTCCGCCAGGGCGCGGCCCAGCCGGGCGAGGGCCGCCTCCCGCGTCTCACAGGTCAGCATGGGCGGAACAGTACAGCGCTGGCTGTATTACAGCCAACGCTGAACAGTTGTTCAGGGACGGACGCGGTCAGTCGCGCAGCCGACGAGGAGCATCGCCAGGACGGCTGCGAGCGCGTGGTCGCCACTGAGCGCGCAGATGCACGCGAGTGTGAGCCAGAGCACAAGCCTCATGGACCGAGGTTAGGGACCGTACGACGGAGATCGCATCTCATTTGGGCAAGGCTTGATGGTCGCTTAGGCAAAACTGCGTTGGTGACGACGCGAGAGTTCTGGGACCGGCATGCCGCGACGTTCGACGACGAGCCTGACCACGGGCTTCGCGACCCTCTCGTGCGCGCCGCCTGGGCCCGTCTCCTGCTGCCGCTCGTCCCCGCGGAGTCCTCCGTGGCGGATCTCGGTTGCGGCACCGGCAGCCTGTCGGCCCTGTTCGCCGAGGCGGGCCACGACGTGCACGGCCTGGACCTGTCTTCGCGGATGCTGGAAGCCGCGCGGGCCAAGGCGCCGGACGCGAGCTTCACCGCCGGCGACGCGGCTCATCCGCCGTACCCCGAGGCGTCGTTCGACGTCGTGCTGGCGCGGCACGTGCTGTGGGCGTTGCCGGATCCGGCGGCGGCGCTTCAGGAATGGGTGTCCTTGCTCAAGCCGGGCGGCGTTCTCCTGCTCGTGGAGGGTCGATGGTCGACCGGGGCCGGGCTGACCGCCGCGCAGACCCGCTCGCTGGTTCTCGGGGTGCGCGTGGAGGCCGTGATCACTGCGCTGACCAGCGAGGACCTGTGGGGACGACCGATCGAGGACGAGCGCTACCTGCTGGTCAGCCGGCGGTAGTCAGGCCGTCGAGCAGCAGCCGGAGCGCGAACTCGAACCGCTCGTGCCCCTCGCCGGAGTTCAGCGTGTCCACGTGCTCGACGACGTTCGGAAAGCGGCTCACCGGCAGCATCCGCAGCCGTGCGAGCATCTCGGCCCGGTCCGGCTGCCCGCCGCGCAAGGACGATTCGAACGTGTAGCCGCTCACGTACAGGAGCACGGCGTCGATCGCCCACGCCGCCGACTGCGGTGACACGCCACCTGCCAGGAAGATCCCGAGCAGGCCCTCGGTGATCCGGAGCGTGTCGAGGTTGGCGGGCGGAGCGGACAACGCGGCCCGCGCGATCCCCGGATAGCGCAGGAACTGGTCGCGCAGCTGCCCGCAGACGTCGAGGACCTGCTCGCGCCACCGTTGCGGGTCGGGCGCGGGCACCGCCACGTTCCTGCTGAGCGTCCCGATGAGCAGGTCGTCGAGGTCGGCCTTGTTGCGCACGTGCGCGTAGAGCGAGGCGGGCCCGGTCTGCAGCGCGGCGGCGACGCGGCGCATGGTCAGCGCGTCGAAGCCCTCGGCCTCGACCAGCCTGAGCGCCGTGGTGACGATGCGGCTGACCGTGATCGGTTCCTTGCGCACCGGGGCTGACTCCTGCTCCAGCGCGGCGATCTGGGTCGCCCACTCCTCGCGGTTCATGTGACCAGCCTACCAGTTGACTCGAACAGTGTTCGTGAGTAGAACAGTGTTCGTGACTACCTACGATCTCGCGCAGCCCGAACTGCGCTCACCGCGGTCGCTGAGGGAAGCGTGGATCGCCCTCGCCGGCCTCTCCGCCGTGTTCCTCTTCGAGATGCTCGACAACTCGATCCTCAACGTCGCCCTGCCCACGATCGGCCGCGACCTGCACGCCTCGACGACCGCACTCCAGTGGGTGTCGAACTCCTACGCGGTTGTGTTCGGCGGCCTGATGCTGGTGTTCGGCGCCGTGGCGGACCGCTTCGGCCGCCGCCGCGTGATGCTCGCCGGCCTCGCACTACTTGCCGTGGCAAGCCTCGCGACTCTGTTCGTCACGTCCGTGAGCGGCCTTATCGCCGTGCGCTCGGTGATGGGCATCGCCGCCGCCATGACCACACCGGGCTCGATCGCGCTCGCGTTCCGCCTGTTCCAGGCCGACGACCTCCGCATCCGCGCGATGACGCTCATCTCGACCGTGGGCCTAGTCGGCCTGGCGATCGGCCCACCGCTAGGAGGTTTCCTGCTCGCCATCGCGCCCTGGCAGGCGTTGCTCCTGATCAACGTGCCGATCGCGGTGCTCGCGTTCGTCGGCATCGGCCGAGGCATCCAGGCCGACACGGACCTGCACCACGGTCCCGCCGACTATCTCGGCGGCCTTCTCGGCACCGCGGCGATCGCACTAGCCCTCGTCACGCCGACGCTCTTCGTCGAAGGCTCCTCCTGGCTCGCGTGGGCCGCCGCCGCACTGACCGTCGTGACCGCAATCCTGTTCGTGGTTCGCGCGCGCACGGCCAGCCATCCGTTGCTGGACCTCAAACTCGTCGCGCACCCGTTGGTCTCGAGCGGCCTCGCGTACAAGGCCGCGACCGGCCTGGCGGCAGCCGGCCTGACCTACCTCGTGACGCTCCAACTCCAGCTCGACTGGGGCTGGTCCCCCGCACTCGCCGCCGCCGGCATGCTGCCGCAGGTCGCCGTCCTCATCGCCGCGGGCCCGCTGGTCAACCGCTTCGTGCACTGGGCGGGCCTCAACCGCGCCGTGTGGCTCGGCGCGCTCTGCGTCGTCGCCGGCCTCGCCGTGTACGCACTGCTCGGCCGCCTCGGCTACCCGCCGGTCGCGATCGCGTTGGTGCTGGTCGCCATCGGCATCCGCGTGGTCGGCGCCGTCGCGGGCGTCAACGTCCTCAAGGGCCTGCCCGAGAACAGGACCTCGATCGGTGCCGCCCTGGTCGACACCGCGTCCCAGGTCACCTCGGCCGCGGGTGTCGCCGTCAGCGGCACGGTGCTGGCGGTCCTGTTCGTCGGCGGCATCGCGCAGCCGGACTGGACGAGCGCGCAGACCGCGCAGTTCGAACGGGCCGTCACGATCGGCAGTCTCGCCCTGACCGCGATGGCCGCCGCCCTCGTCGGCTGGGCGTACCTCCGGACGCGTAGCGCGCACTAGGCCGAATTGCTCCGGAAAGTTCTTGCAACGCTATGCCCGGTGTGCCTGCGGATGCTACGACGGTGTGTGAACCCCTGCAGCAAGGAGACAACGTGGTTTCCTCGGCTTCGCGCACCCTTCTAGCGGTGCTGCTGATCGTCGGACTGTCCACACCGGTGCAAAGTCTTGCGGCGCCACCGGGCGCCAAGGACGTCACCGTCACCCTGTTCCAATGGCCGTTCGCCCGCGTGGCAACGGAGTGCACGAACGTTCTCGGGCCCAAGGGCTACGGCTACGTCGAGGTCTCCCCCGCGACCGAGCACATCCAGGGTCCGCAGTGGTGGACCAGCTACCAGCCCGTGAGTTACCGGATCGCGGGCAGGCTCGGTGACGAGAACGCGTTCCGCAACATGGTCAGCACCTGCCACAACGCGGGTGTGAAGGTCATCGCGGACGCGGTGATCAACCACATGAGCGCCGGATCCGGCACGGGCACCGGTGGTTCCGGCTATTCGAAGTACAACTACCCGGGCTACTACAGCGACTGGGACTTCCACTCGTGCCGCTCGGCGATCAACAACTACCAGGACCGCTACAACGTCCAGAACTGCGAGCTCGTCAACCTGTCCGATCTGGACACCGGCAGCGACTACGTGCGCGGGGCGATCGCCGGGTACCTGAACCGGTTGATCGGCATGGGCGTGGACGGGTTCCGGGTCGACGCGGCCAAGCACATCGCGACCGCCGATCTGGCCGCGATCAAGGGGAAGCTGAGCAACCCCAACGTGTTCTGGGTGCACGAGGTGATCTACGGCGCCGGCGAGGTGGTGCAGCCAGGCGAGTACACGGGGTCCGGTGACGTGGACGAGTTCCGGTACGCCTACGACGTCAAGCGGATCTTCCAGAACGAGAACCTGGCCTACCTCAAGACGTTCGGGCAGTCGTGGGGCTTCCTGCCGAGTGGCCAGGCACGGCCGTTCGTCGACAACTGGGACACCGAGCGCAACGGGTCCACGTTGACGTACAAGGACGGGTCGACCTACACGCTCGCGAACGTCTTCATGCTGGCGTGGAACTACGGTGCGCCGCAGGTGTATTCGGGCTACGAGTTCACCGACAAGGACGCGGGTCCGCCCGGCAACTCGGTCTGCTACAGCGGCTGGAAGTGCCAGCACGCGTGGACGCAGGTCGCGAACATGGTGGCGTTCCGCAACACCGTCGCGGGCACCGACGTGAACAACTGGCAGGACAACGGGTTCGACATGATCGCGTTCGGCCGCGGCAGCAAGGGATTCGTCGCGATCAACCGCGAGACGTTCGCGGTGAGCCGCACGTTCCAGACCGCGTTGCCGGCCGGAAGTTACTGCAACGTCCAGGAGAACGGCTGTGTCCGCGTGACCGTGGACTCGCAGGGCAGGTTCACGACGACGCTCGGCGCGGGAACTGCGCTGGCGTTGCACGTCAACGCCCGCTAGGAGATCACCGGCTGTCCACCACGCGAAGTGGTGGACAGCCGGGAGTTTCATCAGGCGGTGTGCAGCCTCAGGTCGTAGACGTTGAGGATCTCGTTGATCGGCTGGAACCACGTGCGACCGCCGCTGGAGCAGTTGCCGTAGCCGCCGGACGTGACGCCCTGGGCCTGGTCACCGGTGATGAACGAGCCACCGGAGTCGCCGCCCTCGGCGCAGACCGAGGTGCCGACCATCTGGTAGACCGCGCCCTGCTGGTAGTTCACGGTCTCGTTGCGGCCCTGGATCACGCCGCAGTGCCACTGGGTCGTCGAACCGGAGCGGCACACCGAGGTGCCGACCGGCGCCTCCCACGAACCGCGCACCAGCGCGTCCGGCACGCGGCCCCAGCCGAGCACGACCGGCACGGTCCACCAGCCACCGCCGGTGCGGACCCACGCGTAGTCGTTGCCGGGGAACGACGAACCGGCGAAGTTGCCCTGGTAGGAGCGGTCCCAGCCGTAGACGGCCGCGCCGTTGCCGCCGCAGTGGCCGGCCGTGACGTAGCCGCCGTGCACGGAGAAGCCGATGGAGCAGCGGACGTTGCCGGTGTAGTACGGGTCGCCGCCGACGGTGCCCGCGGCGAACGTCTGCGGTTGCCGCACGCCCTCGGTGCGCACGGTGATGGCACCGAACTGACGTGCCTTGTCCAGGAACGAGGCCACCTCGGCGGTCTGCTTGCCCGCCTCCACGCTCACCTCGACGGTGCCGGTGCGCGCGTCGGGTCGCCAGCCCGCGACCGCGGACGGCACTGCGCCGGTCGCGGACAGGGCGTCGAGGCGGTTCTTGTGGGCCGCCATCGAGTTCGCCGAACGGCCGACGACCACCGCTTCGGCACCGGTGGCCTCGACCTTGCGGGCGGCGGAGGTGTCCGTGACCGCGACGACCAGGCGGTTCTTCTTCTCGTCGAACCAGCTGCCGGCGAGTGCGGCACCGGCCTCGCCTTCAGCGCGCGGGGCGAGGGCCGACGCGCGTTGTTCCTCGTCCAGACGCAGCCGCGCCTGGCTCTCGGTCAGCCCGAACGCCGAGCTCATCGCGGTGAGCAGGCCGGGTGACAACTCCTTCTCCGACGCCTGGGCCGGAACGGCGAAGGTGGACCCGACCAGCACGAGTGCCAGCGCGGGCACGATTCTGGGCATGGTGAAGCGCATGCTCTTCTCCTTGTCCGTGCAGGGATCGCCACCCGCCCCGTTGCGAATGACGACGAACATGAGAGCGCTCTCACCGTGCAGCAGGCAGACCTCGGTGGTCAACAGCTGACACCGGAACTGTCCTGCCCGATTCGTGCCCGGATGGGCTGAATCGGGCGTTACTCCATCACGACGACCTGCCGGACGGCCTCCCCGGAGGCGAGCTTCGCGAACCCGTCGTTGATCTCGTCGAGCCGCAGCCGACCGGACAACAGTCCGTCGACCGGCAGCCGTCCCGCGCGGTAGAGGTCGACGAACCTGGGCACGTCCCGGCGCGGCACGCACGAGCCGAGGTAGCTGCCTTTGAGCGTGCGTTCCTCGGCGACCAGGTTCAGCGCCAGCAGCGACACGGTGCGATCGGGGTGCGGCAGGCCGACGGTGACAGTGGTGCCGCCGACGGCCGTGGCGGCGTAGGCCTGTTCGAGCACCGCCGCGACGCCGGTCGTGTCGATGACCTTGTCCGCGCCACCGCCGGTCAGGTCGCGCACGTGGGCGACGACGTCCGGGCCGCCTGCGGCTTCGTGCGTCGCGCCGAGCGTGAGAGCGAGCTTGCGCTTGTGCTCGACCACGTCCACCGCGACGACCTGCGTGGCACCCGCCGTCACGGCCGCAAGCACCGCCGCCAGGCCGACGCCACCGAGCCCGAACACCGCGACCCGGTCCCCCGGCTTCACCTCGGCGCTGTAGAACGCCGCTCCCGCACCGGTCAGCACCGCGCAGCCGAACAACGCGGCGATGTCGAACGGCAGGTCGTCCGGAACGCGGGTGGCCGACCGGTCAGAGATCACCGTGTACTCGGCGAACCCGGACACGCCCAGGTGGTGGTGCGGGCGCGTGCCGTCCGGGAGGGTCCAGCGCCGCTGCCCGCTGAGCAGCGTGCCGTCACGGTTCGCCGCGGCTCCTGGTTCGCACAACGCCTGACGGCCCGACGCGCACCGGCGGCAGGCACCGCACGCGGGCACGAACGACAGCACGACGTGGTCGCCCGGCGCGAACTCGGCGTTCGGGCCCGCCTCCACGACCTCGCCCGCCGCCTCGTGGCCGAGCACCATCGGCAGCGGCCGGATGCGCGAACCGTCGATCACGGACAGGTCGGAGTGGCACAGGCCGGTGGCGTGCACGCGCACCAGCACCTCGCCGGGACCGGGCGGGTCGAGTTCGAGGTCCACGATCTCCAGCGGCCCGCCAACTCCGGTCAGCACCGCGCCTCGCGTCTTCACGCCACCACCAGCCCTTCCATCGCCGTGCGCAGGTTCGCGGGGATCTCCGCCGGCTTGCGCGTCGCGCGGTCCACGAAGACGTGCACGAAGTGGCCTTCCGCCACGACGTCCTCGCGTCCCTCGAAGAAGAACCCGACCTCGTAGCGCACGCTCGACCGGCCGAGGTGCCCGACGCGCAGCCCGGCGTCGACCGCTTCCGGGAAGGAGATCGAGGCGCGGTAGTTGCAGTGGGACTCCACGCAGAGCCCGATCTGCTGCCCGGCCTGGATGTCCAGCCCGGCGCCGATGAGCCACGTGTTGATCACCGTGTCCATGAACGCGTAGTGGACGACGTTGTTCACGTGGCCGTAGACGTCGTTGTCCGCCCATCGGGTCGGAATCCGCTGCCAGTGCCGGTACTGCTCGCGCACACAACCTCCAAGATCAATCGAGTCTCCTGCTGAGCTCGACCCTCGACCGCACGCCGAGCCGCGCGAAGATGTTGCGCAGGTGGTGTTCGACGGTGCGGTGGCTCAGGAACAACCGCGCGGCGACCTCGCGGTTGGTGGCGCCCTCGGCGACCAGCCTGGCGATCTGCGCCTGCTGCGGCGTCAGGCCGGGGTGGTCCTTGGGCTCGCTCGTGGAGTCGCCGGCCGCGCGCAGTTCGGCGCGAGCCCGTTCGACCCAGTGATCAGCCTGGTACGACTGGAAGATGCGCACGGCGTCACGCAGGTGTTCGCGCGCCGCCTTGGGCTTGCGCCCGCGCCTCAGCCGGTTCCCGTACAGCAGCTCGGTCTTGGCGAGCTCCAGAGCCGTGCCGCTCGCGCGGTGCAGCCGGATGGCCTCCTCGAAGTGCTCGTCGGCCGTACCGGTCTCCATCAGGCCGTGGCAGCGGTGCGAGAGTGCCATGCGGGCCGTGCTTCCCGTTGTGCCGGCCCACTTCTCGTACGGCTGGAGCGCTCTGTCCGCTGTGGACGGTTTGCCGCACGCCACGGCGGCCTCCACCACGTGTGGTGCGGCCATGACCTTGATCCCGGCGTGTCCCGGCTGCAGCCGCAACCGGTCGAGTGCGTCGGCGGGCCGGTCGCGGGCCAGGTCGACGCACGCGAACGCCCACGCGCCGAACGTGCCGGGCCGGGTGAGTCCGCGCTGGGTGATGTGCTCGGTGGCGGTGTCGATGCGGTGCAACGCCGTGTCCGCGTCACCACGCAACGCCGCCAGCAACGCGAGGATCGTCAGGTGGTCGACCACGGCGTTGTGCTGCCCGATCGCCGTGGCCGCGTGCACGCCCTCGGTGGCCGCCGTCAGCGCAGCCGCGTGCTGGTCCAGCAGCAACGCCGACAACGCCCGGTACACCAGCGCCCACGGCACCAGCGCGACGAACCCGCTCTCCCGCGCCGCCGTCACCGCGCTGGTGGCCATCTCGTGCGACCGGGCGGCGTCCCCGAGCACGTAGGCGGCCTGGCTCGCCCAGATCCGCGCCTGCGGTCCGGGGACCTGGTCGGCGAGGTCGACGACGGTGCGCAGCGCGGGCAACGCCTCGTCGTGGTGGCCGTCGAACGTCGCCAGCATGCCGGTGAGGTGGTCGAGCGTGAGCCGGGTGGCGGGCGGCTCGTCGTCGCGGCGGATCTCCCTCGCGAACTCGGCGACCGCGGTGTAGCGGCGGTGGTCCCCGGCGATGCTGGCCGCCTCGCCGGCGAACCCCAGTGCCGCCACGGCAAGCGTCCGACGGGTGCTGACCAGGCCTTTCGCCGCGCGCACCAACCGGTCCGCCGCCACGTCCGGGAGACTCTCGCCGAGGTCGATGCCGCCGACGACCAGGTCCATGAGCGCCCTGAGCTCCGGGGTGTGGGTCATCCGGACCGCGGTGCGCAGGACGGCCCGCGACCGGTGCGGCGCTCCGTGCGCCCAGTGGTCGGCGGCGGCCTTGAGCAGGCGGTGCGCCTTCTCCTCGGGGTCGGTCGTGAGCCGGGCCGCGCGGTCGTGGTCGCGGGCGGCGGTGGCGAAGTCGCCACACAGACGGGCGTGTTCGGCGTGGGTGGTGAGGACGTCGGCGAGCCCGGTGTCCTGGGTCGTGACCGCCTGGTGCCACGTGCGCCGGGCACCGGGCGGCAAGGTCTCCGCGAGTTCGGCGTGGGCCCTGCGCCGCAGCGGCAGCGGCACGTCCGCCTGCAGCGCGGACCGGACCAGCCTGCGCGGGTCGACCAACGGGCCCGCCTCGATCACCGCGTCCAGGTCGAGTGCCTCGGCGTCGATCTCCTCGTCCACCGCGGCCAGCGCGACGACGTGCTGCGCCTGAGGCGACAGGCTGTCGAACCGGGCTCGCCACCGCAGCCGCAGCGAGCTGTTCTCCGGCAGCACCTCCGGCGCCGCCGCGATGCCTCCCAGCTGCGCGGACGTGAGCGATCCCGCGAGCTCGACCAGCGCCAGCGGGTTCCCGCAGGCGAGGTCGGCGAGGTCCGCGGCGAGCGTGGCGGGCAGGCCGGGCACCAGGTCGTGCAGCACCCGCAGGCTCGTCGCGGGGTCCAACGGGTCGAGCGTGACGCTGGGCAATCCGCACGCCTCACCCTCGGTCGCGATGAGCAGCGCGGCCCTCGTTCCGACGACGTCCCGTGCGAGCTGCACGAGGTCATCGTCGAGTTCGCGGACATCCACGCACAACAACGCGTCGTAGGTCTGCCGCACGGCGTCGAGCAGCGCCGTCTTGCCCGAGCCGGCCTCGCCGCGCAGCACGAGCACCCCGCCGCGCCCAACGCGCGCACGGTCCACCAACGCGTCCACGGCGACGCGTTGCCGCTCTCGGCCACGCAGCATCGGCCCAGTCTTACGGCGGTAGCGGCCCCTCCGGAAGGGGTAACGCCCAAATTCACCTACCACCGTTAGTTTTGCCACCGAAGTTGTTCACCGAGACCGGTGGTTGCACCGATGCGGACCCGGCGGCCGGGGCAGGAGGGTCGAGGACGTTCCTCCCCTGTTCCCTGCCGAATGAGGTGTACAGCGCTGTGCAACTCCGCACCCTGATCCCCATCGCACTCTCCCTGGTGCTCGTCACGGGCACTGCCGCCCGAGCGGCCGACAACCCGTACGAGCGCGGCCCCGCACCGACCAACTCGAGCATCGAGGCCTCCCGCGGCTCGTTCGCCGTGTCGGAGACCTCGGTGTCGTCCCTGGTGGGCGGCTTCGGCGGCGGCACGATCTACTACCCGACCAGCACCTCCGCCGGCACGTTCGGCGCCGTGGTCATCTCCCCCGGCTACACCGGCACGCAGTCGAGCATCTCGTGGCTCGGCCCGCGCCTGGCCTCGCAGGGCTTCGTGATCTTCACCATCGACACGAACACGATCTACGACCAGCCCGACAGCAGGGCGTCGCAGTTGCTGGCGGCGCTCGACTACCTGACCCAGCAGAGCTCGGTGCGCACCCGGATCGACTCCTCGCGGCTGGGCGTCATGGGCCACTCGATGGGCGGTGGCGGCACCCTGCGCGCCGCCAGCCAGCGTCCGGCACTGCAAGCGGCGATCCCGCTGACCGCCTGGCACACCACGAAGAACTGGTCGTCCGTCCGCGTCCCGACCCTGGTCGTCGGCGCCGAGAGCGACTCGGTCGCCCCGGTCGCGTCGCACTCCGAGCCGTTCTACACGTCACTGCCGTCCACTTTGGACAAGGCGTACCTCGAGCTCAACAACGCCTCGCACTTCGCACCCAACTCGTCCAACACGACGATCGCGAAGTACAGCATCTCGTGGCTCAAGCGGTTCATCGACAACGACACCCGCTACGAGCAGTTCCTCTGCCCGGCGCCGGGACGCAGCACGCTGATCGAGGAGTACCGGGACACGTGCCCGCACTCCTGATCCTCTGAACACGGGTCGCGGCGCCACCCCGAGCGCGGGGCGCCGCGACCCGACCCACGTTCAGCTCCTGGTCCTGCGCCTGCGCAGCCACCAGACGGTGAACACCACCATCAGCAGCAGCACCAAGGTGATCACCAGGTCCCACGGCACCGTCCTCGCGCGCTTCGCGGGTTCGGACCCCAGGGCCCGGATCTGCACCGTCACCCTCTCCGTCGCCGCGGCCAGGCTCACCTCCCTGTGGGGGAACGCCTTCTCGACCTCCGCGGTCACGACCACCCGCTCCACCTGTTCGGGCGCACGGCGATCCGGGAACCCGACCCTGACGGCGTTGTGCTCCTCCACCTTTGCGGGAATTCCCTCGGTCCCGAGGATCTTCAGGCCTTCCGGCAGGTAGAGGCTCCCCTTGTAGCTGTCGTAGGCGGGGCCTCTCGCCCGGAACTCGCCGATCACCTTGATCCGTTCCCCCACCGCCAGGTCTCGCGGGGACGTCGAGCCGTCGGGGTTGACGACGGTGATCCCCAAGGGCTCGACGGTGTTCTGGTCGGCCTTGACGAACGCCGTGTCGACGTCGTCGATGTCGGTGCCGGGGACGTCGACCTTGAGCACCTCGGACCTGCCGTCCGCCACGTCGAACTTCGACACCTGGTCCTCGTCGGCGTCGTCGGACCGCCAGTGGGCGACGCCCCAGGTCGTCTTGTCGATGCCGAGACGGTCGGCGGACGTCAGCTGGTAGTGGTCGACCGGGAGGTCGCGGAAGCAGTACGTCCCGTCGTCGGCGGTGTACGCCGTGCGTTCGCCACCGACGTTCACAGGATGACTTGCCCGGATCGCGTGGCCACCGATCCGGCGCTCACCGTCCTGCCGCTGACCGTCGGCGTTCTCGTCGAGCCAGGCCGTTCCGCAGATCGCGGCGCCGTGCACGCCGATCATCAGTTTGTCGCCGGGATCGACCGCCGCGACCGCCCTCGTCGTGACCACGTACTGGTTCTCCGGGAACGCCACCGCCCACGGGCGCGGTTCGAGCTTCGCCAGTCCGTGGTCGTCGGTGTACATCGGATAGCCCTCGGTGTCCGGATAACCGCGGAAGTTGGGATTCGTGAGCTTGAAGTAGGCCTGAGCGAACGGCGGTTCGTCGGCCTGCCGCGCACCGTCGCGGTTGCGGTCCCAGAAGACCTCGACCTCGGCGCCGTCCTGCGCCGCCGCGACGCCCGTTCCTCCCGTCGCCAGCAGGACGACGAGCACGAAGATGACTTTTCTCAGCACAACCCGGAAGTGGCCGGCTCGCCGGAAACCGTTGCACGGGGGGCCACTCGATCGGCCCAACGGAGTAACGGCCGGACCGGGCGCTCCTATGAAGCAGGGGTGACGCCGCCGCGTACCTCGAAATCCCGTCGCCGGGCGACCATCTGGATCGCCGTGGTCGTGGTGCTCGCGTGCGCCACCACAGCGGTGATCGCCGTCCGGTCTGGCTGGTTCCGGTCGGGGTCGTCCGCGACGGACTCCGCCACCGTCGGCCGGGACGGCGTCGACCTCACCGTCGGCGGCGTCCACGTGCACGGCCCGGCCGGCGTCGCACCGGAGGGCACGACCCTCACCGTGCACACGACCACCGCCGCGCCGCCCGATCTCAGTTCGAAGATCACCGCGAACACGGCGTCCGGCGTCGAGATCTCGTTCGGTGGCCGTCAGCCGGAGAAGCCGCTGGAGCTGCGGTTCCCCGTCACCGGCACGCCACCTGAGGGACAGAACGCGGCCCTCGTCACCACCCCGTCCGACGGGTCCGGGGCGCACCTGATGCCCGCCTCGTTCGACGCCGCCACCAACACGATCACGGCCACCACCGAACACCTGAGCTCGTTCTGGCCGACCTTCGTGGACCTGCGCGCGGCGGGCCGGGCGGTCGACGAGTTCGTCGGCAAGGCACTGGGCATCACCTCGGCGCGACCGGACTGCGCCGGAGCCCCCGCCACCGACCCGTCCGGCATGAAGATCGCGATCGACGGCGACTACTCCGCCACCGCCAAGCCTGTTCTGTGGCCGTGCGTCAGCGTCGAGAACGGGCAGATGACGGTCGCGCTGACGAGCAACTCGCCGTTGCCGTGGCGAGTCCGCGCCGCACCCTCCGCGACCCTGGAACCCCAGGGCGAGATCGACCCCGCCAAGGCCGTCGTGCTCGCCGGGTACCACGCGCTGGCCACCAAGCGCCCCTACGCGGAGGGGCTGCTCATCCCCGGCAGCGAGATGAAGTACCGGTTCGCGGTGTCCTCGTTGCCCGCGACCGTCGAGGGCCAGGTCGACGTCGGCACGTGGCTCGTCATGGAGCTCGTGTTCGCGGTGCAGGCGATCATGGCGCTGTTCCACGTCGACCTCGGCGCCGTGACCGACAACGTCGCGGTGCTCGGCTGTCTCGGCGACGCCGTCGACGCGGCGAAGCTGGACGGCAAACCGGGCGCCGACGCGGTGGCAGCGCTCGCCAAAGCCGCGTTGTCCTGCCTGGAACCCGTGGCCAAGGCGTTGGGAGGCGCGCCCTCCGTCGCCGCGAGCTTCGTCCTGCTCGTCCTGTCGAGCGGTGCCGCGCTGGTGTTCGGCGGCCTGCAGGGCGCCGTGATGTCGCTGACCGGCACGGACAGGTTCAAGGTCGCCCTCACCGGCACCGGCAGGCCCGTCAGCGCGGCCGACCTCAACTCCGCACCCGTTCCGAGCATGTGTCAGCACCCCGCCGGCAAGCTGGTCAACGGCTCACTCCCCGGCATCCCCGAGATCGACGGCTTCGTCAGTCTGCTGACGAAATCTCCCGGCAGGGTCGACAAGCCGATCGTCCTGGGCGACCTCGACGGTGACGGCACCCAGGACGCCGCAGCCGCGTTCTCGTGCTCGCGCGGCGGGGTCGAGTGGCCCCATCACGTCGTGCTGTACGGGCCGGGACCCAAGATCCTGGGTTCTGTCCACCTCGGCGACTTCACCGAGGCAGAGCACTCGACCGTGACGCGGATGAGCATCGTCAACGGCGACGTCGTGCTCGCGTGGAGTTCCTACGAGGGCGCGTCGTTCTGCATGCGCACCTGGAGCGGACGCATCCACTGGAACGGTTCGAAGGCGGCGATGGCCGACCTGAAGCAGCTGTCGGGACCGCCTGCGGGGAACAGGTGCTAGTCGACGACGGTCATCCGCACGTCGCCGGACAACCGATAGGGCCGCGTCTCCACCAACGCGCCCAGCAGCCGTCGTAGCCGCGACACCTCGGCCCGCACCGTCACCACGTGCTCGGCGTCCCCGTACAAGGCGTTGCTCAACGCCTCGGCAGACAGCCCGGCCCGTCCGGCGCGGTGCAGCAGCACCAGGATCTCCGCGTGCCGCCGGGTGATCGTGCGCCGCCAGTCCGCGTCACCACCGGACAACCGGACCTGCGGTGTCCGGGTCAGGTCGAGCTCCAAGCCGACGGTGCGGTCCACAGAGGTCGGTCGGATCAGCCAGCCACCCGCGAGGCGTTCCGGCGTGCAGGCGCCGAGTCCCGGCACCGCGACAGGTCGTCCGGCAACGGGAACGGCGATCCGCGACCCCACCGCGACTCCGTGCGAGGCCGCCACCCACCCGTCGTCGTCCACGACGAGCGACGGCCCGGTGAGCAGGGCCGCGGACCGCAACCGGTCGAGCCTTTCCTGGTGGTAGCGCCACAACCGCGACTCGGCCAGCATGCGGCCGGTCTCGACCAGCGCGCCGATCGCCGGATGCAGGGTCAGCGCCGGCCCGCTGACGTCGATCACCCCGAGCAACGAACCGGTGCGCGGGTCGTGGACCGGGGTCGCGGTGCAGTACCAGGGGTGCTGGCCCTGCTCGAAGTGTTCGCCCGCGAGCAGTTCGACGGGGGCGGCCTCGGCCAGAGCGGTGCCGATGGCGTTGGTGCCGACGCGGCGTTCGGTCCAGTCGGCGCCCTCGAAGAAGCCCAGCGCGTCGGCACGACGCCGGACCGCGGGAGTGCCGGAGCGCCAGAGGATGACGCCCTCGTGGTCGGTCACCACGAACAGCAACTGGGAGGCGTCGGCCAGCGATCCGACAATGGCCCGCAGGTCCGGGACCACCTCGCGCAACGGGGACGCTTCCTGGCGGCGACCGATCTCGGCCGGGCTCAGCCAGTCGCGGGTGTTGACGTCGTCGGCGCGCAGACCCAGGTCCAGGACTCGGTTCCAGGATCGGGAGACGAGCGCTCGCGGGCGCAGGGCGGAGCGACTCCCCGCGATGACCGCGTCGTGCATGCGCACGAGTTCGCGGGCATACGTGGGCAGGTGCTGACCGGGCGGCACTGCCCTGGGCACGCTCACCGTCCGAGCATGGACCAGGCGTGCAATCCGGTGCAACGGTTTCGCCGAAGCGCGGGAAGGAGGTGAATCGGCGGCAGGACGACTGACGAGGAGCCGCGATGACGCAGACCATGGATCGCACGGCGCAAGCTCGCGCGGACGCCTGGCTCGCCGAGTTCGAGGCGGCGCTCAAGGCACGGGACGTCGACGCCGCCGCCGGCCTGTTCGCCACCGACAGCTACTGGCGCGATCTCGTCGCCTTCACCTGGAACATCAAGACCGTCGAGGGCCGCGAGGGCGTCGCGGACCTGCTCAGCGCGTGTCTCGACGGCACCGATCCGGAGAACTTCCGCACGACCGAGACGCCATCGGAGGCCGACGGGGTCGTGGAGGCGTGGCTCGAGTTCGAGACCACCTCAGGCCGTTGCAAAGGGCACCTGCGGCTCAACGACGAGGGCGCGTGGACGCTGCTGACGAGCCTGCACGAGCTGAAGGGGTTCGAGGAGCACAAGAAGGACACGCGGCCCAAGGGCGTGCGGCACGGCGTGATCGAGGAACGCCGGTCGTGGGCCGAGGAACGCGAACGCGAGCAGGCCGAACTCGGGTACGCGCAGCAGCCGTACGTCGTGGTGATCGGCGGCGGACAGGGCGGCATCGCGCTGGGTGCGCGGCTGCGGCAGCTCGGTGTGCCCGCGCTGGTGCTGGAGCGCAACGACCGGCCCGGCGACTCGTGGCGCAAGCGGTACAAGAGCCTCTGCCTGCACGACCCGGTCTGGTACGACCACCTGCCGTACCTGCCGTTCCCGGACAACTGGCCGGTGTTCGCGCCCAAGGACAAGATCGCGGACTGGCTGGAGATGTACACGCGGGTGATGGAGGTGCCGTACTGGACCCGTTCGGAGGTCAAGGAAGCGACCTACGACGGTGCACAGTGGACGGTCACGGTCGACCGCGACGGCGAATCCGTGACCCTGCACCCTAAGCAGCTCGTGTTCGCGACCGGCATGTCCGGCAAGGCGAACGTGCCGACGTTCCCCGGTGCGGAGCTGTTCGAGGGCGACCAGCACCACTCGTCGAAACACCCCGGACCGGAGGCCTACGCCGGACGCAAGGCCGTCGTGATCGGCTCGAACAACTCCGCCCACGACATCTGCGCGGCGCTGTGGGAGCACGGCGTGGACGTCACGATGGTCCAGCGCTCGTCGACGCACATCGTGCGCTCGGACTCGTTGATGGACATAGCCTTGGGCGATCTCTACTCGGAACGGGCCGTCGCCGCCGGCGTCACGACCGACCGCGCCGACACGATCTTCGCCTCGCTGCCCTACCGGATCCTGCCGCAGTTCCAGATCCCGGTGTACCAGCAGATCAAGGAGCGTGACGCGGACTTCTACGCACGACTGGAGAAGGCCGGTTTCGACCTCGACTGGGGCGACGACGACTCAGGGCTGTTCCTCAAGTACCTGCGCCGTGGCTCCGGCTACTACATCGACGTGGGCGCCTCGGAACTGGTGGCGGACGGCAAGATCAAGCTCGTTCGCGGCCAGGTCGACCGCCTGACGAAGAACGCCGTCGTGCTGTCCGACGGCACCGAACTGGAGGCCGATCTCGTCGTCTACGCCACCGGCTACGGCTCGATGAACGGCTGGGTCGCCGACCTCGCCGGGCAGGAGATGGCGGACCGGGTCGGCAAGTGCTGGGGCCTCGGGTCCGGCACGACCAAGGACCCCGGCCCGTGGGAGGGCGAGCAGCGCAACATGTGGAAGCCGACCCGGCAGCCCGGCCTGTGGTTCCACGGCGGCAACCTGCACCAGTCGCGCTACTACTCGCTCTTCCTGGCGCTGCAACTGAAAGCGCGGTTCGAGGGCGTGCCGACGCCGGTCTACGGCGCGCAGGAGGTGCACCACCTCAGCTGAGCAGCGTCTCGGTCTCCTCCCACAGCAAGCGCTGGACGACGCCGCGCCCCGCCTCCGGGCACGCCAGGGGCGCGGCGTCCTTCACCGAGAAGTAGCCGCCGGTGACGTCCGCGAAGCCGGGGTCCACCACGAGCCGCGTGATGATCGACGCACCACGAGCGGGGTCGCCGATGCGCAACGCGTGCAGCGCCTTCTCCAGCAGGCCCGAGAACGGCAGTTCACGGCCGAGGCCGGTGGTGTTGAAACCGGGGTCGCAGCAGTTGGCCGTGACCCCGGTACCCTCCAGCCGCCGCGCAAGCTCCTGGCTGAACATGATGTCCATCAGCTTGGTCCGGCCGTAGTGGGCGGCGGACGTCAGCGCGGTGGCCGGATCGAGGCTTCGAGCCTGCCGTGCCGCCTCGGACGCGACGGTGACGACGCGGGCGGGTGCCGAGGCGATCAGCTTGTCGCGCAGGGCGTTCGTCAGGACCCACGGCGCCAGGTAGTTCACGGCGGTCATCTCGGGCACGCCGTCCGGGGTGACGCGCGGGCTGAACGCGTGGATCCCGGCGTTGTTGATCAGCACGTCGACGCGGTCGTAGTGCGCGTCGATCGCCTTCGCCGCGCGACGGATGTCCTCCAGCGAGGACAGGTCGGCGACGAAGGCCGTGACGGTGACGCCCGCCCCGATCTCGGCACGCAGGTCGTCCACCTTCGAGGCGCTGCGGGCGACGACGCCCAGGTCGAAGCCGCGGCGGGCGAGGTCGAGCGCGACGAGCCGGCCCAGGCCGTGCGTCGCGCCGGTGATGATGGCGGTGGTCATGGTTCAATGATGCACGATACTGAGGTACCTCACAAAGGAGGCCGATGGACGCCGCCGACGTCGGACTGCGCTACCTGATGACGTCCGCCAGGATCCGCAGGGCGGTGGACGAGCACCTGTCCGGGACCGGGGTGTCGCTCGCCCGCACGAAGATCCTCCAGGTGCTCACGAGGCTGGGGCCGGTCAAGCAGACGCGGCTGGCCACCGAACTCGGCATGGCCGCCCGGTCGATCACCCAGGCCGTCGAGGCGATGGAGCGGGACGGCCTGGTGCGCAGGACGTCCGATGCCGCCGACAAACGGGCCAAGGTCGTGTCCGCGACCGACGAGGGCGTCCAGGCCCTCGCTGCGGGCGAGGAGGCGGGCACCGACGTCCTGCGGGAGATCTTCGGACGCCTCGACGCACGTCAACTGCGGGCGCTGAGCGAGGTCCTCGACGTCCTGGACTAGGCGAGGTGCCCGTCGGGACGCACAAGGCCGGCGGCCGTCTCGACCGGACGACCGGACCGCAGCCGGGTGAAGAGCGTGCCGTCGTCGGGCACCCGCCGGCCGTTCCCGTAGTCGACGTCGAGCCCGGACAGCCGTTCGGCGAGCTCCTTGGACATGTCCGGCGCGGTCGCGATCAGCCCGCTGACGACCGCCCGCAGCGCCTGCCCCTCGGCCGAGTACGCCGTCATCAACGCGGTCTGGGCCCTGGTGTGGCGGAGCAGATCGGCGCCCACCGGGTGACGTTCGGAGTGGTAGGTGTCGAGCAACGAGTCGTCCGCGCGCCCGGTCACGACGGCGGCGAGTTTCCAGCCGAGGTTGTGCGCGTCCTGGATGCCGACGTTCATGCCCACTCCCCCGGTCGGGAAGTGCATGTGCGCGGCGTCTCCGGCCAGGAGAACGGAACCGGACCGGTAGGCGGAGGCCTGGCGGGTGGCGTTGCCGAAGCGCGACAACCACTTCGGGTCCCGCAGGCCGAAGTCGGTGCCCGCGATCGCCTTGACGGTTGCGCGCAGTTCGTCGAGGGTCAGCTCACCGGGCCACTCGGGACGGTTCGTGGCGGGGTCGCCGCCGACGATCCGATGCACCCCACCGGGCAGCGGCACGACCATCAGGCCGCCGTCGGGGCCAGTGAAGCTCGCGAACCCCCGCGCGGGCGGATCGTCGAGGACGACGTCGCCCAGCCAGCCCCAGGTCGTGGCGGCGGTGCCGGGGAAGTCGATGCCCGCGACCTCGCGCACGGTGCTGCGGGTGCCGTCGCAGCCGACCACATACCGTCCAGCGACTTCACCATCAGCCAGCTCGACCCCGTTCGGGGTCAGGCCGACCACCTGACAACCCCTCCTCACCGTCGCGCCCATGCCGACGGCGCGTTGTTCGAGCAGCTCCTCGGTGCGGACCTGGGGCAACGCCAGCGTGAACGGATACGGCGTGTCCAGCACCGAGAAGTCCATGCGGTCAGGCAGCCCGCCGAAGTGCCCGTTCGGGATGCGGATGCCCTCCTCCAGGAACAGCTCCACCACACCCCGGCAGTCGAGGATCTCGATCGTGCGGGGGTGGATCGTGAGCGCCTTGGAGTTCTCGTCCCTGTTCAGCCGGGTCTCCAGCACCACCACGGAGGCCCCTCCCAGCCGCAGTTCCCCTGCCAGCCAGAGGCCGGTCGGCCCCGCGCCCACGATGACGACGTCGTGCATGACTCTCTCCCTTGGTCACTGACCAATGCTTCGCGGTCGAGTAGACTAGGTCAGTGACCAAGAGTCAAGCGGACGTGGTGCGCACCGCGCTGGAGATCCTCGACGAACGCGGCGCCGAGGCGGTGTCGATGCGCGCCATCGCGCAGAAGCTCGACGTGCGGATGAACACCGTCCTCTGGCACGTCAAGACCAAGGCGCGGCTCGAGGAGCTGATGGCCGACGCGATCGTCGGCGGCGTCTCCCTCGACGGCCTGCCGCAGCACTGGCGCGAGCGGGCCGCCGAGATCGCGCGCCGCTACCGGCAGGCGCTGCTGGCACACCGCGACGGAGCCGCTGTCGTGGCAGGCACCTACGCCGCGGAACCGGCCACTTTGGACACGGCGGAGGCGCTCGTCGCCGCACTGCTGGACGGCGGACTGTCCCCTCGGGACGCCGCGTGGACGTGCTGGAGCGTCATCTACTTCATCCTCGGCCTGGCGCAGGAAGAACAGGCGCTGCCGCAGGGTTCGGAAGATCTCGCCATCGGAGACCGACCGGCCCTGAAGCGCGTTCTACCTTTCCTCGCCGAGGAGTCGTTCGACGCGCGGTTCGAGTTCGGGATCGCCAAGCTGCTGGCCCAGTGAGACCAACGCGTCCGCGGTGGCCCGGTCGGCGGGCAGGTAGGTGACGATCACCTCGGCGCCGCCGTCGGCCAGCAGGTACTCGTAGGTCAGGCTCAGCGGGCCGGCGGCGGTGTTGAGCCGGATCAGGCCGTCGGTCTTGACCTGCACGTCGTGCAACGAGCACAGCCGCGCGAACTCACGACTCGCGGCGGTGAGCTCGGCGACCAGCGCGGCCAGGACGGGATCGCCGGGATGGCGGCTGCTTTCCTGCCGCAGCACGGAGACCGTGTCGGCCGCGACCACGTCCCAGTCGGCGTAGTAGTCGCGCGCGTCGGATCCGAGGAACACGTGACGCGCGGCGTTGCGGCCAGGTCCGGGGTAATGCGCGGGCAGCACGGCTTCGCCGAGCCGGTTCGCGTAGAGGATCTCCTGCCAGCGTCCCACGAGGATCGCCGGAATCCCGTGCATCGCGTCGAGCAACGCCCGAGCGCCCGGCCGGACCCGTTGCGGCGACAGGATCGCGGGACGGTGCGGACGGGCGAGGCGCAGCAGGTGGTCGTACGCCACCGCGTCGAGGCCGAGCACCCGTGCCAGCGCACCGAGCACGGCGTCGGACGGCGACTCGGCGCGGCCCTGTTCGAGCCGGACGTAGTAGTCCACGCTCACCCCGGCCAGCAGCGCGACCTCCTCGCGCCGCAGACCGGGCACCCGGCGGCGGGTGCCGGAGACCAGACCTCGGTCCTCCGGCGCCACCCGTGCCCGGCGTGCGGTCAGGAAACTGCCGATCTCACCGTCCACCCGCACAGCATTTCACTCCCAGACGGGGACCTCGCCCGCGAAACGCGCACCGAACCCGCCGTTCGGCAGGATCTCGGCGATCGCGGCCAGGTCCGCGGCGCTCAGGGCGAGGGAGGCGGCGCCGACGTTCTCCTCGACCCGCTTCGCACTGCGCGTGCCCGGGATCGGCACGATGTGCTCGCCCTGCGCCAGGTGCCACGCCAGCGCGAGTTGCGCGATGGTCGCGCCGAGGTCGCCGGCCAGCACGGCGAGCTGCCGGGTGGCCTCGACGTTCTTCTCGAAGTTGCCGGGCTGCCAGCGCGGATCGGTCGAGCGGATGTCCGTCTCGTCGTAGGAGGAGCCCGGCCGCGCGGTGCCCGTGAGGAACCCACGGCCCAGCGGCGAGTACGGCACAAACCCGATGCCGAGCTCGTCCAGCACTCCGAACACCTGCTCGGCGTCCCGTTCGAACAGCGAGTACTCGGTCTGCAGCACGGACACGGGCAGCACGGCGTGTGCACGGCGGATCGTCTGGGGCCCGGTCTCGCACAGCCCGAAGTACTTCACCTTGCCCGCGTCCACGAACTCCTTCACCGTGCCCGCGACGTCCTCGATGGGCACCGAGGGGTCGACGCGGTGCTGGTAGAGCAGGTCGATCGTGTCGACGCCGAGGAACCGCAGGCTGTTCTCGACGACTTCGCGGATGTGCTCCGGCCTGCTGTCGGTGCCGTAGTCGTGGGTGAAACCGAACTTCGTCGCGATCACGACGTCGTCGCGCACGGACCTCAGCGCGCGGCCGACGACCTTCTCGTTGTCGCCCCAGCCGTACATCTCGGCGGTGTCGAACAACGTGACGCCGAGGTCGTAGGCGCGCTGGATGGCCTCGGCGCCGCCCTGCTCGTCGCTGGCGCCGTACGCGAGGTTGATCCCCATGGCGCCGTAGCCGATCGCCGACACCTTCAGTCCCTGCCGGCCGAGAACCCGTTGCTGCATCGGACATCCCCTTCTTCGTGGTGTCCTCAGCCTCGTCCGGCGCGGCGGGATGTGGCAGGCCCGCGATTTCCTGGTACTGCCAGACCTACCTTCCGCGCAGGAGGTGCCCCGCCCCCGAGCGGGGCACCTCCGCTGCCCTACTTCACCGCGTAGGCCCTGGTGATCGTCTCCGTCACCGAGTTGCCCAGGACGTCGGCGGCCGTCGCGCGCAACGACGCGAAGCCCGTCGTCCCCGCCGGAAGCTCCAGCTTCCCGCCGGCGACCTTGACGCGCCGCCACGTCACGCCGTCGTCGAAGGACACCTCCACCCCGATCGACCGCACGTTCGCCGACGGGGCACCGGGCTGGTGCGCCACCGACACCGTGCCGCGCACCGGACCGTGCGCGGTGTTGTGGTCGTCGAGGTCCAGCGCGTACCGGATGTCGAGCAACGGCAACGCCGCCCGCTCGGCCATGCCGGACCGCGCGTGGAACCGCCACTCCGAACGCACCTTTGTGGACAGTGCGGGAGTGAGGTTGCCGGTCGGCCGCACGGCTTCGGCGGCCAGGGTGAACCAGCCCGGGCCGCGCGGCACGTCGAACGTGCCCAGCGCCGCGCGGTCCTCGCTGCGGCCGATCTCCTTGCCGTTGCGCGACAGCACGGTGGTGCCGGTGTGCGACGGGTCGAAGAAGCTGACCGTGCCGGGATCGCTGTCGGAGAACATCGGGACCATCAGGCTGATCCGGTCACGCGAGCGGTACGCCCACGGCAACGGCTTGTTGTCGCCCCGTGCGATCAGCGGCGTGGTCAGCTCCGGGCCGAACGGCGCGGCGAAGACCCGGGAGGTCCGCTTCTCCCCCGCCTTCACCGTCACCGGGAGCGTGACCTCCGTGTACGGCTGGCGGCCGTCCGGCAGGAACGCGCCCGCGTCGAACAGCTGCACCGCGGCGGCCGGCGAGATGTAGTCGGTGCGGCGCTGCGGCCACTTCGACTCGACGTCCGCTCCCGCCCGCATCGGCCCGACGGTCCACGAAGCCGCGCCGAACCGGTACGTGTTCGCCGGCATCGTGTCGATCAGCCTGCGCTCGATCCGGCCGAGACCGGCCTTCGCGAACTGGAAGTCGTACCCGCCGGGCAGGCCCTTGACCTCCTGGCCGAGGAAGTACGACACCGGGCTGTTGGCACGCACGGACATCGTGGCCTCCACAGTCCGTTGCGCCATCAGGTCCTGCACGCGGCGCAGTTCCGCGGAGTTGAAGATCAGGCCGGTGGGCAGCGCGGGTTCGGCGGCCGAGCCCGAGTCGATGGTCGGGTTGAAGTAGGAGAGCACGGCCAGCGCGCCCCTCTGCTTCAACAGTTCCACGCCGCTCATCAGCTGCTCCCCCGGCGGGTACACCGGGTCGTCCCAGTTCTTCGGCGTGATCACCGCGATCGCACCGGAGACGTCGGCCGCCTCGATCGACGCGCGGTCTGCCTCGCCGACGCCGACCAACCGGCCGGTGCGCGTGCCGGTGAAGTCGGTGGTCCACGGGAAGTACGTCTCGCTGAGCTCGAACCCTCCGGCCCCGCTCACCGTCGTGAGCGCCCACGGGTGGTTGAAGTAGCTGAGGTTCGTCAGCGACAACCCGCGCACGTCCGGACCGGCCACGCTGTACAGCCGCGCGCCGTCCCTCGGCACGCCACCGCCGCGCAGGATGCCCGCGGACTCGAGCGGGCCGGACTCGTCGGGGTCGGACAGGAGGCCGAACCCGCCGCCGATCTGGGGCCGCGCGTCCGGGTCGTCCACGCCGACCGTGATCGGCTTGCCCGCCATGGTGTTCGCGTCGACCGTGGTGTCCTTGGAGATCTCCACGCGCTGAGCGAACAACGTGTTGTCGCCGGTCAGCTCCGCGATGAGGCCGAGCACGCGGTAAGGGCCGCTCGGCACCGTGAGGCTCAGCGAGTCGGTGAAGGTGAAGTCCCCGAACGCCTGGCCGGTGCGTTCGTTCTGCACGATCACCAGGGACTGGAAGGACTCGCCGGACCTCGGCGGCACCTTCACGGTCAGCGTCTGCTTCTCGCCGTTGAACTGCCCGGTCACCGGGGTCGTCAGCACGACGTCACCGGCACGCGCCCGCAGCACTCCGGTGAGCTCGCCCGCCGTTTGTGCCGTCGGACGCGCGGTCACCGTGACCGACGCCGACCCACCGGCGGGCACCGTCACCGACTTCGGCACCGAGAGCACGTTCTTGCGGTCGACGTCCAACTCCAGCGCCAACGTGACCGGTTTGCTGCCGGAGTTGACGTACGTGATCTCCCTGCTGGACTCGGCGGTGCCCCACACCGTGCCGAACCCGGCCACACCCTCGGCCCGGACCTGTTGCGCGACACCGCGAGCGATGTCGAGCCTGCCCGCGCCCTGAGCCAGCGTGGAGATGCCCGCAAGTCGTTGAGACGAGCCGATGAGCGCGTTCTTGATCTGCTCGCCCGTCCAGTCCGGGTGCTGCTGCGCGAGGATCGCGGCGGCACCGGCGACGTGCGGCGACGCCATCGACGTGCCGGAGAGCTGCGCGTAGTTGTCCCCCACCGCGTACTCGGGCAGCAGCCCGGCCGCCCGCGCCGCGACGATGTCCGTGCCCGGTCCGGCGATCTCCGGCTTCAGCCCGAAGTCGCCCAGCCGCGGACCCTGACTCGAGGTCAGGTTGAGCTTGTCGCGCTTGGTCACGTTCGCCACGGTGAGCGCGCGGTCGGCGGCGCCGGGGCTGCCCACGCTCTCGCGCAGCCCGTAGTTGCCGGCCGCGATGACGAACAGCGTGCCGCTCGACGCCGAGAGCTCGTTGACCGTCTGGGACATCAGGTCGGTGCCGTCGGTGACGCCACCGCCGAGGCTCATGTTGACGACGTCGGCGCCCTGCTGCACGGCCCACCGCATGCCGTTGAGGACCCAGTCCTCCCGGCCGCCGAACTCGCCGAGCACCTTGCCGACCAGCAGCCGCGCTCCGGGTGCGACGCCCTGGTAGCGGCCCTGCGACGCCGCGCCACTGCCCGCGATCGTGCTCGCCACGTGCGTGCCGTGCCCGTCGAGGTCCTGCACGCCCTCGCCGGTGAAGTCCGCCGAAGTGTCCACAACGGACTTGAGGTCGGGATGCGCGGTGTCGTACCCGGTGTCGAGGACGGCGACCTTCACGCCGTCCCCGCGGAACCCTGCCTGCCAGGCCTTCGGCGCGCCGATCTGCTTCACGCTCTCGTCTAGCGTCGGCCGCACCCGGCCGTTGAGCCAGATCTTCTCCGCCGCGAGCCGGGACGAGCCGCGCGCACGCCACCGCCCTGCCGCCTCGGTCTTCGGGATGTAGACCGCGTTGACGCCGGCGGTCAGGGCGTTCGCGCCGGTCACGATGGTCGGCACGGTGGGTTCGTTGCGGTCGTCGTAGCCCTGCTGGACGAGCCCGGTGACGTCGAACAGCCGCTTGTCCAGCTTGCCGGCCTTCAGGTCCGCGACCGCGTCCTGCGGCACGACGTGGTCGTGGCCGTCGAGCCGGTAGCGCCAGGCACGCAGCTGTTCGCGGCCCTTCGCCATCCGCACGGACGAGACGCGGTCGCCGTCGACGACGACCTGGTCGCCGGTGATCAGGGTGACGACGCCGGGCGTACCCGCGGCCTGCGGCTGCGTTCCGCTCGCCGCCGCGGGTTTCGCCACCGCGACGGAGAGCAGGAGCGCGGCCGCGAGAGCCGCGCTTCGTTTTCTGTACATGCGATTCCTTCGAGCAGGGGTGGCCAGTTCCCCGAACTTAGGGCGCACGAATCGTCCCGTCTGCGATCTTCATGACCTCTTCACAACAACCGGGACTCACGAGTTGTCGGTGACCGTGTCGAGCCCTTCCTCGACCACGGCGGACAGCGAGCGCATGAAGGTGGCGCTCACGTGGTTGTCGTCGAAGTTGACCAGCAGGTCTCCGACGACGGGCGGGCACAGGTCCGCGGTGCAGAGGTGGTCGCTGAAGTCGAGGAACGACACGTTGGCCGGCACGTCGAGCTGCGCGTACGGCGGAACGGGTGCGAGCAACTCGGCACGGGGTGCGCCGCAGCGGGCCGCGGGACCGTGCACCTGCACGCAGTCCAGCACCGAGAAGCTGTAGCGGGGGTTGTCGCGCACCGCGACCACCGGGATCTGCTCGGCGTCGAGCTGGCGCCAGCGCTCGACGAACCCCGGCGGCGTCTCCTCCGTCAGTCCTACCTGGACGTTGCGGGAGGCGAGGGTGAAGACGAAGTCCGGGCGCAGGCCGATGATCTCGGTCGCCGCACTCTCGTTCCACCGCAGGCAGGACTGGTCGCCGGGCACCTTCTCCGACCGCGTGGAGAACGGGCAGGCGCCCTTGAGCATGGCGATCAGCTGCCAGTTCCGGCGTTCCGCGATCGGCGCGAACGCGGCAAGGTACTGCTGGACGTGGGAGTCGCCGACGAGCACTACCCGTTTGGCCGGGGTGCCTTCGACGGGGCCGTAGCAGATGTCGAGCTCCTGGTTGTGCACGGATTTCGCGCAGTGCTGGCCGTCGAGCGCCGCGAAGTCCGTGGCCGGGATCTGCGCGGCCACCTCACGCGGTCCCGTCGGCTGCAGGACGGTCGTCGCCACCAGGAGCGGGATCAACAGCAGGGCGGTGAGCGTGCGTGCCCTGAAACGAGACCTGCGCACGGGTTCCTCCACCAGGTGGTGCGTGACCGCCGCGAGCACGAGTGACGCTCCGATGATCGCAAGCCCGTCCTCCACCCCGACCTCGTCGCGGCCGCTGAGCACGAGCCAGCCCACCAGCACCGGCCAGTGCCAGAGGTAGAGGGCGTAGCTGAGGTCGCCCAGGTAGCGCAGCGGCGGGGCGCTGAGCAAGCGGTCCGCGCCGACCCTGCTGCCGGTGGCTCCGGCGACGATCACCGCGGCGGCGCACGTCGTCGGCCACAACGCCAGGTAGCCCGGGAATCCCGCGCCCACGTCCAGCACGATCCCGCAGACCACGAGTCCCAGCAGGCCGACCCAGCCCAGGACCGTCCTCAAAGGACTGGAGAGGTCAATGCGCGACACGGCCAACGCCAGCAGGCCTCCGAAGGCGAACTCCCAGATCCGCGTCGCCGTGTGGAAGTACGCCAGCGGCTGGTCGACGGCGGTGAGCCACACCGAGTAGCCGAGCGAAAGCACGAAAACCACTGCCAGCAAACGGAAAAGCGATCGGCGCAGCAGCGTGACGACCAAAATCAGCAAGGGCCAGATCAAGTAGAACTGGCCCTGGATCGACAACGACCAGAAGTGCTGCACGACGCTCGCCTGGTCGTGTTGCGCGTAGTAGTCCGTGGAGTCCGAGGCGAGCTGCCAGTTCTCCAGGAACAGCGCGGACGCGATCACCTCCCGCACGGTCTGCGGCCAGCGGTTCTCCGGTAGCAGCACCGCCCCGGCCACCAGCACCGCGCCGAGCACGACGACAGCGGCGGGCAGCAGCCGCTTGGCCATCCGGCTCCACAGCGCGCGCAGGTCGAGCCGTCCTCGCCCGGTGGCCCGCACCAGCTGTCCCGTCACCAGGAACCCGGAGATCAGGAAGAAGACGTCGACGCCACCGGACACCCGGCCCAGCCACACGTGGTAGACGACCACGAGCAGTGCGGCCACCGCGCGCAGGCCCTGCAGTTCCGGGCGATAGGTCCGGTCCGGCGCGCGCACCGCCGTTTTGTGATCACTACCCAACACGCCTGCGAGGCTGACGTCCTGCCGCGTTCCAGTAAATCCGTGGCAACACCCAACTTCACCCCGCACCACTCCTCCGGACGGCCGGGAGTTGAGTGAGCGGACGGATCGTCAGGAGGGCCGCGACCAGGGAATGTTGGTGTCATGGTCCACACAGACCGATCCACCCGCACACGACGACCACTGCCCTGGGTTCTGCTCGGGGTCGCACTGGCCCTGCTGATCGCCGGAATCACCGCGCCGCACGCACTTCTCGTCGCGGCCGGACTGATGCTGGCCGGACTGATCGGCCTCGGCCGCACACCCTGACCACACGTCCGAAATGGGTGTTGCACCCGATGGTTCCGGACGGCCGTCCCGCAGAGACTTCCACCAGGAGACGGGAGGCGACCATGTCCATCGCGGGTCAACTGGGGGCTGATGCCATGCAGGCACGCGACATCGCCATCAACGTTCCGACCGTGACGGTCGACGACCCGGTCACCAAGGCGGTGCGGGTGATGGCGGTCAACCGGCTGCCGGGACTGATCGTGGTCGACGACCGCGCCCGCCCGTGGACGGTACTGCCCGGCACCCAGGTGCTGCGGCTCGCGGTTCCCCAGGCATATCAGGAAGATCCAGCGCTCGCCCGCGTCGTCGACGAGGGCCACGCCGACCTGTTCTGGATGGAACTGAGCGACCGCACCGTCGGCGACGTGGCACCGAACCAGCGCGCCAAACCCGCGACCGTCCGCGCCGACGCGACCCTGCTGGAGGTCGCCGCGCTGATGGCCCGGCAGCACAGCCCGCTCGTCGCCGTGGTCGACGACGACGGCGCGCTCGTCGGCGCGATCACCCTCGACCGTCTCATCACCTCGCTCGCGGTCTACACCGCCGAGGACTGAACCCCAGGGCCATCTGTCCCCGTCACCGCCGGCGCGCTGAACTCGCGCCGGCGGTGACACCCATCCCGTTGGGAGATCCGTGAGCGCCGCCCTAGCCCTGACGATCTTCCTCGTCGCGTTCTTCCTCATCGCCACCGAGAAGGCGAACAAGGTCAAGGTCGTGCTGGTGGCCGCCGGGCTGATGGCCGTGTTCGGCCTGGTCCCGGGCTCGGAGGTGTTCTACTCCGAACACGCGGGCATCGACTGGAACGTCCTCTTCCTGCTGTTCGGCATGATGATCATCGTCGGGATCGTCAAGCAGACCGGCGTGTTCGACTACCTCGCCATCTGGGCCGCGAAGAAGGCCCGCGGCCGCCCGTACCGGCTGATGGTGATGCTGATGGCCATCACCGCGATCGCGTCGCCGTTCCTGGACAACGTCACCACGATCATGCTCGTCGCGCCGGTCACGATCGTCGTGTGCAACCGGCTGCGGATCGCCGCCCAGCCGTACCTGATCGCCGAGGTGCTCGCGTCCAACATCGGTGGCGCGGCGACGTTGATCGGCGATCCACCGAACATCATCATCGGCAGCCGGGCAGGGCTCTCGTTCACCGACTTCCTCGTCCACATGGCGCCGATCGTCGCGGTCGTGTTCGTGGTGTTCGTGCTGCTCACGAAAGTCCTGTTCCGCAAGTCCTTCCAGTACAACGCCGAGCACGTCGAGGCCGTGATGGCGTTGCAGGAACGGCGGGCGATCACCGACCCCGCGATGCTGCGCCGCTGCCTGATCGTCTTCGCGGGCGTGGTGGCCGGGTTCGGCATGCACTCGGTGCTGCACCTCGATCCCGCGATCGTCGCCCTGGTCGGCGCGGGCGTGATGCTGCTCGTGACGCGGGCGGACGTGAACGACGTGCTGGCCGAGGTGGAGTGGCCGACGCTGACGTTCTTCATGGGCCTGTTCGTGATGGTGGCGGGCCTCGTGCACACCGGCGTCATCGAAACCGTTGGGACGTGGGCGGTCTCGGCCTTCGACGACAACTACTTCGCGGCCGCCACGGCGTTGTTGTTCGGTTCCAGCGTGCTCGGCGCGTTCTTCGACAACATCCCCTACGTGGCAACGATGACCCCGGTGGTCGAGGGCATGGTCGCGGAGATCCCCGACACCGGGACCGGCCGCGCACTGTGGTGGTCGTTCGCCCTGGGCGCGGACTTCGGCGGCAACGGCACCGCGGTCGCCGCCAGCGCCAACGTGGTCGCGCTCGGCATCGCCGCCCGCGCCGGGCACCGGATCAGCTTCTGGCAGTTCACCCGTTACGGCATCGTCGTGACGCTGGTCAGCACCGCGATGGCCTGGGGTTACGTGTGGCTGCGGTACTTCTAGGGCCTGTGTCGAAGTCTGGTTCGATGAGAGTCGCGCTTGAGGTGGTTCCTGGTGGTGCGGCCGGAGGGCCCGCGTACCGGTGTTGTACGTGGGTCGTCCGGCCGTGCCGCCAGGGGCCGTCTCGGGCCCGGCTATCGCTGACCAGACTTCGACACAGGCCCTAGGCCGCCTGGCGCAGGGCGGGGGTCACCCACGCCATCACGACGCCGATCAGCAACACCGCGAGGCCGGCGGCGAGTCCCGCCCGCGGATCACCGGCGGCGACCGACAGGACACCGGCCAGTGCCGCGCCGAGCGGCTGACCGAGACCCCAGGCCACCATCCGGCCCGTGGTGTTCACCCGCGACTGCAACTCCTCCGGGCACACCTGCTGCCGGTAGGTGATCCCGTTGATCACCACGAGCGCGCCGGTGATCCCCCAGTACGTCGCGGTCAGGCAGAGGACGATCCAATGACCGCTCACGAGAACGAGGACGCCGCCGAGCAGCGACAGCGGTAACGCGGCCAGCGACACCTTCGCGTTGCCCCACCGCGCCGTCACCCGCGGGAACAACCGGGACGCGATCACCGCACCGACACCCCAGCAACTGAACAGCACGGCGAGCCGGGCATCCCCTTTCGGCGCGACGCCGAGCACCTGGTCGGCGAACGGCACGAGCACCGCCATCCACGCACCACTGGCGACGGAGTGCGTGGCGCCCACGAGCGTGAGGATGCGGATCACCGGCTCGTCCCACAGGAACCGCAAACCTTCGCGGACGTCCTTGGTGAGTTCGCCCGCACCGCGCACCGGCCGTGGATTGGCCATGTTGCTGGTGATCGCGCGCAACAACAAAGCCGACCCCACCGCCGTCAACGCGTTCACGGCCAGCAGCGCCGCCGGAGCGACGATCGCCACGAGCAGACCGGTCACGCCGGGCACGACGAGTTCGACCACGGTCGTGCGCCCGTAGAGCTTCGAGTAGGCGACGGTCAGCTTTTCCTTGCCCACCAACGCCGGCAGCGCCCCGAAGTTGGCGGCGTCGAAGAACACGAACGCCGTCTGCGTCGCGAACGCCACCACCACGACGTGCGGCGCGGTCAGGCCACCCGCCAGCCACGCCAGCGGCACGCTCAGCAGCACGGCGGCGACCGTGAAGTCCATCGCCACCATCATCAGGCGGCGGTTCAGCCGATCCGCGAGCGCACCGGCCAGCAGCCCGAACACCAGGTACGGCAACGCCTCCGCCGCCGTGACGGCCGACGTCCAGCCCGCCGACCCGGTCTGCTGGTAGACCAGCACGGGCAGCGCCACCGCCGACACCACGGCACCGACCACGGACAACACGCGTGCGGACAGGTACCGGCTGAAGTCTCGCTCGGTACCCACCCCTGTCTTCTCGACCTCCACCACTACTCCCCCACCTCATCGCCGTACCGGGCGGCGATCGCCGTCGCCCGTTCCCTCAGCGCGGCACGCAGCCACTGCGGCCCCACGACTTCCGCCCCCGCGGACAGCCGCCACACCGCCCACTCCGCGTGCCGGGCGTCCTGGAACGTGACCTCCATCCGCAGCCACTCCCCGTCCGGCTCCTCGGCGAGCACGGCCAGAGCGGTGCCCACCAGTTCCTCCTGCCGGGCCGGGTGCACGCGCAGCACCACCGCGACCTGATCCCCGCCGGTCCGGAACCGCGTGCTGCGTTCCTGCCAGGCCCGGTCCAGGTCGACCCGGTCTGCACGCCGCGCGGGTTCGTCCAGCTCCTCGGCTGCCAGGATCCGGGACAACCGGTACGTGCGGTCCTCCCCCGACCTCTGGGCCAGCAGATAACCCTGTTCCCGCACGGTGACCAGGCCGATCGGGTCGACCGTGCGCCACTCGGGAGCCTTCTCGCGGGCCTCGTAGTGGATCCGCAACCGGTGCCCCGCGAAGACCGCCCGCCGGACCTCCGCCACCACCGCGTCCGGCAGTTCCTCCTCGACCGCGCGACGAGACAGCAGATCGGTCTCCGGGTCGATGAGCAGCCGTTCCGCCGCACCGGCCGCGGTCTGCCGGTAGCTCTCGGGCAGCGCGTCGACCACCTTGAGCATGGCCGAGGCGAGGGCCGATCCGAGTCCGAACACCTGGGCGCCGCGTCGCGAACCGGCGACCAGCAGGGCGAGCGCCTCGTCGTGGTTCAGGCCGGTGAGCTCGGTCTGGAAACCGGGCAGCAGCGCGAAACCGCCGTGCCGGCCGCGTTCGGCGTAGACCGGGACGCCCGCCGCGGACAAAGCCTCGATGTCGCGCAGCACGGTCCGAGTGGAGACCTCCAGCTCACGGGCCAGCGCCGTCGCGGACAGCTGACCGTGCCTGCGCAGCAGCAGGACCAGTGAGACCAAACGGTCGGCGCGCATGCGAAAACCCTACGGGAATACACGACACAGGATGTCGTGTATTGGTTGCGAGGCTGCACAGCGACATCCGAGAACCTGAATGGAGCTGTTGTGGCTGTGGAACGAACGCCGATCAACCCGTGGCCCTGGTCGGCGGAGCTGGGGTACCACCAGGGCGAGGTCGTCACCGGGCAGACGCGGACGCTCTTCTGCGCCGGCCAGACCTCGATGAACGGCGACGGCAAGCCCGAGCACGCCGGGGACATGGCGGCGCAGCTGGCGTTGAGCCTCGACAACCTGGAGGCGGTGCTGGCCGGGGCGGGGATGTCGCTCGCGAACCTGGTGCGCCTCAACGTCTACACCACCGACGTCGACCTGCTGTTCCAGCACTACGGCGTGCTGGCGGCGAGGCTAGGCCAGGCTCAGGTGGCACCGCCCACGACGATGCTCGGCGTGACGCGGCTGGCGATCCCGGACCTGATGATCGAACTGGAGGGAACGGCGGTCGCGTAACGGCTTCGGCGGCGCCGGCCAGGTCGGCGCCGCCGGACGGTCAGCCGAGCCCGATCTGGCTGAAGAACGCCTGGTTGTCCCAGAAGAGGAACTCCTCGTCCATCGTGCCGCGCCGGTTCCACAGGCCCACGGTGGCCATGTTGATGGCGTACCGGCGGCCGGTGGGCTGGATGAGACCGCCCTTGCCGTCCGGCATCGGCCGCGTGAAGGTGCCCTTCATGACGCCCGCGACCGCGCTGAGGCCGCCGTTCGCGACGCGCAGGTAGTGCGATTCGATGCGGGTGTCCGGCGCCCAGACGAACAGGGCCTTGAGGTCGTCGATGTGCTTGTCGATGCCGTCGGTGTAATGGCCGTCGGGCCAGTGCACGCGGATGTTGCGGGCGTGGCTCTCCCCCAGCCGCGCCCACTTCTGGTGGCTGAAGACGTCGAAGTCGAGCTCGTCGAACGTCCTGAGGTTCTCCCGTTCCTCCCTGGTCAGGTCCTTGGCGAACGGCGGGTTCGGCACCGGCGTGGTGGCCGGGTCCGGCAGCGGCGTCCACGGCGAGTACCCGGCCGGAGCGGCGGCCTCGGCCACGCCACCGGTCACGGCCGCCAGCGCCATCGCGCCGAACGCGGCGGTGCTTCCCTGGGTGATGAGCGAACGACGGTTGAGCATCTCGTGCACCTTCCACTCGGTGTGTGCACGAGAGCCTCGCACTAACTTTTCGTTAGCGCTATAGATTCAGCAGCGCTGTGATCTAGCTAGCACCGATCTCGATCGACTCGATGGCGGCGGCCGCGAGCGGGGTCGCCGTCTCGGCGTAGCGGGTGGCCAGGGACTGGAACAACTGCTCGGCCTCGATCGCGGGCCAGTCGCCCGCGAGCAGCTCGGCCGGCAGGTGCGGGTCCTGGCGCACGAGGTCGAGCCAGTCGGCGTGCAGCAGCAACTGGCGGGCCAGGTCGTCCGGCAACGAGCTGTCCGGCTCACGCCACTTCGTCAGGAAGTCCTGGTAGCGGGCGGCGATGGCGGCCGTGTCGAACGCGCGGCGCGCCAGGTCCGCCGCCTCGGTCGGTTTGGCGTGCTGGGCGGTGAAGACGGTGACGTTCTCCGCGAGCCCCTCGACCAGTTCGGTCACGTCGCGCGCCCCCGGGGCGATCCACAGGCCGTTCTGGACCGGACCGAAGCCGGCCCACTGCAGCTGCGAGCGCAGGTCGTGCCGTTCGCCGCGGCGGCCTTCCGGCAGCGAGAAGCCGACCAGGGTCCAGGTGCCGTCCCAGTCGCGGTTGACCGCGCCGGTCTGCCAGATGCGGCGTTCACCGTCCCTCAGGACGTCCGTCGCGCGCGGAGTGAGTCCGAAGTAAACCTTGCGGCCGTTGCGGTGCTTGGCGAGCAGCCCTCGCGAGGCCATGCGCGTCAACGTCGAGCGCACCGCCTCCTCCGAGACGTCCACGCGCCCGAACACGTCGATCACACTGCCCGAGTAGACCGCGATACCGCGGTCGAACACGTACAGGCCGAGGAAGTTGAGCATCAAGGACTGGGGTGTCACGCAGCTCACGATACATGTTGGGCAGCATCTAGACGAGCGTCATGAATATGCCCTACTTTGGGTCGCGACCCAACGGAGAGGACTCGCCTGATGGAGCTGTCGGACAAGGTCGCGATCGTCACCGGCGCCGGCCGCGGGCTGGGCCGGGCGTACGCGGAAGCGTTGGCGCGCAACGGGGCCAAGGTCGTGGTGAACGACGTGGACGAGTCCGCAGAGGAGGTCGCCGCGAGCATCGGCGGTCGCGCGGCGATCGCCCCGGTCGGGTCCGCCGAGACCGCCGACCTGCTCGTCGCGGCCGCCGTGGAGGAGTTCGGACGGCTCGACGTGCTGGTCACCAACGCCGGCATCCTGCGCGATCGCGTGCTGTGGAAGATGACCGACGACGACTTCGACGCCGTCATCAACGTGCACCTGCGCGGCACTTTCACGTGCGCTCGCGCGGCGGCCGTGCGGATGCGCGAGCAAGGCACCGGAGGCAGCCTCGTGCTGATCTCGTCACCCGCCGGACAGCGCGGCAACTTCGGGCAGACCAACTACTCCGCCGCCAAGGCCGGGATCGCCGCCATGGCACGGACCTGGGCCCTGGAACTCGCCCGGTCCGACATCGCCGTCAACGCGGTCGTCCCGGTCGCCGCCACCGAGATGACGCGGACGATTCCGGCGTTCGCGCCGTTGATCGAGGAGTCCGAACGGACCGGTGCGCCGCTGCCCGAGTGGGTGCGGCGCGACGAGGGCCTGGGCACCGTCGAGGACGTCGCCGACCTGATCGTCTACCTCGCCTCGGACGCGGCGAAAGGCGTGACGGGACAGGCGATCGGCATCGGTGGCGACCGGCTCGCGCTGTGGTCGCACCCGGCCGAGAAGCAGGTCCTGTTCGCGGACGGCGGCTGGAACGCGGCCGCGATCGCCGAGCGGTTCAGCGAGTTCGAGGCCGAGACCTACGGAATCCCGATGCCGGTGGCGCCGTGAACGTTCCCAAAATGGATGTGGACAGCCTCGTCGCCATCGACGTCCACACGCACGCCGAGATCTCCAGCGACGGCCACAGTTCGCTCAGCCCCACGCTGATCGAGGCGTCCGCCAAGTACTTCAAGGCCGCGCACCGGCAGCCGACCATCGCCGAGACCGCGCAGATCTACCGCGAGCGCAAGATGGCCGCGGTGATCTTCACGGTCGACGCCGAGCACGCCACCGGTCATCCGCGCATCTCCAACGAGGAGATCGCCGCGTCCTGCGCCGAGCACGCCGACGTGCTGATCCCGTTCGCGAGCGTCGACCCGTGGAAGGGCCGCACAGCCGTCCGGGAGGCACGGCGGCTGGTCGAGGAGCACGGCGTGCGAGGCTTCAAGTTCCACCCCAGCCTCCAGGACTTCTCCCCGGACGACCGGATGGCGTACCCGCTCTACGAGGTGATCGAGGAGCTGGGCGTGCCCGCGCTGTTCCACAGTGGACAGACCGGGATCGGCGCCGGCGTGCCCGGCGGCGGTGGCATCCGGCTCAAGCACTCCAACCCGATGCTCGTCGACGACGTCGCCGTGGACTTCCCGCACCTGCGGATCGTGCTCGCGCACCCGTCGTTCCCGTGGCAGGACGAGGCGCTCGCGGTGGCCACGCACAAGCCGTTCGTGTACATCGACCTGTCCGGCTGGTCGCCGAAGTACTTCCCGCCGCAGCTCGTCCGCTACGCCAACACCCTGCTGCAGGACAAGGTCCTGTTCGGCTCGGACCACCCGGTGATCACTCCGGACCGCTGGCTCGCCGACTTCGCCAAGCTCGAGATCTCCGACGAGGTCCGGCCCAAGATCCTCAAGCACAACGCCGCCCGTCTGCTCGGACTCGTCAAGGAGGACGCGTGACCATCTCCGTACAAGGAATCGCCGAACTCAAGGCCCTGGCAGGTAAGAGTCTCGGCCACACCGACTGGCTGCAGATCGACCAGAGCCGCGTCGACACGTTCGCCGCCGCCACCGACGACCACCAGTGGATCCACGTCGACCCGCAGCGCGCCGCCACCGGACCGTTCGGCGGCACGATCGCGCACGGCTACCTGACGCTGGCCCTCCTCATCCCGTTGATGACCGAACTCCTCGACGTCTCCGGCGTGCGGATGAGCCTCAACTACGGGCTGGAGAAGGTGCGGTTCCCCGCGCCGGTGCCGGTCGGGTCCAAGATCCGGTTGCTGGGCCGGGTCGAGTCGGTCGAGGACGTGCCGGGCGACGGCGTGCAGCTCACCGTCGACTTCACCGTCGAGATCGAGGGCTCCGCGAAGCCCGCTTGTGTCGCACGTGCCGTCTACCGCCACTACGCATGAGGTGAAGTCATGGCGACAACAACGCAGTTACGCCGTGCGGTCGCGTCGAGCTTCCTCGGCAGCGTGATCGAGTACTACGACTTCCTGCTCTACGCCACGGCCTCTGCGGTCGTGTTCAACAAGGTCTTCTTCTCCTCGTTGGACCCGCTGGTCGGCACGATCGCGAGCTTCGGCACGTTCGCCACCGGCTACCTCGCCCGGCCGCTCGGCGGAGTCCTCTTCGGACACTACGGGGACCTGCTGGGGCGCAAGAAGATGCTCGTGCTGACCATGAGCCTGATGGGTGTGGCGAGCTTCCTGATCGGCCTGCTGCCCACCTACGCCCAGGTCGGCTGGCTCGCGCCGGCCGGACTGATCCTGCTGCGCGTCGTGCAGGGCATCTCCGTCGGCGGAGAGTGGGGCGGAGCCGTGCTCATGTCCGCCGAACACGCCACGTCCCGGCGCGGACTGTGGGCGAGCTTCACCAACGCGGGCGCGCCGTGCGGCATGGTGCTGTCGACGCTCGCGTTGTCCGGCACCGCCGCGCTGGTCGGCGAGAAGGCCTTCCTCGAGTGGGGCTGGCGGGTGCCGTTCCTGCTGAGCCTGGTGCTGCTCGGCATCGGCCTGTTCGTGCGGATGAAGGTCGAGGAGACACCGGTCTTCAAGGCGGAGCGCAAGCCGGGCTCGATGCCGTTGCTCGACGTGCTGCGCAACCACCCGCGCACGCTGCTGCTCGGCATCGGCGTCGGCCTCTCGGCGTTCGTCGCGCAGTCGACGTTGACGACTTTCATCCTCGCCTACGGCGTTCAGGCGGGTAACACCAGGCAATCCATCCTCAACGCGCTGACGCTGTCCTCGGCGCTCGCGGTGATCGGCATCCTCGGCTGGTCGGCGGCCTCGGACCGGTTCGGGCGCAGGCCCGTCGTGCTCGCCGGCGCCGTGCTCATGGCGGCGTTCGGGTTCGTGCTGTTCCCGTTGGTGGACAACGGGTTCGTGGTCATCGCACTGGCGCTCGGCCAGGCCGTGATCCACCCGATGATGTACGGGCCGCTCGCCGCCCTGTACAGCGAGCTGTTCAACACCGGCAGCCGCTACACCGGCGCCTCGCTCGGCTACCAGCTCGCGGGCCTGGGCGCCGGACTCGCGCCGTTGCTCTTCGCGCAGGTGCAGAGGTCCTCCGGCACGGGCGCGATCCCGTTCATCCTCGCGGCGTTCTGCCTGCTCACCGTCGTGTGCACGGTGATCCTGCGGGAGACCAGCCGATCCAGCCTGACAGGAGACAGGAATGCGGAACTCGGGGCTGGGCAGCTGGCCGCACCGCCGCGCGCGCATGGCGCCGAAGCGTGAAGCGCTGACCTACGAAGGCGTCTCCACGACGTACGGGGAGCTGGCCGTCCGCACCACCCGGCTGGCGTGGCGGTTGCGGGAGCTCGGCGTCGGGCACGGTGACCGGGTCGCGTACCTCGGCCCGAACCACCCGTCGTTCGCCGAGACCCTGTTCGCCACGCACCAGCTGGGCGCGATCTTCGTGCCGTTGAACTTCCGCCTCTCCCCGGCGGAGATCAACTACCAGCTCGCCGACTGCGGAGCGCACGTGCTGGTGCACGCGCCTTCGCACGTCGTCGAGCACCCACGGGCGGTTTCTCTTGCCACGTACGAGGACTGGCTTCTCGGCGGTTCCGACGAGCCGCTGGACGAGCCGGTCGGCATCGACGACATCGCGCTGATCCTCTACACCTCCGGCACCACGGGCAGGCCCAAGGGCGCGATGCTGAGTCACGCCAACCTGTTGTGGAACACGTTCAACCTGATGATCGGCGTCGACATCGCCTCGGACGAGGTCGCGCTGGTCACCGCTCCGCTGTTCCACGTCGCCGCGCTCACCCAGACGTTGCTGCCCACCTTCATCAAAGGTGGGCACAGCGTCATCACCTCGGGCTGGGACGTCACCAAGTGCGTCTCGTTGATCGAGACCCATCGCGTGACGTGGATGTTCGGCGTGTCCACGATGTACGCCGACCTGGCCGGTTCCCCGTCGTGGCACACCGCGGACCTGTCGTCGTTGCGCGTGCTGCTGTGCGGCGGGGCGGCCGTGCCGGACGCGGTGATCCGCGCCTATCAGGACCGGGGTCTGGTGTTCTGCCAGGGTTACGGGCTCACGGAGACCGCGCCCGGTGCCACGTTCCTGGAGGCTTCGGACAGCGTGCGCAGGGCGGGCTCGGCCGGGCCGTGCGTGTTCCTCGGCGATCTACGGCTGGCCGACACCGGCGAGATCGAGGTGCAGGGCCCCAACGTCACCCCGGGCTACTGGAACGACCCGGTCGCCACCGCCGCCGCGTTCACCGACGACGGGTGGTTCCGCACCGGCGACCTCGGCAGGCTCGACGACGGTCATCTGTACGTCCTGGACAGGCTCAAGGACATGTACATCTCCGGCGGCGAGAACGTCTATCCGGCCGAGGTGGAGAACGCGATCACCTCGCACCCGGACGTGGCCGAGGTCGCTGTCGTCGGGGTGCCGGACCAGCGCTGGGGCGAGGTCGGACGCGCGTTCGTCCGGCCTCGCGACGGCGCTGTGGTCGACGCGGCCGGGTTGCGGGAGTTCCTGTTGCCGCGCCTGGCGAAGTACAAGATCCCGGTGCACGTCGAGGTGGTGTCCGAACTGCCGCGCACGGGGTCCGGGAAGGTCCTCAAGCCCGCGCTGCGCCGGTTGCCGCTGTGACCTCGTGCCGGGCCAGGATCGTCTGGACCGCCTCGTCCACCGAGTGGGCCATGGCCTTCTCGGTGGGCGCCCAGTTCATCAGCAGCATCCGGGGCCAGAACGCGAAGTTCGAGATCATGCCGAGGAACTGGGTGGCGGCCAGGATCGGATCCGGTACCTCCAGGGTGCCGGCGGTGTGCTCGGCGGCGAGGTAGTCGCGGACCGCGTCGAAGAACGGCTGTTTGCCCAGCTTGAACTGGGTCTGGCCGAGTTCGGGGAACCGCGGTGCCTCGGCGATGACGATGCGGAACAACGCGACCATGCCGGGCCTCGTCAGCAGCGCCACGTACCGGTTGCCGAGCGCTGTGAGCCCCTTCGCCGGATCACCGGGCTGCGGGGTGAGCGCGCCCTCCTCCGTGCGCCAGTAGTCCGTGACGATCGCGTCGAACAGCTCGGCCTTCGTCGGGAACTGCTTGAACAGCGTCGCCTTCGACACCCCGGCCGCGTCGGCGATGCGCGCGAGCGAGGTCTTGTCGTAGCCGGATTCCAGGAACAGTCCCGTCGCCGCGTCGACGATCGCCGTCCGCTTCTGCTCCGCCATGCGCTCGTGGTAGGTCGGCACGCCGTCCAGTATGCCATGAGATGAGTCACTTGACTCACCATGCCGGTCGTGTCTACCGTTCCGAGGTGAGTCACTCAACTCACCACTGGAGGACATGATGGGACGCTTCGAAGGCAGGACGGTGTTCGTCACCGGCGCCACGAGCGGGATGGGCGCGAGCCACGTGCGGGGCTTCCACGCGGAAGGCGCACAGGTCGTGATCGCCGCGCGGGACCTGGAGGCGGGTTCGAAGGCCGCCGAAGAACTCGGTGAGCGGGCGTTCGCCGTACGGCTCGACGTGACGGACGAGGACGCGTGGATCTCCGCGGTCCAGGCCGCGGAGGAGCGGTTCGGGCCGGTGTCGGTGCTGGTCAACAACGCGGGCGCGCAGCACGCGGCCGCGCTGATCGAGGACACCTCGCGCGAGGTCTGGGACCGGACCATGGCGGTGAACCTGACCGGTCAGTTCCTCGGCATCAAGCACGTCGCACCGTCGCTGCGCAGGGCCGGCGGCGGGTCGATCGTGAACATCGCGTCGACCATGGGCAACGTGGGTTCGCCGTACTACGCGCCGTACGTCGCGAGCAAGTGGGCGCTGCGCGGACTGACGAAGACCGCCGCGCTGGAGCTCGGCCGCGACGGGATCAGGGTGAACTCGATCCATCCCGGCGTGGTGTCGACGCCGCTGATCAACGAACCGGTCGCGGCCGGTCAGCCCGCGATCGGCGACCTCTACTCCCCCGCGCCGTTCGCCGTGCCGCGCCTCGGCGAGCCCGGCGAGTTCACCGCGCTGGTTCTCTACCTGGCTTCGGCCGAGGCGGCGTTCGCGACCGGCTCGGAGTTCGTGCTGGACGGCGGCCTGCTGCTCGGCCCGGCGCTAGCCGCGTAGGTAGTTCGTCACCGGGCCGAACGTGACCAGTCCGGTGCCCGCCACGAGTTCGTCCTTGGCGGGCAACAACAACGCGTGGGCGCGCTCCCGCAGTTCGTCGTCGCGCAGTCTGGTCGCCGCCATCGCCAGCAGGCAGGCGCGGACCTCGGTGAGCAGGTCCGCCGGCCCGTCCGGGAGCGCTCGCGCCGCGGCCAGCGCCTCGTCACGGGGCAGTGCCAGCGGGCGAACCCAGTCCAGCAACGGGCCCCAGTCGTCATCGAGTTCCACTGTGGACGGACCGTGCACGCTCAGCAGGGCCAGCGGCAGGAGTCCGCGCTCCATGCCCCACATCCCGGTGCCCTTGACGCGCTCGGCCGCGGCTCGGTAGGCGCGATCGGCGTCGGCGGTCTTCCCGCCCGCCGTGAGCTTCAGCGCCGCGTACCAGTCGGTGAAGACACCGACCAACGGCAGGTCGTGGCGCCGGGCGAGGTCGTCCGCCGCGGCCGCGTGCAGGTCGGCGGTGCCGAAGTCGGCCAGCGCGGAGCAGGCCTGGACGAGGATCAAGTGACCCAGCACCTCGTAGGTGACGTCGGTGGCGACTTCGAGGAGTTCGCGGCCGATCGCGGCACGCTCGTGGGCGAGGCCCGTGCGGCGGAAGGTGTGCATGAAGCGTGCGTTCAGCGCGAACGCCCGGAGTGCGGGATCGCCGAGGTCACGGGCTATGGCCTCGGCTTCCCGCGCTTCGCAGAGGCGGGCGCTGGTGCCCCGGTCTTCCATGGCGATGGTGGCGAGCAGACGGGCGCGGGTCGCGGTGGGGCCGGGAAACGCGGGCAGCGTGCGTTCGGCGGCGGCGATCAGTTCGGCGGAGTGGGCCGGGTCGTCGTTCGTGGTCCAGATACCGGGGACGTCGTACGAGCCGATCACCTCGGCAAGTTCCCGCGGACCGCCGGCCAGCCGCAACGCCGCCGACCTCTGCTCCCGTGCCGCTGCCAGGTCTCCGCTCACCGCCAACGCCCTGACCAGCCCCGCCAACCGCTCCGAGCCCGCCGCGATCGCGGCACGCCACAGCCGCACCGCCTCCCGTGGCGAACGCGTCTGCTCCGCGGCCTCCGCCAGTGCGTTCGCCGCCGCCGCGCTCCTCGTGCCCGCGAGGGCGTAGTGATGCGCGAGCGTCTGCACGTCACCAGGTCGCAGCGCCTCCGCCACCGCCTCGTGCCAGCGAGCACGCCTGGTCAGCGACACGTCCTCGTACACCGTGTCGCGCACCAACGCGTGCGTGAACCGGGCGTGACCGGGTGCCACCTCCACGACGAACCCGGCTTCGATCGCGACGTCCAGCGCGTCGAGCACGTCGTGACCGGCCAGTGCGGCCAGCAGGTCCACCTCGACGTCCCTGCCCAGCACGGAGGCCTGGCGCAGCACGGTCCGCGCCTGCGCGGGCAACTCGGCGAGGCGGTGGCGGAGCACGTCCCGCACGCCGGCCGGGACCGCGCCGAGATCGCCGCCGGACGCGACCAACCGGCCGAGTTCCTTGACGTAGAAGGGATTGCCGCCGCTGCGTTCGTGGATCGCGACCGCGTTCTTCGCCCCGACCAGTGCGGCGACGGCGTCCGCGTCCAGACCGCCGAGCTCGATCCGGACCGGTTCGGCCCGGGCCAGGGCCTCCAGCGGTACCGCGGAGCGTGAGGTCGCCACGATCAGCACCCGGCCGGAGAGCCGGTGGCCGGTGAAGGCGGCGAGCACCGCCAGGGTCTCCTCGTCGGCCTGGTGCAGGTCGTCCAGCACGACCAGCACCGGTGCCGCCGATTCCACAGTGGACACGATCGTGAGGCGGAGCTGGAACCTGTCCGCGGCGGCGAGCTTCTCCCCCAGCGCCTCCACGACCTGTTGCCACGGCCACGCGACGGGCGCGTCCTCCTGGCAGCGCGCCCACACCGTCCGCCAGCCCCGACCGGCCAGCATCCCGGCGAAGGCCGTCGCGAGCGCGGTCTTGCCCACGCCGGCCTCGCCCGTCACCAGCGCGATCCCCAGCCCGGCCGCCGGGACGGCGGACTCCAGCAGTGCGAGTTCGGCGGCACGTCCCACCAGCGACGACTCGGGTGCGGGCAGCAGGCGCGGCGACTGGGCCAGGATGTCCGCCTCCAGCGTGCGGAGTTCCTCACCGGGATCGACGCCGAGGTTCTCGACGAGCGCGTGCCGGGCGTCCCGCACTGCCGCGAGCGCGTCGCCCTGCCGTCCCTCCCGGTACAGCGCCAGCGCCAGCAGGTTCCACGCCTTCTCGCGCCACGGGTGCTCGGCCAGGTGAGCCCGCAGGTCCGCGACGACGCCCGCCGCGCGGCCCAGTGCCAGCGCGGCCTCGGCCCGGCGTTCGACCGCCACGAGCCGCAACTCCTCGAGGCGGTCGATCTCGGCCCGTGCCCAGTGGAACTCCGCGAACTCGGCGTAGGCGGGACCGCGCCACAACGCGAGCGCACCGTCCAGCACGGACAGATCGCCGCCGAGCATCTCCTCGAACCGCCACGCGTCCACGTCGTCGGCGAGCAACGCGTAGCCCGCGCCTTCGGTGACCAGCAACGAGGACGGAGTCCGGGGTGGACGGTCAGGTTCGAGTACCTTGCGCAACGCTCCGACGAACGTCTGCACCGTGCCGAGGGCGCCGTCCGGCGGCTCCTCCCACAGGTCGGCGACCAGCAGGCGCACCGGTACGACGCGACGCCGGGCGACCAGCAGGCGGGCCAGCACGGCGCGTTGTTTCGGGCCACCGAGGCGGGCGGATCCCGCGGTCAGCGGGCCGAGCACCCCGAACGTCACCACCCGCTGACCCTAACGCTGATTCGTTGCTGATCGGGCCTCGGCACAGTGACCTCGTGAACCACACCGCATTCGACCACCAGCGCGTTCAGGTCTCCGACGGCGTCGAACTGAACGTCGCCACCACCGGCCAGGGCAGCCCGGTCGTGCTGTTGCACGGCTTCCCGCAGACCCACCTCATGTGGCGGCACGTCGCCGCCGACCTGGCCGCCGACCACACCGTGATCATGCCCGACCTGCGCGGGTACGGCGACAGCGACAAGCCCGCCGACACCGGCCTCACCTACGCCAAGCGCACGATGGCCGCCGACGTCGTGGAGGTGGCCCGCGCATTGGGGCACGACACGTTCGCCCTGGCAGGGCACGACCGGGGCGCGCTCGTGGCGTTCCGCGCCGGGCTCGACCACCCGCTGCACGTCACGCACCTCGCGTCGCTCGACGTGCTGCCGACGCTGGACATGTGGGACGTCATGCGGGGAACGTCCGCCGCCGTCGGGTTCCACCTGTTCCTGATGGCCCAGCCGCCGGGCCTGGCCGAGCAGATGATCAACGCGGTCCCGGACGCCTTCTTCGGCCACTTCCTCGACATCTGGAGCCAGAAACCGTTCCCCGAGGGCATCCGTGCCGAATACCTGCGGGCGAGCCGGGAGGCTGTCACGTCGATCGTCGCGGACTACCGGGCGTCGGCGACGATCGACGTCGAGCACGACACCGCCGACAAGAACGCGGGCAACCAGCTGGAGATGCCGGTCACGGTGCTGCAGCAGGACTGGGGTGCCGCGCTCGGCTTCGACGCCAGGGCGCTGTGGCAGGCCTGGGCACCTGACCTCGACCACCGCACGGTCTCCTGTGGACACTTCATGGCCGAGGAGGCGCCGGAGGTCGTCGCCGGGGCGATCCGCGACCTGCTGGAGCGCTGACGCGAACGGGCCGGGGCTCGCGGCCCCGGCCCGTCGCACCGCTATCCGACCGTGAACGTCACCTTCAGCAGATCGCCGTGCCGGGTGACCGAGCTGACCGGCTGGTTGTTCAGCTCGACGGTGCGGACACCGGGGGCGTGCACGGTGATCGTCACCTGACCCCGGTCCGCCGTGCGCCCGACCGCGAGCCGCAACGTGCTCCCGTCGAACACCGCGGAGGCGTTCTCCAGCTTCTTCGACGCCGTGAGCCACGTGCGCCCGTCGACCTCGACCGACTGGCGGTTCAGCAGATCGATGCTCAGCGGCTTCTCGCCCGCCCTGCGCACCAACGCGTACCCGCCGTCGTACAGCACGTCGTCACGCCGATCGCCGGCCAGTTGCACGCGCACGTGCCCGTCACGCACCTGTTGCGCGGACACGATCGCACTCGGTGCGGCCGCCGACCTGGTCTCCAGCACCGTCGTGAACCGGGTGGTGGTCCCGTCACGCCGGGCCAGGACGAACGGGATCTGCTTGCCGTCCGTGGCCAGGCCGGGCCCTGTCGTCTGGAGCACCCGCGTGGACGACGGTTCGAGCGCCCTCATCGACAACACCGACTGCGGCGTCTTCCACTCCGCCTGCCAGGTGCCGTTCGCCGCGGTTCCCTCGGCCACGAACCGCAGTTCGTCGTAGCCGAAGTCCTTGTCGTTGGGATCGAGCACACACGTGCCGCAGGCCGGCGGCGTCATCGTCGGGCCGGACACCGTCAGGTCGCCTACCCCGTGCCACGACTGGTCGAACCGGTGCGCCGACGAACCACGAGCGTCGAACACGTCCACTGTGTACTCGTCGGTCATCAGCTCGGCTCGCCGCAGCGACACGTCCGGCATCGCCGCGTACGGCTTGTCCGCCTTGGCGTCGACCACCTTGAACCGCGGCGTGGTACCGAAGTACTCCAGCGCACCGCGGATGTTGCGGTCCTGGCTCTTGCCATCGACCACGACGGTGTTGTGCGACACCGACTCGCGGTACCAGTTGTTGGTCAGGTCCGCGTTGTCCACGCCGTAGATCTGGCCGAGGTCGGTGGACTGCAACCCTCCCCCGCCGACGACGTCGAGGTGCAGCTTGTCGGCGTGGCCGTGAGTGCCGCCCGCGACGCCGTGGTCGAGCCGCAACGCGTTGGCCTGGAACGGATCGACCGCGCCGGAGAAGCCCAGTCGCACGTCGTCGAACAACGCGACACCGGCGGCGTTCTCCACCGCCAGCGAGATCCGGGCCGCGATCGCGTCCTTCGGCACGTCGGCGCTCAGCGTCCGGGAACGCCAGCCGAGCAGGTCGTGGAACGTGGTCACGACCGGCGCCGAGACACCCGCGGGCGTCACGAACGACAGCTCGATCCGTGCGCCGCCGTTCTCCTTCAACGGCAGCAGCGGTGAGAACGTCCGCGCGTCGAGCTTCACCGACGTCACGTTCCCGCCGGTGACCGGGACATCGGTCGTCCACGCGCTGCGGTTCAGGCCGCCGGTGACCTTCGCCGACGACGCACCGCGGTACGGCAGCGGCGACAGTTCTGCCGCGCCCTGCTTGGTCCAGCCCTGGGCCGAGTCCTCGAACCCACCGGACCCCAGCAGGTCGTCGGCGAACAGGTCGACGTCGTCGACCGTCACATCGCCCCGCACGGTGAGCTTCACCGAACGGGCGAGCGGCGGCACGTCCAGGCCGGTCTCCCGAGCCGACCAGGAGTCACCGGTGATGTTCAGCGAACCCCGACCGACCTCCCAGCGGTCGAGCAGGAAGACCGCGTCGATGCTGCCCTTGCCCTTCGCCATCGCCTGCAGCGTCAGGTGACTGAGCCGGGAGCCGCCGAGCGGGAACGTCTGCGAAGCCGCTCCGGTCAGCCTGCGGTCCTTCCACGTGCCGCCGTCGAGCTGCCAGAACGCGGGCTTGGTCGCGTTGCCGAGCGACGCCTCCTCGAAACCGGGGTTCGGCACGAGGTTCGGCGCGTCGGAGGACCGCAGCACCGTCTCGCCGAGCCCGCCGAACGTGGCGCTGGGCTGACGCGGTCCGCTCAGGCTCGGCAGGGTGTCGACGCCGAAGCGCAACGCCCATCGGTCCGAACGGGGACGGCCGAGGTTGGTGTAGGCGTAGTTCAGGCCCGTCGCGAAGTCGCGTTCGCCGTACTCCGCGTAGGCCCACTCGGCCATAGCCGCGAAGCTCGGCCCGAAGCGCCGGCCCCACGTGCCACCGTCACCGGCCGCCGGGATCGTCAGGTCGGGATGCAGGTACGGCAGCAGCGTCGTGTGCATCGAGCGGAAGCGTTCGTCCACTGTGTAGTCGCGTTCGCCCAGGTTGCGCGCGGAGACCGCGAGCGAGGTGAGCGCCTGCAACGCGTACACGTGGTAGCTCGCGGCGCCCTCCCACCACCAGCCGTCGGACAGCCGGGCCTTGTTCAGCAGGAACTCGGTGCCCATCTCGGGATCGTCCAGCGCCCACTTCCGCAGACCCGCGTCCCCGATCGCGGACCCGATGCCGTGCACCGCCGCGACCGTCCAGGCCTGGAAGTTCGACGTCACCGTCGGATACGACTGCACCAGTTCCGCGAGTGGCTTCAACAGGTTCAGCGAGATGTCGACGCGATCGGACTCGGGCAGCGTGTCCCGGATCAGGTCGTAGCCGTCGATCAGGCCGATGGCGGCGACGGCCTCGTCCAGCGACTGGTAGTGCACCCGGCCGTAGATCACGTTCAACGGCACGGACAGGAACCGTTCGGCGTAGTACGCCAGGACGTCCCGTGCCTTGGCGGCGTAACGCTGGTCGCCGGTCACCCGGAACGCGAGCCCGAGGTCGGCGACGGCCTGGGCGGCGTTGTTGTGCCAGATCTCGATCCACGCCGCGTCCAGCAGATCACCGGTGTAGGACTTGCCGTCGATCGGGCAGCGGTGCAGCTTCGGGGAGCTGTAGTTGAACTCCAGCGAGGTGTTGGTGCCGGGGCACTTGAAGTTGCCGCTCCAGCCGCCGTGGTTCACCGGCTGGTCGAGCGGCCGCGCGAGCCACGCGTCCGCCTCGGCCTTCACGACCGAGTCGAACGCCTTGCGCGCCCAGTCCTGCCCGGCGATTCGCTGCTTCAGCGCGTCGAGCTGCGCGGGAGTGCTGTAGACCCGTGGCGCGCCGCCGGGAGAGGTCGCCTGGTCGGCCTTGAAACTCGCCTGCTGCACCAGGGTCACGTCGCCGGCGGGCGTCGCGGTCAGCACACCGGACGACCCCGCCGGCAGCGACACCGAGACGATCGTGGACTCCCCCGGTTGCAACACCGGAGTGACGGCGGGCGTCACCGAACCGGGCCCGTCCACGGCCAGTTGCAGCGAGTCGGCGACAGCGCGGCGGTTCGTGACGGTGGTCTGGAACTTCGCCTGACCACCGGCGGCCGCGCTCTTGGTCTGCGTGTCCGGGGAGATCCACGGCGACTCCGGCGTGACGCGGACGTCGTCGACCCACGCGGTGCCGGTGGCGTTCTGGATCGCCGGGATGATCTGCAGCTTCGTCATCAGCGGCGGCACGCGGAACGTGCCGGAGATCGTCGTCCAGTCGCGCGAGCCGGTCAGCACGCCGTTGAGCAGGCCTGACGGCGAGTAGACGCTCTGGCCGTTCGCGTCGGTGTAGAGGAACCCGACGGTGACCCGCAGGCCGCCCGGGAAGTCGGTGTAGTCGGCCGTCTCGACCCTGTCCAGCTTGACCCTCGCCGACACCTGCACGACGGGCCAGGTCTTCTGGTCGAGCGGAACGGTGACGAAGCCGCCGATCTTCTGCGTCGGCGAGGCGTCGATGCGCAGCGACCTGGTGCCCTGGAAGGCCGTCGTCGAGTCGACCTTGTAGGTGGCGCTCAGGTACGGCGTGCACCACGCGGGCGCCGGACAGGCCTCAGTGGACGGTGAGGTGAGCTCGAAGCCGGGGTTGCTGACCAGGTTCACCCAGGACTCGGCCCTGACCTTCAGGTCGTCGAACCGCACGGTGCCCTTGGCCCGGTCCAGCGCGATCGACAGGAACGCCGACACCGTGCCGGCCGGAACGGTGTGCACATCGGCACGCTCGGTCCAGTCCTGCGTGCCGGTGAGATTGACGCCCTTCCAGGTGCGCTTGCCGGTGGCGTCCACGAACGCGATGCTGATCTTCGCCGCGTTGTCGGCGGTCGCGCCCTGCACCACGTTGTCCAGCTGCACGCGGCCGGACACCTTGACCGAGCTGATCCGCCGGACGTCGATCCCGAACGACGCCGACGTGGCGCCTTCCCAGGCCGAGCCCGTGGCGGACGTGACGGCTAGAGCGCCGTTCTCGCGCTTGGCTCCGGTGGAGAGCGTCCACGACGTGGTGGCGTTCTCGAAGCCGCCGTTGCGCAGCAGTTCGTGTGCCACCGGTGTGTCCGGGGCCGGTGGTCCTGGTGCGGCGGAAGCGGTCGCACTCGTGGCGACGGCCATGGCCGCCACGACGACGAACGCCTGCAACACCGCGACAGATCTCCTCATCGGGTTCCTCCAGATAAGAATTCATTCCGCCTGAGGGAAGGAATGCAACGGCCCCCGCACGTTGCCGGAATCCTGCGACATCGCGGAAGTCCAGTCAATGCCCGGTTTTCGCTTCACCGTCCACACCGGAATCTTTGCGGAATGACTTCGTCTTCCGTTGACCCACCGCCCGCCACGTGGCAATACTGCGTCAGGTAAGTGGTGCAGACCACCTCGTCCTCCCGCCCGCCCGCGGGTCACACCCCTGTGGAGGAAATGCATGCGAACAAAGACGTTGCTCGTGCTTTCCAGTTGCGCGGCGATACTCGCCTCGACCATTGCCGCACCATCGGCGATGGCGGCAGCGCTGAACAACTACTTCGAAACCCCTGCCGCCGGTTCGCCCTACACGCTCGCGAAATGGGCTGCCGACGGCTGGAACGCGCCCTGGCACCAGGGTCTCGACACCCGCACCTACATCGACTCCAGCGTGAAGCGCAGCGGCAGCAAGTCGTTGCGGGTCACCTACCCGGCCGGGCAGTTCGGGCCGGGCCCGTCCGGTGCGCAGGCCCCGTTCGCGATCCCGCGCGCCCAGCAGTACTACGTGGCGCAGTGGGTGCGCTTCAGCTCGGACTTCAGCTGGGGCAACACGAACTTCGCCGGCAAGGTCGGCGTCGGCCTCGGCGCGGGCGCGTCCTGCTCCGGCGGCCAGGCGTGCGACGGCTACAACGGCTTCACGTCGCGGTTCATCTGGCGCAGCGGCGGCAAAGCAGCGATCTACTACTACAGCATGGATCACGCCAGCCAGTACGGCGACTACCGCGACCTCTCGCTCGACGGGAAGCCGGTCTACTACCCGCCGGGCCAGTGGGTCGAGATCGTGCAGCGGGTCAAGGTGAACACCGTGACGAACGGCAACGCCAACCCGGACGGCGAGATCCAGGTGTGGTTCAACGGCCGCCAGGCCGCGCTCATCACCGGCCTGAAGTTCGTGCGCAACGGCGACCTGATCGACCGGGCCTACCTGTCCTCGTTCGCGGGCGGCGGTGACGCGTCGTTCGCGCCGACCAGGACGGGTTACATCTGGTACGACGACCTGCGCGTGAACACCAGCCCGATCTAGCTCAGCCATACGTCACCAGCGGTTTCTCCGGCAGCAGAGCCAGAGTTTCCGGCAGTGAGTCGAACGTCAGGTGATCGCTGAACACCGGCAGGGGATCCACCTCTCCCCCGGCCACGAGAGCGAGCACGGCGGGCAGGTGCGGCGTGATGTCGGGCCTGCCCGTCGTGAACGTGACCGCGTTCATGTACATCGGCCCGGTCGGCACCGTGACGCCGGCGAAGTAGATGCCGGCGCTGTGGCAGTGCCCGCCCGGTTCGGTCGCCTTCAACGCCGCCGTGAGCCCGTCCGGATGCCCGGAGGCGTCGTAGGTCAGCGGGAACTCCCGCTGGTCCAGGTCGCCCGCCGATGCGACCGCCTGCGCGCCATACCCCTCAGCAATGGCGCGACGACGGTCGTTCGGATCGACGTAGACGACCCGGGACGCGCTCAGCGCCCGCGCGAACGCGCAGGCGTACAACCCGATGCTGGTGCCACCGAAGACGAGCAGCGCCGCACCGGGAGCGTGCGTCTGTCCCTTGAGGACGCTGCCGTACGCGTCCGTCAGGTTGTCCGAGGCTGACGCGAACGCCTCGGGCCTCACCCCGTGCGGCAGCTTGACCAGGTTCGCCGCCGCCCACGGCACTCGCACCAGTTCGGAGAACAGGCCGCCCCACGCACCACCGAGCGGCAGCCCGAACATCGCGTACCGGGGCACCGACAGACAGCGCGACGGCGCCCCCGCCGAGCACGTGGCACAGGTACCGCAGGAGGTGTGCCACGGCACGACGACGAGATCACCCGCGACCAGCCCGGAGACCTCGTCCCCCACCTCCACGACCTCGGCCACGCACTCGTGCCCGAGCTGCAACGGCGCCGGGAACGGCGTGCGTCCCGCGATCACCGCCCGGTCGAGGTCGCACGTGGTGGCGGCGACGGGCCGCACCACCGCGTCGCCGGGATCGACGACGCGCGCGTCCGGAACCTCACGCCAGCGCAGCTCACGAGTTCCGATGTACTCCAGCACCCTCATTTGACACTCCCCGCGGTGAGTCCTGAACGCCAGTACCGCTGCAACAGCAGGAAAGCGAGTACCAGCGGCAAAAGCGCGAACAACGACCCCACGACCATCAGCGGGTAGTAGTCCGGGTCGATGTTCGCGAGTGAGTTCCAGCTGTACAGACCGAGGCTGACCGGGTAGAGGTTCTGGTCGGACAGCATCACCAGCGGCAGGAAGAAGTTGTTCCAGATGGACGTGAGCTGGAACAGGAAGATCGTCACGTACCCCGGCGCGAGCATCCGCAGTCCCACGGACACGAAGCTGCGGATCTCCGTCGCGCCGTCGACCCGTGCCGCTTCGAGCACCTCGTTCGGCACGTAGGACGCGGAGAACACCCGCGCCAGGTACACGCCGAACGGGTTGAACAGGACCGGGATGATCACCGACCAGATCGTGTTCGCCACACCGGCCGCCGACGCCATCAGGTACAGCGGCAACGCGAGCACCGCGGCCGGCACCATCACCGACACCAGCACGAGCGCGAACAGCTGGTTCTTGCCGGTGAACGAGAACTTGTCGAACACGTACCCGGCGGCCGTGCTGATCAACGCGCCGACCGCCGCGCCGCCGACCGCGTACATGATGCTGTTGAGGTACCAGCGCCCGTAGATGCCCTTCTCCTGTGTGAACAGGCCCTTGACGTTGTCCACCAGGGCGAAGTTCTCGACTGAGAAGAAGTCGGACGCGAACAGCGCCTCGGTGTCCACGGTGGAGGCCAGCAGCAGCCAGACCAGCGGCAGCAACGCGTACAGCGCGCCGACACCGATCACGACGTTCGCGGTGAGCCGCCCGGTCATGCCCTACCTCCCCTGGACGCGCCACGGGTGACGGCGAACGAGAGCAGACAGCACACGACCAGCAGCAACACCGAGGCCGCCGAGGCCAGGCTGTGGTTGTTGCGCGCGAACGCGGCGTCGTAGATGTACATGTTGGGGGTGAAGCGCGGGCCGATCAGCGGGGTGACCTTGCTGAGCAGCATGGGTTCGGTGAACAGCTGCAGCGCGCCGATCACGGTGAAGATCAGCACGGTGACGATCGTGCCCCTGATCAGCGGCACCTTGATCGTCACGGCCGCGCGCACGGGCCCGGCGCCGTCGATCGCGGCCGCCTCGATCACCTCCTGCGGCACGGCTCGCAGCGCGGCGAAGAAGATCACCGTCGTGTAGCCGAGGCCGCTCCACAGCGCGATGTTCACCAACGACGGCACGACCATCTCAAGTCCGAGGAAGTTGACCTCGATGTCGAGGCCCTTCATCAGGTCGATCACCGGCGAGATGCCGGGCGTGTAGAGGTAGAGCCAGAGGACGGTGGCGATGATGCCCGGCACGGCGTGCGGCACGAACAGGATCGTCTGGCTGATCTGCCGCAGCCGCACCACTCCCGAGTCGAACAGCAGCGCCAGCGACAGCGCGCCGACGATCACCAAGGGAATGAACACGGCCGAGTACAACAACGTCACGCCGACGCCCTGCAGGAAGCTGGGGTCGGTGAGCACGACACCGTAGTTGCGCAGACCGACGAACGCCGTCCGACCGTTGCCGAACCCGAGCCCGGTGTGCGAGCGGGCGAAGAAGCTCAGGTAGATCGCGTACAGCGTGGGCACGAGGAACACGACGGCCAGCAGCGCGACGAACGGGCCGAGCAGCAGGCCGACGGCGGAGCGTTGCCTGATCACGAGCGCCTCACCGACAGACCGAGGCTGCGCATGTCCGGCAGCGTCTCCGCCTCGGCGTCACGAAGTGCCTGCGCGATCGTGGTGCCGTAAGGGATCCGGGCCAGCCCGTGGTGGATCGACGTGGCGGTGGACTGCATGCGCGGCCCCCACATCCAGCCGCCGTGCTGCAGTTCGTACTGCTGCGCGGCGAGTCCGTAGAGGTCCTGGCCGCCGTAGAACGTCGTCTTGAACTGCTTGGCGGCCGCGTCCCACAGCTTCGGCGCGGCGGGCAGCAGGCTGGACCGCCCGCTCGACAGGCGCGCGGTGATCGCCTCGGGCGAGGTCGACATCCACTCGATGAACCGCATCGCCCGTTCCTTCTTGACGCTCTCCGCGGTGATCACGTGCAGCGAGGCGCCGTCCCGTCCGATCGACGGTGTGGCGGGATCCCACTGCGGTGCCGCCGCGATACGCCACTTCCCCGTGCCGCCGGGCACCGAGGACGCCAGCGCCGCCACACCCCACGTGCTGACCAGATGGGTGGCGACCCGTCCCTCGGCGAGGGCGGCGAGCCACTCCTGGCTGCTGCCGGGGGCGATGAACAGCAACTGCTCGTCGAGCAGGCCCTGCCAGTACTCGGCCGCCTTCAGCGACCCCGCGTCGGTGAAGTTGACGACCCACGAGTCGCGGTCGACGCCGAACCACCGCCCGCCGGTCTGCATGACGTGCGCGGCGAACAGGTTGTAGCCGTTGGGGTGGAAGGCGGTCAGGTAGATGTTCTTGGCCTTCAAGGCGCGGGCCGCCTCGCGGAACTCGTCCCACGTCGTCGGCACGTCGACGCCGTGCTCGCGCAGGACGTCCTCGCGGTAGAGCATCAGCAACGGCGGCAGGTCGAGCGGAACGCCGTAGACGCGGCCGCCGAACGCCGCGCCGGACCACGCCACCTCGCCGAGCTCCGACCGCAACCGCGCGCTGACCAGGTCGGTCAGGTCGGTGGCGACGCCGTCCAGCGCGAACATCGGCAGGTCGGCGTCGGCCATCGACACGACGTCCGGCGCGTTGCCGGCGCGGGCGGCGTTCGACAGCTTCGCGTTGCCACCGGCGAAGCCCGAGGTCACCGTCTCCAGCACGACGGGTTCACGAGGGTTCAGCGCGTTCCAGGCGTCCACGACGGTGTTCGTGCCGCGCAACGACGACCAGAACTTCAACGGCCCGTTCGGGTCCTTTGTGGACGAGGAGCACCCGGCGAGCAGGGTGAGACCGGTGGCAGCCAGCAGGCTGCGTCGGCTGATCATGGGCGGACCGCGGGACGCGGCACGTCCACGGGGTTGCCGCGGTCGGCGGCCTGGTAGACGGCCAGCGCGGCGGACACGACCGACCGTCCGTAAGCGCCGTCGATGTACTCGCCGCCCTCGCCACGCGCAGCCGACGCGAACCCGTCGAGCTGGCTGCGGAACGCCGTGCGCAGGTGGCTGGGACTCGCCTCGACCAGCGTCGTGATGTTGCCGTCGCGCAGCAACAACAGGCCGTCGGCGGCGGAGACCCGGAGCGTCACCTCCGGCATGACGACGTCGGTCTCGTCGTAGTAGGGCGTTCCCCTGCTGGTCAGCACGACGCTGGCGGTGACCCCGTTGGCGAGCTCGATCAGCGCGAGCGAGTCGGTCTCGACGTCGATGCCCTCACGGCCCCGCACCACGCTGCTGACCCTGCGCACGGTGCCACCACCGAACCACTGGATGCGGTCCAGGCCGTGCGTGCCGACGTTCAGCACGATGCCACCACCGGCGAGAACCGGGTCGAAGAACCAGGCGGGCCGCGAGTTCCGCTCGTAGTGCGCGGACCGGCGGTGCGCGATCAGCAGCGGATCACCGAACTCCCCGGACGCGATCAGCGCGCGGGTCTCCCGTGCCACCGGGTCGAAGTGGATGACGTGGGCGACCGCGAGCAGCACGCCCGCGTCCCGGCAGACCTCGATCATCCGCGAGCAGTCCTCGACGGTGGTCGCCATCGGCTTCTCCACCAGCACGTGCAGCCCGGCCTGCGCGGCCTCCACGACCTGCTGGGCGTGCAACGAGTGCGGCGTCGTGATGATGACGCCGTCGAGGTTCGCCTCGGTGATCATCGTGCGGTAGTCGTCGTACACCTCGACGCCCGGTGCCGCGAGTGCCTCGGCCGCTTCGCGCCGCACGTCGCAGATCGCCGCGATCGCGTAGCCGTCGGCTCCGGCCGCCGCACGGACGTGGTGCGCGCCGACCGCGCCGGCACCCAGGAGTCCGATCCGGAATGAGGTCATGTCCCTGCTTTCTCGTGAAGCTTCAGCTCTGCCGAGCCGCACGACGCCCTGACGACGAGCCGCGGCTGGATGAGCACCTGCTGGGAGGGAACGTTGCGGCCACCGTCGATGCGGTGGAGGAGGAGCTGGGCGGCCAGCGCGCCCACCTCGGTCTTCGGGGGCGAGACGGCGGTCAGCGGGATGTCGCCGACCTCCGCCACCTCATCGTCGTAGGCGACCACGGCGAGATCGCGCGGCACGGACAGGCCGAGCCTGCGCGCGGCGACGATCAACGCGGCGGCGTCGCGGTCACCGTGGCAGAACACCGCCGTGACACCGGATTCGGCACAACGCCGGGCGTAAGCGGAGATGTCCTGCGCCTGCCAGAGCAGCCTGCGCACGGTGGCGGCGGCATCGACGTCCAGCAGCTCGACGGCCTCGTCGAACCCGTTCGCGACCTGCTCGGACGTGCCCGTGCTGACGCGGCCCAGGAACCCGATCTTCTCGTGTCCCAGCGACTTCAGGTGCCGGACGGCCTTGCAGACACCGCCGGCGTGGTCGGTGCCGACGAACGTGGTCGGGTCGTCCGGTTCCGGCGACGGCGGGCGCCGCTCGGCGAGCACGTACGGGACCGGGAGGTCGCGAAGACCGTCCACGTAGGACTGCGGGTCGTTCATCAGGTGCAGGCTCGGCACCAGGAGCAGGCCCTGCACACCGGTTTCGAGCATGGTGCGCAGTTCGTCGCGTTCGACGTCGAGGTCGTACTTCGAACACACCAGCACGACTCCGACGCCCGCGCCGCGCAACACGCGCTGCAGTCCGTCGATCACGCGCGGGTAGTAGTAGGTCGTCGACGGCACGAGCACGCCGACGAGCGGCCGTCCCGATCCGATCGGCGCGGTCTCGGAGCGGACGAACGTGCCCGCGCCCTGCCTGCGCAGCACGATCTGCTCGTGCACGAGCTGGCCGACGGCGCGCCGGATCGTGTTGATGCTGACCGACAGCGTGGTGGCCAGCTCACGTTCGACGGGCAGCTGGTCGCCAGGCCCGTACACCCCGTCGGCGATGTCCTTGCGCAGACGGTCAGCGGCCCACTGCCATTTCGGGCCAGCGGAGGAATGAAGGAATGAATCCCCCGATTCAGCTGATGTCATGCCGGGAAGAATGACTCATGCTGCTCCTTGCCGCAAGAGGTGACCTGTGATTTTGTGAGCCAAGACCACATCAGGCCAAAAATTCATTCCTTTCAAAGAATGAATTCGTCGCACGCTGGGAGTGTGCCCTCATGAATGAGGCAGACCTCGAAGAAGAACTCGTAAGGCCCTCTCCCGCGCTGGTCGCGGAGGCCGCCGGCTGGGGTGACGTCGTCGTGCTCGGGGCGGGCGGCAAGACCGGGTCGGGCATCGCCGGCATGGCCCAGCGAGCCCTGGCTCAGGCCGGTGGCGACGCACGGGTGCGGGCGGTGTCGCGGTGGTCCGACGAGGACGGTCGCGCGCGGGTCGAGGCCCAGGGCGTCGAGATCGTGACGGCCGACCTCGGGGATCCGGCCGCGGTCGCCGGTCTGCCGGACGCCGACACCGTGATCTTCCTGGTCGGCGCCAAGTTCGGCACCGCGGGCGCGCCGGAGCAGGCGTGGATGACCAACACCGTGCTGCCCGCGTACGTCGCCGAGCGCTACCCGAAGGCGCGGATCGTCGCGCTGTCCACGGGCAACGTCTACGGCATGACCGCGCCGGTCACCGGTGGCAGCGTGGAGACCGACGAACCGCGGCCCGACGGCGACTACGCGATCACGTGCCGCGGCCGCGAGCAGGTGTTCACGCACGCGGCACGGACCAGGGGCACGCCCGTGGCGTTGATCAGGCTCAACTACGCCTGCGAACCCCGGTACGGCGTGATAGCCGACCTCGCGCAGAAGCTCGTCAAGGGCACGACGATCGACCTCACCACCGGAGCCGTGAACGTGGTGTGGCAGCGCTACGCCAACGAGGTCGTGCTGCGCAGCGTCGCGCACGCCTCGGACTCGCCGTTCGTGCTGAACCTGACCGGACCGGAGACCGCGTCCGTCCGCTCGATCGCCACGCGGTTGGCGTCTCGCCTCGGCGTGGAGGCCTCGTTCACCGGCTACCTGCCAGAGACCTCGCTGCTCAGCGACGCGACGACGTGCCACGAGCTGTTCGGCTACCCGGACCGCACGCTCGGGCAGCTGATCGACCTCCAGGCCGAGTGGCTGCGCGGCGGCGGGGCGCTCTGGTCGAAGCCGACGAAGTTCGAGCGACGGGACGGGCGGTTCTGATGGACTTCGCGACAGCCGCCCTGCTGCACCGCGGCACGGTGATCCCCGCGCACCCGTTGGCGCTGGACGAGTCCCGCAGGCTCGACGAGGAACGGCAACGGGCGCTGACCCGCTACTACCTGGAGGCGGGCGCGGGTGGGCTCGCGGTCGGGGTGCACACCACCCAGTTCGAGATCCGGGAGCACGGGCTCTACCGGCCGGTGCTGGAACTGGCGGCGGAGGAGATCAACCGCCGGGCGCCGTTCACCACAGACGCCGGGCAGGCCGTCCCCGGCCCGTTCGTGCGCATCGCGGGCGTTGCCGGTCCCACGCGGCAAGCCGTGGCCGAAGCCGAGGTGGCCCGCGAACTCGGCTACGACGCCGTCCTCGTCTCCCCCGGCGGCCTGCCCGACCTCTCCCCCGACGACCTCCTCGACCGCGGCGCCGCGATCGGCGAAGTCCTGCCGACCATCGGTTTCTACCTCCAGGAAGCCGTCGGCGGCCGCTACCTGCCCCGCGCCTACTGGCGGCGCCTGGCCGAGCAGCCGTCGACGGTTGCGGTGAAGGCCGCGCCGTTCGACCGCTACCGGACGCTGGAACTCGTCCAGGGCGTCGCCGACTCCGACCGGGGCGCCGAAGTCGCGCTCTACACCGGCAACGACGACAACATCGTCAGCGACCTGCTCACGCCGTTCCACGTGCGGGGCGGCGTGAGGCGGTTCGTCGGCGGGCTGCTCGGCCATTGGGCGGTGTGGACGCGTTCAGCGGTGAGGATCCTCCAGGACGCCCACGCCGCAGTGGACGGCGATGCAGAAGCGCGTGCACGGGTCGAGGCACTCAACGCCATGTGCGTGGACGCCAACGCGGCGGTGTTCGACGTGCGGAACAACTTCGCGGGCGTCATCGCCGGCGTGCACGAAGTGTTGCGGCGTGAGGGAATCCTGCGTGGCATCTGGTGCCTCGACCCGCACGAGACCCTCTCCCCCGGCCAGGCCGAGGAGCTCACCCGCGTGCAGAAGACCTACGCGGACTGGTTGAGCTGACGCAGGTGCGGGCATCGCGTCCGCCCACGGATGCCCGCACCTCACCCTCGCCCGCGATCCTTTACATGTCAACGGAATCAATTCGTCCCAGGAGGAACGTCATGGCGATTCGCAGGCACGGCAAAGAACCCCGCCGCCGCACCGGACAGTTCCTGCTGGCCGAGGGCATGGACATCAGGTCGATCGGGAACGCGGGCGAAGCGGCGAAGCTGTTGCGCCGCTACGTCCACGAGGAGACGGGAATCGTCCTCGGCAACTCCCCGGAGGGCGTGGTGATGGTGACGCACGAGCCTGCGATGCGCGGACTCGGTGAAGACGGCTATGCCCTGCTGGTGAGCCCGAACGCGGTGATGCTGCGCGCGGCCACCCCAGCAGGGCTGATCAACGGTGTCGAGCAGTTCCGCCGGCTGGTGTCACCCGGCGGACGCGTGCCCGCGGTGGACCTGACTCACTTGACCGCGCCGGCCGTGGCCCCGGCCTGGATGTAGCGCTGGAAGCACACGTACGCGAGCAACACCGGCAGCATCGCGATGGTGAGGCCGGCGAACAGGCCGCTCCAGTCGCTCTGGTAGCCCTGCGACGTCGACAGCGCGGCGAGTCCCTGCGCCAGCACGTAGTTCTCCGGATCCGGGTTGAGCACCAGCGGCAGCGGGTACTGGTTCCACAGGCCGAGGAAGTTGAAGATCGCGACCGACACCAGGCCCGGTCGCGCCATCGGCAGCATCACCCGGAAGAACACGCCCCAGTGCGTGCAGCCGTCGATGAACGCCGCCTCGGCGATCGCGGACGGCAGCGTGCGGAAGAACGCGTGCAGGAAGAAGATGGTGAACGGCGTCGCGAACGTCGCGTACACCAGGATCAACCCGAGCTTGGTGCCCAGCAGGCCCATCTGCTCGACCGTGAAGAACAACGGCACCAGAGCGAGGAACGTCGGGAAGAACTGCGACGTCACGAACAGGTAGTAGACGAACCTGTTGCCGGGGAACCGATAGCGCGCCAGCGTGTAGGCAGCAATGCCCCCGAACAGCATGGTCAGGAACAACGCGCCGCCGACGACGATCACCGAGTTCAGGAAGTACTGCCCGATCGACGCCTCGTTCCAGGCGCGGCCGAAGTTCTCCCAGCGCGGCCTCTCCGGCACCGTCCACGGACTGGTGAGGATCTCCGTGTCGGACTTGAACGAGCTCGTCACCGCCCACAGCAGCGGGAACGCCGTGACGATCGCCCAGAAGCCGAGCGCGAGGTGCAGCGGGAACCGTTTCATGTCAGCTCCGTCCGGTTCTTGTTGCCGCGCAACGCGACGAGCGCGAACACGAGCGTGCCGAAGAACAACGCGACGCCCATCGCGCTCGCGTAGCCGAACTTGCCGTACTCGAACGCCGTCCGGTACAGCGACAGGCCCATGACCTCGGTGGAGCCGTCCGGGCCGCCCGGGCCGACCGTCATGATCTGGACCAGCGCGAACGCGTCCAGCGCGACCATGCCGAGGTACACGAACGCCACCTGGACGTTGTCGCGCAACAACGGCAGGGTGATGCGCCGGAACGTCGTCCAGCCCGTCGAGCCGTCGATCAGCGCGGCCTCGAAGATCTCCTTGGGAATGGCGTCGATCGCGGCGCTGAACAGCACCATGTAGAAGCCGACACCGGACCAGATCATCACCGCCATCACCGCGAACAGCGCGAGCGATGGTTCGGCGAGCCAGCTGCGGGCCAGCCCGTCGAGCCCGACAGCCCGCAGCACGCCGTTGATCAGGCCGTTGTTCGGGTTGTAGGCGAAACCCCAGAGCACGGCCACGATCGCGACCGACAGCATCTGTGGGAAGAAGAAAACGATCTCGTAGAACCGGGAGCCGCGAACACCGCTGCGCCCGTCCTTGCCGCCGCGCTGGATCATCGTGGCGAGGAACAGGCCGATGCCGATCGTCGCCGCGGGCATCAGCAGCAACAGCAGCAGGTTGTTCTTGATGGCGTCGAGGAACAACGAGTCGCCGGCCAGCCGGGCGAAGTTGTCGAACCCGACGAAATTCGCCTTGCCCGCCACGCCGTTCCAGTCTGTCAGCGACAGGTAGAACGCTTGAGCGTAAGGCGACACGACGAAGATGAGGTGCAGCACGAGCGCGGGTGCGAGAGCGCCGATGACGAACCCGTACCCGCGGTTGAGCCTGCGGCGCTTGCGCGGCACGGGTGGAGCGGGCGCCGCAGCCCGCTCCACCGGCCTGGTCAGGACGCTCACTTCCGTTCGTACTTCTTGATGCTGGTGTCCTTGGCCAGGTCGTCGGCCGCCTTCTGCACGCGGTCGACCCACTCCGCCGAGGTGATCCGGCGCGTCACCAGTTCGGCGACGGCGTCGTCGACGGCCTTGGTCAGCGTCGGGTACCAGATGCGGTGCCGGTAGTTGATGGTGTCGTCACCGGCCTTCTTCACCGCCTCCGCGACCGAGCTCAACGCCGGCGACATCGTGATGCCCTCGGTGGCGCCCTTGACCGACGGCAGGGTGCCGACGGACTTGGCGAAGTCCTTCATGGCGTCGCGGGAGAACAGCATCCGCAGGAACTCCAGGCCGCCCTGGACGTTCTTGCCCTGGCTCGGCACGAGGTACGCCTCGCTGCTGGCCGCGTGGATGGCGTTGGTCTTGAGCTTGCTGCTGGAGTTCAGCGACGGCACGGCGCCCATCACCATGTCGAACCCGGCGGGCGTGACGGACTTCTGCTCCGCCTCGAGCCACGAACCGCTGGGGATGATCGCGGCCTTGCCCTGACACCAGGCCGCCTGTGCCTCGGTGTGCGACAACGCTTCCGAGCCCTGCATGAGGTAGCCCTTGCCGGACAGCTCCGCGATCGCCTCGGCGGCCGCCTTCACCGACTCGTGCCGCCACGCGTTGGGCTGCAGGTTGTCGATGGACTTCAGCAGGTCCATGCCACCCCCGCGCACGGCCATGACCAACAGCGGATCGGTCATGTACTCGGGGAACTTGCCCTGGTAGGTCCAGGGCGCGACGCCGGTCTTCTTGATGTCCTCGCAGAGTTCGAGCATCTCCGGCCACGTCTGCGGCCACATCCAGCCGTTCTTCTCGAACAGCGGCTTCGAGTACCAGAGCCCCCAGGCGGTGTAGGCGTAGTTGAACCGCACGAACGCCCCGTCGTACGTGCCGTCCTCGATCACTCCGGGCAGCAGGGTGTCGCGCACCTTCACGTTCGGGTCGTCCCACGACGGCGAGTCGAGCAGCTTGTCCAGGTTCTCGAGCTGCTGGGACTGGTTGAGCGCGGCGATGTCGAGCCGGCCGGCGCCGGTGTTGTTGACGACGTCCGGCGGGTTGCCCGCGACGAACCTCGGCCGCAGCGTGTCGCCGACCTTCTGGATGCCCTTGTGGTCGATGGCCGAGCCGCCGAACTGCTTCTTGTACACGGCTTCGGCGGCGAGCACGTAGTCGTCGCCGTAGGCGCCCTTGAAGACGACGACCTCCAGCGGGGCGTCGGCCTTGACGCCGAACGGGTTGGTGGAGCTCTTGTCGCCGCCCTGCGACTGCTGCCCGGCGTTGCCGCCGGCGGTCACACACGCGGCCAAGGTGGGCACTGACAGGCCCAGCACGGCGGCGGCTCTGAGCATGCTGCGCCGCGAGATCTCGTGGGAGGACATGGCGAGGTCCGTTCTCGGTGGAGGGGATCAGGGAAGTGCGAGCCAGCCGCAGCCCTGGCGCCAGTGGCCGCCGGACTGGAGGTGGCTGACGATCGCGCGCTGCAGGGTGGTGTCCTGCGGCAGGGTGGCGAGGTCGCCGGTGCCGGGAGGCAGGTGGTGGACGAACTCCAGCACGTCGCTGTCGCAGTCCGGCGTGGGCCCGAACAGGCTCCACAGGCGTTGGAACCGGACGATGTTCGAGCTCTCCGGCAGGAAGTCGGCGAGCTGCGGGTCGAGCAGCCACGAACGGCAGGTGCCGTACTCGTAGCTCTCGTCCGGGAAGTGCGCCTTGAAGAACGGCCTGGCGCGGCGGAACGACTCGTCGCACGCCTCGGGGGTCATCGGCCCGTCGCCGGGGATGTGCACCTCCAGAACGGGTGTGCCGTCCTTCGGGCCGTCGTCCGACTCGGCCTGGTACTCGTCGACCGTGAGCACCGCGCGGTCGAACTGCAGTCTGCCGAGCCGGAAGAGCGTGCCGCGGAAGTGCCGAACGAGCCAGCCCTGCCGGTCGAAACCGCCTGTGTCGTAGTACTTGCGGTAGCTGGCGACCTTCGCGCCGAGGTCCTGCACGGTCGCCGCGGTGACGTCGAACGGGATGTTCAGCCTGCTGTGCAACGCCAGCAGCGACGGCAGTGCGAGCAGGAAGAGGTGGACGTAGAAGTAGCGTCCGGCCTCGCCGAGTTCGGCGGGGGCGTTCGGCCAGTCCACCTCCCTGCTCGGGATCGGGTCCGCCGCGTAGAGGACCTGGTGGCACCTCTGGAGCGCCTCCCACAGGTCCGGTGTCCTGTTCGGACCGGGCAGCGTCGCCAGCACGCCGGTGTGGTCGACGTCCGGGACGCCGAGCAGCGCGAGCCGTCGTGCGGCCTCCGCTGTCGTCACCGGTTCCAGGTCCGCGACGTCGGCTGCCGGTTGTTTCAGCAGCGCGGCGAGCCAGTCGTCGGTCGCGCTCATGGCGGCACCTGCTTTCCGGCGATTCCTTCCCCGAAACGGGAATGAATATGGCGTGTCTTGCCCTGGTTCGGCACATCATTATGTGTGACCTCCTGCACGTCAATGATTCTTCGCAGGTCACACGAACAGCTGAAGAATGACTACCGTGCGCTCATTCCCCCAGGCCAGAGCCTTGCACTACGTGAGGATTCATTCCTTCGAGTCCGGATTCATACCGTTGACTCGACAATCGGCGGCGCATTTGAATGGCACGCATGTCCCATCCCGGTCTCCGGCTCGCTGTCGCCGGAGCAGCACATCCGCACGTCGCCTACGTCCTCGACGAACTGCCTCTTCGCACCGATGTCTCACTCGTCGGCATCAGCGATCCGGACCCCGCGTTCGCCCACCGGTACGGGGTTCCGTCGTACACGGATCACCGCTCGTTGCTCGCCACCCAGCGACCTGATGTCGTTGTGGTCGCGGGGATCTACTCCGAACGTGGTCCCGTCGTGGTGGACGCACTGCGGGCGGGCGCGCACGTCATCGCCGACAAACCGTTGTGCACCAGCCTGTCCGATGTGGACGATATCGCGGCGGCGGCCTCCGAGACGGGGCGGTCCGTCTCGTTGCTGCTGGAGAAGAGGGGCTACCCGGAGACGCTCGCCGCCCGTGCGCTGCTCGACTCCGGAGCACTGGGATCGCTGGCGCTGGTGGCCGCGTCCGGACCGCACAAGCTCAACCGGAGCACTCGGCCGTCGTGGTTCCTCGACCGGTCGACCTACGGCGGAGTGGTGGCCGATCTGGCCGTGCACGACATCGATCTCGTGCTGTGGCTGACCGGCGCTCGCGAGGGCACGGTGAGCGCGGTCGGCGGCCCGTTGCACGGCGCGATCCTGCTGCGGGCCGGCGAGGTCGCGGCGACGATCGAGGTCAGCTGGCTGACACCGGACGCGGCACCGTGGCACGGCGACTACCGCATGCGCCTCACCGGCACCGACGGAACCGCGGAACTGCTTTGGGCACAGGGGGAACTGACCGCGGTCACCCGCGATCGTCCACCGTGGACGGTTCCGTTGCCGCCGGCAAGGCGCCCGGCCGCCGCAGCACTGGACGCGTTGGTGGCGGGCGAGGAACCCGAGGTCGGCACCTCCGCGAGCCTCCTCGCGACGCGGATCGCGCTGCTCGCCCAGGACAGCGCGGACGGCGGAGGGGTGGTGCACCGGTGGGCGGCCTGAGGTTCGCGCTGGTCGGAGCCGGTGCGATCGGAGAGACGCACGCACGGTCGATCACGTCCTCGGCCACGCTCGCCGTCGTCGTGGACAACAGCCTGGAACGGGCCCGGCGGGTCACGGCCGAGTTCGGTGGCACGCCGATGACGTCGCTGGCCGACGCGTTCGAGCACGTCGACGCGGTGAGCGTGTGCCTGCCCAGCGGCGCACACGCGGACGCCGCCGTGCTCGCGTTGCAGGCGGGCAAGCACGTGGTCGTGGAGAAGCCCATCGACATCACGCTCGCGGCGGCGGACCGGATCATCGCCGCGGAACAGGAGTCAGGGCGCACCGTGGCAGTGATCAGCCAGCGGCGGTTCCAGGCGGAGGCCGCGGCCGCGCATCGGGCGATCGGCGACCTCGGGCGGATCACCTCGGGCATCGCCGAGTCGACGTTCTGGCGGCCGCAGGAGTACTACGACTCCAAACCGTGGCGCGGCAACTGGGCGCTCGACGGCGGCGGCGCGTTGATGAACCAGGGCATCCACGCCGTCGACCTGCTGCTGTGGCTGATGGGCGAGCCGGTGGAGGTGCTCGCCCGCAGCGCTTGCCTGGCGCACGAACGGATCGAGGTAGAGGACACGGTCGCCGCCGTGGTGACGTTCGCGAGCGGTGCGCTGGGCACGATCACCGCGACCACGGCCGCCAATCCCGGCCTGCCGGTGCGGGTCGCGGTGCACGGCGATCGCGGCAGCGTCGTGATCGGCGAGAGCGGTTCCCTCGACGACGCGCATCTCGCCCAGTACACCGACTTCCTCGACGCCGTGCGCGACTCCCGCCCACCGCTCGTGGGCACCGCGGACGCACGCCGCGCGCTGGCCGTCGTGCTCGCCGTCTACGAGTCTGCCCGCACCGGGAAACCCGTCGCACTGAATGGAGAGCGGTAGTGCGCATCGGCATCATCGGCACCGAGAACAGCCACGTCGACCACATCATCGACTACGTCAACGCCAGGCAAGGCCCTCGTGTGGTGGCCATCAGCGGTGGCCGCTCGGAGCGCAACGAGTCGTTGCAGGCAAGGGGTTCGCTCGACCGGGTCGTGGACGCGCCGGAGGACCTGCTCGGCCTGGTCGACGCGGTCGTCGTCGCCGACCGGCACGGCGATCTGCACCGCGCCCACGCCGTGCCGTTCCTGCGCGAGGGCCTGCCGGTGTTCGTCGACAAGCCGCTGGCCTGCACGGTCGAGGACGCCTCTGCGATCGTCGCAGAAGCCGAGGCGCACAACGCACCGCTGACGTCCTTCTCCGCGTTGCGCTGGATCCCCGACACCGAAGCCCTTGCCGCGGAAGGTCCCGCACGCCGTGTCGTGACTTCCGGGCCCGTCGATCCGACCAGTCCGCACGGTGGCATCTTCTTCTACGGCATCCACCCCGTCGACGTGGCGTTGCGCCTCGCACCGGGGCCGATCCGGTCGGTCGGCGTCACCAGGCTCCCCGACCGCATCGCGGTTCAGGCCGAAGTGGGCGACACCGAGGTCGAGATCAACCTGGTGCTGGGCGAGGCACCGTTCACCGGCTCCCGCGATGGCGTGGAACGCACGCTCGAACTCGACGAGCACTACTTCGTGCCCGGCCTGCAGGCGTTCCTCGCCATGGCGGCCACCGGCGAACAGCCCATCGGCCACGACGACCTGCTCCGCCCAATCCACCTGCTCAACGCCGTCGCGAAGGCCATCGCATGATCATCCCCAAGCCGGTCCACCTGGTCCGCTCCCCTGGCGTCTTCACGCTGTCGCCCGCGTCCGCGATCGCCGCCTCAGGAGACGCGCTGCCCGTCGCCCGGCTCCTGCAGTCCTATGTGGATCTGCCGCTGCGCGAGGACGGCGACGTCGTGCTGGAGGTCGAAGGTGACGGAGAGGGCTACACCTTGTCCGTCACGCCGTCGTCGGTGCGGCTGCGCGGTTCGGTCGTGGGTCTGCGGCACGCCGTGCAGTCGTTGCGGCAACTGATCTCCGGCTCCGAGATCCCGGCGGTCGAGGTGCGCGACGAGCCGCGGTTCGCCTGGCGCGGCGCGATGATCGACGTGGCCCGGCACTTCCTGCCCCTGCCGTACCTGCGGCGGCTCGTCGACCAGATCGCGCTGTACAAGCTCAACGTCCTGCACCTGCACCTCACCGACGACCAGGGCTGGCGGATGCCGATCGACCGCTACCCGGCGCTGACCACCGTGGGCGGGCACCGCGCCGAGAGCATGATCGGCCCGGCCGGCAGCACCTCCTACGACGGACTCCCGCACGGCGGCGCCTACACCAAGGTGGAGCTGCGGTCGCTGGTCGCGTACGCGGCTGCTCGTGGCGTGACCGTGGTGCCCGAGATCGAGATGCCCGGCCACGCCCGCGCCGCGCTCGCCGCGTATCCGGAACTGGGCAACTTCCCCGACCGCACGCTGCCGGTGTGGACGGGCTGGGGCGTGTCCGAGGCACTGTTCGGCGTGCAGGAGAAGACCTTCGCCTTCCTGCGCGACGTCCTGACCGAGGTGCTGGAGGTGTTCCCGTCCCCGCACATCCACATCGGCGGCGACGAATGCCCCGCCGTCGAGTGGGAGACGAGTCCGCTCGCCGCCACCCGCGTCGCCGCCGAGGGCCTGCCGGGAGCGTCCGCGCTGCACGGCTGGTTCCTGGGCCGGATCAGCGAGTTCCTGGTCTCCCAGGGCCGTCACCCGATCTGCTGGGACGACGGCGAGAACCCGCACGGCCTCCCGCGCCAGGCCGCCGTGATGATCTGGCGCGACCCCCAGCACGGCCTGGAAGCCGTCCGCCGCGGCCACCACCTGGTCATGGCGCCGTTCCGCAGCACCTACCTGGACTACCCGCAGAGCGCCGAGGGCGAGCCGCCCGGCCAGCCCGCCGCCGTGGTGTCGCTGGAGGACGTCTACCGCAACGACCCGCTGCCGGCCTCGTGGGACGCGAAGTGCGCGGCGCGGGTGCTGGGGACGCAGGGCCAGCTGTGGACCGAGTTCGTGCGGACGCCCGAGCACGCCGAGTACCTGGCGTTCCCGCGACTGTGCGCGCTGGCCGAGTCGGCGTGGTCGGTCGAACGGGACTGGACCGACTTCCGCGCACGACTCGGCGAGCACCAGCCGATGCTCGCCGAGATCGCGCCTCACCACCGGAAGCTGGTCTGAGCACTCAGTTCCGGCCGGCCATCACACCGCCGTCGACGTTCCACACCGCGCCGGTCACCCAGTCACTCAGGCCCGACAGCAGGAACACGACCGCCTGAGCGACGTCGTCCGGCGTTCCGGTGCGCCCCAGCGGGTGGAAGGCGTTGAAGCTGTCGAGCGTGCCGTCGATCTCGTCCTTCGGGATGAACTCCTCGTAGATCGGGGTGCGCACGACAGCGGGCGCGACGGCGTTGACGCGGATGCCGAACGGCGCGAGTTCCAGGGCGAGGTGCTGGGTCAGCGAGTGCAGGCCCGCCTTGGCCATCGAGTACGCCGACGACGGGGTGGCAGCAACAGCCTGATGCGCCCACATCGAGCCGATGTTGACGATCGCGCCCTGGGAACCGCTCGCCTTGATCGCGCCGGCGACGGTCTGCGTGAGGAAGAAGAACGCACGGTTGATCGCCTGGTAACGGTCGTAGTCCTCCCCCGTGTGGCTGAGGAACTCCTTGGGGGAGAACACTCCTGCCGCGTTGACCAGCAGGGTGGCGTCGGCGTGGCCGGCCAGCTCCTCACGCAGCCGATCCACCTCGACGGTGTCCGCCAGGTTCGCGGCCAGTGCCGTCACCCTGCCCGGTGCGCCGAGGGCCGCAACGGCCTCCTCGGCGCTCGCGGGCGTGCGGCCGGTGACGACCACGGATCCGCCGGCGTCCAGCACGTGCCGGGCGACCGCGAGGCCGATGCCACTGGTGCCGCCGATGATGATCGCCTTCTGCCCGGTGAGGTCAGAGGTCTTGCCTGCCATGGTTTTCGCCTTTCACGTGTGCCTTTCTCGACGCCGAAACTACGGCCGGTCCTGGCAGCGCGGTAGACGATCTTCGGTGATGCGGTCATAACGAGAGGTAATCACTCACGGCACGCAGCCAGCGCGTCGGCGAACTCCTCCAGCTCAGCGGTCAGCGGGGTGTCCCGCGCCCAGACGGCCTCGTAGGAGATCTCCACCGACGCACCCGCGCGGACGAGCGGGCGGCACGAGGCGTCGCCGGTGACCTTCGACCGCGGCAGCAGAGCGGCACCGACGCCCATCCGCGCCCACTCCTCCTGCACGCGGAAACTGGCCGCCTCACCGGGATACCGGTGCAGAGGCAGGTCGTTGCCGCTGAAGAGCTGCGTCGTGAACTTCGTCAGGCCGCACGTGTCGGGAACAAGGATGTAGTCGGCGGCCGCGGCCGCCTCCAGTTCCAGCGGCGTTCCGTCGCCCGGCGCCGCGGAGTTGATCACGACGACCGGTTCGCTGGAGATGGACCGGCGGCGGAACGACGGCAACGGCAGCACGGCCGGAACCAGCAGAACGTCCAGCTCACCCGCGCGCAGGGCCTCGCCCAGCGCGTCCAGGTCCGCCTCCCGCAGCACCAGGTCACGAGGACGTGGCAGGCCACGGGCGGCCTCGAACGCGCAGGCCACCAGCTCGGACCCGATGAGCGGCGAGACGCCCATCCTCACGGCACCCGACCTCACCACCGCCAGTCGGCGCGACTCGCTCACCACGGCGTCGAGCAGTCCGAGCGCCTGGTCGATCATGGGCAGGATCCGCGTGCCGTGCGCCGTCGGCATCACCCCGCGCGGCGACCGGTCGAAGAGCTTGATGCCCAGCTCGTCCTCCAGCCGCGCGACGCCGTTGGACAACGCCGGCTGGGTGACGCCGTACGCGCGTGCGGCGGCGCTGAAGGACTTCGTCTGCGAGACGGCCTGCGCGTACCGCAGCCCTTCGACGTTCATCGCTGCTGGCAATCAGTCATACCCGCAGCTTATAGCCCGCTCACGCCTTGACGCGGGCCTTCGTGGTCCACATCCGGTAGCCCGCCGACACGGCCTCGGCCTCGGAGCCGAACGTCATGTCGCCCTTGGTCCGCCGGTAGTACGGCGAGTCGGGCGTGTGGTAGACCATCGTCTTCGAGTTGCCCTTGACCGGCAACGACTGCTGCTTCGCCGGCTTCGGCGCCACCGGCTGTTCGGCGATCACCACCTGTTCCGCCGCCGGCCGGGGCGCGGGCAGGGCGAGGCGGGTCTTCGGGCGTTCGGGCTGCAGGCGGCCGCGCACGGACAGCCACGTCACCAGCGAGCCGACCGCGAACGACACCAGGCACAGCAGGAACATCTGCGAGAACAACCAGAGCACAGCGAACTCCTAACGGACTACGACGTCGACCTGGCGTGTGGCCGGGTCGTACTCGCCGCCGGGGGCGGGACGGGTCTCGATGGCGATCAACGCGGGCGACACGCCTTGGCCCACAAGGACGTCGCGCACCAGTTCCCCGCGCTTCGTGGCCACCGCCTGGTCGGTGCCGTGTGCCACCAACGTGATCGAGGCGCGCGGCGCGACCAGCAGCATGCGGCCGACTCGTTGGATGAGCACCGTGCCGTGGCCTTCGTAGGCGGTGGTGCCCTGCACGAACCGGATCGCGCCGTTGCCGTTGACCAGGCGGGAGATCGAGTCGTGCAGCGCTTCGACGTTCAGGTCGCCGACCGCCGCGGACGGGCCGACCTCGATGCGGTCGGTGACCTGCAGGCCGTTCGCCGCCTGGGTGACGGCCTCGCGGACCGCGTTGGCACGGGCCTCGTCGGGGACGCGAGCGGCGATGGCGATCTGACCGTTGTGGACGGTCGCCGTCACGTCGGAGACCTTGGCGGACAGGGCGGCGGAGACCACCCGCCCGACGACGGCCGGGGGAATCGGCAGCAGGCCGCCGGTCCGGAGCGCGGCCGTGACGCGGTGGTCGGCGACCTGCACGGCCCCGATGAGCGCACCGCGTTCCTCGTCGTCGGCGACCGCGCCGGAGACCAGGATCTCGGCGCCCCGCACCGCGACGAACAGCTGGGCCGGTTCGGCCTGCCGCACCTCGGCCGCACCGACACCGGACACGTCGGAGACCACGGCGCGCACCGCGTCGACCGAGCGCGGCGCGACCTCGCTGACCACGACGGTCCGGCCCTCCACGGCGACAACACCGTGGTAGCCGGCCTTTCCGAGCGCCGAACGCACATCGGCGTCCAGCGTCCGCTCGATGCCACCGCCGTAGACGACCACGCCGGTGGCGGCGAGCAACGCGGGCAGCAACAGCCCGCCAATCCAAACCGCGTGAGGCAAACGCACGGCGCAGGGGTACCGGACCTCGCGACCGAAAAGCCAGCCGCTCAAGCCTTTCGAACCGAACTTCACCCGGTCAGGTGGCAGGAACCGGGCCTGCCACCTGATCCGGGGCAACTAGGCGACGACGGTCCGCGTCCGGCGCCAGGCGATCACGATCAACGCGATCAGGCCGAACAGCGGGATGGTGCTGACGGCCCAGGACAGGCCCATCGGCGGGCCGGGCTGCTCCATCACCTGGAGGTTCTTCAGCTCACCGGTCCCCGCGCCGGCCGGTCCGTCGACGTCGAACCGCATCGTCCACGTCCCGGGCTCGGGCAGGGCGTAGATGTCCAGGCCCCACACCTCCCGCTTGCGGGGATGACGGGCGAGCGGGTCGTCGTCCTCCGCCACACCCTCGTGGAGCACGGTCAGCGTGCCCTTCTTGCCGTCGATCCCGTCCTCGGGGGCGAACGTGAAGTCCAGCGACTGCATCGCCTTCACCGGCCACGTGCTGAAGCCGATGGTCAGGTCGTACGGTCCTGCCTGCACCTTCTCGGTGTGCACGACGTTCACCGGCTCGAAGGCCAGCGCCGGCGCGGCCAGCCCGAACAGCAGGGCGGCCGTGCCCAGCAGGCCCAGCAACGTCTTACGCATGGCGTTCTTCCTTTGCGGGTGCGAGGTGACGGAGCATGTGACCGAACCGGCGGCCGAGCATCCCGGCGAGGGCGCCGAGCAGCGCACCGGCGACGACGGTGGCCACGTAGCGCTCGATGGCAGGGAAGTTGCTGCCGTACACGAGAATGCGCTGCACGGGTGCGAGGCCCGTGATGATCACGCCACCGACCGCGCCGGGGACCCAGGCGGGCAGCCCGCGCATCAGTTCCACGGCGACCGCGACGAGGATCAGGCTCATCGGGATCATGTTGGGCAGGCCGGGGACGCCGTCGACGTAGTCGCGCAACGGCAGGCCGGTGGCGTCCGCGTAGACCTGGGTGGCCCACGGGGAGAACCACCAGAACACGGCCTGAAGTGCGGCGACGACCACTCCGACGACGAGAGCACCGCCGCGCTGCTTCAGGACGTACGCGCCCATGAACAGGATCATCACCGAGAAGAACGCGCTACCCGCGTTGACCGTGTTGACGAGTCCGCCGGGCAACGCGCGCAGGCCGAGCACGGTCACCATGCTGAACGCGAGCAACGTGGCCGCGGCACCCGCGACGCCGTACGTGCCCCAGCGCTCGTCACGGGCGACCGCGAAGATCATGACCGCGCCGACCATCGTGATGGAGATCGACAGCAGCAGGCCGATGTGCGGCGGCGAGTCGATCACGGCGTCGAAGCCGTACAGGCCGTGCCACCACTGGTCCCACAGTCCGTAGACCAGGAACAGGGCCGCGCCGATGCCGGAGATCAGGTAGCCGACGGGTGCCTCGAACGTGCGCCCGAAGACACCGACCGCGCGGCCGCCGACCATCGGGTCGATCGCCTTGTCCCGCTTGGCGTTCGCGGTCGTCATCAGCACCACGGCGAGGCTCGCCAGGCCCGAGATCGCGCTGCCCGCGTACAGGAACAGGTGCGGCATGGTGAAGAACGTGTCCGGGCCGACGTCGGAGTGCCACTGGATGTCCCAGGTCAGTCCGATCAGCGAAAGCAGGGTGCCGCCGAGCACGACGCTCGCCGGGATCAGCCCCCTCGGGACCGTCCTCGCCGACGACGCTGCGGTCGCCGCGATGTTCACAGTCATTTCCTCCCCCTTCTAGGTGAGCAGCAGCGGGATCACGACCCGCTCGCTGCGCAGTGACACGGTGATCTCCCATTGGCCGGCCATGAGCAGGTCGACGCCCGCGACCTGGTACTGACCGGGGGCCCGCGGCGCCGCCGTGATCGGGGCGAGCGCGTGGCCCATCTGCGGCATCGCCGGTTCGACCGTCACGTCGCCGTCGGCGGCGTTGCCGGAGCGGTCGGTGATGCGCAGGTCGAACGTGTTGCTGCCGGTTCTGGTGCTGGTGGGCGTGAGTTCGAACCGGAACCCTCCGCTCTCGGCGAGGTGGGGCTGGGCCTCGACGCCGCGAGGCCACAGCACGACCAGCGCGGCCACGATCGCGATCACCCCGGCCAGGACGGCTACCGCTGAACGCTTCACTTCGAGGCCACCTTCCCGGGAGGAACGTCGACGACCTCGGGCACGGTGACGATCGAGTAGTCCCGTTCGACCTGGATCCACACGAGGTACCTGCCCGGCAACGGGAACGAGTAGGTGAACGGCACGTCCGGCCCGTAGGCGGCGACGCTCTCGTCCGGCTTGTCGGGCATGCCCGGCGTCGGCGGGATCATCGAGTGGACGTGCGCCCAGATCGGCGCGCTGACGGCGGTGTCGGTGACCGGGCCGACGACGATCATGTGGCCGAGCATGCCCAGCCACGGCTGCAGGTCGCGCTCACCGAACTTCGCGGTGATCGTGCTCGGCCTGCCCGCTTCCCGGATGTCCATCGCCGTCTCGGTCTTCCCGTCGTTCGCCAGGGCGGCAGCGGATCCGGCAACGTCCACACTGGACCGCAGCAGCTGCACTCCCCCGCCGCGCCGGGCGATCTCGGCGGCGATGGCGTACGTGCCCTGTTCGGCGTCGCGCAGCCGGGCGCGGTACTCGCCAGGTGCCGTGCGGACCGGGTGCAGGTGCCGGAGGTGACCGGACGGCGACACCACGACGAGGTGGATGAACGCGCTGTCGTGCACCAGCAGGTCGTCCACGGGCCGTCCGGACGAGCCGTCCGTCAGGCTGAGCACCAGGTCGTTGCCGTCCATGCCCGGCACCAGATTCACCGGCGGTCGTGAGAAGTCCACTATGGATGTTCGCTCGTAGGGGTTCATCACGTTGTCGTAGGTCGGGTCCAGCTGCGTGCCGGGCGCCGCGACCGGCGGGATGCTCGGCGCCAGCAACGCCGCTGTCACCCCGACCGCCACCGCCGCGACCATGCCCGTCGTGGGCACGAGCGCGAGACCGGGCCTGCCGAACACGGCGAGCAGCAGTGCCGCCAGCAACAACACGCCCGCCGCGATGAACCCGCCGTAGGTCGCGTTCTCCCACGGCGACGGCACGAGCGCCGGGACGACGAACGGAATGGTCGCCTCGTCGACCGCCAGTTCCCACGGTCCTGGCCGGTCCACGCGCAGAACACCGGAGTAGAACCCAGGTGTGGCACCGAGTTCCACCCTGGCGGTGCTGGTTGGAGCACCCGCCGCGCGCAAGGTCAGTGCGACCTCACCGGCCGGGGTGCCGGCGTGCGTCACGACGTCGACGTGCACCGGCCCCGGCACCTCCGCGACCCGCCGGATGATCACCGTGAGGTCGCGGTCGCCGAGACTCTGCGCGACGTGGACGTCGGCACCGGACTGGACACCGTCGGCCAGTGCGGGGGCCGCGATCCCCAGGATCGCCCCCAGCACGAGCAGCAAGGTCACACCACGTCGTTTCATCGCGGCCGAACGTATCGATCATGCCCGCCTCACCGCGTCACTGCCGAGACGGAAACCGCATCCCCCGCACGGGGGACCTCCGACCCCTGCGAAGCGGGAGGTTCTCAGGGACGCCATCGGGCAGGATTGCGCTCGATGGATCTGATCAAGCTGCCCCTCAAGCACCAGTCGTGGCTGGTCGCGGCCGTCTGCATGGTCGTGGACGGCGGGTTCGTGCTGCTCGACGGCGAACCGTTGCGCCAGACCGTGATCGTGCTGGCCCTGACTCTGGCCGTGGACGCCATGCTCGCCGGTCCCGCCCGCCTGTCGATGTGGGTGGCGGCAGCGCAGGCGGCCGTCCCGGTGATCGTCCTCGTGTCGATGCGCAACGGGATCGACGCCAACGACGCCGGAATGCTGATCGCCGGTTACCGGGCCGGGGCGTGGTTGCGCGGCACACCGGCCTACGCGTCGCTCGGGTTCCTCTCGGCCAGCCTCATGGCCTGCATGATCCTCACCGGCCACGGTCCGTTGCAGGCGCTGCTCCTGGCGGGCAAGGGCGCGTTGCTGCCGTGGCTCGTCGGCCGCTACACGACGGCCCGCCGCGCCTACCTCGCCGAGCTGGAGAAGCGGTCGGCGATGGCGGAGAAGGACGAGAAAGCCGCTGTCACCAAGGCGATCACCGAGGAACGCGGCGCGATCGCCCGCGACCTGCACGACGTGATCATCCACCACGTGAGCGCGATCGGACTGCACGCCGGAGCCGCCAGACTCGGTCTGCCGGAAGGAAATCCCAAGCTCACGAACTCGTTGCGCGCGGTCGAGACGTCCAGCCGCGCGGCCATGGTCGACCTGCGGCACCTGCTCGACCTGCTGCACGGCGACAAGTCCGAGGGCGCGCGCCAACCGGGACTCGACAACCTCGACGAACTCCTCGACGGCGTGCGTGCGGCGGGCAGACCGGCTCAGCTGGAGGTGCGCGGGCAACGGCGGGACGTGCCGGAGTCGTTGGACATCACGGTCTACCGGATCATCCAGGAGATGCTGACCAACGCGCTGCGGCACGGCGACGCGTCCGGTGTGACGGTGACCTTGGAGTACGCGCCGGACGCGCTGACCGTCGCCGCGCGCAACGTCGCGGGTCCCGGCGACGACTCGGGATCGGTGCGCCGGGGCCTGGTCGGCATCCGCAACCGCGCGGGCATGTTCGCCGGCACCACCCGGTCCGGGCTCGAACCGGACGGCCGCACCTGGCGCACCGTCGTCACGTTCCCCCTGGAGGCGTCATGACCCTGTCGGTGCTGCTCGCCGACGATCACGCGATGCTGCGCTCCGGCATGCGCGCGATCTTCGACACCCAGGACGACCTCCAGTGCGTCGCGGAGGTCGCGGACGGGCGGGCCGCGGTCGCCGAGGTCGCGCGGCTGCGTCCGGACGTGGCGGTGCTCGACATCCGCATGCCCAAGCTGGACGGCCTCGGCGCGACGGAGCTGATCCTCGCCGACCCCGCGAACCGCACGAAGGTCCTGCTGCTCACGACCTATGACACCGACGAGTACGTCTACCGCGCGTTGAAGGCCGGTGCCAGCGGGTTCCTGCTGAAGTCACTGCCGCCCGAGGAGCTGATCTCCGCGGTCCGGGTGGCGGCACGCGGTGACGCGTTGATCGACCCGTCCGTGACGCAACGGCTGATCGCGCGGTTCGCCGTCAGCCTCGCCCCTCCCCCGACACCGCCCGAACTGGCCCTGCTCACCACGCGCGAACGCGAGGTGCTGCTCCTGGTCGCGGCGGCCCACAGCAACGCCGAGATCGCCGCGCGGCTGCACGTCGGGGACGAGACGGTGAAGACGCACGTCTCACGGGTGCTGTCGAAGCTGGGACTGCGGGACCGGGTGCACGCCGTGGCGTACGCGCACATCAACGGGCTGGTGCAGCACCGCCGCTGACCCGTTCGTCGACCGTCCAGGCGCGGGTGCGGGAGCGGTCGAGGAACCGCTCCTCGTCCTGCGCGATGCCCGAGTCCTCCGCGAGGACCGCCGCCAGCCACGCGTGATAGGTCGCCTCGTCCGCGAAGCTCAGCAGCGTCACCACGTCGAACTCGGCCGGCAAGCCGCGCTCACCGGCCTCCGGCAGGTAGTTGCGCGCGTAGCGGACCGGTGCCGGCGCGAGGCTCAGGACGAGCGGGACGTGGTGGTTCTCGTAGTAGTCGACGAACTCGTCCCTGCTCATCCCGGCGCGTGCCTTGAGCAGAGCCATGATGGTGGTCACGACTCACCACCCTACGGTCTGGTGAGCCGCGAGGACCCCTCGTTCGCCCCGCGGCTCAGCTCTCCCAGATCACCGGCGACTTGGTGTAGCCGTCGCCGCGGTTGTACTCGCCCGCCGCGACCTTGGAGCCGTCCGGCGCCGCGGTCAGCACGCAGGTCTCGTAGGTCTCACCGGCGGCGGCGAACGTCTTCGGCGCGCTGGTGGAGTCGCACTTCGGGGTGTCACCGCTGATGATCACGCCGGTGCCCTTGCCGTCGGTGCCGAGGCCGCGCAGGGAGACCGAGGTGTAGCTGAGGTCCGTGCCGCCGAGGTTCTCGACCTTGACCCGCAGGTAGAACGGGGTGACGTTCTTGGCCTTGTCGCCGAACTTCGCCAGGTCCTCCTTCGCGCCCGCCTCGATGGCGGTGAGCGTGACGGCGATGGTGCCGTTCTTGTCACCGGAGGCGAACGGGATGACCGCGCGGGCGCCGACCTTGAGCTTCGTGCCGGGAGCGGTGATGTCGCCACCGGCGGGCACGGCCGGAGCCTCCTTCGACGCGCTGGTCTCCTTGGTGCTGCTGCTCGCGGCCGTCGTGGTGTCGGTGGCGGGCGTCGCCGTACCGGTGGTCTCGGAGCCGCAGGCCGACAGCAGCAGACCCGCCGTCGCGGCGGCGGCGATGAACAGGGGGCCACGGGCGTGCGTCACTGCGGGACTCCTCGGACTGCGGAACCTGGGTTGCCCAGGACGCTAGGCCGGATGCCGCAGCGGCGGTATCGGTCGTTCACACCACACGGCTCAGAGGTCGTCGAGGCCGATCAGCCCGTCCTGGATCGCCCTGGCCACCAGCGCCGCCTTCGTGGGCGCCTGCCTGCCGATCGCGGCGTACTTGACCCTGATCCGCTCCAGGTGGGAGTTCACCGTGCTGAGCGTGATGTTCAGGCGTTGCGCCACGAACTCCTTCGACTCGGACTGGAACCACTCGACCAGGACCTCGGTCTCCCGCGGCGACAGCGCCGGCCTGCTGTCCGACCTGTCGCCCGCCAGCGCGCCCGCGAGTGCCGGTGGCGTGTACGACTGGCCCTCGGCCGCCGCTTTCACGGCCTGCACGAGGTGGTCGGCGCCTTCGGCCTTGGTCAGGTAGCTGAGCGCGCCGATCTCCAGGCACTGCAACGCGATCTCGTCGTCGTCGCGCATCGAGTAGACGATCACCTTGCGGCCGTCCTCGACGAGCTTGCGCAGTTCGGACGTGGCGGGCGCACCTCCGGTGAGGTGCAGGTCGAGCACGACGACGTCCGCCGTGGCACCGGGTCCGTTCCAGGCGGCGCCGGGGTCCTCGCCGCTCGCGACGAGCTCGATGTCCGCCGTGGACAGCCAGTGCGCGACTCCCGCGCGCACCACGGGATGGTCGTCGACCAGGACCGCAGTCACGCCGTCCGCCATCTCGCCTCGCTCCTCACCAGTCCGCTGTGGACGCTCGTCTCGACGGTGACCGCTTCCGTCGTACCGGCCTCCGGCAAGGTCTCCGGCGCGTCCGCCACGACGGCCACGCGCACCTCGGTGGCGGTGCGCAGCAGGCTCACCTTCGCACGTCCGTTCGCGACGGCGAGTGCCTGGGCCATCGGGGCGACCAGTTCACGACGAACCTCCGTCGGGACCGGTGTGGCCGTGCCGCTGACCGCGAGCGAGACGACGACACCGCGCCGTTCGGCCACGTCCACACACGCGGTCAGCTCGTGCAGCAACGGGTCGGGCACGTCGTCGTTCTCCGCGAACAGCCTGCGCAGCTGCACGGCCGCCACCGAGCACCGCAGCCTGGTCGTCTGGTCGGCGACGCTCACCTGCTCGTCGGCCAGGTCGGCGAGCAGCGGCAGCAACGCGCCGAGCTGGCCCTCGAACCCGGCTTTCAGGTCCTGTTCCCGTTGGCGGGCCAGCTCTTCGCGGGTGCGGGCGGCGTCGTGCTCGGCGGCGGCCTCGGCGGCGAGGCGGGCGTCCCGGTGCAGCACGCGCGTGATCACCAGGATGCCGACCTGGAAGCTCGTGCCGCTCAGGAGCACGACTCCGGCGGTGCCGACGTCACCGTTTCCGGCGTGCGCGAACCACGCGATGCTGAAGCAGATGTGCGCGCTCAGTGCCGCCAGCAGCGCCGCCGGCCGTTCGACCAGCACCAGCAGCAGGTACCAGCCGACGAGCCCGAACCCCCAGTCGGCCGGGCCGAACGACGCTCCGGCGGGCAGGGCGGTCGTCGCCAGCACCGACGCGGCGAGGGGTGCGACGGCCAGCCACGCGGGAAGCTCCGGGCGAGCCGCCGCGACGTTCCCGGCCACGACGCCCAGCGTCGAGGTCAGCAGGACGTACGCGACCCACGCCGCCGGGCCGTGCGGGGACCCGACGAGCTGGGGCAGCGTGAGGACGAGCTGAATGGCCAAGACCACGACGAGCAGCACCTGCCGCGTGGTGGTGAGAACCGCGTGGTCAGTCATCTGGCCACCTCAGCCGTGCGGTGGTGCCGTGACCTTCGGCCGACTCGATCACCGCGGTCCCGCCCACCGCCGCAAGCCGGTCTACGACCGATCCACGCAGGCCACGGCGGTGTCCTGGCACGTCCGCAGGCGTGAAACCCCTGCCGTCGTCCTTGATCACGACCAAACCGCGCTGCACCGTCAGATCTGCGCTGGTGGTGCCCGAGTGCCGTTCGACGTTCGTGAGCAACTCGCGTGCGGCCCGCACGAACGCCAGCGCGACCCCGGCCGGCACCGGCACGACCTCGGTCTCCACCCGCACGTGCACGGAACTGTCCCGCGCCACCGCCGCGAGCGCGGCCCCGAGGTCCACGGTCCCCTGCCCCTGACCACGTTCGGCCAGCACCACCAGATCCCGGCGCGCCTGAGCGGCCACCGCGGCCGGATCACCGCCGTGCGCGGCCATCAGGAACGTCGCGGCCGCCGTGTCGTGCAGCAGAGCCAGGTACTCCCGCTCCCGTCGTCCCTGGTCAAGGGCGACCGCCGCCGCCCGCCGCTGCTCAGCGGCCCGTTCCCGCAGCAGGTCCACGCGCCGGCTCGACCGTCGCAACAACTCGTACGCCAGCCGCGCGAGCACCGACTCCAGCACCGCTCGCACCAGCACGGCGGGCCCGGTCGTCACGACCTGCACCGCGAGCAACGCCGCCGTCGCGGGCACCGTGACCTTGAGCGGCCACTGCCACTGCCACGTGATCAACGTCGTCGTGAGCACCGTCAGCACCCACTGATCGGCGTCTGCGCCCAGCAACACGGACAGCACCACGACGCGGAGGAACGCCACCGGCAACGCCACGCGCGGCAACCGGAAGTCGGCGACTGTGCTCACCGCGACCAGGGCGAAGAGGGTCCAGCCCAGCGGCGAGTTCAGCGAGAACGCGCCGAAGAGGCTGATCAGGACGACCCCGGCGCCGCGGACGGGACCCGCGAGACGGGACACCGTCGCAAGCAGCCTGGCCTCCAGCACGCCCGCATTCTGCACATACCGTCCGCGTATCGAAAAACGCGTACGCCCTCGCAACGGTCACTCGGCTTCAGTTGGGACGTGCTCAACACCTGGCAGGAGTGGGTCGGTACGGAGACCGGGGTCGTGCTCGGCTCAGTGCTGGGATTGCCGCTGGCCGTTCTCGTGATGCTGGTTCTGGCGCTGTACCGGAGGTTCCGGGGAGCCGCGCGGCCGTGGCGGAACTCGTTCGCCGAGGTCGGGCTCTTCTACGGGACGCTGCCGTGGGTGTGGATCATCATGCTGCCGGGAGAGGAGCCGGGTGTCGCGGGCAAGCTGAGCCTGGTGCCGTTCGAGGACATCCTCGATCTGCTCGCCCACGGCGACACGGGCCAGATCATCGGCAACATGCTGGTGTTCGCGGCGCTCGGGTTCTTCGGGCCGCTGCGGTTCGCCGGTCTGCGGTCGGTGTGGCGGGTGCTGGCGTTCGCGGCGGCGTGTTCGGCGTTCCTGGAGATCCTGCAGTTCGTGCTGATGCTGGACCGGGTGTCCTCTGTGGACGACGTGCTGCTCAACGCCGTGGGAGCGGCGCTGGCCTCGATGTTGTCCTGGTGGTGGTGGCGTGCCAAACCCGCGGTGGCGCCGGAACTCCAGCTCGTCGGCGTCTGACTGCCTAGGCTGGCGGCATGCGCGTGCTGATCGTGGAGGACGAGCCCCACCTGGCGGAGGCCGTCCGGGACGGGTTGCGGCTGGAGGCGATCGCCGCGGACATCGCCGGGGACGGTGACACGGCGCTGGAGCTGCTGAGCGTCAACTCCTACGACCTCGCGGTGCTCGACCGCGACATTCCCGGGCCGTCCGGGGACGAGGTGGCGCGGCGGATCGTCGCGTCCGGCAGCGGCATGCCGATCCTCATGCTCACCGCGGCCGACCGGATCGACGACAAGGCGTCCGGGTTCGGGCTCGGTGCCGACGACTACCTCACGAAGCCGTTCGAGCTGCGGGAACTGGTGCTGCGGCTACGGGCACTCGCTCGCCGGCGCGCGTACGCACGGCCCCCGGTCAGCGAGATCGGCGGTCTGCGGCTCGACCCGTTCCGGCGCGAGGTGTTCCGCGACGGGCAGTACGTCGCGCTGACCCGCAAGCAGTTCGCGGTGCTCGAGGTGCTGGTCGGCGCGCAGGGCGGGGTCGTCAGCGCCGAGGAACTGCTGGAGCGGGCCTGGGACGAGAACGCCGACCCGTTCACCAACGCCGTCCGCATCACGGTCTCGGCGCTGCGCAAGCGGCTCGGCGAACCGTGGCTGATCGCGACCGTGCCGGGTGTCGGCTACCGCATCGACGCGGATGGCTAGGCGTCCCGGCCTGAGCGCCCGCCTGAAGTTCACCCTCAGCTACGCGGGAATCGTCGTCGTGGCCGGCGCCGTGCTGATCGCGGTGGCCTGGTGGTACCTGCTGCGCTACCTGCCCGACAACGACAAGGGCCTGCTCTTCACCAGCCCCAACCGCTACCTGCTCTCCCGCATCTTCGGCCGCGCCGCCGCCATCGCCATGCTGTTCCTGGTGGCGTTCGGCCTGCTCGGCGGATGGCTGCTGGCAGGCCGCATGCTCTCCCCGCTCGACAAGATCGCGGACGCCGCCCGGCTGGCCGCCAAGGGGTCCCTGTCGCACCGGATCCGGCTTCCCGGCAAGGCGGACGAGTTCCGCGAACTCTCCGACGTCTTCGACGACATGCTCGGCAAACTCGAATCGCACGTCGCCGAGCAACGCAGGTTCGCCGCCAACGCGTCCCACGAACTGCGCACCCCGCTGGCCATCTCGCAGTCCCTGCTGGACCTGGCCCGTCAGGACCCGGCGCTGGTCGACCGCGAGTTCCTCGACCGCCTGCACACCTCGAGCCGCCGCGCGATCGACCTCACCGAGGCCCTGCTGCTGCTCAGCCGGGGCGACCGGGGTCTGTTCAGCCGCGAGCCCGTCGACCTCTCGCTGATCGCCGAGGAGGCCGCCGAAACCCTTCTCCCCCTGGCGGAACGGCGCGGGATCACGCTCGACGTCACCGGCGGGAAGGCGACCACGACCGGTTCCGCGGAACTGCTCCTGCGCGTGATCACGAACCTCGTCCAGAACGCCATCGTCCACAACCTCCCGGCCGGCGGCACGATCACCGTCCACACCGAACCGCAGCACCAGGCGTGCGTCGTGCGGGTCGAGAACACGGGCCGGGTGCTCCCCGCGGACCTGGTGCCGACGCTCACCGAACCGTTCCAACGCGGCGGCGAACGCGTTCGCGACGACGATCACGCGGGTGTCGGCCTGGGCCTCGCCATCGTGCACAGCATCGTCCGCGCGCACGAAGGCGCACTCGACATCGTGCCGCGCCCGGAAGGCGGCCTGCGCGTCACGATCCGGCTGCCCAGTCACGCAGTCGCGGGTGAATCTCGGTGAAGAACGCCGTCTTGGCGCGCGTGTAGTCGTCGTAGTCCTGGGCGCCCGCGTGCTCGTCGGCGAGCCCGCGCTTGATCTGCTCGTAGCGCAGGGCCTGCTCGGGGTGACACCGCAGCCAGTCGCGGAAGTCCACGACGAACCGCGCGAACGGCGAGTCGGCGCGGCGGACGTGCAGGATGGCGCTCTCCGCCGGGGAGTGGAACAGGCGCTTCTCGTAGACGGCGTCATCCGATCGGTCGCCGGGCCTCCTCGCGTCCCGGTACACGCCAGGGGAATCCGGCCGCGCGCCGTGTGCCGGGACGAACGGGGTGGACGCCAGCAGCCCGGCCAGGTCGTCGAGTGGCGGCAGGTCGGGCATGCGCACCTGCAGGTCCACGATCGGCTTGGCGCCGAGGCCCGGCACGGCGGTCGAGCCGATGTGCTCGTAGCCGAAGCCCTCCGCCCCAGGCAGTGACGCGAAGGCCGAACGCACCTCAGCGAGGAGTTGTCGTGCGCGAACTGGCCAGGCGGCGTCGTATTCGACGATGACAGCGGAAGGCATGCTTCCACCCTAGGCCGATCGGGGAGGTCGCCCTTCGCCGCTTTGCCGTTACACCACCACTTTGCACAATCCATCGATTCCGCGAATGCGACGGAGACCTTCGACCCTGGGGGATCCTGCCATTCGGGGTCAGGATTGTTGGTCTTCTGCGTGGACGGGAGTGAACACGATGACCGAATCGAGTGGCAGCGGCCAGTTCCGCGTCGGCCCCGAACTCAGAACCGGCATGATCCAGACGCAGAACCAGGGCGCGAAAGCCGTGCTGTACACCGAGGTCGACGGCGAGCCGATGGTCGAGGGCGACATCGTGCTCACCCTTGTGCGGGACGGCGAGCTGCACCCGGAGGGCGTGGTCATCCCAGGTCAGCAGTTCCGCTGGCCGGGCGGGCGGGTGCCGTTCGAGATCGACCCCGCCCTGCCGGACCAGGCGCGCGTGCACAACGCCATCGCGCACTGGGAACGCAACACGCGCATTCGGCTGGTGCCGAGAAACGCGACAGACACGAATTTCATTCGTTTCCAGCCCGGTGACGGGTGCAGTTCTCCCGTGGGCATGCGGGGAAACCGGCAGAACATCACGCTGGCGACGACCTGCCCGACCGGCGCGACCATTCACGAAATCGGGCACAGCGTCGGTCTGTGGCACGAGCAGAGCCGCGAGGACCGCAACAACTTCGTGACGATCGACTTCACGAACGTCCAGCAGCAGAACGCCCACAACTTCAACCAGCACATCACCGACGGAGACGACGTCGGTCCGTACGACTACCACTCGATCATGCATTACCCGCCGCGCGCGTTCGCCATCGACACGAGCCGCAACACGATCACGCCGACCCAGAACGTCGCGATCGGCCAGCGCGACGGCCTCAGCCCCGGCGACTGCGCGGCGGTGCGGGCGATGTACAGCGGCCTCGAACCGGCCGCGGTGTTCCGCGGCGTGCAGTTCACGGGCTCCGTCGCGGCGAACTCGACGCGGACCTGGTTCACCCACAGCTGGCCCGCCCACTGGTACGTGCTGTGGACGGTCGTGCCGACCGCGCCCGCCGTCGACGGCCCGGCGCAGATCGAGTGGACCACCCAGGTCACCCGGCAGTCCGGTGGGCTGCTCAAGTACTTCCTCGCCATCAGGAACCTGACCGCCGGTCAGGTCGAGATCGAGGCCCGCTACGACGTGCTCGGCTGGTCGCCGGACGCACTGTGAGAGGAGCTGCCATGAGCGCCGACCTCGACGGCGGGGCCGCCCCCGCGTCGCTCGACGACCTGGTCGTGGCCGAACCCGCGCAGGCCGCGGGCAACGGAGGCGCGGCACCAGATGCCGCCGCCGACACCGAGAACGCCGCCGTCGAAGCCCAGCCCGAGGCTGACGACGCCGGTCCCGCGCCTGACCCACAAGACTGAAGGGGGAATCCCGATGCGACTTGGTGTGCAGTTCCGAGGACAGGTGCCCGGCGGGTCGTCGCGGCGCTGGTTCACCCACAGCTGGCCGGAGGCCTGGCGGGTGGTGTGGATGGTCGTGCCGACGTGGCCGATGGTCGACGGCGCCCAGCAGATCGAGTGGAAGGTGCAGGTCGACCGGCAGGCCGCCGGGCTGATCAAGTACTTCATCGAGATCCGCAACCTCACCGGCGGCCCCGTCGACATCGAGGCCCGCTTCGCCGTGCTGAACTGATCAGGTGCACGGCACCGTCGTGATCCCGGCAGGCACGCCCGCGTTCGGCCGGGCGGTGCTGCGGGTGCGGCTGCTCGACGTCTTCCTCGCCGACGCGCCCGCGGTCACGAAAGCCGAGCACGTCAGCGAGTTCTCCCGCGACGACACGGCCGAGCAGCGCCTGCCGTTCCAGCTCGACGGGGACGGCCAGGCGCTGAACGTCGCCGCCCACGTGGACGTGAGCGGCGACGGACGCGTTCGTCACGGCGATCTGGTCAGCACCAACGCGATCAGCCCTGCGGACGACGTGGTCGTGCGCGTCGAACTGGTGTAGATCAGCGCCGATAGATCCCGAACTCGTAGAGCGAGTAGCCCCAGCCGGTTCCTCGCTGGGTGGCGTGCAGCCGGACGTAACGGCCGGTCGCCGTCACGTCGATCGAGTCCACTCCACCGTTGCCGGTGGTGGTGCCGTAGACGGACCGGAAGTTGGTGCCGTCGTCGGACACCTGGATCTCATAGGCACGCCCGAAAGCGCCTTCCCACACCAACTGCACGTGCTGGAACGTGGTCACCGCACCCAGATCGACCCGGATCCACTGCGGATCGGCCCAGTCCGTGGCCCAGCGCGAGGTTCCGTTACCGTCCACCGCGTTCGACGGCGGGAACGGCGCCCCATCACCGACCTGCTGGTAGGAGGAGGCGAGCGTGGGCTTGCCCTGAGCGACGTTCACACCAGACGGTTGCGGTGCCACGACTCGAACCGAGCGGGTCTCGATGCCGATGTTGCCGCGCCCGTCCTCAGCCATCACGTAGACCTTCCACACGCCGAGGCGGTCGGGTGCGGTGACGGTGAGCCGGTTTCCGTTGACCTGCACGGGAGTCCCCGCGAGTCCTCCGCTGTTGTCGATGTACTTGCTGTTGAACGCCGCCGACCATTGGATAGCGTCACCGTTGGGATCGGACGCGGCCACGTCGATGTTCAACGGCGCACCGGCGGCGATGGTCTGCGGCAGGTTCATCGCCGAGATCACCGGTGGAGTGTTCGCCGGAGTGGCGCCACCAAACGCCTTCTGCACCGAGTAGAACGACAGCCGCTTCTTACCGGCAGGCGTCAGGTTGAACCAGACAGCACCGAAGTCGTACTCCGTGCCGTAGTGGAACAACGTGCCACCGAACGACACCCCGGTGTGGCCGATGATGCAGTTCCACGCCTGCGTGTAGCCGTCGCGCTTCTGGACGTCGGTCGGTTCCGCGGGCACGCCGTTGGCGTCGTTGGGCACTTCCCACTCACCGGCCGGTCCGGCCTCGGTCAGGATGTACGGCTTCGTGTAGCCACCGGAGATCCAGTCCTGACGGACCTTGCAGACGTTGCCGTAGGAGTTGACCGAGTACAGGTCCAGGTCGGGCGTGTGCGCCTTGAGGTAGACCCACGCACCGGTCCACGCGTCCGTGTTCGTCACGGGGTGGTTGGTGTCGATGGCGTGGATCGCCCGCGCCGCTTCGTTGATGTACTTCGCGTACTCGACCCGCTGGGTCTCCAGCTCGGCGCCGGAGTAGCAGTTCTGCAAGCCGAGGATGGACTCGTTGCCGACGTTCCACATCAGCACACCAGGATGATCCTTGTACGTGGTGACCCACTGACGAATCTGACCCAACATGTCCGCCTTGTACTGGCCGTCGGTCACGTAGTTCACGCAACCACCCGAACCAGGACCACCACCAGGCTGTAGCCAGAACCCGTTGATCACGCGGAGACCATTAGCGGCAGCCGCATCCAACAACGGACGAGTCGAAGCGTCCGTACCCCAGGTGCGCAACGTGTTGACACCCATGGACTTCAACTCCGGCATGTACCGCGCCGCATCCGCAGCAGGCGGACCCCAGGTCAACCCCTTCACCACCCACGGCTGACCATCCACCGTCAGCCGCCAATTACCCTGCGACCCGGTCACCCGCACACCGGTCCCCGGCACGACACCGCCCTGCTCGCCGTAGACCCGGAACTCCCACAACGAAACGCCGTAACCGTTGGCGCGCTGAGTCGAGAGAACTCGGACGTACCGGCCGGTGCCGGTCACGTCGTAACCCTGCCGGCCGCCCGTCGAACCGGTCACCGAACGGATCGGCTGCCACGCGTTGCCGTCGGCGGAGACCTGGATCTCGAACGCCGTCGCGTACGCGGACTCCCAGTCGAGCTCGACCCGGCTGACCGTCGAAGAGGCGCCCAGGTCGACCCGCAGCCACTGCGGGTCGCTCCACGCACTGGACCAACGGGTTCCCGGATCACCGTCGACCGCGGCCGAGGCGGGCGTGCCGCCGTTCTCGGTCGACGAGGCGAGGGCGGGTTTGCCCTGGGAGAGCAGGGTGGGAGCGGCGTGAGCCGGTAGGACTGCCAGGCCGAGGAGCACGGCGATCACCGTGCAGATGGAGCGGACGCGGACCATCGCGCCTCCTGCCACAGGTAGGGATGTAGGAGGAGAGCGCTCTCACAACCCTGCCGTCGAACGTTACGACCAGACGTCGGCGGTGTCAAAAGAACCGGTCTTGACACCTCGGGAGGGCTAGCGGGACGCTGTTTGGGAGAGCGCTCTCCAAGCCGGTTCCCCCACGTCGGCAGGAGGACATTGGTGTCCCGAAAACTCAGCGCACTATCGATGACGGCTGCCCTGGTGGCGGCCGTGGTCGTGGTCGCGACCAACTCGGCTCAGGCCGATGACCTGGTCACGCACCACGAGTTCCAGGCGAACTGCTCGGTCACGACCCATCTCCCGGACGACCCGATCGTCTTCCCGGGACTGCCGGGCGCGTCGCACATGCACACCTTCCTCGGCAATCCCTCGACCAACGCCCGCAGCACGAACGACTCGCTCAAGGGTGCTCAGACCAACTGCAAGACGCCCGACGACAAGTCCGCGTACTGGTTCCCGTCGGTCATCAACGGCGACCAGATCGTGCCTCCGAACTTCCCGCAGGTCATCTACTACAAGTCCGGCATCCTGAGGTACCAGGACGTCGTGCCGTTCCCGCCGGGCATGCGGTTCGTGGTCGGCAGTCCCACGGCGACGCAGGAACAGTTCCGCACCGCGCCCGGCGCGGTCGAGGGCTGGGAGTGCGGCGACAGCTTCCACAACTGGGACATCCCGGCGTACTGCACGCCCGGCAGTCAGCTCAACGTCCGTTACCAGGCCCCGAGCTGCTGGAACGGCCGCGACCTCGACTCAGCGGACCACAAGTCCCACATGGCCTACCCGGACCGCGCGACGCTGGTGTGCCCGTCAAGTCACCCGGTCGCCGTTCCGATGATCGAGTTCAAGATGGCGTTCCCGGTGTCCGGTGACATGTCCCGCGTACGACTCTCCAGCGGACGCGGCTACACCTGGCACTACGACTTCATGAACGCCTGGGACGCACCCACTCAGGCCGCGCTGGTCCGGCACTGCATCAACGGCGGGCTGCAGTGCGACCCACGCGGGTTCGACCTGTACAAGCCGAATCGAGGCGCCGCACTAGGACCGGACTACCGGTTGCCGCGGTGAGGTTCCTCGCCTCATGCACCCCAGGGCGGCGCGTGCCCTGGGGTGTTTCCGCGTTGCTGCTGGCGGGATGTGCCGCGCCCACTCCCCCGCCCGCGCCGCCGGTGTCCCCGTTCAACGCCACGGACACCGCGTGGGTGCAGCTGATGATCCCGATGAACGAACAGCTCCTGCCGGCACTCGACGTCGCCCCGCCCCAGATCGCCCGGTTCGCGGCAGAGCTCAAGGCATCGCACTCGGACGAACTGGTCCGCCTGCGGCAGTTGCGTGACCGGGCAGGGTTGCCGGACACCAACGTGCACGCGGGCCACCAGATGCCGGGCCTGGTCTCCGCGGCCGATCTGCTGACCATCAGAACGGATCCCTCGGCGCTCACCAAGAAGCTGCACGAGCACCTCGACCAGACGGCCAAACTCGCTCGCAGTGAACAGGAGAACGGAACGGACGCCGCGACCAAGGAGTTCGCGGCGTCCGTCGAGTCGTCACGCAGGGATCAGCTCACCAGGCTCGGTCAGGGGTAGTTCACGACGTACCGGACCTGGTTCGCCAGGTCCGCCTGACCGCCCGTGCCGTTGATGACGTTGGCGATCGTGCCCACGCCGCCCAGCGACACCGCCACGAGGTGCGTGAACCGAACTCCTGACCGGTTCGGCGCCTCGAAGCCGTTGTCGGTGACGATGCTCGGATCAGCTTGGTTGAACGCGTACACGCCGACGCCGAACGCATCGTGGGTGGTCACCGAATCAGCCACCTTGTACCCGGCCCAGCCCCGCTTGGACCCGTTCATCCACGCGGCCTGGTTCGGCGGGTCGTACGGCAGCTCGTTCTGGTACAGGTAAACGCGACCGCCGTTGCCGTTCCAGACCAGGTTGTGCTGCTGGTAGTGCTCGACGAACAACCCGTACGCGATCACGTTGTCGCCGTTGACGACCACACCGTTCTGACCGGGGTTGGCCGTCCAGCTGACGCCCGTGCCGTGGTCGGCGCGCCACACCCAGGTGTGGTCGATGATCGTGTTGCGGCTGTTGACGCGCATGCTGACCGTGGCCTTACCGGCCTGCGACCCGCCGACACGCAGGTACACGTCGTGCAACGAGGTCGGGTTCGCCGCGTGCGAGGTGGCGCTGGAGTCACCGATCTCCAGCAGCACCGGGGAGTTCTGCACGCCTGCGTCGACCAGGAACCCGGCCAGCTTCACACCGTCCACATCGGACGTGGTCAGCGCGGCCTTGCCCGTCGTGGGCGTCAGGGTCGCAAGTCCCAGCCCCAGCACGACCGTGTTCGGGCGGGTCACCCGGATCGTGTCGTCGAGCTGGTGGATGCCCGGCGTGAGCAGCAGGTGCTTGCCCTGCGCCAAAGCCGCGTTGATCGTCGCGGCCGAGGTGCCGGGCTTGACGATGAAGAAGTCCGCCAGCGACACCGACGTGCCGGGGTTGCCGTTCTCCCAGCTCGTACCGCGCGAGTTCTGCCGCAAGGCGGGCAAGAAGACGCGGTACTCACCGGAGTTGTCGAAGTACAGGTACGGCTTCTCCCGCGTCACCGGCGAGTTGTCCACCGTCGTGTGCGACGGGTTCGGGAAGTTGTTGGGCGGCGCGCCCTGCGTGCCCGCGAACACCATGTTCCACACCGACCCCGACCAGCCACCGGCCAGGTTGCTGTTGCGGGTCAGGAACTGCTGCTGCGAACCGGAGACGGTGACGCCGTCGATCTTGCTGTCCACGATCAGACCGCCGCTGGCCCAGCCGTCGTAGCCGTTCCACAGGTGTGCCTGACCGCGCAGGTGCATCCGCCGGTACGCGGTGGCCTGCGAGACCGCCCAGCGCTCGATCTGGTTGGGAGGCAGGGTGACCGAGAGGTTCTCGGTGCCGCGCCAGAAGTTCTGCGTGGCGTTGCCGAGGTTGTTCGGGTCGTTGCCCTGCTGGAGCCAGTCTGCCTCGACGCGGATGTGGCCGTTGATGTTCACGTCGTCCGGCATCAGCCCGAGCCCCGCGATCTGCGTGTAGAACCGCAGGTTCACGTCGGCGTTGTAGCTGCCGGGCTTGAACAGCACGGCGTAGCGCTGCGGCCCGAACTGGTTGGTCTTCATCTGCGTCGCGATGGAGTCGAGGCGCGACTGCATCTCCGACTGCGACGAACCCGGCCCGTAGACGAACACATTCGGGCCGAAGTCGGGGTTGCGCGGGTCGGTCGGCGGCACACCCGGCGTGTCGGTGGTCGTGAAGACTCCCAGCTCCCACAACGAATAGCCGTAACCAGTACCGCGCTGCGTGCCGAGCACGCGCAGGTAGCGGCCGGACCCGGTGACGTCGACCGACTGCGTGCCACCTGTACCGGTCGTGGTCGAGTAGAGGTTGCTCCAGGAACTCGCGTTCGCCGGGGTGTCGGTCACCTGGACCTGGAACGCCTTGCCGTACGCGCCTTCCCAGCTCAGCGACACGCGGCAGACCTGCTGACTGGAACCCAGATCGACCTGCAACCACTGCGGATCCGAGAACTGCGAGGACCAGCGCGTATCGGCGTTGCCGTCCACGGCAGCGGAAGCAGGGGTGCCACCGTTCTCGGTCGACGACGCGGTGGCGGACTTGTTGAGAGCGACGTTGGAGGTACCGCACGCGGCGGCACCCGCTTGGGAGGTAACGCTGATCGTGGTCACTAAACACAGGGCGGCAGCGGACAGCGCGGCGGCCCTGGACAGGGTTGAGCCCATGATCCTGCCTGACGGGGAAAGGGCTGAAAGCCTTGGACAGGGGCGTGAGAGCGCTCTCCCAAGGGACGTTAACGCCGGGTGTCGAACAGGTCAATCAGGCAGAGGCCCGTACGACGAGTTCCGGTTCGAAGATGACGGATTTCGGCCGTTGTCCCGGTTTTTCCAGGTCGGCGAGCAACAACTCGGCCATCGAGGCGGCCATCCGCTCCACGGGCTGCCGGATCGTGGTGAGCGGCGGGCGACAGGCGAGGGCGGGCGCGCTGTCGTCGAACCCGACCACGGCGACGTCACCGGGCACGCGCAGTCCGTGTTCCTGCAGCACGTCCACGGCCGCCTGCGCCATCAGGTCGTTCGCGGCGAACACGGCGTCGAGGTCCGGGCACTCGGTGAGGAGCCGGTGCATCGCGGCCGTGCCGCTCTCGGCCGTGAAACCGCCCTCGACGGTCGGGACGAACGGGAACCCGTGCCGTGCCATCGCGTCGCGGAAGCCGGCGTGCCTGTCCTGGCTCGCGAGCACGTCCATCGGGCCGGAGATCGTGGTGATGTTGTACCGCCCCGCCGCCACCAGGTGGTCCGCGGCCATCCTGCCGCCCGCGCGGTGGTCCATGTCGACGTAGCTCACCGGCATCGGACTGCCGGGCCGGGCGTAGAGCACCGCGGGAACCCCGGCTTCGAGCAGCCGGGCGGGCAACGGGTCGGCGGGATGGGTCGACACCAGCAGCGCGCCGTCGGCGCTGCCCTGTCTGAGGAACTCGACGACCTCGGTCCGCGCGTGGTCCGAGTCGGCGAGCATGAGCACCGGGTGCACGCTGTGCGTGCGCAGGAAGTCGACCACGCCCGCCGTCACGCGGCCGAAGAACGGGTCGGTGAACACGTCCGAGCCCCCGCCGGCGCCGCAGATCACCAGCGCGACCGTGCCGGTGCGCCGAGTGACGAGAGACCGGGCCACGCGGTTGGGCGTGTACCCGGTCTGCTCGATCGCGTTGCGCACCGTCTCCTGGATGTCAGGATCGACGTTGCGCGTGCCGTTGACGACCCGTGACACCGTCGCGCGGGACACGCCCGCGACTCTGGCAACGTCCTCCAACGTGGGTGCGGCCTTGCTCATGCACCGGTTGTACCACGATCGGAGAGCGTTCTCCCAACATCAAGAGGTCACGACGACGTCCTTGATCGCACCAGGCCAGTAGTCGACGTTCTGGCCGTTGTACTTGGCACGTCCCACCGCGAGCGCGCCGGTGCTCACGATCGCCGGTCCCGCCGGGGCCGTGGCCACCAGCGCGCCGTCGAGGTAGAGCCGGATCTCGCTGCCCTTCTTCTCTCCCTTGAGCTCGTACCAGCGACCGATCTCCGGCGTGGTCTCGAACCGGGCGCGGTTGCCTCCCGGCGTGCTGAACGCGAACGCGCCCTGGCCGTACTGCAGGTAGAAGGGGTTCTCCCGCTCCCGGCCGTCCTGGCTCACCGCGGTGGCGTAGCCGCCCGGCACCTCGTTCAGCCGCACCTTCGCCGACACCGTGTAGTCCTTGGTCGTGTCGACGACCGGGCCGTAGGTGTCCGCCGAGCCGTTGCGGAACTCCAGCGCGCCGTCCTTCCAGGTGGCGCCGGTCGGGCTGAGCGTCAGCGGGTTCTTGCCGGTCGAGTCCTTGGCCGTCGCGCCCTTGGTCTCGCTCAGCTTCCACTCGCCGCTGCCCGCGTAGTCGTACGGCTTGCCCGCGTTCGCCCCGGCCTCGATGACGCGCCGGTTGATCTCGCGGACCGGACCGGGATCGACCTTGATGCGCTTGCGGTCGTAGGTCCAGAGCCCGTTGAGCTCGCCTTCCAGGTCGGTGACCTGCGTGTAGACCGACGCGGACATCTCAGCGCGGGCCTGACCGAGGTAGAACGTGCGGGTGTTGTCGACGTACTTCGCCGTCAGCGCCGCCTTGTCCGCCACACCGCTGTAGATCGCGATCGGCGCACCGGGCCACTGGTGTCCCGGCGTGCGCAGCGTGAAGCCGCCGTGCTCACCGTCCATCACGACGCGCTTGCCGTCCGGACGGGCCGGGTCGGTGTTGTTGTAGTCGTGGTGGTCGATGACGTCGCCCTTGCCGCTGTCACCCTTGGAGGCGCAGCAGTTCACGCCGCTGTGCGCGCTGACGATCCGGCTCGGGTCGATGGCCTTGACCTCGTCGGTGATCTGGCCGGTCACCGTGCGGTCCCACTCGCCCCAGCCCTCGTTGAACACGATCCAGGCGTAGATGGACGGGTAGTTCTGGAGCTGGTGCATCAGCTCCTTGCCCTCCTTGACGAACCGCTCCTGCGAGAGCGGGTTGTTGCCGTCCTCGAGGGCCACGAAGTCCTGCCACACCAGCAGTCCGAGCCGGTCAGCGTGGTAGTACCAGCGGGCGGGTTCCGCCTTGATGTGCTTGCGGACCGCGTTGAAGCCGAGGTCCTTCTGCGCCTTCAGGTCGAAGACCAGCGCCTCGTCGCTCGGCGCGGTGTTCAGGCCGTCCGGGTAGAAGCCCTGGTCGAGCTGCATCAGGTTGAAGATCGGCTGGCCGTTGAGCGTCAGCTTCGGCGTGCCACCGATGGTCGTCATGCCGGTGGACCGCATGCCGAAGTAGCTCTTGACCTTGTCCTTGCCGAGCGTGATGTCGAGCTTGTAGAGGTACGGGTCGTCCGGCGTCCACAGGTGCGCGTTCGGCACCGGCAGCGTGAGCTTGGAGTTCGCCGGTCCGGTGACCGTGCCGACCTGCTTGCCCTTGGCGTCCCTGGCGACCGCCGTGACGGTGGCGTTGCCCGCGGACTTGACGGTGACCGCGAGCGAACTGGTGGCGAGGTCGGGGGTCGTCTTGATCTCGTCGATGCCCTTGTCCGCGACCGGTTCCAGCCACACGGTCTGCCAGATGCCCGACGACGGCGTGTAGAAGATGCCGCTGGGGTTGGGCGACTGCTTGCCCTTGGGCTGGTTCGGGCCGGTGGTGTCGGTGACGGCGACGACGATCTCCTGCTCACCGCGCTTGAGGGCGTCGGTGATGTCCGCGCTGAACGCCGTGTAGCCACCGGTGTGCTCGGCGACGAGCTTGCCGTTCACCCAGACCTTGGCCTCGTAGTCGACCGCGCCGAAGTTGAGCTTCAGCCGCTGCCCGGAACCGATCTTCCAGTCGTTCGGGACGTTGACCGTGCGGCGGTAGAACATGTGGTCCTCGTGCCGTTCGAGCCCGGAGAGCTGCGACTCGATCGGATAAGGCACGACGACCTTCTCGCGCAGCTTCTTGCCGAACACCGGCTGCTCGCCCGCCTTGGCGCCGGCGAACTCCCACGGGCCGTTGAGGTTGAGCCACTTGTCGCGTTCCAGCTGCGGCCTCGGATACTCCGGCAACGGGTTGCGCGTGTCGACCTTCTCGCCCCACGGCGTCCTGAGCCGTTCCGTGGAGACGTTGCCCGTCGTGCGAGCGGTCTTCTCGACCTTCTTGCCGTCGACCGCGAGCGCGCCCGCGCCGTCGTAGTAGATGCGGATCCGCTGACCCTTCAGCACCCGCTCGCCCAGCCGGATCGTCACCTTGTTCCGGCTCGTGGTGATGAGCGAGATCGGGAACGGGGTGGCGTCGACGTCGACGCGCAGGTGGTCCTTCAGGTCGTTCGCGCCCGTGACGCGGCCACCGAAGTCCGCGGTGAGGGTGCGCCCGTCCTTGGAGACCTCGGCCGTGCGCGGCACGACCTGGAAGTCTGCGGGCGGCGTGAACGCGGACTCCGGCACGAGCTGCTTCGCGATCGTCGGGCTCGACCAGCGCAGGAACATGTTGGCGCCGCCGACGTCCTGGAACATCTCCAGCTTGAACGCGTACTGGCGCCCGGCGGTGAGCGTCACCGGCGCGCTGGTCTGCTCGCGGTCCCAGTCGGGCACCCAGTGGTCGATCACCGGTTTGTCGTCGATCAGCAGCCGGAACCCGTTGTCGCCGATGGCGTGGAACGTGTAGTCGCCGGACTGCGGCACCGCGATCTGCCCGGTCCAGCGGGCCGTCGTGTGCTCGGTGCGGCCGTTGAGGAATCCGAAGACGCCGGTGAGGTCACCCTGGTTGACGTCGGCGTCCAGCACGGTCCCACCCAGGGTCGCGAAGTCCCGCGCACCCGGTGCCGACATGCTGAAGTACTCGCCCTTGAGGCCGTGCACGGGCTCGGCGGCACTCGCGGACGGCAGTCCGGGCGCTATGCCCAACGCCAGCAGCAGAGCGACGAGTACGGGGGCGGCTTTCTTCATCAGCGAAGATCCCCTTCGTTTTTACAACGTTGTAAGAGCGCTCCCCTACATCCACGCACACGGTTCTGGCGCCGGGCTACGTCCGAACGGAGGTATCGGGCATGTCAAACCGGACAAGTTTCCGGGAAGTTACGGATGGTGCCTGGATCGTTTGACCTGGAGACCCACCGGACAGGCCGCAGGTCACGCACGACAGCGGCGGGCTCGGCGCGCGCGTTCGGCGGCGACCGTCGAGTCGACCAGCGCCCCGGCAGGCCGGGTTCATCGGTCTCCTCACCACGCCGGCAACGTCGTCCTGATCGAGTCGTGGCCGTCGCGCAGGCGCCGCCCGGACCGCGCGTTGCCCACCGCCACCACCTCCGCGAGGATCGACAGCGCGGTCTCGGCGAGCGACGTGCCACCGAGGTCGAGCCCGGCCGGACCGCACACCCGTTCCAGTCCGGGCACTCCCGCCAGCCGCCGCAACCGCTGGGCGTGCGTCGCTCTGCTGCCCAGCGCGGCGACGTGCCCGGCTCCGCTGCTCAGCGCGGCACGGATCGCCCGGTCGTCGATGCGCGGGTCGTGCGTGAGCGTGACCACGGCGTCCCCCGGACCGAGCGAGGTGATCCACTCGTCCGGCCACGCGCGGATCACCTGGCAGGACACCGGAAACGCTCCCGATTCGACGTGGCCGGGCCGGGGATCGAGGACGACCACCCTGTGGTGCGACGACTCCGCCAGCACGGCCACGCTCGCGGCGAGGTCGGTGGCGCCGACCAGGACGAGCGTGTTCCGTCCCGGCAGATCCTCGACGAACGCCGGACCGTCGCCGGGAGCGGTCCCCACCGACCACGCGTACGGCGGCGTGAGGTCGATCCGCACCGACAGCGGCCGGTCGTTCGAGATCGCCGAGGTGATCGCCGAACGCACCGGATCATCCGGTACGTGCGTGAGCAGCACCCGCAGTTCTCCAGCGCACGCAGGGGTTTCCTCCCACGGCATGAGGTGCGCGCCCGGCGCGACGACGGCGACGCCGGGCGCCTCGCCGTCGAGCACGGCACGGGCTGCGTCGAGCACCATCCCCTCGACGCAGCCGCCGGACACCGACCCGCGCCACGTTCCGTCCGCGGCGATCGCCATGGTGGCGCCGAGCGGGCGCGCACCCGGACCGTCGCGATCGACGAGCCGGGCGAGCACCACCGGTTCGTTCTGCTTCTCCAGCACGAACGGCCACACCTCGCGCAGCACGGTCAGTCCTCGATCACGCGGTCGAGCGTGATCGGCAACCGGCGCTGCCGCTTGCCCGTCGCGTGCCACACGGCGTTCGCGACGGCCGCGGCGACCGCCACCGTGCCGATCTCCCCTGGTCCCTTGAGCCCCAGCGGGTTGTCCGGCTCGTGGTCCTCCACGACGTCGGCGTCGATGAACGGCACGTCCGCGTTCGCCGCGAAGTGGTAGCCGGCGAAGTCCGCGTTCACCTGTCTGCCCGTGACCTCGTCGCGCACGACCTGCTCGTGCAACGCCATGGACAGCCCCATGATCATGCCGCCGACCAGCTGGCTGCGCACCATCAGCGGGTTCACCACCCGCCCGACCGCGAACCGCCCGACCAGCCTGCGCACCCGCACCTCCCCGGTCGCGGGATCGACCGCGACCTCGGCGAAGATCGCGCTGTAGGCGTGCCGCTCGCGTGGCGGCAGGCTGAAGATCTCGTTGGTCGTGTCGGACGTGACCGACACCGGCAGCGGCGGCTTCGACTCCAGCAGGGCCAGCAACTCCCCGGCCGCCGAGGAGATCGCCCAGGACCACGACGTCGTGCCGAGTGAACCGCCCGCGCCCCAGGCCGGTCCCAGCGCGCTGTCGCCGATCTTCAACCGGATCTTGGAACGGTCGACGTGCAGCACGTCGGCGGAGATCGCGGTCAACGCCGTGCGGGCGCCGGTCCCGATGTCCATCGCCGCGATCGCGACGGTGAACGTGCCGTCCGGCTCCGCGGTGATCGTCGCCGAGGACGGGAAGGCGGTGGTGAGGAACGAGGTTCCGGCCATCCCGGTGCCGATCAGCAGGTGGCCTTCACGACGCCGTCGAGGCCGGTGGTCGCGACCGGCCCAGCCGAACGTCCGCGCGCCCTCCTCGACGCACAGCAGGAAGTTGCGGCTGGTGAACGGATGCCCGCTCACCGGACCGACCTCGGGTTCGTTGCGGCGGCGCAGGTCCAGCGGGTCGACCTGCAGGCGTTCAGCCAGTTCGTCCATCGCGGACTCCAGCGCGAACGAGCCGGGCGCGGTGCCGGGTGCGCGCAGCGAGTTCGGCGGCAGGATGTGCAGCGGCACCACGTTGATCCGGGTGCGGATGGCATCGGCGGCGTAGAGGACCTTGGCGACCTCGACGCAGTTCTCGATGTACTCGGCCTTCACCGAGAGCTCGAACGCGGCCTCGTGCCCGATCGCCCGCAACCGGCCGCCGGGGTCGGCGCCGAGCCGCACGCGCTGTTCGGTCGCGGCCCGCGCGGACGTCGTGAGGAACACCTCTTCCCTGGTCAGAGCAACCCGGATCGGCCGGTCGAAGACCATCGCCGCCATCGTCGCCAGGATCAGCTGTGGCCCCACACCCGTCTTGCCGCCGAACCCGCCGCCGAGTTGCTCCGCCTCGACGCGCACGTCCGTCAACGGCCGGTCGAACAACACCGACAGCATCTGTGCCGTGCCGAACGGGGCCTGGTTCGTGTCGAACGCGCGGATCTTGCCGTCCTCCAGCCACACCGTCGCCGCGTGCGGTTCCATCGCGCAGGCGGACTCCGGCGGCGTGAAGTACCGCTCGTCCACCGTGACGACGGACTGGGCCAGCTCGGCGTCGAGATCGCCCTTGTCAGCGTCCGGGCCGAACGAGGACAACGCGGGCCGCAGCAACGGGTGGCCGGCCGAGAAGCCGATGTCGTGCGGTTGCTCTACACAGGACACCCGCAGCCGCTCGGCTCCCGCTCGCGCCTGCTCCGGCGTCTCCGCCACGACGAGCGCCACCGGCCAGCCGCCGTGCTCGATCTCGTCGTTCTGCAGCAGCAGGAACTGTCCGTCCGGGCCGAAGAACGGTGAGCCCGCCTCCGGGTTGAGGCGCGGGGCGTTGCGGTGGTCGACGACGCCGATCACGCCTGGCGACGCGAGGGTTTCCGCGGTGTCGATGCCGGTGATCCGGCCGCGGGTGATCGTGGCCGTGACCAGGGCGCCGTGTGCCATGCCCTCGACCGGGATGTCGGCGGTGTAGCGGGCGCGGCCGCGCAGCTTGTCCTCGCCCTCGACCCTGGTCCACGACGAGCCGATCGCCTCGGGGGTTGTCGTCATCGTGTCACTCCGCTCGGGTCAGGTCGGTCAGCACGGCCTGGACGAGGTTGCGCGCGAGCGGCACCTTGTAGCCGTTGTGCGGCAACGGGGTCGCGGCGGCCAGCTCGGCTTCGGCGGCGGCACGGAACATCTCGGGCGTGGCCGGGCCGCCGAGCAGCCGTTCCTCGGCGATCTGCGCCCGCCACGGATGCGAGGCGACACCGCCGAGCGCGATGCGGACCTCCCGCACCCGGCCGAGCTCCACGCTCAGATCCGCCGCCACCGACACGTTCGCGAAGGCGTAGGACGCGCGCTCACGGACCTTGCGGTACCGGGATCGGCCGCCTTCCCTGTGCGGCAGGGTGACCGAGGTGATCAACGCACCGGCGGGCAGTGTGGTCTCGACGTGCGGGGTGTCGCCGACCGGCTGGAAGAACCGCGCGATCGGGATCTCGCCCGTGCCGGTCAGCGTCTCGTACCGCACGACCGCGTCGAACAGCATCAGCGCCACGGCCATGTCCGACGGGTTCGTCGCGACGCAGCTCGGCGACGTGCCGAGAACGGCGTGGTTGTGGTGCTCGCCCTCCAGAGCCGCACACCCACTGCCCGGCACGCGCTTGTTGCACGCGGAGGCCAGATCGGCGAAGTAGGCGCATCGGGTGCGTTGCAACAGGTTTCCGGCGGTGGTGGCCATGTTGCGCAGCTGCCCGGACGCACCCGCCAGCACCGCCTGCGCCAGCGCCGGATAGCGGCGGCGGATCTCCGGATGCGCGGCGGTCTCGCTGTTGGTCGTCGTCGCGCCGATGACCAGGTCACCGTTGGAGGCCTCACTGATGCCGTTCAACGGCAACGCGCGCACGTCGACCAGGCGGGCAGGAGTCTCGACACCGCGCTTCATCAGGTCGACGAGATTGGTGCCACCGGCCAGGAACTTCGTGTCGGCCTCGGCGACCGACGTCAACGCTTCGTGGACGGCGGTCGCGCGACGGTAGGCGAACTCCTTCATCGCTTCACCTCCTCCCGCCCGGCGGCGTCGAGCACCGCCCGCACGATCGACGGATAGGCACCGCACCGGCAGAGGTTCCCGCTCATCCGCTCGCGCACCTCGTCGGCGTCGAGTTCACACCTGTGCTCCGGCGACACGTCGGCCGTGACCGCGCTCGGCCAGCCCGCGCGGTGTTCGGCGAGCGCCCCGACCGCCGAGCAGAGCTGCCCCGGCGTGCAGAACCCGCACTGGAACCCGTCGAGCCGCAGGAACGCCTCCTGCACCGGCCGCAGCTCGTCGTCGGACGCGAGCCCTTCGACCGTGGTGACCTGGGCTCCGTCGGCGGCGACCGCGAGCGTCAGGCACGACACCACGCGCTTGCCGTCCAGCAGCACCGTGCACGCGCCGCACTGGCCGAAGTCGCAGCCCTTCTTGGGGCCGGTGTTCTCCGTGTCCTCGCGCAACGCGTCGAGCAACGACCTGCGGTGGTCGACCGTCAGGCGGTGGGTGTTTCCGTTGACCTGCAACGAGATCTGGCTGCGAGTGGCGTCAGTCATCGCCCTCCCCTTCGACTGATCCGATCGAATCAGCGAACGGCGGCCGGGACGTGAACGATGCTCTCGCGCTCTTGCCTGATCGTGCCGCGTGTCAGCGCGCCGGGCCGGTCGACCCCCTCTCCACCAGGTGGACGTCCAGGGTGGCGGGCCCCGGCGGTTGTTCGTCGCGTTCGATCTCGCCGATCAGCATCGCCACGGCCGTCGCGGCCTTCGCCGGGAGGTCCTGCGCGATCGTGGTCAGCGTCGGCCGGACGTACCGGCACAGGTCCAGGTCGTCGAACCCCATCACCGACACGTCGTCCGGCACGCTCGCCCCGGTCTCCTGCAACCCGGCCACGACGCCGATGGCGAGGATGTCGGCGGTGGCGAACACGGCCGTGGCCGACGGGTGGTCGGAACGCAGCCGACGGCCCAGCGCGACGCCGTCGTCGTAGGTGGTGTTGGCCGCCTCCACCGCGCAGTCGCCGCCGAGCGCCTCCTTGAAGCCCTGGAAGCGTTGCCAGACAACGCCTTGACCGGCGAAGCGCGGGCCGGCGAAGACGACGTCGACGTGGCCGAGGGCACGCAGGTGCTCGGCGGCCAGCCGGCCTCCGGTGGCGTCGTCGGTGCGCACGCCCCTGGTCACCGGGTTGTCCGCGTAGCTGTCCACCGCGACGATCCGGGTGCGGCCCGCCGAGCTCGCGGTGAACGTGGCGATCTCCTCGTCGAGGAAGCCCAGCAGCAGTGCCCCGTCGAGGTTCCACGCCCGCAACGCCTCCGCGACCTCGCCGGGCCGGGCGATGCCGCGCAGCAGCACGTCGTAGGCGCGTTTGCGCAGCTCTCGTTCCAGCTGGCCGATGATCGCGACGTTGTGCGGGCTGATCGTCAGGCTCTCCTCGTCGGCCGCCGGCACCAGCACGCCGACCATCCGCGACGACTTCGCGGCGAGGCTGCGCGCCGAGTGGCTGGGCACGTACCCCAGCTCCACGACGATCCGCTGGATACGCTCGATCGTCGCGGGAGAGACCCTCGCGCTGTTGCCGTTGATGACGTTCGAGACCGTCATCATGCTGACGCCCGCCCTCTGGGCGATGTCCTTCAACGTGACCCGCACGCTCGCGTTCCCGCCTTCCCCGCTCGGCTGCCGCTCGGTTGACAGCATGGCACGGGTCACATTACCGTCATTTCAGGTTGAGCGCTAAACCTACTTTCAACCTTCCCAGCGAGAACGGGGTCGACGTGAGCAGTGGCATTTCCGTCGCACCATCCGTGACCAGGCCCGCGAACAGCGCGGACTGGTGGCGGGACGCGGTGATCTACCAGATTTACCCGCGCAGTTTCGCGGACGGCGACGGCGACGGCGTCGGTGATCTCGCGGGCGTGCGATCGCGGTTGCCGTATCTCGCCTCGCTCGGCGTGGACGCGCTCTGGTTCACGCCCTGGTACGCCTCCCCGCTCGCGGACGGCGGCTACGACGTCGCGGACTACCGGGCGATCGACCCGGCGTTCGGCGACCTGGCCGCGGCCGAGCAGTTGATCACCGAGGCCGCCGGACTCGGCATCCGCACGATCGTCGACGTGGTGCCCAACCACGTGTCCGACCAGCACGCGTGGTTCCAGGCGGCGCTGGCGGCGGGGCCGGGGTCGCCCGAACGGGAGCGCTTCTGGTTCCGGCCGGGCCGCGGCGAGCACGGCGAACTCCCGCCCACCGACTGGGTGTCGAGCTTCTCCGGCGGCACGTGGACCCGCACCGCGAACCCGGACGGCACGCCCGGCGAGTGGTACCTGCACCTGTTCGCGCCGCAACAGCCCGACCTCAACTGGACCCACCCGGACGTGTGGCGCGAGCACGAGGCCGTGCTGCGCTTCTGGTTCGACCGCGGGGTGGCGGGCATCCGGATCGACTCGGCGACCATGCCGGTCAAGGATCCCGGGTTCCCCGAGGTCGCCGAGGCGGCCGGCCATCCGTTCGTCGACCGCGACGAGGTGCACGAGATCTACCGGCGCTGGCGCGCGGTCGCCGACTCCTACGCCGAGCCGAGGGTGCTGATCGGCGAGGTTTGGCTGGCGGACCAGCAGCGGTTCGCCCGCTACCTGCGTCCCGACGAGATGCACACGGCGTTCAACTTCGACTTCATGACCCGCCCGTGGGACGCCGCCGCGCTGCGCGCCTCGATCGAGTCCACACTGGACGCTCATCGGCCGGTCGGCGCGCCCGCCACGTGGGTGCTGGCGAACCACGACGTCACCCGGCCCGCCACCCGCTACGGCCGCCAGGACAGCTCGTTCGGGTTCGAGGCGCGGAGGTTCGGCATCGCGACGGATCTGTCCCAGGGCACGCGCAGGGCACGCGCGGCGGCGTTGCTGACGGGTGCGTTGCCCGGCTCGCTGTACGTCTACCAGGGCGACGAACTGGGTCTGCCCGAGGTGGAGGACCTGCCGCTGGACGTGCTGCAGGACCCCATGTTCTTCCGTTCCGACGGGGTCGATCCCGGCCGGGACGGGTGCCGCGTCCCGCTGCCGTGGACCACCGGCGGCAGCGCGTTCGGGTTCAGTCCACAGGGGACGGTCCCGGCGCCGTGGCTCCCGCAACCCTCCGGCTGGGGCTCCTACTCGGTGCAGCGGCAGGAGGCCGATCCCGGCTCGATGCTGAGCCTGTACCGCGCGTTGCTGTCGCTGCGCCCGCGCGACGCGGAGTTCGCCTGGCTCGACGCGGGCGAGGACGTGCTCGCGTTCCGCCGTGGCGCGGACTTCGTCTGCGTCGTGAACCTCGGTTCCACCCCTGTTGCCCTTCCGCCGCACACCGACGTGCTGCTCGCCAGCTCCGAAGTGCGCGACGGCCACCTCTCCCCCGACGCCGCCGCCTGGCTGCGCGGGTAAGCCGCCCGCAAGGAGTGACGATGAAGTCCTCGAGAATCAGCGCCGTCGTACTGGCCACGGCGCTCGCCGTCACCGGGTGCGCCGGTGGCGAGCCGGAGGGGTCGGGCGGCCGGCTCGCCCTGACCGTGGCGATCGACCCCGGTCTGGAGAAGGGCGCGGTCGACGCGTTCAACGCCAGGGTCGCCGAGTTCGAGAAGGCGCACCCGGACGTGGACGTGCAGCCCCAGGAGTACAAGTGGGACGCGACGACGTTCACCGCGCAGCTCGCGGGCGGCACGCTGCCCGCCGTGTTCACTGCACCGTTCACCGACGGCCGCGGGCTGATCGAGCGCAAGCAGATCGCGGACATCAGCGGCGAGGTCGCGAAACTGCCGTACGCCAAGGGGTTCAACACGTCGGTGGCCAAGGCCGGCCAGGCGGCGGACGGCGCCATGCAGGCCGTGCCGATCGCCGCGTACGGCCAGGCCCTGCACTACAACCGCACGCTGTTCAGGCAGGCGGGCCTCGACCCGGACAAGCCGCCCGCCACGTGGGCGGAGGTGCGCTCGGCCGCGAAGCAGATCGCCGAGCGCACCGGCCAGGCCGGCTACGCCCAGATGACGGCGGGCAACACCGGCGGCTGGATCCTCGCCACGCTCGACTACGCGTTCGGTGGCCGGGCCGAGCAGCTCTCCGGTGACAGCGCGAAGTCCACGCTGAACACGGATGAGATGCGGGCCGTGCTGAAGCAGCTGCAGGACATGCGGTGGACGGACAACAGCATGGGCGCGAACTTCCTCTACGACTGGGCGACGATCAACCAGGACTTCGCGGCGGGCCGCATCGGCATGTACGTCTCGGGCGGCGGCAACTACGGCTCGCTCAAGGCGCAGAACGCCTTGAAGGCCGAGGACTACGGCATCACCACGGTTCCGCTGGCGGACAAGGGCACGGCCGGTGTGCTCGGCGGCGGCTCGCTCGCCGTGGTGCGCGCGAAGTCGTCCGCCGCGGTGGTGTCCGCGGGCGTGCAGTGGATCGACTTCTACTACCTGTCGAAGCTCACCGCGCAGGACCAGGCCGTGGCCGACGCGAAGACGACGGCCGAGTCGTCCCAGGCGGTCGGCTCGCCCGAGCTGCCGGTGTTCGACCGCGCCCTGCACGACCAGCGGCAGCAGTGGATCGCGCAGTACGTCAACGTGCCGGTGCAGCAGATGAAGCCGTACACCGACAAGATGTTCGCGCAGCCTCTCGTGCCCGAACCGACGAGGTCGACCCAGCAGGTCTACGCGTTGCTCGACCCGGTCGTGCAGGCGGTGCTGACCGACCGGAACGCCGACGTGACCGCGCTGCTCACCCAGGCCGAGTCGCAGGCGCAGGCGCTGCTGGACCGCAAGTGACCACGACCGCCCCGCCCCGGCAGGCCGCGCCTCCTCGCGCGGCACGGCCTGCCGCGCACCCCCGTCGTCGACGGCGCCGCGGTGGCCTCGCGGCCCTGGTGTTCCTGCTGCCGATGTTCGCGGTGTTCGGCGTGTTCTCGTGGCTCCCGATCCTGCAGACCGCCGTGATGTCGTTGCAGCAGACGAACCTCGTCGACACCCCGGAGTTCGTCGGCCTGGACAACTTCGTGACGGTCCTGAACGACCCGCTGCTGTGGACGGCGGTCCGCAACACCCTGTGGTTCGCGTTCCTCGCGTTGCTCATCGGCTACCCGGCGCCTCTGGTGCTCGCGGTGCTGATGAACGAGGTGCGCAGGCTGCGCGGCCTCTACAGCGCGCTCGCCTACCTGCCCGTGGTGGTCCCGCCGGTGGTGGCGGTGCTGCTGTGGAAGTTCTTCTACGACGCGGGCCCGCACGGTCTGTTCAACACGGTGCTGGGCTGGTTCGGCATCGCGCCGGTCGCGTGGCTGCAGGACGGCGGCACCGCGATGGTGTCGCTCGTCGTGGAGTCCACCTGGGCGGCGATGGGCGGCACGGTCATCATCTACCTGGCCGCCCTGACCCGCGTACCACCCGAGCTCTACGAGGCCGCAGAGATCGACGGCGCCTCGGTGTGGCACAAGGTCTGGCACGTGACGCTGCCGCAACTGCGGGGCGTCCTGCTGATCACGTTCATCCTGCAGATCGTCGGCACGGCCCAGGTGTTCCTGGAACCGTTCCTGTTCACCGGCGGCGGCCCGGCGAACAGGACCACCACGATCCTCCTGCTGATCTACAACTACGCCTTCGCCTCCAGCCTGGGCGGCGACTACGGCGCCGCCACCGCACTCAGCCTGATGCTCGCCGTCGTGCTGGCCCTGCTGTCCGCCCTGTACTTCCGCCTCACGCGTTCGTGGAGCACGTCATGACCGACCGCAGCGGGGAGAGCCCTGCCGTGCGGCCGCCTCTCCTGGCAGCGCGAGAGCCGCTACCGGGTCAGGCGGCCCCACCAAGCCGGCCGCTCGCCACCTCGGACCACATCACCACCCGCCACGGTCGCCACAACCCGGCAGCCGCCACCAACCACCTGCCCGCCGCCGCGATCACCCCGTCCTCCGGCCTCCACCCCAGCCCGCGGAGCACACCATGACCGACCGCGGAGTCCTCTCCACCCACGACCGCAAGATCCCGGCCGTCCGGCGAACCATCCGGACCGTGCAGACCCTGCTGCTGGGCGGCCTGCTGCTCATCGGCCTGGGCCCGGTGCTCTGGCTCGCGAAGGCGGCGATCACCCCGACGCAGGACACCCTGCGCGCACCACTCGCGTTGTGGCCCAACGGCTTCGACTTCGCGAACCTCGTCACGGCGTGGACGCGGGTGGAGATCGACAAGTACTTCCTGAACACGGTGCTGCTCGCGTTCGGCGCGTGGGCGGTGCAGTTGCTGGTCGCGATGACGGCCGGGTTCGCCCTGTCGGTGTTGCGGCCGCGCTATCGGAAGGTCGTCACCGGTGTGGTGCTGGCGACGCTGTTCGTGCCGTCGGTGGTGCTGCTGGTGCCGCTCTACCTCACGATCACCGACCTGTCGCTGATCAACAGCTTCTGGGCGGTGTGGCTGCCGGCGGGCGCGAACGCGTTCAACGTCCTGCTGGTGCAACGGTTCCTCGACGGTCTGCCCCGCGAGGTGTTCGAGGCGGCGACCGTGGACGGCGCCGGTCCGTTGCGGTTGTTCGTCTCGGTCGTGTTGCCGATGTCCCGTCCGATCCTCGGGGTGGTGTCGGTGTTCGCCGTCATCGCGTCGTGGAAGGACTTCCTCTGGCCGATGCTGGTGCTGCCTGATCCGGCAGTGCAGCCGTTGTCGGTGCGTCTGCCCGCACTGCAGCGGTTCGTCGAGCTCGACGTGTTCCTCGCCGCGCTCGCCATCTCGACCCTCATCCCTGTCGTGCTCTTCCTCGTCTTCCAGCGCCTGTTCCTCAACGGCAGCGCGCTCAGCGGAGCGGTGAAGGGCTGAACGAACGGAACCCCCACATGGCAACGTCGCCATGGTTGCGCGCGCTCGCAACCGCCCTGGTCACCCTGACAGCCACAGTTCTTCCGGCCACCGCCACCGCGGCCACCACCCGTCTTGAGGCCGAGAACGCCGTTCTGACCGGTGGCGCGGTCGTCCAGACCGATCACCCGGGCTTCACCGGCAGCGGATTCGTCGGCGGCTTCACCGACGCGAACCGCAGCACCGCCAGCACCTCGTTCGCGTGGTCCGCGACGACCGCCGGCACCTACTCGCTCGCACTCAAGTACGCCAACGGCACCGGCTCGCCGCGCACCCTGACGCTGCGGGTCGACGGCACCGGTCCACGCCAGATCACCCTGCCCGCCACGGCGAACTGGGACACCTGGGGTTCGGTCTCGACAGCGGTCCAGCTGACGACGGGCGCGCACACCTTCGCGTACAGCTTCGGGTCGGCGGACAACGGCAACGTCAACCTCGACCACCTCGAGGTCGCGAACAGCGTGACCGAGGCCGGTCCCGCGTACGAGGCGGAGAACGCGACGCTCAGCGGTGGCGCGGTCGTCCAGTCCGATCACCCCGGCTACACGGGTGGCGGATTCGTCGGCGGGTACACGGACGCGAACCGGGGCACGGCGCGCACGACGTTCCGGGTCACCGCCGCGACCGCAGGCCAGCACGACCTCGCGATCCGGCTGGCGAACGGCACCGGGTCCGCCCGCACCCTCTCGTTGTACGTCGACGGTGCGAAACAAAGGCAGATCAGCCTTCCCACGACGGCGAACTGGGACACCTGGGCGACCTCGAGCGAGCAGGTCACGCTGACGGCCGGGCAGCACGACGTGGCGCTGGCGTTCGACTCGGGCGACTCCGGCAACCTGAACCTCGACAGCCTCACCGTCAGCACGGCGGTCCAGGCCGGTCCTGGCGAGGCCGAGTCGGCCTTCCGCTCCGGCGGAGCGACAGTCCAAACCGGACTCGCCGGCTACGCGGGTTCCGGCTACGTCGCCGGCTTCGGCACGGTCGGCGCCCGCGTCGTCCGCACGCTCAAAGCCGACAACGCCGGGAACTCGACCATCACCGTGCGGTTCCAGAGCACGTCGAACGCGACGCTGGCGCTGACGGCGAACGGCCGCGACGCGGGCACCATCTCGTTCCCGGCAGGCAGCGGATGGCGGACCACGACGGCGACGGTGCCGTTGCGCGCCGGAGTGAACACCATCGGCCTGACCAGCACGACAGCGGCAGACGTGGCCATCGACAGCATCTCGGCCACCGGTGAAGGCGCTCTCACCCAACGCGGCGCCACGGTCCCGTACACGACCTACGAGGCCGAAGCCGCCACCACCAACGGCACGGTGCTCGCGGCGAGCCGCACGTACCGGCAGATCCAGTCCGAGGCCAGCGGCCGCCGGGCGGTGGTTCTCGACGCCGCGGGCGAGCACGTCACCATCAAGCTGACCGCACCGGCGAACGGCCTGGTGCTGCGCTACTCGATCCCGGACAACGCGGCCGGCACCGGCCAGCGCGCGCCGATCTCGTTGTACGCCAACGGAACAAAGCAGCGCGACGTCACGCTGACGTCCGAGTACAGCTGGGTGTACGGCGACTACCCGTACTTCAACAACCCGGCGATGGGCGGCGGGCACCGGTTCTTCGACGAGACCAGGATCCTGGGTGACTGGGCGGCCGGCACCGAGCTGAAGTTCCAGGTGGACACCGCGAACGCACTGGCCTACGTGCTCGACTTCGTGGAGGCCGAGGCGGTGCCCGCGGCAGCGACCGCGCCGGTGAACGCCGTCTCGATCACCTCGCACGGTGCCGTCCCGAACAACGGCTCGGACGCCACCGCGGCCATCACCGCGGCGATCGCGGAGGGCGCTGCCCAGAACCGGCCGGTGTGGGTGCCGGCGGGCACGTTCCGCATCTCCTCGCGCATCAACGTCGGCAACGTGCGGATCATCGGTGCCGGTCCGTGGCACTCGGTCGTCCAGGGCACCGGCTCCAAGGGCGGTTTCCTCGCCACCGGCAAGGTGACGATCGCGGACCTGGCGATCTTCGGCGACGTCCGGGTGCGCGAGGACAACGGCTCCGATCCCGCGCTGGAAGGCAACTTCGGCTCAGGTTCGCTGCTGCAGAACCTGTGGATCGAGCACACCAAGGTCGGGCTCTGGGGCGACAACGGCACCAACGGCCTGTACGCGGTCGGCCTGCGGGTGCGCAACACGTTCGCGGACGGCGTGAACCTGAACGGCGACGTCGTCGACACCAGGATCGACCAGTCCACCACGCGCAACAACGGTGACGACGGCCTGGCGATGTGGTCCGAGGGCGCACCGGTGACCAGGACCGCGTTCACCAACAACACGGTCCAGTTGCCGGCGGGCGCGAACGGCATCGCGGTCTACGGCGGCGCGGACAACCGCATCGAGGACAACCACGTCTCGGACATCGTCACCTCGGGCTCCGGCATCGCGGTGAGCACCTGGCACCAGCCGGTCCCGTTCAGCGGCACGACGACGGTGCGCCGCAACACGTTGCTGCGCGCGGGCAGCTTCGAGCCGAACTGGAACTCGGCGATCGGCGCGCTGTGGATCTACACGGCGGACCACGAGATTCGCACGCCAGTGGTGATCAGCGACCTGACCATCACCGACAGCAGCTACCAGGGCGTGCTGATGAGCTGGCAGAAGACGATGACCCCGATCACCTTCGACAAGCTCACCATCGACGGTGCCACGTGGGGCTTCGAGATCCAGGCGGCCGGTAGCGGCACGATCTCGAACACCAAGGTCACCCGTGCGTCCTCCGGCGGACTGCTCAACGCCCAGGGCTTCGCGCTGACGCTGGGAGGGGGCAACTCCGGTATCTGACGGGGCACCCCGCTGCCGTCCTCACGGGGACGGCAGCGGGATCTCCAGGCTCACCGTGCCGCGCAGATCGAGCCACGCGCGGTCGCGTCCGCGCACCAGCCGCAGCACGACCTCCTCGCAGTGCGGGCAGCGCGCGACGATCCCCGGCGCGTTCTGGTAGACGCGCAGGGTCGCCACCGAACCCCGGTAGCCGCAGCCGGAGCACTGGCCGGTCGCCACCGTCAGGTCCACGGCGAAGATCTCCCGCAGGTCGCCCGCCAGCGCGTTGCCGTCGACGTGGTCGTCGCTCATCGGTGCTCTCCTGTCAGCCGAAGCGTTCGGTGCGGACGCGGCGGGGGTCGTGGCCGAGCGCCACGAAGATGTCGGACACCGTCTCGACGAACCCGGTCGGCCCGCACACGAACACGTTCGGCGCGAAGTCGGCCGGCCAGGCGTGGGTGTTCAGGGTGGCCAGCCCCAGACGTCCTGGCGGCGTGGGCGAGCCTTCCGGGGCCTGCCGGGTGTACACGACGTGCACGTCGAGGCCTGCGTCCTCGCGGGCACGGCGGCGCAGCTCGTCGGCGTAGTAGACGTCCTCGGGCGTGCGCACCGAGTAGATCAGCCGGAACGGCACCCGGCTGCCTTCCGCGGCCCGCGTGCGGACCATCGCCATCAACGGCGCGATGCCCGATCCACCCGCCACGAGCGTCACCGGTGCCTGGTCGGCCGAGCGCCACACGAACCAGCCGCCGACCGGGCCGCGCAGCTCGATCTGGTCGCCGGGCGAGAGCACGTCGCACAGGTACGGCGACACCTCGCCGTCGGCGACCTGCTGGACGCTCAGCTCGAACCGCTCCCCGTCCGGTGCGGAGGAGATCGAGTAGCTGCGCTGCACCGAGTAGCCGTCCTCGGCGGTCAGCCGGACGTCGACGTGCTGCCCCGGCAGGTGACCGGGCCAGCCGGGCACGTCGAAGACGAGGCTGCGCGCGCTCTTCGTGATGTCGGTGGACTCGGCCACCGAGGCCACCCGCCAGGTCAGTCGCCCTGATACCGCTGCTCGCGCCATGGGTCTCCGTAGTCGTGGTAGCCCGCGCTTTCCCAGAAGCCGGGTTCGTCCTCGAGCAGCAACTGGATCCCGCGGACCCACTTCGCCGACTTCCAGAAGTACAGGTGCGGCACCAGCAACCGGGCCGGGCCGCCGTGCTCGGGCGTGAGCTCGTCGCCGTCGTAGCGGTAGGCGATCCACGCCTGGCCGTCGATCAGGTCCTCCAGCGGCAGGTTCGTGGTGTAGCCGCCGTAGGACTGGACGAGCGCGAAGTCCGCCGCCGTCTCGACGTCCTCCAGCAGGACGTCCAGCGAGACGCCCTTCCAGCGGGTGCCGAGCTTCGACCACTTGGTGACGCAGTGGATGTCCGTGGTGATCTTCTCCGCGGGCAGTTCGATCAGCTGCTGCCACGACCAGTCGTAGCGCTGACCGGCCTCGGTGTTGATCGTGAACTGCCAGCGGTCGGTCGTCACTCGCGGCGTCGGCCCCGCCGTGAGGACCGGGAAGTCCTCTGCCAGGTACTGACCGGGCGGCAGCTGCACGTCCGGTGACTGGCGTCGCCCGGTGAAACCGGGAGAGACGATTGGCATCGTGTCAGTAGACGCCAGTGGCGCGCCGAACGCCACTGCTGATCACGGAGGTCACATGGACGTCAGGGTGGAGATCGCCGGCACCACGACGCTGATCTGGATGAACCGCCCGGACCGGCGCAACGCGGTCGACGGGCCGATGGCCGCGCAGCTGCGGGACGCGTTCCTGGCGTTCGAGGCGGACCCATCGCAACGGGTCGCGGTGCTCGCCGGCGAGGGCGGCACGTTCTGCGCGGGAGCGGATCTGAGCGTCGTCGGGGATCCCGCCCGGCGCAACGAGCTCGATCCCTCTGGCGGTGGCGCGGGCCCGATGGGACCGACCCGGTTGGAGCTGGGCAAGCCGGTGATCGCGGCGGTCAGCGGGTACGCGGTGGCGGGCGGGCTGGAGCTCGCGCTGCTGGCCGACCTGCGGGTGGTCGAGAGCAACGCGGTGTTCGGGGTGTTCTGCCGGCGGTGGGGTGTGCCGTTGATCGACGGGGGCACCGTGCGGCTGCCTCGGATCGTGGGGCTGGGTCGGGCGTTGGACCTGATCCTCACCGGACGTCCGGTGCACGCCGAGGAGGCGTTGGCGATCGGGCTGGCCAACCGGGTGGTCGAGCCCGGTCAGGCGGTGGCGGCCGCGCTGGAACTGGCCGAGCAGATCGCCGGGTTCCCGTTCGAGTGCGTGCTGGCAGATCGGGCCTCGACCTACGGCGGGCTCGACCTGCCGTTGGCCGAGGCGCTGCGGGCGGAAGGGGCGGCCGGGGTGCCGATCGTGGCTCGGGAAGGCGTGGCCGGCGCCGCCCGGTTCGCGGGCGGCGCCGGCAGGCACGGGAAGTTCAGCGGAGACGGCGAACGGTGAGATCGGGGTTGCGGGCGATCTCCCGTTCGGTGAACTCGCCCTTCACCCACTGCTTCTTCGCGTAGAGGCGTGCCTGGTCGGTGTGGTGCGGAGAGGCAGGATCAGCGGACTGGCCGTAGACCAGCATCGAGCTCATCCGCGGTCCGTTCTTCGTCAGCTCGACCGCCATGACGAAGCTGGTGCCGTGCGGGATCTCCGGGACGACTCCCGGCCGGGGCGGTCCGGGCACCGAGATGACGTTGAAGCAGCCTTCCGGGCCGCGGCAGCCGTGGATCGGGATGCCCTCGTACTGCTGGACGGCGTCGAGCGGCACGTCCACCGCGACGCCGGCGACGCCGAACGCCCGGACCGCCTCGGCGAAGGCGCGCTGGACGCCGGGATCGGCCGCGTTGATGCCGCGCGGGGTGTGGACGGGGTCGGCCGGGTCGAACGGCACCTGCCACAGGTTCGTCCCCGGCCGGCCGGTCAGCGTGATGAACGACCGCCAGAAGTAGGCGCCCCTGCTCGCTGAGCCGGTGTCTCCGGTGCCGGGCCAGGCGGCCAGGGCGGAGCAGGCCGCGCGGACGTCGACGGGCCGGCCGTCGTTCGCGGGCAGGGTCGGGTTGGCCTGGCACATCGCGACGACCGCGGCGCGTCCCTGCTCGGCGGTGAGGTTGCGGTCGCCGAACATCGCCTGTTCCAGAGTGGACAGTGTGAAGGTGTTGGCGCCGATCATGTCCAGGCCCATGCGGGTGCGCGCGGACCGTTCGGTGCCGACGTCGCCGACGATGGACGGGTAGCCGGTCAGCGGTGCGGCGGGGTTCGCGAGCCACGGGCTGTCGTTCATGTTGCTGACGTGGTCGCGCCGGATCAGCGTCGGCAACCGGTGAGGGCCGAACCTGCCCGACGTCACGGCGTCGGCGTCGGTGCCCCAGCCGCAGTCCGACCGGCTGCCGTCGAGGACCACCAGGCCGATGGGCACGTCGGTGCCGCACCGGGCGCGCTGCTCGTCGGTGACGTGCGGGACGACCTGGACGTCGCCGTAGTAGGCGGTGCCGGTGGAGTCCGAGGCGATCGTGTTGACCCACGGGAGGGCCTGGTGGCGGACGAGTGCCTTCTCCAGATCGGGCACGCTGCGGGCGCGGGCGATGGCCAGCCACTGGTCGATGATCTGCAGGTTGCCCTGGTTGGCGTCGCGCAGCACGAACGCGGTGGTGTCCGTCCACTGCAACGCGCGGTCGTCCTCGACGATCGGGCCGTCCGGGGTGCGGTAGAGGGTTCTCGTGGTGCCGCCGGCGGTGACCTGTTCGGCGATCATGCGGTGTGCCTTGCCGTCGACGAGGTAGCTGGTCGGGTCGCCGGGGACGAGCGTCAGCTTCGAGAGCGTCATCGTGTGCGCCTCGGACGCGGTGTGGGTCCAGCCGAGCCGGTCGTTGTGGCCGATGTTGACCACCGGCACGCCGAACAGGCCCGCGCCGCTGACGTTCAGCTCTCCGGGGATCGTGAGGTGGTGCTGGTAGAAGCGCCAGGTGTCGGCCCAGTCGAAGTGCGGGTTGCCCAGCACCATCCCGGTTCCGGCGGCGGTCGCCTGCTTGCCCAGCGCGATGCCGTTGCTGCCGGGCCGTTCCTTCTCCACCCGCGCCGGTGCCGCCAGAGCTGTTCCGGGCGGTTGAGCCGACACGAGTTGCTCCTGGAAACCCTCGCTGCCGGTCAGCCCGGCGACCTGGTGGACACGCCGCCACACGTCGATCTCGGTGATCGGCCGCGCCCAGTTCCGGCACGCTTCGGGTGCGCCGTTCTGGCCGAGGTAGCGGTTGAACCCGGCCACGTAACCGCGCACGAGGTCACGCGCCTGCTTCGACTGGCCGCCGAGCTGCCGTTCGACCACCTCGGACTGGTTGAGGCGCTGGTAGTAGAGGTCACTGGCCAGGTTGTCGGGTCCGAACCAGCGGGAACGCTCGGCGGACAGCGTCACGACGATCTCCGCCATGACGCAGGCGTTGTCCTCGGCGAACGCGTAACCGAGTCCTTGGCCGACGCCTCGGTAGTCGTGCGCGAGCACGTGCGGAATGCCGTAGGACGTTCGTCTGATCACCGTGCCGCTGTCGGCGACGGCGGGTGGACTTGTGGCCAGAACTCCTGCTGCCACAAGTGACAACGCGATGAACCTGCGCATTCTGCTCCCCCTATTCGTTGTGCAGGACGGTGGCGATCGAGAGACGCGCCGCTCCCCTGGCCGGCACGACCGCGCCCAGCACGGCGATGACGACGCCGGTGAGGGCCAGCAGCGCGAGCAACGGCGCGTGGTAGACGTTCATGAGGATGTCGACGGCGTCGGCCTGGCCTGCGTGGGCCATGGCGGGCACGACCAGTTGGTGCACGACGATGCCGACGGGCACGCCGATCAGTCCGCCGAGCACGCCCAGCGCGCCCATGGACGTCACCAGCAGCACGGTGACCTGGCGCGGGGTCATGCCGATCGACTTGAGCATGCCGAGGTCGCGGCGCCGTTCGCGGGCGTTGAGGACGACGGTGTTGAACACCCCCAGGGCTGCGACGGCACCCAGCACCAGCGTCAGCACGACGGCGGCGCTGATGATGATCACCGCGGTCGACGACGTGCCGTCGCGGGGCGGCAGGACGCGCAGTCCAGGATCTGCGGCGCTCGCGGCGGCGGTGTAGGCCGCGCGGTCGGTGCCAGAAGCCATTTGCGTCAGGTACGAGGTGGCGCGGGCACCGGGCGCGAGAACGTCCACAGTGGACCAGTCGGCGAAGATCTCGTCGGCGTTGTTCGTCAGCACGACGCCGACGATCTTCACCTGAGTCCGGTTTCCCCGCGCCTGCACGGTGATCGTGTCACCGACGGCGAGCCCGCGCTGGTTCAGGAACCTCGACGGCACGACGACCTGTCCCGGTCCGTCCGGCCAGTGTCCGGTGAGCACGCGCGGGCCGAGGGTGGCGGTGTCCCCGCGGTAGAAAAGGATCGTGGCCTTCTGGGTGCCGCCCGCAACCTCGGCGTCGAGCTGGGTACTGGCGAGGAACGCCGTCGTGCCGGGCAAGGAGCGCAGCATCGACTCGTCCTCGGCGTCGCCCAGTGTCGCGGCCGGTGCCTCCACGCCCTGCGGACGGACGGCGGGCAGGCCCGGCGGTGGTCCGGCCATCAGCTCGACGCGGTCGGTGAAGTGGGGCCGGACGGCGTCGTTGTAGGCCGTCATCGACATCGTCACGCCGGCCGCGAGGGTCACGGTCATGACGCCGAGCACGACCGAGGCCAGCGTCAACGCGCTGCGGCCGGTGCGGGCGAACGGCAGCCCGAGGCCGAGGCTGATCGACCGCGGCAGCCGCGTGCTCCCCAGCCAGCGCTGAACGCGCAACGCCCGGCCGGTGTGCGTGGTGGTGCCCGCGCTGATCGCCCGGGCCGCCGGAAGCCGACGGGCCCTCAGCGCCGGAACGAGCGCGGCCGACGCCACCAGCAACGGCATGCCGAGCGCCGCGACGATGTTCACCCACGGTGCGAAGCTCAGCTCGTCGACGCCGAAGCCCTCGACCGCGTCCTGCACGATCGGTTTGGCGACGAGGTTGCCCGCGATCGTGCCGAGCACGCAGCCGGCGAACGCCGGGATCGAGACCATCACCAGGTAGACGGCCATGACCTGGTTCGGGGTGAAGCCGATCGCCTTGAGCATCCCGATGTGCCGCAGGCCCGCCACGACGGCGCCGCTCACGACGTTGGCGACGATCAGGACCGCCACGGCGAGCCCGAGAATCCCGAAGATCAGCAGGAACGGGATGAACACACCGAGCTCGGACGTCGCCTTGTCCTTGACGGTGAGGTGCGACAACGTGCCGAGCAGTCCCTCCTGCGGCAAGGTCGCGGCGAACGCGGCCACGTCGACGGCCGTGTCCGCCTTGTCGAACCGGTAGAGCATCTGCAGCGCGTTCGGCTGCAGCGCGGCGATCTGCCCGGGAGTCACCCAGGCGTCGGCTGATCCCGTCACCGAGTGGGCGAACCCGACGACCTTCAGCGTCGGACGTCCTGGCAGCCGCAGCTCGAAGCCGATGCCCATCCGGCCGACGGATCCCGGCGTGCGGTTGAGGACGATCTCGCCGGCGTTGGTGGCCCATCTGCCCTGCCACACCGAGACGCGGTCGACCTGGCCACCGGGATCGGCCCGGCCCACCACGGTGAGCGTGCCGAGGAAGACCTCCCCGGTCGAAGTGTCCACAGTGGCCTGTTGGAGCGGCCCTGCCGTGGTTCCGGCCGCCTGCTTCAGCTGGGCCTCGGTCACCTTCGCCGGGTCGAACGCCGCCGCCAGGTGCGCGCCCTGCTGGGCGGCGAAGGCCCGGTCGAACGGCGCGGCCGACGCGTCCAGCAGGCCCAGCGCCATCACGAGCGTCGCACTGGCCGCGCAGACCACGACACCGATCACGATGGTCTGGAGCTTGCGCCGGCGCACGGCCGCCCAGGACGCCGACCACACCGCGCTCATGCGCGTTCCATGGTGTGCTCGCGGGCGATCCGGCCGTCGACGACCTCGATCACCCTGGTGGCGCAGCGGGTGGCGAGGCGTTCGTCGTGGGTGACGAGCAGCAGCGTCTGGCCGATCTGGTTGAGGTCGAGCAGCAGGTCCATGACCTGCTCGCCGGACCTGCTGTCGAGGGCGCCGGTCGGTTCGTCGGCGAGCAGCAGGGCGGGGCGGTTCATCAACGCCCGCGCCACCGCGACGCGCTGCCGTTCGCCGCCGCTGAGCTGCGCCGGGTAGACGTTCTTGCGGCTGGAGATGCCGAGCTCTCCGAACAACTCCAGGGCGCGTGCGCGGGCCTGGCTCGCCTTCATGCCGGTCAGCTGGGCGGCGAGGGCGACGTTGTCGAGCGCCGACAGGTCGTCCAGCAGGTTGAAGAACTGGAAGATCATGCCGATGCCGCGCCGGCGGAACAGGGCGAGGCCGGTCTCGCTGAGCACGCCGAGGTCGGAACCGTGCACGACCACCTCGCCCGACGTCGGGCGGTCGAGCCCGGCGATCATGTTGAGCAGCGTGGACTTGCCGCTGCCGGACGGTCCCATCACCGCGACGGCCTCCCCGGCGCGGACGACGAGGGACACCCCGTCCAGCGCGGTCGAGTCGCTGTACTCCTTGCGCACGTTCGTCAGCTCGACGACGGCGTCTGCGTTCTGCATGGCGGCCATCTTGCTGAGCCGTGCGTGCGGAGGCGTCAGTCTGCGGAGGTAACTCGGCGGGCGGGTCATCCTGGGGATGTAGGGACTGCATCCGGGGTTTGATGCGCGGGTGATCGCCGCTCTGGGACAGTGACGGGGTGTGGGAGCTGGTGGTGGCCGTCGTCGCCTGCCTGGCCGCCGGGTACTTCGCGGTGCGGCTGGTGGCGGCAAGGCGCGCGTACACCCGTGCGATGGAGGAACGCGGCTGGTTGCTGGAGCGGGAACGGGAGACCGCCGCCCGCACCGCCGTCGACGCCGAACGTGCCCGCATCGCACGGGAACTGCACGACATCGTGAGCCACAACGTGAGCGTGATGGTGGTGCAGGCCGGTGCGGCACGGCGGGTGATGTCCGCCGGTGACGCCACCGACGCGTTGCTGGCCGTCGAGAACGCGGGCCGCGACACGATGACCGAACTGCGGCACATGCTCGGACTGCTCGCCCCGTCCGCCGACAGCGACGACCTGCTGGCACCGCAACCGGGTCTGAGCCGGTTGAGCTCGCTGGTCGACCGGATGTGCTTCGCCGGACTGCCGGTCGAGGTGCGCATCTCCGGCGAGCCGCGGCCGTTGCCGTCCGGTGTCGACCTGACGGCGTACCGGATCGTGCAGGAGGCGCTGACCAACGCGTTGAAGCACGGCGACGGCCGCAAGGCGGAGGTGACCGTGCGGTACGCGGAGCACCACCTGCGGGTCGAGGTGCTCAACTCCGGGCCCAGCACGCTGTCCGGCGACCCGGTGTCCTTTGAGGACGGTCAGGGGCGGGGGCTGCTCGGGTTGCGGGAGCGCGTGGCGGTGCTGGGCGGCGACCTGGACGCGCGCCGGCGGCTCGGCGGCGGGTTCCGGGTCCGGGCCAAGATCCCGGTCGAGTCGTGACCGCGCCGCGCGTGGTGATCGCGGACGATCAGGCGTTCGTGCGCATCGGGTTCCGGATGATCCTGAACTCCGGCGGTGTCGAGGTCGTCGGCGAGGCGGCGGACGGGGCCGAGGCGGTGTCGGTGGTGCGCTCGGTGCGGCCGGACGTGGTGCTGATGGACATCCGCATGCCGGGGATGGACGGACTGGAGGCGTGCCGGCGGATCGTGAGCTCGGAGGGTGACTGCCGGGTGCTGATGCTGACGACGTTCGACCTAGACCGGTACGTGTACGAGGCGTTGGCGGCGGGTGCCAGCGGGTTCCTGCTGAAGGACGTCACGCCAGAGCACCTGATCGCGGCCGTGCGCCTGGTCGAGACCGGTGACGCCCTGCTCGCGCCGTCGATCACCCGGCGTCTCGTGGAACGCTTCGCCTCTGGCGTTGCCGCTCCGGCCGTGCACCGGGATCTCGCGGTGTTGACGCCACGGGAACGTGAGGTGCTCACGTTGGTCGGGAGTGGACGGTCGAACTCCGAGATCGCCGCGCACCTGACGTTGAGCGAGGCGACCGTGAAGACGCACGTGGCACGCATCTTCGCGAAGCTGGAACTGCGCGACCGGGCCCAGGCCGTCGTGCTGGCCTACGAGACGGGTCTCGTCACGCCCGGCGCGTGAGTTCCCAGGCGGCGATCTCGGTCCGGGTGCGCAACCCGAGCTTGGCCAGGACGCTGCGCACGTGCGTCTCGACGGTCCGTTCGCTCAGGTGCAGTGTCGTCGCGATCTCCCGGTTGGTGAGCGCCTGCGCCACCAGGTCCACGACCTCGGATTCGCGTGGCGACAACGGATCCCGCGCCTGTTCATCGGTCTTGATCTGCTTCAGGAGCCGATCGGCCTGAGCGAGCCGGATCGGCATGTCCAGCGCCCGGAACTCGGCCGCCGCCTCGGTCGCGAGCGTCCGCGCCTGCGCCGGGTCGGTCAGCGTTCTGGCGAGTCCGAGCCTGCTGAGCGCGGTGAACGGCCGCGCGCCGATGCGGGCGTTCATCTCCAGCGCCAGCCGGTAGTGCTCCGCCGCGGCCTCTCTGCGGCCGCACGTCAGCGCGAGATCGCCGAGCAACTGCGGTGTGGCGGCGTTGGAGAACACCGCACCGGACCCGTCCGCGCCGTAGTGCGGCTCCAACGCGGCCAGCACCTCGTACGCCCCGGCCGCCGCCTCGGCGTCGTCCAGCAGGCACGCGACCGCGCCGATGTGCGAGACCAGCGGTGCCCACGTGGGCGCGACCTCCAGCACCGCCGGCAACGCCCGGAACTCCTCGAACGTGGCCCGCGCCTGCTCGGTCTCCCCGAGCAGCGCGTGCAGGAACGGCACGTAGACACGGGCCAGCGGAATGTCGCCGACCTGTGCGAGCACCTCGAACGCCTCCCGCGCCGCCGCCTCGTCGATGCCGCCTTCGAGCTGCGCCAATCCGTTCTGGAACGCGTAGTACATGCCCTTGGTGGCCGTCGCCCCGATCCGGTCGGCCACGGCCTTCGCGGTCTCGTTGCACTCCCGCGCCCTCTGCAACTGCCCGACCAGCGCAGCCCTGGTGGCCCGCAACCGGTGCAGGTGCCACCACGCCACCGCGTGCTGCCGCGCCGCCGCGAACTGCTCGATCAGGTCCAGCTGCCGGTCGAGCTCGCCCAGGTCCCCGGCCTGCAACGCCGCGTCGACCAGCCACACGTGCCCCCACAGCTCGGCGTGCGGCTGCCGTGCCGCCTCGGCCAGGTCGACGGCCCGGTTCGCCAGCACGACCCGTTCGTCGCGGAACTGCGGCGCGCACAACGCCAGGTGCCGGGCGTGGATGCCGTCCAGTTCCGCGTCGGGGTCGCCGCTGCGCACCGCGAGTTCCAACGCCGTCGCGGACAACTCGCGCGCCCGTTCACCGTGGCCGGTCGTGGTGGCCGCCATGGCGCGGCGGGCGAGCAGCCGGGACGCGGTGGCCTCGCCGGGGTGGTGCCGCAGTGCGGTGACGCAGAGCTGGTCGACGGCGGTCAGCAGCGAGCGGTCGCCCAGGCCGGTGATGACGAGGGCCGCTTCGGCGATCAGGTCCGGGGTGCCCGACTGCTCGGCGAGGCGGGCGGCGGTGCGGCAGTGGTCGAGGCTGGCCGCGGTGTCGCCGGCGAGGAACTCGGCTCGGGCGAGTTCGAGGGTGAGCTCCGCCGTCTTCTCCTCGGACGAGGCGAGCGCGAGCGCGGCGAACCCGACCGCTTCGTCGTAGGCCAGCTCCGCAGTGGCGGCCCGCGCCGCCTCGGTCGCCCACCGGGTGCACTCCGCGGGCGCGTCCACTCCACCCGCGCGCCGCCACTGGGCCGCGATCCTCCCCGGCGCCCCACCCCCGGCGACCAGCGCCAGCGCCGACCGCCGATGCAGATCGGCGCGCACCGAGGGCGCGAGGTCCTCGTACACCGCGTCCCTGATCAAGGCGTGCGCGAAGGCCAGCGCCCCGTCGTGGACCTGCAGCACCCCGGCCGCGACGGCCTCGTCCAGCACCGCGGAAGGCTCGTCCCCGGTGACGGCCGCGAGCAGCGCGGGTTCGATCCGCTCCCCCAGCACGCTCGCCACCCCGAGCACGTCCCGAGCCCGCGCGCTCAGCCGGTCCAGCCGCGACAACACCAGCCGGTGGAGTTCCCCGGCCTCCTCACCGCTGTCGAGCAGCATCCGCACGTACAGCGGGTTGCCGCCGGTGCTGTCCACCAGTCGCGCGGCCACCGCGTCCGGGTCCGCCACGCCCGCCGAACGCACCCACCCGGCCACCTCACCCCTGCTCAGCCCGCCCAGCTGCAGCGTGCGGGCGGCGGGGGCGCGCATCAGCTCGGACAACTCGGCGTCGCGGTAGGTCGCGACCACCAGGATCCGCGCGGCGGGCAGCTCGGCCGCCAGGTGACCGAGCAGGCGCAACGACGTGCGGTCCGCCCAGTGCAGGTCCTCGAGCACGATCAGCAGTCCGGCCGCGGCCGCCTCGGCCACCAGCACGTCCGCGGCGTCGGCGAGCATGGCGAAGCGCGCGGAGTCGTCCAGGTGTGCCTCGGACAGCACGCGCTGCAACGCGGGCAGCGAACGAGCGAGCCGGCGCCAGGGCCACAGCGGAGGCATGCCGGGGTCGTCGACGGCGTGACCGCGCACGACCGGGATTCCGTACGACGCGGCCATCGAGACGACGGCCGCCGCCAGCCGGGTCTTGCCGATGCCCGCCTCGCCTCGCACCAGCACGAGACGGCCGGAGCCGCCCGCCGCCGCGACGAGGCTCGCACGCAGCGAGGCCAGTTCGCGGTCGCGGCCGAAGATCGGTGCTTCCTCCACGCCGGGAGTATCGCCGACCGGTGGAGGTTCAGTACCGCACTCCGTACTGGCACGGATCCGCGTCGCGCCGGACGGGCAGAGACTCGGTGCACCACCAAAGGAGGCGACCATGTACGCGCAGCTCACCTACTTCGACGGGCCCAGAGGCCCGGAACAGCTGGCCGCCGCGGACTTCGCGGCCCAGCAGCGGATCATGCCCGCGGCCCTGTCGGTGCCGGGCAACATCACGACCTACGTGCTGCGCCGGGAGGACGGCGCCGAGGTCGTGGTGTCGATCGCCGAGTCCGAGCAGGTGCTGATCGACACCCAGAAGGCGATCATGAGCACGCAGCTGCTGCCCGACGAGGACCCGGCCCTGCTGCGGGGCGCGGACCGCGTCGAGATCTACCCGGTGCTGCAGGTCGTCGAGTACGACGGCGGGCAGTCATGACCGCCGTGCGCACGCTCGCCGCGGGCGTCTGGCGGGCGGACCTCACCCGGAGCACCGCGGCCTTCCAGGTCGGCAACCTCGGCCGCAAGGCGCACGGCACCGTGCCCGTCACCGAGGGGTCGGTCGAGATCGGACCGGACGGCGCGCTGCTGGCCGTGCACGGCGTCCTGGACCTGGGCGCCATCGACACCGGGATCACCAGACGTGACCTGGACCTGCGCAAACCCGGTCTGCTCGACCTCGACCGGCACCCCACGATGAGGTTCACGGCGACGTCGGCACGGGTGGCCGACGGCGGCTGGCACGTCACCGGCACGCTCACCGCCAGGGGCGCGCACACCACGATCGAAGGCACCGTCGAACTGTCCTCGGTGGACGGTGCGACGGTGATGACCGCGACCTCCCGGCTGGACCGCCGCACGCTCGGCATCCGCGCGCCGGGGTTCCTGATCGGACGGTACGTCGACATCACCGTCACCGCGGTGATCAGGCCGGCGTGACGCGCGTCAGCCGCCGAGGGGCTTGCGGACCTCGGCGGCCTTCGCGGCGCCGTACTTCGTGACCAGCACCTCGTCGAACAGCTGGTCCCTGCTCAGGTTCTTCTCGTCGCGCAGCGCGTTCAGGTCGAAGTCGGTCAGTCCGAAGACGGCCAGGGAGTCGAACTTCCACCGGTCGCCTTCGCGCACGAATGTGAAGATCGGGCCGGTGGCCTCACCGTCGAGGAGCACCTTGGCGATGGCGTTGCCGTTGTGGACGGCCGGCTTGTCCAGGGTGACGTCGGCGATGCTCGCGGCGCTGACGATGTTCCGGTCGACCGCGGCCTTCACCAGGTCCTTCGGTGACGCACCGCGCACCGTCGAGGGGTCCAGGTCGGCGCGCATCGCGTACGCGAGAACGCGGCCGCTCGGCACCAGGGGGTCGAGCTCGCGCTCCGTCGCGGTGAGCGCGAGCTTCCTGATCTTGTCGAACTCGTCGAAGGTCCTGCTCGACACCACCTCGACGGCCTTGGCGCCGTCGTTGGCCAGCGCGGCCTTCGCGTAGGTCTCGAAGATGTCGCGAATGGACTGAGCGTCGTCCACCGGCGCCGCGGCCGGAGTGGAGGTGGTGCTGGTGCTGGGGGTGCTGACCGGCGCGGAAGTGCCGCACGCGGCCGCGAAAAGGCATAGCGATGCCACGATGAAACGTCTCACGCGCGGAGCGTAGATGTTCATTCCGCCTGAAGTACGAAGAACAGGAAGCTCGGCGCGGTGGCGAGCAGGTGGTACTCGGACGGGAACAGCTCGCGGGCTTCCGGTGCCGGTGGCGGTTCGGCGATCCGGGAGAGGCGGAACCCGGCCGCGGTGAACGCGTCGGTCATCGCGTGCAGCGGCCGGTTCCAGAAGGTCACGCTGATCACCTGGTCGCCCACCGACCACTCCGCCGGCTGTGCGCGGGTCTCGAAGTAGTCAGGCCGGGCGCAGCACCCGCCGCATCTCGGCCAGCGCCGGCCCCCAGTCCTCCAGGTAGTGCAGCACCAGCGACGCGATGACGTCGTCGAACTCGCCGTCGGTGAAGGGCAGCGGGTCGGCGATGTCCGCGACGCGCAGGTCGGCGTCCTCACCCAGGCGGAGCCGGGCTCGCCCGACCATGCCCGCGCTCACGTCGATGCCGCTGACCACCGCTCCTCGCTCGCGCAGCGCCGCGAACAACGGGCCCGCGCCGCACCCCGCGTCGAGGATCCGGCGTCCGGCCACCTCTCCGGCGAGGGCGAGGGTGGCGGGCCGCTCGTAGTAGGCGTTCGGCAGGCTCTTCTCGTTGTCGATGTCGTACGCCTCGGCCACGGCGTCGTAGTCGCTCATGCACTCGATCTTGCCAGCGTGGTCACCGAATCGACCCCAAGGCACCGGCGGAGACCGGACCGCGCGTTGTACCGGTCTTTTACACGTGCGGGACCGGGACGGACCGCGTTGTGCCTGGCCAGTGGACATGACTCGATCCCGAAGCCATGACATCGATGTCGTCAGCGCGAAATCCTGTCTCGTCTGTCTTGTTGACCAGTCGCGTAACGAGACCGAAGCTTCCTGGCAACGTTGTCAGGACAGGGATCGGAGCTCGCAATGGCGGAGGACAGCGGCGTCTCGCGCAGACAGGCACTGACCATGGGCGGTGGACTGCTCGCCGGTTTCGGTCTGACCACAGTGCTGTCGAGCGCCGCAGCGGGAGCACCGGAGCAGGCAGCGGCCCAGCAGAAGGCCGTCGACCTCGCGCTGTTCCGCCCGGTCTCGGTGTCCTCGACGGACTACGCGGCCACCCCGGCGAAGTTCGCCGTGGACGGTCTCGCGCAGGTCGGCGTGCAGGGTTCCGGCTGGCGTGCGGGTCAGGGCGACGGCCAGTGGCTGATCGTGGACCTGCAGGGCCGCTGCGAGATCAGCTCGATCGTGCTGACGTTCGAGGCCAAGCCGGGTGACGGGGCGTTCGACGCGAACGGCTCGCGCGCCGACACCCTCGGCACGGAGATCCTCTCGAGCTACGCGACGGTCTTCGACCTCGACGTGTCCGACGACGGCAAGGTCTGGCGGACGGTCCACTCCACCGAGTCCGGTGCCGGCGGCGTCGTCACGATCCCGCTCACGCCCGCCGCGAAGGCGCGCTGGGTCCGGTTCTCCGCCTCGCGCAGGTCTACGACGAACCCGTTGGGGCTGAACGGACTGCAGGTCTACGGCACCAGCAGGGACAACCGGCCCGCGCTCAAGGGCTGGACGAACTGGCCGGTGCGCAACCACGAGAACCCCGCGCTGACCGTGGACGCCAACGGCTCCGTGCCGCTGGAGTCTGGCTGGGTGCTGACCATGCAGGACTTCGCGCCCGCCAAGGACGGCGCCGCGCTGTCCGGCCCGAACGTCGACACCGGCGGCTGGGTCCCTGCCACCGTGCCCGGCACGGTGCTCGCGTCGCTGGTCGAGCAGGGCCACCTGCCCGACCCGGTGTACGGGATGAACAACCTCGAGATCCCGGAGGCCCTGTCCCGGCACGTGTGGTGGTACCGGCGCACGTTCAGCGTGCCGCGCGGCCTCGACACGGGTGCGGGCCGGCACGTGTGGCTGGAGTTCGACGGCATCAACCACGAGGCCGAGATCTGGCTCAACGGAGCCAAGATCGGCGCACTGAGCAACCCGTTCGGACGGGCCGCTCTCGACGTCACCTCCACGTTGCGCAAGAGCGGCGACCAGAACCTGGCGGTGCGGATCGCGCCGATGCCGTTCCCCGGCAGCCCCGGCGACAAGGGCCCGCGCGGTGAGGCGTGGGTCGGCGCGAACAGCACGATGTTCAAGAACTCCCCCACCTACCTGGCGGTGTCGGGCTGGGACTGGATGCCCGCCGTGCGCGACCGCGCCTCCGGCATCTGGAACCACGTCCGGCTGCGCTCGACCGGCGCCACGGTGCTCGGCGACCCGCGCATCGACACCGTGCTGCCGGACAAGACGACCGCCGAGGTCACCTTCACCGTGCCGGTGCGCAACGTCGAGTCGTCCGCGCAGAACGTCACCGTGACGGCGGCGTTCGACGGGATCAAGGTCAGCAAGACCGTCACCGTCGCCCCGAACTCCGAGTCCGCCGTCGTGTTCGCGCCGGCGGAGTTCTCCCAACTGCGGATCAAGAACCCGAAGCTGTGGTGGCCCAACGGGTACGGCGACCCGACGCTGCACGACCTGACCCTGACCGTCGCGAAGGGCAACGCGGTCAGCGACCGCAAGACGCTCAAGTTCGGCATCCGGCAGGTCACCTACCAGTACGACCTGCCGATCACGATCGTCGACGGCGCCGCGGACCAGACCGTCGACTTCCCGGCCCAGCAGGCCCGTTACGTGCGGATGCAGGGCGGCCGGCGCGCCACCAGCTGGGGATTCTCCGTCTTCACGATGTCCGTCCTGGACAGCAAGAACCCGGACGCGGACCTGGCGCGCGGAAAGACCGCCACCGCGTCGTCGGCAGCCGACTGGACCTCCCCCGGTGCCGTCACGGACGGGGACCCGAAGTCCCGCTGGACGTCGAACTACAACGACAACGAGTGGGTGCAGGTCGACCTGGGCGCCGCGACGTCGTTCGACCGCGTGACGCTGCGCTGGGAGACGGCCTACGCGGCCACGTTCAAGATCCAGGTCTCGCAGGACGGCGACACCTGGACCGACGTGGTGTCGCAGGACAACTCCCCCAAGCCGCTGATCATCCTCGTCAACGGTGTGAAGATCTTCGCCCGCGGCGGCAGCTGGGGCTGGGACGAACTGCTGCGCCGCATGCCCGGTTCGCGCGCGGACGCCGCCGTGGCGCTGCACAAGGACATGAACTTCACCCTGATCCGCAACTGGGTCGGCTCGTCGTACCGCGAAGAGTTGTTCGAGGCGTGCGACAAGTACGGAATCCTGCTGTGGAACGAGTTCTGGCTCGGCTGGTCCGCCGATCCCGCGAACCACGAGCAGTTCTTCGCGCAGGCCAAGGACACCGTGCTGCGTTACCGCTCGCACGCCTGCTGCGTGGTGTGGTTCGGCTGCAACGAGGGCAGCCCGCCCTACGCCGTCGACAAGGTGCTGCGCGAGATCGTGCACACCAACACGGACCTGATGTACCAGCCGAACTCGGCCGGCGGCGTGATCAGCGGCGACGGCACGTACCGGTGGGTGGACCCGCGCAGTTACGCCACCGGCGAGAACACGGGCGGGAAGTTCGGGTTCTGGAGCGAGATCGGCCTGCCGACGGTGTCGGTGGCCGAGAGCATGCAGAACCTCGTCGGCCAGGGCAACCCCGGCTGGCCCATCGGGGACGCCTGGTACATGCACGACTGGTCGGAGAACAGCAACCAGCAGCCGAAGGGCTATCAGGCCGCGATCGACGCCCGCCTCGCGCCGTCGAGCAGCATGGAGGAGTTCTGCCGCAAGGCGCAGTTCGTCAACTACGAGAACATGCGCGCGATCTTCGAGGCCTGGAACGCCAAGCTGTGGAACGACGCTTCCGGCGTGCTGCTGTGGATGTCGCACCCGGCGTGGCACAGCACGGTGTGGCAGACCTACGACTACGACATGGACGTCAACGGCAGCTACTACGGCTCCCGCAAGGGCTGCGAGCAACGGCACGTGCAGGCGAACCTGACGACCTGGCAGGTCACGGCCGTGAACCACACCCAGTCACACCTGATGGGCGTCACCGTCAAGGCGCAGCTGTTCGCCCTGGACGGCAAGGCGATCGGGCAGGCGCAGGAGCAGAAGCTCGACGTCGCGGCGACCTCGGCCGGCCACCTGTTCACCGTGCCGTTCGACGCCGCGCTGCCCGCGTTCCACCTGCTGCGCCTCACCCTGACCGACGCCCAGGGCAAGCAGATCTCCGAGAACACCTACTGGCGTTACCGCACACCGGAGTCCATGCACGCGCTCAACCAACTCGCGTACACGACGCTCACGACCACGTTGACCTCCAACAAGAACGGCTACACCGCGATCATCCGCAACACCGGCAAGACCGTGGCCGCGATGGTCCGGCTGTCGTTGCGGGAACGCGACGGCAAGGAACGCGTGCTGCCGACCCTGTACGGCGACAACTACTTCTGGTTGCTGCCCGGTGAGGTCCGGACCGTCACGATCGATCCGCGGAAGTCCGTTCGGAATCCGCGTCTGCTGGCGGAGGCGTACAACTCGGCGCCGAAGCTGAGCTGAGGTCCTCCCGGCCAGGGTGCCGTCGCGCCGACCACAGCGTCAGCGCGGCGGCACTCAGCCCCACCAGCAACGACGTCCAGATGTTCAGGCGCAGGCCCAGGATCGTGTTCGCCTCGTCGATCCGCAGCGCCTCGATCCACAGCCTGCCCAGCGTGTAGAGCACCACGTACAGCCCGAACGCCCGCCCGTGCCCGAGCCGGAACCGGCGGTCCGCCCAGATCACCACGGCCGCGGCGGCGAAGGTCCACAGCAGTTCGTAGAGGAACGCCGGGTGGAACGTGCCCAGCACCACGGGCTGCCCGTCCAGACCGATCACCGCACGGCCCGCGGCCTGGTCCCACTCGTGGATCGTGAGTGCCCACGGCAGGTCGGTCGGGCCGCCGTACACCTCGTTGTTGAACCAGTTGCCGAGCCGGCCGATCCCCTGTGCCAGAAGAATTCCCGGCGCGGCGGCGTCCGCAAGCGGAGGCAACGCCACTCCGGCACGCTTCGCACCGATCCAGGCTCCGAGCGCGCCGAACGCGATCGCGCCCCAGACACCCATCCCGCCCTCCCAGATGTAGAGGGCGCGAATCGGATCACCGCCGGGGCCGAAGTACGGCTGCCAGGACGTGGCCACGTGGTAGAGCCGGGCGCCGACGATGCCGAACGGCACACCCCAGGTGGCGATCTGGTTGATGACGCCGGGCCTGCCGCCCCGTTGCACCGAACGGCGTTCGGTCAGCCAGGCGGCCACGAGGATGCCGGCGATGATGCAGAAGGCGTAAGCGCGGATGGGCATCGGACCGAGGTGCCAGACGCCCTGGGTCGGACTGGGGATGGCGGCCAGAAGCATCGCGCCACCCTAACGACGCCGGGGCCCGCGCACTGTGAAGTCCGCAGGCCCCGGCCCGTCATCACTTGTTCAGCGCACCGCCGACGATCGGCAGCACCACCTTGCTGACGCCCAGCGACACCTTGAGCGAGACACCGCTCGCCGCCGTGTCCGAGGCCAGGTAGGCGTTGTGGTTCGTGACCAGCACGATCCCGATCCGGTGCCCGGCCGGGACCAACGCGTCACGCGCGTGCAACTTCCACGTGACGTCCGCGGTGGACCCGTTGGTGGGCAACGGGGTCGCGGACTCCAGCGACAACCGGTTCTTGGCGTCGATGGCGCCCTTGGTCAGCATCGTCGCCGACACCGCCTGGATCGACACGTCCGGCGGACGCGCGCAGCCGGTCTTGTCCCGCAGGTCGTTGCGGCCGCACACCTCCGTGGACAGCTGCAGCGGACTGCGTTCCGACAGCACCGCCTGCGTGCTCGGGCCGTAGTCCACCAGCAACGCCGTGAGCGGCGTCGACGCCCGGTTCGACGCGACCCGCACCGTCAGGCTGACCTCGCCGGACAACCGCGCGTCCTTCGTCAGCGGTGCCGTCACGTAGGCCAGCCGGCTGGTGTTCGCCGTCTCCGGGTTGGCCATCATGGCCGTCTCGCTGATGTTCGCGTTCGTGCCCAGGGTCTGCGTGCCACTGGAGACCGGCGTGGTGGTCAGCGAACCGGACATGCCGTTGGCCGCGGGACCGAGGTACAGCGTGGTGTCCTTCGTGTCCGGCCGCGGCCAGGCAGCGGCCTGTTCCCAGCTGCCGTCCGGCTTCTGCACGTCGGCCATGGGCTCGTCCATGATCCCGTTGTCCGCACCCTTGAGCCAGTGGTCCATCCACAGACCCATCACGCGCTGCCACTCGGCCTGGCGGAACGAGATCGGGTCGAGGTGACCGCCGCGGTGCAGCCAGATCTTGCGCGGCACGTTCCGGTCCGCGAGTTCCTTCCACCAGCGGCCGAACTGCGACGGCTTGACGTTCCAGTCCGCCTGGCCGTGCACCGCGAACACCGACGCGGTCACGTCCTTCGCACCCACCCGGTAGTCGCGGGCCTTCCAGAACGACGTGTAGTCCCAGGACTCGTCGCCGTCGTCTGCGGAGAGCTTGTCGAACACCGGCTTGCACTTGGCCTTCTGCGCCGAGCTCACGACGTAGTTGGCGAGGAAGGTCGGGTAGTTCGACTCCCAGCCCTTGTACCCGATGCCCTGGTCACGGGCGTACTCGTACCAGCTGGAGATCGCGGCGATCGGCACGATCGTCTTCACACCGGGGATGTTCGCCGCGGCCGCCGCGTTGGGCAGCGTGCCGTTGTAGGAGACGCCGAGCATGCCGACGTTGCCGGTGCTCCAGCTCGCGACCGCCGCCCGGCCGTCCGCGTAGAACGCCTTCGCCCGGCCGTTGAGCCAGTCCACGACCGCACGGACGCTCGCGGTGTCCTCGGGACCGCCGGTGGTCGGGCAGCCGGTCGACCGGGAGGTGCCTTGCATCTCCATCTCGACCACGGCGTACCCGCGCGGCACGAAGTACTCGTCGTACCAACGGCCGAAGCCGCGCGGCACGTTCGTCGCCGACGCGGCGGCGGCACCCAGCCCGTAGTACGGACTGGCCTCCATCACGATCGGCACCCGCTCGGCCGTGTCGGGCCGCATGACGTCGGCGGCGATCCGGTCGAGCGTGCCGTCCGCGTCACTGTCGATGGTGGACTCGACGTAGACGGTCTCGGTGATCGCCGCGGCGGCAGGGGCCGCGGCCGAGACAGGCGTGTAGATCGTCGCGGCCACGATGACGCTGGCCGCGACGAGGTAGACCCTTCGCATGTGTTCCTCCGTCGGAGGGCCCGATGAAGCAGCAGGGGTACAACATTTCGGGCCCTGCGAAGGAATCTCACCGAACTCGGCGGTGTCGCCGGTACGGCCGAAAGATCTAAACCATTCCCGGTCTTACGCGGCGACCAGTTCCTTGTCCTTGGCCGGCGTCTTGACCTTCGGCTTCTTGTTCGGCAGCGACAGGCGGAAGACCTTGTGCCACGCCGAGAAGACCTGCTTGGGCAGCGGGCCGGTCACGTAGTCCAGCTCGTACTTCTCGAACAGCGCCCGCACCTTCACCGCGACCTCGGCGTACCGGTTGCTCGGCAGGTCCGGGAACAGGTGGTGCTCGATCTGGTGCGACAGGTTGCCGGTCATGAAGTGCATGGCCTTGCTGCCGCTGATGTTCGCGGAGCCCATCATCTGGCGCAGGTACCACTGGCCGCGCGTCTCGCCCCTGATCGACCGGCGCTCGAAGGTCTGCACGCCCTCCGGGAAGTGCCCGCACATGATGACCGAGTGCGACCAGAGGTTGCGGATCAGGTTCGCGGTGAACGTCGCCGCGAGCGTGGTGAGGAACGACGGGCCCGACAGCAGCGGGTGGATCACGTAGTCCTTGAGCACCTGCTTGCGGATCTTGCGACCCACGGCCTTGGCCCGCGCGACGAACTCGGGGTTCTTGCGGCGGCGCTTGTGCAGGTTCTTGCCCAGCTCCAGGTCGTACGCGGCGATGCCGTACTCGAAGAAGCACGCGTTGATGAAGTTCCAGAGCGGCTGCGCCAGGTACATCGGGTGCCACTTCTGGTCCTCGTCCACGCGCATGATGCCGTAGCCGAGGTCGTTGTCCTTGCCGATCACGTTGGTGTACGTGTGGTGCAGCTCGTTGTGCGAGTGCTTCCACTGGTCGGCCGGCGAGACGTGGTCCCACTCCCAGGTCGTGGAGTGGATCTTCGGGTCGCGCATCCAGTCCCACTGGCCGTGCAGGATGTTGTGGCCGATCTCCATGTTGTCCATGATCTTCGCCACGGACAGACCGGCGGTGCCGATGATCCACGCCGGCGGGAAGAGCGAGAACAGCAGGATGCCGCGGCTCGTCAGCTCCAGCTTGCGCTGCACCGAGATGACCTTGCGGATGTAGGCCGCGTCCTTCTCACCGCGGCTCGCGATGACCTCGTCGCGGATCGCGTCGAGTTCGCGGCCGAGCTCCTCGATCTGCTCGTCGGTGAGGTGGGCGGTGGGATCGATGGCGGTCATGTAGCTCGCTTTCCGGGGAGCAGTGGCTGGGGGTGGGCCACTTCGCGGGGGGAGGACTGAATGTCTGTGGTGGGCGCTAGCGTTCGAGTTCGCAAGGGCCCGCGGCGGCGGACACGCAGGTCTGGACGAGCACGTGGGCGGTGGGGCTGTCCGAGGCCTCGGTGATCTCGCCGGTGCGCAGATCCCGCACGGCGCCGGACTTCAGCGGCGTCACGCAGCCGAAGCAGATGCCCATGCGGCACCCGGACGGCATCAGCACACCGGCCTCCTCGCCGATGTTCAGCAACGGGGTCGCGCCGTCGGCCTCGACGGTCTTGCCCGTCTTGCCGAACGTGACCTCGCCACCCTCACCGGCGACGACGACGGTGGGCCGGAAGCGCTCCATGTGCAGGCGCTCGGCGACACCGTGCTTCGCCCAGTGCTCCTCGGCGGCGTCGAGCAGACCGGTCGGACCGCAGGCCCAGGTCTCGCGCTCGGCCCAGTCGGGCACGAGCTTCTCCAGCTCGGCGACGTCGAGCATGCCGTCGGTGTCGGTGTGCAGCTCGACCAGCGTCAGCGCTTCGTCGGCCACGAGGTCGTGCAGGTCGTTGCGGAAGATCACGTCTTCCTTGCGCGGCGCGGAGTGCACCATCACGACGTCGGCGAACTTGGTGTCGCGCAGCATGCCCATCACGGGCGTGATGCCGCTGCCGGCCGTCAGGTAGAGCACCTTCGCGGGCTTGGCCGCGGGCAGCACGAACTCGCCGGTGGCCTGGTCGAGCTGGATGACCGTGCCGGGCTTGGCCTTGCGGACCAGGTGGTTGCTGACCTTGCCGTCGGGAATGGCCTTCACGGTGATCGTGATGCGGCCGTCGGCGCGGCTCGTCGGCGATGTCACCGAGTACGCACGCCACAGGCGCACGCCGTCGACGTCGATGCCGACCCGCACGTACTGGCCGGCGACGTGACCGCGCCAGCCCTTCCCGGGCCTGATCACGATGGTCGCGGCATCGTCTGTCTCGCGGTGCACGGCCTCGATGCGGCCACGCAGGTCAGCACCCGCTCGAAGTGGGCTGACCAGGTCGAGGTAGTCGGACGGCAGCAGCGGCGTCGTGACCAACTCAAGCAGTTTCCACGCCCTGCTGCGGAGGGCGGCACTAGTCATGACTCCAGCTTGATAGCCCCAGGGCGTAAAGTCCTGTCCGTAGGACGTGAATCTGCCGGGCTGGATTGTTCGCAGGGAACAAATCGTGAGTCACGCAATGCGGAGGGCCACCGAACTGGCCCTCGATGAGAAGACCGTCACCGCACTGAGGGCGGTGCTGAAGACGACCGCCGACGAGGTCGTGCGGGCCATCATCGACGAGGTGCCGAGCTACGCGAACGCACTTTCCGGACGCATGGGCGGCACCATCCGCCGCGCCGTTCGCACGGCGCTCGGACACTACCTGGACCTCGCCAGCGGCGCAGGTGGAGGCGGCGGCGCCGGCGACGCGGCCTACGAACTCGGCCGCGGCGAGGTGCGCGACGGCCGTTCGATGGACGCCCTGCTCAGCGCGTACCGCGTCGGCGCCCGCGTGGCCTGGCGAGGCCTGGCCGCAGGCGCCGTACCAGCGGGTCTGCCCGCCGCCGAGGTGGCGAAGTTCGCCGAACTGACCTTCGCCTACATCGACGAACTGTCCGCCGCGAGCGCCGCGGGCCACGCCGACGAACTGGCCGCGCGAGGCCTGGCCCACGAGCGTCACCTCGAACAACTCGCCCGCGACCTGATGGCCGGCGCGAGCACCGAGGTACTGCTCGCAGCCGCCCAACGGGCCGGATGGCAGCCGCCGACCACGCTGACCGTGGTCCTGCTGCCCGCCTTCCAGACCCGCCCCGCCTACCGCCTGCTCGACCCCAGCACGTTGGTACTGGACGACCTGCCCGACTCGACGGGCGTGTTGCTCGTCCCCGAGGCCGACCGCTCCCACCTGCTACGACAGCTCATCGGCCGCAACGCCGTAGTCGGTCCGGCCCGCCCGTGGATGCGCGCGAAGGACTCGTACGCACGAGCCGCACGCGCGCGCTCGCTCTCACTCGACATCCGCGACACCGAGGAACACCTCGCCGCTCTCGTGCTGAGCGCCGACCCCGACGCGTACGCCGACCTGCGAGCACGCGCGCTCGCTCCGCTGCTGGCACTGCCGGCCACGTCGGCGCAGAAGTTGGAGGAGACGTTGCGCGCCTGGCTGCTGCACCAGGGTCGGCGCGAGGACGTGGCGGCCGCGCTGTTCGTGCACCCGCAGACCGTCCGGTACCGGATGGGGCAGCTTCGCGACCTGTTCCCCGACCTCGGGTCTCCGTTGCGGGTTCTGGAACTGACGCTTGCGGTGGGGCTGCCGCCGTCGACGGATTAGTTTCGGTCAACACTGAAGCCATTGAACAGCTTGAGTTCGATCTCGTCGGGGGCGCGGCCGGTTTCCCGGGCCCAGCCGGGTCGCCACGACGCGGTCGAGGATCAGGCACGGGTGGTCCGGCGCTCCCCCGCCGGCGAAGTACAGGAACTTCGTGAAGAACGACGGGCCCAGGTACCGGATCGCGTTGCTGTTCCCAGGCCGGAGGAGCGCGAACGCGGAGGGCGGATCGCTGCGGGACAGGTCCGCGGCCCTGGTCAGCAGGTCCTCGCAGCGAGGCACGTCCGCCGCGATGATGGTGAGCCGGTCTTCGGTCGGCGGCCTGCCTGGAAGGTGACGTGCGCCGATCTCCGCCATCGGCACATCGCCTGCATCGCGCACCACGTCGACCCCCGTTACCGGCGCGCAGTGACCGGCGTCACAACATTCCGAGAACCTCAGGCGCACCACCCCCGTCTTGCCCATCAAGACCGGAATCACTTGAGGGAGAACGGGATGCAGGCGATCGAAGCCGACGGCCTGGTCGTGCGCGTGGGCGGGCGCAACGGCCGCAACGCGGTGAACGGGCTCAGCCTGAGGCTCGGCCGGGGTGTGCACGGGCTGCTCGGACCGAACGGCGCGGGCAAGACGACGCTGATCCGCACGCTGGCCACGGTGCGGTCCCCCACCTCGGGCACGTTGTCGTTGCTCGGCACGCCGGCGGACGGCAAGCTCAGGACCGTGCGGCGCAGGCTCGGGTATCTGCCTCAGCACTTCGGCTACTACAAGCGGTTCAAGGTGCGGGAGTTCGTGGAGTACCTGGCGTGGCTGAAGGAGATGCCGCCCGCGCGCATTCCCGGGGCCGTGCGCACCGCGCTGGAGCGGGTCGGGCTGACCGACCGCGCCGAGGACCGCATGAAGTCGTTGTCCGGCGGCATGGTCCGCAGGGCCGGCATCGCGCAGGCCATCGTCAACGACCCCGAGGTCCTGCTGCTGGACGAGCCGACGGTCGGGCTGGATCCCGCGCAACGGTTGCGGTTCCGCGAGCTCGTCGCCGAACTGGGCCAGCAGGCCTGCGTGCTGATCTCGACGCACCTGGTCGAGGACGTCGCGGCGGCGTGCACGGACGTCGTGCTCGTGTCGGAGGGATCCCTTGTCTTCCAAGGGACTCCTGCCGATCTCACCGCCGCGGGATCGGCCTCGCACGTCGGCGACACCCCGATCGAGCGCGGCTACTCGGCGTTGATCAGTGCGAATCCCGCCGGGGGTGCCTGGTGATCGCGTTGCGCATCGAACTGCGGCGCTCGACCGCGCTCTGGGCCGGGCTGCTCGTCCTGGTGTCCGGGGCCGGAATGCTCGCGCTGGTCATGTCGTCGAGCGTGCGGTGGACGGGCAACTCGACGTCGGCGGTGCTCGGGCTGCGGCTACCGCTGGCCTACGTGTGGGCTCTTGTCGTCGGACTGGCCGTCTTCCAGGGCATGCGGGACAGCCGTGCCGGGGTGACCGAGCTCTTCGCCGCCACCTCCCGTCCCGGCTGGGTCCGGCTCGGCACGCTCGCCTCCGCCGTGGCGGGGGTGGTCGCGATCGCGACGGCGCTGCTCTGCGCGGGACTGGTGGCCAACGTCGCGCTCGGCGGCGGGTTCGTCTCCGCCGGGTTCGTCCCGCTCCTGGTGACGGTCGTGCTCGCCCTCGCGTCGAGCGTCCTTCTGGGACTCGCGATCGGCCGGCTCCTGCCGCACCCGTTGACGGCGCCCGTGGCACTGGTGGGGACGTTCATGGTCGCGACCACGGCCGGGCGGGCGCTCGAAGCGAACGCTCCCGGTGACGAGATCTCTCCGCTGGCCCTGCTCACGCCCGTCATGGACGCGCCGGGCTCCGACCTCGTCACGACCTCGACCTCCGTCGACCTCGGCCAGATCGCGTGGTTCACCGGCCTGGGCGTGACGGCGTTCCTGCTGCTCGTCGCACGGACCCACCTCGGACGGCTCGCGGCACTCGTACCGGCCGGGCTGGCCGCGGTCCTCGCCCTGTCGATCATGCCGGTCAAGTACTCCGACGTGCTCGTCGCGGACTCGATCGCGAGCAAGCTGGTCTGCGAGGGGACGGTGTGCCTGAGCCAGGCGCACGCGGACGACCTCCCCAGGACCGCCTCGGTGGGACGGGACGTGCTGGCCAAGCTCGCCGTCCTGCCGGACGCACCCACCGAGATCCGCGAGGACACCTCGGCGATGGCGCACCTCACCGCGCCCCAACGCGATCAGAAGATCGTCTACGTGCCGTCGCAGGGCTATCCCCGTCCGCTGACCATGACCGACGGGCAACTGCGGCTCGAACTGCTCGCCGGAGCGGGCGTGGCCGGCTGCTCCGGCCCGAACACCTTCAGCACCTCCGAAGGCGTCGTCCGCTACCTGACGGCCGGCTACTTCAACGGCGAACTGGCCGAGCTGGCCTCGGAACCTCTCATGTGGAACAACAGCAGGCTGCGCGGCGAGATCGACCAGGCCTGGCAACAGTTCCGCGGCCAGTCCACGCAAGAACAGCTGAGCCGGGTGACCCAGGCACGGCAGATGTTGCTCACGTGCCAGGACTCCGAACGCGTGCTCGACGTGCTGAAGGCAAGCCGATGAGGCCGCTCGCGTTGTACGCGCAGTCGCGTGCGGTACCCGCCGCGCTGGTGATCCTGCCCGTCGTGGTGCTGATCGCCTGGTCGGCGCTTCACTCGCCGTGGACGCCGTTGAGCGCTTCGCTGACCTGCCTGGCCGCCGCGGTGGTGACCACGGCCGGCCTCGCGGGCCAGGACCCGGAACTCGACAGGTCGACTGCGATCCCTTGGCCGCTTTGGCGGTTCGGGCACCTCCTGCTCGCCACGGCGGTGGCCGCGGCCGCGGTGCTCTTCGTGCAGAAACTCGGCCAGGAGCCGTTCGAGGCGGCGTTCGTCGTGCGCGACACGGCGGGCATGGTCGGCCTGGCCGGACTGGCGGCCGCGGTGGCGGGCGCCCGGCTCGCTGCCACCGCCCCCGTGCTGTGGTGGGCGGTGGCAGCGATCATGCCGCCGAGCGCGTCGCTGACCGGCCGGATCGTGACGTGGCCGCTCGGTTCGCCGGACGACGCGGCGACGACGTGGACCGCGGCCGTGCTGTTCGTGGCCGGGATCGTCGCCTACAGCGCACGCGGCGGGCGGCGCTGACCTACGCGAGGTCCTCGATCGCGATGTAGTCGGCGATCGCCTGCTGCCCCACGATGTTGGCGTGCACGCCGTCACCCGTGTCGTACCGCGGGTTGACGGCGTTCGGCCTGATCGGGTCTTCCAGCACCTGGTCGAAGTCCTGCACCGACGCGCAGGCGTCCGAGCAGTCGCCGCCGCGCTTCACGAAGTCGTTGACGGCGTGGCGGTCCAGGTTGTTCTGGTCGCTGTAGCCGGGCCGGGGCGTGATCGGGGTGACGTGCACCGCGATCCCGGCCTTGCGCAGCCGTTCGAACACCGTCCGGTAGCTGGTCAGGATGGTCGCGGCGGTGCAGCCGTTCGCGAGGTCGTTCGTGCCGTAGTAGTAGATGACGTCCGTGACGCCGTGCAGCGCGAGGACGTCCCTTTCCAGTCGTGACAACGCATCCAGGCCGACGAACGGCGCCGGGGTGTTCGGGCACACGGCGCTCGTGGTGCCGCTGATGCCGGCGTTGGCGACGGCGAGCTGGGGGCGTGACGAGGCCACGATCCGGCGGGCCAGCACGTCGGCCCACCGCTTGTTGGTGCCGAGTTCGGTGCAGCCCTGGCCGCAGTTGGTGCTGCCCACGCCGTCGACGACCGAGCTGCCGAACGGCACGATCGTCCCCTTCAGCAGAGGGTTGAACACGTCGACCGCGCTGACCAGGTAGGTCGACTGGGTCTTCTCGGTGTACGCGGCACCGGCGTCGGTGGTGTGGTCGCCCGAGCCGGACGGGGTCAGGTAGTTCTCGCGGAACGCCGACTCGTGCCGGCCGGGCACGACGTCACCGGCGACGTGCATGCTGACGGCGAGATCGGTGCCGGGCTTGGTGGTCACCGTCGTCCGGTCGCTCCACAGCTCCCCTCCGGCGGGGATGGTGACGGCGCGCTGTCCTCCGAACGTCAGGTCGCGCGTGCCTTCCACTTCAGCGCCGCCGACGCTCAACGCGACCGTCGTGCGGTCGATCGTCAACGGCTGCGTGCCGAACGTGTTCTGCACCCGGATCCGGACCGCGCTGCCGCCCTGGCTGAGGTGCGTGATCATCCGCAGAGACTGGTCGTGCAACGTCACAGGGGCGAGGTGCTGCTGCGACTGCGCCCACGAGGTGAACCACAGGGGACGGTCGGCCGCGGCCGCTGGTGTCAGAAGCGCGCCCACGACCAGAACCGTGGACACGACGGCAGGGATTCTCATACCCAGGTTCTTATCGCTTCGTGACGATCACGTCACGTCTTGTAATTACCCGGTAAGAGAGCGTCAGGTCACCAGACCGCGGCGATACGCGTAGACGACTGCCTGCACGCGGTCGCGCAGGTCGAGCTTGGTCAGGATGCGGGACACGTACGTCTTCACCGTCTCCTGGCTGATCACCAGCGCCGCGGCGATCTCGCTGTTGGACAGACCCTCCGCGATCAGCTTGAGCACCTCCAGCTCACGCGGGGCGAGCTGGGTCTCCGCGACCTCCTCGACCGGCCGGATGCGCGCGGCGAACCTGCCGACGAGCTGCCGGGTCACCTCGGGAGCGAGCAGGGCGGCGCCGCTCGCGACGGTCCGGATGCCCTGCAGCAGCTGGGCCGGGGGCGCGTCCTTGAGCAGGAACCCGCTCGCACCGGCCCGCAGCGCCTCGTAGACGTACTCGTCGAGGTTGAACGTCGTCACCACGAGGACCTTGACGGGGTCGGGCACGCCGGCGCCCGCCAGCTGCCGGGTCGCCCCGATGCCGTCGAGCACCGGCATGCGCACGTCCATCACGACGACGTCCGGATCGAGCTTCCTGGCCAACTCGACCGCCGCGCGCCCGTCCCCGCACTCCCCCACGACCTCCAGGTCGGGCTGGGAGTCGATGATCGTGGCGAACCCGGTGCGGATGAGCGCCTGGTCGTCGCACACCAGCACGCGGACGGGTGCGGTCACGCCGGATTTCCCGCGGGGATGCGCGCGTGGACGACGAACCCGCTGGCCCGTTGCCCCGCCGAGAACTCGCCGCCCAGCACGTCGACGCGCTCGCGCAGCCCGGCCAGACCGCGCCCGCTGCCACCGACCGCTGTGGACGACCTGGCGCCCTCGGTGCCGACCTCCACGGTGATTTCCCTTTCGCCGTAACGCACGTACACGTTCGTCGGGTTGCCGTGCGCGTACTTCAGCGCGTTCGTCAACGCTTCCTGCACGACCCGGTAGGCGACGGCCTCGGCGCTGCCCGCGTCCCGCACGGCCTCGCCCTCCTCGGCGAACTCGATCGGCTGCCCGGCGAGCCGGGTCTGCTCGACCAGCGTCCGCACGTCGCCGACGGATTCCGGGCTGTGGTCCGGGTTCAGCAGGTCGAGCAGGTGCCGCAGGTCGGTCAGCGACCGCCGGCCGGTGTCGGTGATCGCCTGCAACGTCTGGTCCAGCCGCTCGGGCGCCGCGGTCAGGTAGCGCGCGGCCTCCGCCTGCACCACCATCGCCGTCACGTGGTGGGTCACGACGTCGTGCAACTCGCGGGCGATCGAGGTCCGTTCCGCGACACGGGTGGCCGCGGCGACGTGCCGGCGGCGTTCCTCCTCGGCGCTGCGCGAGAGCCGCAGCCACGCGCCGATCCCCCACGCGGCGGCCAGTGCCAGGTAGAACGTGACGAACCCGGCCACACCCTCGGTCGACCCGCGCAGGTCCAACCCGACGGCCAGCCCCACGTAAGCGACCGAGGCCGCGATCACCGCCGTGCGCCGGTGATGCGACAGGTGCAGCCCGGCGCTGATGAGCGCGATGGGCAACGCCGTGCCGCCGACTGTGTGGTAGCCGACCAGCTGGTCCACGGCGAACGCGATCGACACCAGCGCGAGGCAGACCAGGGGCCACTTGCGCCGCACGACCAGCGGCAGGCACTCGAGGGCGATCACCGCGATCGCGAGGGCGTCGAACGGCCGGTTCGGCAGGCCGCCGAGCTGGGTGCCCTTGTCGTGCAACGCGGGCACCACCGATCCCAGCACGAGCAGCAACGCGAGTGGCGCGTCCTGGACGCGGACGTCCCAGCCGCGCCACCGCTGGAGGCTGATCACGCGCCGAGCGTAGCGGCCGACGCGGCACGACCCCGGCGCGGCACCAGGTTGCCCCGGCGCTTGGCCAGCCACAGGAACACGACCGTCACGACCACACCGGTGAGCACCGAGTACACGCTGGCCTCCGGCCCGAACTCGCCGCCGGTGACGATCGCCGATCCGGACGTGACGCCGTCGAGCAGCCCCTGCGGCGCGTCCTGCCCGGACACACTGGTGCTGAAGATGCCGCCCTGGGCGAAGTTCCACGCGAAGTGCACCCCGATCGGCACCCACAGGTTGCGCGTGGCGGCGTACACGGCGGCGAGCATGAACCCGGCCTCGACCGCGATGGCGACCGAGCTCCACAGCGTCGCGTTGGGGTTGAAGTAGTGCGCCAGCCCGAACAGCACGCCGCTGAGTCCCAGCGAGATCCACGTGCCGAGGCGCTCCTCGACGATCCGGAACAGCACACCCCGGAACATCAGCTCCTCCGTCACCGCGGCGGCCGCCATGAACCCGAAGATCGCGACCGCGCCGGTCAGCGACCCCCAGCCGCGCACCTCGTAGCCACCGAGGAAGGCGATGTTCACGATCACCGCCACGAACATCCCGAGTCCGATCAGGACACCCCTGCCGAGTGCCGCCGGAGCCGTGCTCCGCGCGACCTCGACCGGTTCACGGCGTTCGGTCTTGCGCACCACCCAGGCGTAGGAGGCCAGTGCCAGCACGGCCGCGGCCACGCCGACGATCAACGTCAGCGGCGGGTTCCAGGTCACCGCCTGCACCGCCGTGCCACCGAGGAACGAGACCAGCACCACCACGACGAGTTGCTTCAGAAATCGCATGACCGGAACGCTAGGGATTTCGCACGTCAGGAACGTCCCCGCGCGGTGGACATCCGCGTGTAGCTCCTGCGGGGGACATGGAAGCGTTGAGCGCCGCGGACAGCCAGGCGAACGGCATGAACTCCGCGGCCTCCCGCGCCGTCCCGTCGATGATCGCCACCAGCGACTGGTACCGGGTGTACGGATCGGTGGACGTGGCGGCCTCCTCGATCGACTCCAGGTAGATCTGTTCGATGCCGAGCATGTCGGCCGCCAGCTTCGCTCGGTGCTCGGGACTGTCCGGGATCTCGGTGATCTCCCCCATGTGGGCGGCGTGGAGACCGGCGATCTCGCGTCCCAGCGGTGAGTCGGCGGGCGCACCGGACCGCTGCGCCTCCTGTGCCCGCACGAGGATCGCGCCTCCCCGTTCGAACACACCCACCATCTCCGCGGACGTCATGATCGCGGCGCCGGGCGAGGAGAAGGTCTCGCGCAGCGCCTCCTTGACCTCACGCCGGAAGTCCGCGTCCTGCAGGAGGTTCGCCAGCTCGATCCACGCCTCCAACTGCTCGGTGGCCGGTTCGTCCGGCAGGTTCAGGCGACCGTTGCGCATGAGCCCGAGGAACTCGGAGCTGACTTCGAGGCCCTCGCTGATCTCGTTCCAGAAGTCGTCGAACAGCCGGTCGCGCTCGTCGTCGGACATCCCTGCCAGCTTGTGCATGAGGATCACCTGCTCGGCCTCGGTGTCCTGCCGCGCGATCGTCCGCAGCACGGCCTTCCTCGAGCGGATGCGGCGGGCCTGGTCGTCCAGCCGGGACAGGTGCGCCGTCGCGAGGTCGGACAGCGTCACCCGTCCCTCGATCAGCCGCCGGATGTCGTCGAGGCCCGCGTCCAGTTCGCGCAACGTGCTGACGAACTCCAGCCGGGCGATGGCGTGCACGTCGTAGAGCCGGTGCCCGCCCGCGGTGACGTCGGCGGGTGTCACGATCCCCTGGTCGGAGTAGAACCGGATGGCACTCACGCTCAGCCCGGTGCGCCGTGCCACCTCTCCGATCGCGTACAGCCTGATGTCGTTCATGGGGCAAGTGTCGAACCTCGAGCCACTTGAGATGCAAGCCACGATCCGTCTTACTTGAGCATTACGATCTCTTTACCTATGCTTCGCGGCGAGGGGAGTACTTCCCAAGCGCCTGCCCGGTCAGTACGGACATCCGATGATGTCCTCGGGAGGCCACCCGCACCGGGTGAAGGAGACCTCGAACGCTCGTTGTTCGAGGAGGACCTGTGCCCGTGGAATCCGTGGCGTCGCCCGGTTTGTGGTTCGTGAGCATCGCGGCGCTGCTCGCCCTGCTGGTGGTCGACTTCCTGGTCACGCGCCGCCCGCACGAGGTGTCCGTCAAGGAAGCCGCGGGGTGGTCCGTCTTCTACCTGACGCTGCCACTGGTGTTCGGTCTCTGGCTGTGGTTCCAGTTCGACAGCGGCCAGTCGCTGGAGTTCGTCACCGGGTTCGTGGTAGAGAAGTCCCTCTCCGTCGACAACCTGTTCGTCTTCATGTTGCTGCTGGCCGCGTTCAGCGTGCCGGCGGAGATCCAGCAACGCGTGCTGCTCTACGGCATCGTCGGCGCTTTGGTGCTGCGCGGCATCTTCATCGCCGCCGGCGCGGCCATGCTGTCGGCCGGGACCTGGGCGTTCCTCGTGTTCGGGCTGGTGCTGCTCGTCTCGGCGGTGAAGATCCTGCAGACGGCGCTCGCCGGTCACCAGGAGACCAAGGACACCTCGAAGATGCGGTCGGTGCGGCTGCTGCGCAGGTTGATGCCGGTCACCGACGACTACCGCGGCACGAAGATGATCGTCCGCGAGAACGGCCGCAGGGCGCTCACGCCGCTCGCGATCGTGGTGGTGGCGATCTTCGCGACCGACGTCGTGTTCGCGATCGACTCGGTGCCCGCGGTGTACGGCATCACCGAGGACCCGTACCTGGTGTTCACCACCAACGCGTTCGCGCTGCTCGGCCTGCGCGCGCTGTACTTCGTCCTGCAGTCGTTGCTCGCCAAGCTCGTGCACCTCAACCACGGCCTCGCGATCATCCTGGCGTTCATCGGGGTGAAGCTGGTGCTGCACTGGGCGCACGGCGTCTGGCCGGCCGTGCCGACGATCCCGACCCCGGTCTCGCTGGCCGTCATCGTGGTCACACTCGGCGTCGTCACGCTGACCAGCCTTCGCTCGCGTCGCACGGAGGAAACGGTCCCCAGCCCGTAGGTTCGACGGATGCAGGAACAGCCTCTGGCCATCGAGGTGCGCGGCGCGCGGGTCCACAACCTGCGCGACGTCGACGTCACGGTGCCGCTGCGCAAGCTCGTCGCGATCGCCGGCGTGTCCGGTTCGGGCAAGTCGTCGCTCGCGATGGGCGTGCTGTACGCCGAGGGGTCGCGGCGCTACATCGAGGCGTTGTCGACCTACACCCGGCGCCGGATGTCCCAGGCACCGCGCGCGGCCGTCGACAGCGTGCGGCACGTCCCGGCGGCGCTCGCCCTGCGGCAACGGCCGGGCGTGCCGGGGGTGCGCAGCACGTTCGGCACCTCGACCGAGCTGCTCAACGTGTTGCGCCTGCTGTTCTCCCGGCTCGCCTCGCACCGCTGCCCGAACGGCCACCCGCAGGCGCCGACGATCGACGTGGCCCTGGAGGTCCCGCTGACCTGCCCGGTCTGCGGTGTCACGTTCTCCGCGCCGGGTGCGGAGGCGCTGGCGTTCAACTCCGACGGCGCGTGCCCGCACTGCACCGGCACCGGAGTCGTGCGGGAGATCGACGAGGACCGGCTGGTCCCCGATCCGTCGCTCACGATCGCGGGCGGGGCCGTCGCGCCGTGGTCGTTGTTCGGGCTGGCCGTGATGCCGGAGGTCGTCGGGGAGTTCGGCGTGCGCACCGACGTGCCGTTCGCGGACCTGACCGACCAGGAGCGCGAGATCGTCCTGCACGGTCCGGCCGAGAAGCGGAAGATCCGCGTGCCGTCCAAGAACGGCAGGCTGTTCGACCTGAACTTCACCTACCGCAACGCCACGCTGGCCGTGCAGGAGGCGCTGGACAACGCCACCACCGAACGTGGCCTGAACCGCGTCAACAGGTTCATCACCACCCAGACCTGCCCGACCTGCCGCGGCACCCGGCTCAGCGAGCAGGCGCTGGCACCGCGCGTCGACGGGATCGACCTCGCCGAGGCCACCGCCCTGACCCTGGACGACCTGGTCACCTGGGCGCCACTGGTCGAGAGGTCGCTGCCGCCGGACATGGTCGCGATGGCCCAGAGCATCGTCGGCCAGCTGCTGGGCACCGCGCGGCGGCTGGTCGAGCTGGGGCTGGGGTATCTGAGCCTCGACCGGGCGTCCTCGACGCTGTCCACCGGCGAACGGCAGCGCGTCCAGCTCGCGCGGGCGGTGCGCAACCAGACGACCGGCGTGCTCTACGTCCTGGACGAACCGTCCATCGGCCTGCATCCGTCCAACGTGGACGGTCTGCTCGGCGTCGTGCGGGACCTGTTGCGGGACGGCAACTCCGTGGTGCTGGTGGACCACGACGTCCAGGTGTTGCGCGAGGCCGACTGGCTGATCGAGATCGGTCCCGGTTCCGGGGCGGAGGGCGGCCGCGTTCTCGCCGCCGGGGACGTCGCCACGCTCGCAGACGACCCGAACTCGTTGCTGGGCGGCTTTCTCGTCGGCCGCGAACCGGTCGTCGTACGGCCTCGGGTCAGCGAAGAGGAGATGTTCGAGCACGGGCGCATCCACCTGACCACCCGCCCGTTGCACACCGTCCACGCCCTCGACCTCGACCTTCCGCAGGGGCGGCTGACCGCGGTCACCGGTGTCTCGGGTTCGGGCAAGACCACCCTGGTCCTCGAAAGTCTCGTACCAGCGCTGCAGGCCAAGAACTCCGGCGACCCGTTGCCCGCCTGGGTCGTGTCGGTGGACGCCGGGGCCATCACGCGGGTGAACGTGGTCGACGCGACGCCGATCGGCGTCAACGTCCGCTCCACCGTCGCCACCTACAGCGGCGTGCTGGACGATCTTCGCCGCGCGTACGCGGCCAACGCGGACGGGCTCACGGCCGGCGACTTCTCCTACAACACCGGCTCGCTGCGCTGCCCGCGTTGCGAGGGCACCGGCGAGGTCTCGCTCGACGTGCAGTTCCTGCCCGACGTCGACATCGCCTGCCCGGACTGCGAGGGCACCCGCTACTCCCCCGCGGCTGATGAGTTCCGCCGCACCGAGGACGGGCTCACGCTGCCCGAACTGCTCGCGCTGACCGTACGGCAGGCCGTCGAGCACGTCGCCGACATGCGCCGGGTCCGCACCCGGCTGCGGTCGTTGATCGACCTGGGCCTGGGCTACCTCACGCTCGGCGAGGCCACGACCGCGTTGTCCGGCGGCGAGGCCCAGCGGCTCAAGCTCGCGTCCGAACTGGACCGCGACCAGGCGGACGCGCTGTTCGTGCTGGACGAGCCCAGCGTCGGCCTGCACCCGCTCGACATCCGCACGCTGCTGTCGGTGATCGGCCGCCTCACCGACAGGGGCGCGACGGTCGTCGTCATCGAGCACGACCTCGACATGGTCGCGAACGCCGACCACGTCGTGGACATGGGTCCCGGCGGCGGCGCGGCGGGCGGCACGATCGTCGCCGCGGGCACGCCGGAGCAACTCGTGCGGGCACCTCAGAGCCTCACCGGCCAGTACCTCGGCAAACACCTCACCCATTAACGGACAAGTGTCCGATATCGTGGGGACATGCCTGCTCGCCCTGACACCGGCCCCGACTTCATCGAGGCGCTCGCCCGCGGCCTGGACGTGATCCGCGCGTTCCAGCCGTTGCGGCCGGTGATGACGCTGAGCGAGGTCGCCACGGCCACCGGGCTCGCGCGGCCGACCACGCGCCGCATCTTGCTGACGCTGGTCGAGCTCGGGTACGTGCGGCAGGGCGAGGCCGGCTTCGCGCTCACGCCGAGGGTGCTCGAACTCGGCGTCGCGTACGTGCGGTCGATGGGTCTGTGGGACGTGGCCCGCCCGCACATGGAACGCCTGTGCGCCCGCACCAACGAGTCGGTGTCGATCGCGCAGCTCGACGGGTCGGACATCATCTACGTCGCCCGCGTGGCCGTGCCGAAGATCGTCACGCTGTCCGTGCAGATCGGCACGCGGTTCCCGGCGCTGTCGACCTCGCTGGGAAAGGTGCAGCTCGCCGCGTTGCCACCGGCCGAGCTGGAGGCCGTGCTCGCGCAGCCGACCCGGTCGGGGCTGACGCCGAAGTGGCAGCCCGACGCGGCCGAGCGCGACGCGGTGCTGCGGGACGTGCGGGCGCGCGGGTGGGCGCTGACCGACGAGCAGCTCGCGCTGGGCATCCGGTCGGTCGCGGCGCCGTTGCGGGACGGGAACGGCGCGGTCGTCGCCGGGATCAACGTCAACTGCCACGCGTCGGAGACGTCGGTCGAGCACATGGTGGAGCACCACCTGCCCCTCCTGCTGCAGGTGGCGGGCGAGATCAGCGCCGACTTCGCCCGGCTCGGCACGGTGCCGCACGAGGTCGTCGCGTCCTAGGGCCTGTATCGAGGCCTGGTTCGAGGAGAGTCGAGCTTGAGGTGCTTCCTGGTGGTGCGGCCGAATGGCCCGCGTACCGGTGTTGTACGTGGGTCGTTCGGCCGCACCACCAGGGGCTGCCTCGGGCCCGGCTATCGCGGACCAGACCTCGATGCAGGCCCTTAGGGGTTGACCTGAGGCCGTCGAAGGTTGACGATTCAACGGACACCTGTCCGCCAGACGGTCAAGGAGTTCCCGATGAGTTCCGTCGTCCTGAGAAACGGCACTGTCCTGACCATGGACGGCCGCACTCCCCTCGTCGATCACGACGTCCTCGTCGTGGACGACCGGATCGCCGCGATCGGGCCCCGGCTGGAGGTGCCGGAGGGGACCGAGGAGGTCGACGCCACCAACGGCATCGTCATGCCGGGCATGATCGACACGCACCGGCACATGTGGCAGACGGCGATGCGCGGCTACGGCGCCGACTGGACGCTCACGCAGTACTTCGTCTGGTACTACCTGGAGTGGGGCAAGGTCTTCCGGCCTCAGGACATCCACGCCGGCAACCTGCTCGGCGCGGCCGAGGCGCTCGACGCCGGTGTCACCACGACCGTCGACTGGTCGCACGGTCTGCAGACCACCGAGCACGCGGACGCCGCCGTCGACGCGTTGCAGGCGGTGCCCGGCCGGTTCGTGCTGGCGTACGGGAACATCCAGGACAGCCCCGCCTCCTGGACGGCCACGCCCGAGTTCCGCGACTTCGTCTCCCGCCGCATCACCGGCGACGACATGCTGGGCTTCCAGCTCGCGTTCGACGTGACCGGCGACCCGTCGTTCCCCGAGAAGCCCGCCTTCGAGGTGGCACGGGAGCTCGGCGTCCCCGTCACGACGCACGCGGGCGTGTGGGGCGCGACGAACGACGACGGCATCAGGCTGATGTACGACAACGGGTTCATGACGCCGCAGTCGATCTACGTGCACGCGGCGACGTTGTCCGCCGACTCCTACCACCGCATCGCGGCGACCGGCGGGTCGATCTCCGTGTCGACCGAGAGCGAGCAGAGCGCGGGCCAGGGCTACCCGCCCACCTGGGCGATCCGCGAGCACGGCATCCCGGTGTCGCTGTCGATGGACACCTCGGTGTGGTGGAGCGGCGACCTGTTCTCCGCGATGCGCACGACGTTGGGCGCAGACCGATCGCGCGAGCACATGGCAGCGCACAGCAACAACGACACCGTCACGCACTCGTCGTTGCGCGCCCAGCAGGTCGTGGAGTGGGCGACGATGGGCGGCGCGCGGGCGTTGGGACGCGCGGACGACCTCGGCAGCCTGGAGGTCGGCAAGAAGGCCGACATCGTGTTGCTGCGCAACGAGAACTCCCCCGCGATGTTCCCGATCCTCAACCCGTACGGGCACGTGGCGTTCCAGGCACAACGGTCCGATGTGGACACCGTGATCGTCGACGGCCGGATCGTCAAGCGCGACCACAAGCTCGTCGGCGTCGACCTCGGCTCCATCCGCACCCAGGTCTCGGACACCGTCGACCACCTGCGGACGCAGCTCGGTGAAGAGGCATGGGCCAAGGGCATGAACCCGGACGTCCCGGAGTCCAAGGTGCTGGACAACCCCTACACCTACACCGAGTACCGCGGCGACACCCGGACGTCCGTCTGATGGGTGGTCCACTCGAAGGCCTGCTCATCGCGGACTTCTCGCGCGTGCTGGCGGGCCCGTACGCGACCATGCTCCTGGCCGACATGGGCGCCTCGGTCGTCAAGGTCGAAGGTCCGGCCGGCGACGAGACCCGCACGTGGATGCCACCGGTCCGCGACGACGTCTCGACCTACTACCTCGGCGTCAACCGGGGCAAGCGGTCGATCGCGCTCGACCTGCGCTCACCGGACGACGCCGCGCTGGGCCGTGAGCTCGCCCGGCGCGCGGACGTGGTGATCGAGAACTTCAAGCCCGGTGGCCTGGCCAAGTACGGGCTCGACCACGCGAGCGTGAGTGCGGACAACCCGAAGGTGATCTACGCGTCGATCACGGGTTTCGGTTCCGGGGACGGCAAGCACGTGCCCGGCTACGACCTGATGGTCCAGGCGATCTCCGGACTGATGAGCCTGACCGGCGATCCGGACGGGCCTCCGTACCGGGCGGGCATCTCGGTGTTCGACGTGATGGCGGGCAACCACGCCGTGATCGGCATCCTCGCGGCACTCCGTCACCGCGATCAGACCGGACAGGGCCAGCTGGTCGAGGTGAACCTGCTGTCCTCGGCGCTGACCGGCCTGGTGAACCACAGCTCGGCGTTCGTCGCGGGCGGGGTCGTGCCGTTCCGGATGGGCAACGCGCATCCCAGCGTGTTCCCGTACGAACCGCTGCCGACCGCCGACAACGACCTGATCATCGCGGCCGCCAACGACGGCCAGTTCCGCAAGCTGTGCGAGGTCCTGGGGCTGTCCGAGGTGCCGGACGACCCGCGGTTCGCCCGCAACGCCGACCGCACGCGCAACCGCGAGGAGCTGCGGCCGGTGCTGGTGGAACGGCTGCGGACCCGAGGTGCGGTCGAGTGGTTCGACCTGCTCGTGGCGGCCGGGGTGCCGTGCGGGCCGATCAACACGATCGACGGCGGGTTCGCGATGGCGGAACGGTTCGGGCTCGACCCGGTCGTGGTGGTCGGGGACGTGCCGACGACCCGGCACCCGATCCGCTTCTCGGAGACGCCGGCTGTCTACGAGCTGCCGCCACCGGAGTTGAACGAGCACGGCGACGAGCTGCGCAAGTGGTTGAAGGAGGACCGTGACGGTCTATGAGACAGCGCTCGGCGCGTCGACGCCCGACACGATCACGTTGCTGGGGCACGACCTCGCGCGGGACGTGATGGGCACCGTGGGCTTCGGCGAGCTGGCGTTCTGGCTCGCCACCCAGCGCAGGCCGAGCCCCGGCGAGACGCGCCTGTTCGAGGCGGTGCTGGCCGCGCTCGCCGACCACGGGTTCACGCCGACCGCGATCGTCAGCCGCCTGACCTTCCTGTCCGCTCCCGACTCCGTGCAGGGCGCGCTCGCCGCCGGGCTGCTCGGCGGCGGGTCGCGGTTCCTCGGCGTCACCGAGGACGCGGGCCGGTTCCTCAACGCCGTGATCAGCGCTCACGCGCCGCGCGAGGACTGGGACGAGCTCGCGCTGGAAACCGTTCGGGCGCAGGGGAAAGCACGCATCCCCGGGCTCGGCCACCACGTGCACAAGAACGGCGATCCCCGCACACCGCGCCTGTTCGAGATCGCCGAGGAGGAAGGCCTGATCGGGCCGCACCTCTCGCTGTTCGCCGCGATCGGGCGGGTGCATCCGCAGGTCCTCGGCAAGACGTTGCCGCTCAACGGCGCCGGCACGTGCGGCGCGGTGCTGGCCGACCTCGGTCTGCCGCTGGAGTTGTTGCGGGGCTTCGCGTTGCTGGCCCGCACCGCCGGGCTGATCGGGCAGCTCGCCGAGGAGCTGCGCAACCCCGTCGCCAACCAGATCTTCCTTTCTGTCGACACGAACACCAGGTCCGTAGCACCTGTCGAGGAGTGAGCAATGCAGCTCGTCACCGAGGACAACATCACCGCGCTCGCCGAGCAGCGCTGGGCCACCGCGAAGGACCCGCGGACCGCGCAGCTCATGACCGCGCTCATCCGGCACCTGCACGACTTCGCCCGCGAGGTGCGGCTGACCGAGGCCGAGTGGATGGCGCGATCCAGTGGCTCACCGCGACCGGGCACATCAGTGACGAGAAGCGCGAGGAGTTCATCCTCGCCTCGGACGTGCTCGGGCTGAGCATGCTGGTCGTGCAGATGAACCACCGGTTCGCGCCGGAGGCGACGCCGGCGACCGTGCTCGGGCCGTTCCACATCGACGGCTCCCCCGAACTCGGCTTCGGCGGTGACATGTCCGACGACGTGACCGGAACTCCGCTCTACCTCACCGGAACCGTGCGCTCGCTCGACGGTTCGCCGGTGGCCGGGGCGGTACTCGACGTCTGGCAGGCCGACGCCGACGGCGCGTACGAGGCCCAGCTCGACGTGGACGAGGCGCGGTTGCGGGCGAAGTACCGGGCCGAGCCGGACGGCTCCTACTGCGTGCGGACGATCACGCCGAAGGGCTACGCGATCCCGATGGACGGGCCGGTCGGCGCGTTGATCGAGCAGACCGAGATCAGCCACTTCCGGCCGGCGCACGTGCACTTCCTGCTCACCGCCGAAGGGTTCGAACCGCTGATCACGCACCTGTTCGAGGAGGGCGCCGAGTACCTCGACAGCGATGTCGTGTTCGGCACCAAGCAGGAACTGGTGGTCAGGTTCGTGCCGCGCGAACCCGGTGTCACCCCGGACGGCGGTCTGTCCGAGGTGCCCTGGGTGCTCGCCGAGTACGACTTCGTCCTGCAGCCGTGCGCGCCGCACTAGTCGTTCGTCCCGGTCAGCCGCCGTCGCTCGCTGACCGGGGCGAGCCTTCCGGCGAGGTCGTCGTGGACGTCCTCGCCGCACCCATCACACCGCTGGATCTCCTGTGCGCCAGTGGAACCTCGTACTTCGGCGTGCCCGCGACGCCATATGTGCCAGGAGTTCAGGGGATCGGGACGGTCGACGGCCGGACCGTGTGGTTTCCCACCACCGCAGGGATGGCTCCCGGCGACGGGAGCATGGCCGCGAAGGCGGTGGCACGGCAGGAAGATCTCGTGTTCCTGCCGAACGTCGACCCGGTGCTGATGGCCGCACTCGGGTTGTCCGCCGTCGCCGCGTACATGGCGTTGATCTGGCGGGGTGAGCTGACCGCCGGGGAGACCGTGATCGTGCTCGGCTGTGGCGCGGTCGGGCAGTCCGCGATCCAGCTCGCGCGACTGGCCGGTGCCGGACGGGTGATCGCCGCCGCACGGTCGGAACAGGGCCGGGAACGCGCGGCGCGAGCGGGAGCCGACGTCGTGGTGTCGCTGGAGGACGTGGCGGATCAGAGCGCCGACCTGCTGATCGACCCGTTGTTCGGAGCGCCCGCCGCCGCGGCCGCCCAGGCGTTGCGCCCAGGCGGCCGGTGGGTGAACCTCGGCGGTTCGGCGGGTGAGACGTCCCCGATCACCTCGTCCACGTTGCGCAGCAGGTCATTGCGGTTGTCCGGCTACACCAACAACGAGCTGACCGGGCGGCAGCGGGCCGACGCCATCTCGGTGATCGCCCGGCACGCCGCCGAGGGTGAGCTGACCGTCGACCACGAGGTGGTGCCGCTCGCCGACGTCACGGATGCCTGGCACCGCAAGGATCACGGCCGGGTCGTGCTGGCCATGTAGTCCTGGACCTTCTTCAGCGTCACCGGATCTTCCATGCCGCCGCCGTGGCCAACCTGGTCCGTCACGACGTGGATCGCCTTGCGCCCCAGCTGTTTCTGCACCGCGTCCGCCCAGACCTTCGGCGTCGCCGGGTCGAGCGTGTTGCTCAGCAACAGCGTGGGGTGCGTGCTGCGCGAGGACACCGGCTTGGGCCGCCCGGTCTTCGGGCCGCCGACGCAGATCGAGCTGTAGTTGCTGGAGTTCGTCGAGTACCCGACGACCGGCGCGGCCTTCCTGGTCGACGCCAGATCAGCACGAGCCTCCTCGACGTCCGGCACGGCGAACGGCCAGTCCGAGCAGGTGTTCGGGTCCGCGTACTCGAACCTCTGCGGCGGCTGCTCGCCGCCGGGCTCGTCCGGGAACGGGTTGCGCCCGTCAGCGAGATCGCGCAGTCCCTTGGCCACCCCGGCGAAGTCGCGGGGAGCGAAGATCTCGAAGTACCGCGTGATCATGACGTCCGACCACGGGAAGCCGAAGAACTTGCCGGGAAGCCTGCCGGCGTTCTGCTGGGCCTTGCGGAACACGTCGGCCGGGTTCTGGCCGTGCAGCGCGCTGTAGGGCGTTTCGGCGGACCACTGCGTGAACTTCGTGAAGATCGCCTCGACGCCCGCCGCGGCCGTGGTCATGAACTCCCGGCGGCTCTGGTCGGGGTTCATCACGCCCTCGATGATCGAGCGATCGACGTGCTGGCCGAACCTCTCCAGGTACCGCTCGGCCAGCAACGTGCCGTACGAGATGCCGTACACGTTGATCCGTTTGGCACCCACGGCCTTCCGCAATGCGTCAGCGTCGTTCGCGGTGCTGTACGCGTCGAGGTGGCCGTCGAGGTTCGCGACCCCGGTCGTGCACGTGGACCAGAAGTCCTTCTGGTTCTTCTTCAGCGCCTCGAACGCCCCGGCGTCCGTCGGCGGCACGTACGGGATCTTGAAGATCTTGTCGACGTCGCAGGTCATCGGGTGGCTCTCGCCGACGCCGCGCGGGTCCAGTGCGATCAGGTCGTAGCCGGGCAGAGCAGGCCGCAGGGTGCCGAAGGTGAAGTCACCGGGCTGACCGGGGCCGGACGGGAAGCCCAGGATCGTGCCCTTGCTGTTCTCGGCCTTCAGCCGGTAGGCGCGCAGCCCGACCGTGCCCTTGCCGGATTTCGCCCAGTCGATCGGCACGGTGAGCGTGCCGCACTCGACTCCGTCCGCGACCGGCTTGTCGCACGCACCCCATCCGAGGTCGGGTGTCGCCTGGGCTGGAGAGGCGAAGGTCAGCGGGATCATCCCCGCGACCGCCGCCACCGCTGTCATCCGTGCACTGCTGCGAAATGTCACGACCTGAGAGTGGATCTACGGCTCGTCAGCGGTCATCACGCTGCGGTCGGGGATGAAAGTCCACCTCAGGTCGTACAACCTGCACGGGTGATCATGGCGTGCCACCATGGACCGGGTGGATCGACGCAGGTTTCTGAAGGTCGCCGGGCTCGCCGGTGCCGGTGCCGCACTCGCGGCCTGCACCTCCCCCACCTCCCCGCTTCCGCCACCGTCCAGTTCGTCCGTTCCGAGTGGACCGCCCGACTGGACCGCTTTGCGCGAGAAGCTGTCCGGCCGGCTCGTGCTCGCGGGCGACGACGGGTTCGCCTACCAGGGCTTCAACCCCGTGTGGGACGGCCAGAAGCCCGCCGCAGTCGCCAAGGTCAGTTCGGCCGCGGACGTGCAGGCGTGCGTCGAGGCGGCGCGCGGACGGGTGGCTCTCGCGGCCCGCAGCGGTGGCCACAGCTATGCCGGGTACTCGTCGCCGTCCGGTGGCCTGCAGGTCGACGTGCGCGGGCTGGCCGGTATCGAGGTGCTGCCCGGTGACCAGGTCCGCGTCGGTTCCGGCGCCGCGCTCGGTGACGTGGCGAAGACGCTGGCGGCGTCCGGGCGGTGCCTGCCGACCGGTACGTGCCCGTCTGTAGGCGTCGCGGGTCTCACGCTCGGCGGCGGCATCGGCGTGCTCTCCCGCAAGTACGGGCTGACGTGCGATCACCTGGTATCGGCGCAGGTCGTGACGGCGGACGGACGGCTGCTCACCGCGTCCGCCCAGCAGGAGCCCGACCTGTTCTGGGCGTTGCGCGGCGGCGGTGGCGGCAACTTCGGGATCGTCACGGAGTTCGTGTTCGCCACCGTGCCCGCGCCGGAGGTCACCGTTTTCTCGCTGTCGTACCCGACCGGCGCCGCGGACGCGCTCGGGGCGTGGCAGACGTGGATCGCGGACGCGCCCAACGAGCTGTGGTCCAACGTCGTCGTGCGCGGCGGCGCCCAGCCGAGCTGCAAGATCGGCGGCTGCTTCATCGGCTCCGTCGGCGAACTCGCCGCGCTGGTCAACCAGTTGCCCGCCCCGGCCTCCCGGTTCATCCAGCCGCAGACCTACGCCGAGGCCACCCAGTACTTCGCGGGCGGCCCGATCGCCCGCGAGTCCGCCGTGGCGTCCTCGCGCGTGGTGCGCGAACCGATCAGCGACCCGGCGAAGGCCGTCACCCTGCTGGCAGGTCAGTCGGACGAGACGTACCTGATCTTCGACGGACTACGCGGCGCGGTGGCCGACGTCGCGCCGGACGCCACCGCGTTCCCGCACCGCACGGCTCTCGCGAACGTCCAGATCTACCTCAAGACACCACCCGAGGGCGCCGACGAGGCGCGCACGCGGCTCGCGAAGATCCGCGACGGCCTCGGCGCGCTGGTCGGCGACACCGGCTACGTCAACTACATCGACCCGCAGATGCCGCAGTGGGCGCAGGCGTACTACGGCGGCAACCTCGCCCGGCTGCAGAACGTCGCCGCGAAGTACGACCCGGACCACGTGTTCGCCTTCGCGCAGGCCGTTTCCCGGTGACACCGAGCCAGTGAGTTGGTGACCGGCCCGGTGTGACCCGTCCACTGGTCGGACGGTGTGGCGCGGAAGTTCCCGAACTCACCCGTCTGAGGGAACTGATCGGGTTCGCGCTCCGACTAGATGCTCGTGGAAACGACAGGTCTGCCGGTGCGGCTGGCGGGGGTGAGCTGCGCGCACGGCGGCAGAACGGTCGTGCGCGACGTCTCCCTCGACGTCGCGCCGGGCCAACGCGTGGCGCTGACCGGCACGAACGGCTCCGGCAAGACGACGCTGCTGCGCGCCGTGCTCGGGCTCCATCGCGCGGCGGACGGGGTCGTCGAGGTCGGTGAGCGGCAGGCCCGCACCGCCGGTGACTGGGCTCGGCGGCGGCGGGAGATCGCGTGGATTCCGCAACGGCAGGCGGCGGGCCGGTTCCCGTTGCTGGTCGACGAACTGCTGGCCAGCAGCGGCGCGCTGGAACCCGCCCGCGCGGCGGCCCGAGAACTCGGGGTCGGTGATCTCGGGCGGCAGCCGGTGCACACGTTGTCCGGTGGGCAGTTGCAGCGGGCTTACCTGGCTCGGGCCATCGGGTGCGTGGACGCCGGGGCCGGGCTGCTGCTGGCCGACGAACCCACTGCCGCGCTGGACTTCGAGGGTCAGGCCGCGGTCGCCGGGTTGCTGACGAGCCTGCCGGTCACGGTGGTGGTCGTGACGCACGACCGGGCCGTGGTGCAGCGGTGCGAACGGGTGCTGGAGATGGCCGCCGGGACGCTGCGGGAGATCACGTGATCGAGCTCCTGGAACTCGCCGCCGTGCAACGGGCCGCGTTCGCCCTGCTGCTCGGCGCGGTCGCCCTGCCCATCATCGGTGTCGTGATCATCGGACTCGACATCATGCCGGTCCGGTTCGCCATGATGCACATCGCGTTGCTGGGCATCGCGGTCGGCCTGCTGACCGGCCTGGACCCGTTGCTGTGCGCGGTGGTCGCGTGTGGACTGTCCGGCGCCGGCCTCGCTCCGCTGGCCCGCAGCTCCTCCGGGCTGTCCGGCGCAATGGGGCTGTTGATGAGCCTGGCGATCGCCGCCGCACTGCTGGTCCTGTCGATCTCCGGCGTGAACGCATCGGCGGCGTTCGAGCTGCTGTGGGGCTCGATCCTGGCGACCAAGACCGGTGATGTGATCCTGCTCGGCGCGCTCGCGGTCATCGTGCCCGGGCTGTTCCTGTGGCGGCGCAGGCAACTCGCGCTTCTCCTGCACGACCGGGAGCTGGCCGCGTGCTCGGGTGTGCCGGTCAACCGGCTGACGCTCGTGCTGCTGGTGCTGGTGGCGATCGCGATCGCCGGTGCCATCCGGTTGACCGGGGCGTTGCTCGTCGACGCGCTGACGTTGCTGCCCGCCCTGGCCGCCCGCCGGCTCGCGCAGTCCCTGACCGGGATGGCGTTGTGGGCCGTCGGGATCGGCATCGTCGTGAACCTGGCCGGGTTCGCCCTGGCCCTGCTGCTGGACCAGCCACCTGGTCCGGTCCTCGTACTTCTCGCGGGTGCTGTCGCGCTCGCCGCCCATTTCATTCCCGAACGGAGAACCCTCGCATGGCAGTCCGCCTCCTCACACTGACCGCCGCACTGCTGCTGGCCGGGTGCGGAACGACCCCGCAGACCCAGCCGCAGTCCGCGCAGACCGGGCCCAAGGTCGTGGCGACGACGAGCTGGGAGGCCGGGTTCGCGAAGGCGGCCGGGGCCGGCAACGTCACGGTGATCGTGCCCAAGTCCGTGCTGCACGCGCCGGACTACGACCCGAAGCCGTCCGACCTGAAGGCGGTGGCGGACGCGGACTACGTGCTCTACGCGCCGTTCGAGTCGTTCGCGCCGAAGATCACCGACGCGGCCGGGTCGAAGGCGAAGAAGGTCGAGGTCGCGCTCGACAACTCGCGCGACAAGGTCAAGGCCGAGGTCACGCGGCTCGGTGAGCTGTTCGGCACGCAGGACGCGGCCAAGAAGTGGATCGCGGGGTTCGACGCCGAGTACGCCAAGCTCGCCGGTGAGGTGAAGGCCAAGTGGCCGGGCGGGCAGCAGCCCAAGGTCGTCGCGCAGATGTTCGTCGGCTACGCGGCCGACCTCGCGGGCGCGGAACTGCTCGGCGTGTACGGACCGGAACCGGTGACGGCGTCGCAGGTCGCGGAGCTCAAGAACAAGGCGCCGCAGTTCGTCTTCGAGAACTCCCACATGAGCACCGGAACCGTGCTGCCGGACGCGAACGCCAAGCAGGTCAACCTCGTCAACTACCCCGACGACGACAACGACCTGCTCGGCGTCTACCGCGCCAACGCGAAGACGATCAGCGACGCTCTCGCCTAGCCAGCACGCGCAGGGCGTCCCGGTCGACCTTGCCCGCGGGGGTGAGGGGGAACTCGGGCAGCACCAGCAGGTGTTCCGGGTGCTTGAACCGGGACAGCTCGCCCAGGAACTCCCCCAGCTCCGCGACGGTCACCGGGGCGCTCACGACGAGGCACGCGCACAGCCGCTCACCCATCAGCTGGTCCGGCACGCCGACGCAGGCGACGTCCCGGATCGACGGGTGGGCGGCCAGCGCCTGCTCCACCTCGGCCGGGCTGATGTTCGCGCCACCGCGGATCACGATGTCCTTGCGGCGCCCGACAACGGAGAGATAGCCCTCGGCGTCGAACACGCCGAGGTCGCCGGTGCGCACCCAGCCGTCCGGGGTGCGGTAGCGGGCGTTGAGGTCGTCGTCGACGTAGCGCAACGGGCTCATCGGGCCGCGCGCGATGATCTCGCCGACCGCACCGGTGGGCACGGGCCGCAGCGCGTCGTCCACGACGAGAATCGAGGCCACGGCGGGGTTGGGGCGTCCGGCACCGCGGTTCGGCGGGTCGTCCAGAGCGGTGTGGCAGTTGACGCCGTCGGCGGACCCGTAGACGTTGACCACGATGGCGTCGAACACCTCGCGGCACGCTTCGGCGGTCGCCGCGTCGAGCTGGGCACCACCGGGGGCGATCACCCGGATCGACGAGTAGTCACCGGGCTGGTCCAGCAGCATCTTGAACATCGTGGGCACGCCGAACAGATGCGTCGGCCGGGCCCGTGCGATCAGCTCCACAGTGGACTTGACGCTGAACTTGCTTTGCAGCACAAGAGTGCCGCCGTGCCGGGCGAGCGTGACCGTGGTTCCGTTGCTGCCGAACGACGACGCGAGCGGCACCAGGAACAGCGCCCGCAGCTCCTCCCCCGGCGGAATCAGCCTGCCGACGAACGCCCCGCGCCCGCCGAGCAACGCGTTGTGCGAGTACAGCACCATCTTGGGCTCGGCCTCCGAGCCCGACGACACGAGGATCCGCGCCGGGCCGTGGGGATCTGACCGCACCGGCTCGAACACGTCCGCTGGGGCCAGCAACGAGACGGTGGACCAGGCCTCGGGCAGGTCATCTGCGATCAGGCCCACCGCACCGCTGCGGGTGACGAGCGACCGTGCCTCGTGCTCGCCGCGTCCAACCGGGAACGGCAACACCACACCACCCACCGCGGCGACGGCGAGGTCGGCCGCGACCGCGTACCGGCCGTTGGGCAGCTGCACGGCCACGACGTCACCGGGCCGGACGCCGCGTTCGCGCAGGTTCGCGGCCATCCGGAGAGCGAGTTCGTTGAGCTGCAGGTAGGTCAGCTCGCCGTCGTCGTCGATCACGGCTGTTCGCGACGGGTGTAAGAAGACGCGCACCGCGAACAGGTCGTAGAGGTCGCGGTCCGGGTAGTGGCCCTGCGCGGCCCACTGCTGGCGGAGCGCGGCGGGGACGAGGTCGTGGACGGTGGTGGTCGTCATCTGAACCTCCAGGGTGTCAGGACTTCGGGGCAACGGTCTTGGTCGAGCGCGATCACGTCGGCGAACCGCGAGTCTGTGGTGATCGAGGCGAGGTCGTCGGTGACCGGGACGCCCTCGTGGATCCAGCCGCCGTCGCCGAGCAGCGGGCGGCGGAAACCCGGTGCGGGACGGTCTTTCGCTTCCAGTCGCAGGAGTTCGGCCGCTGCCAGCAGGGACGACTCGGCACGGATCGCACGGCCGGTGCGTTCGCGCTGGAGGAGCGCGGCGACGGTCGTGTAGGCGCCGAGCAGGCCGCCCAGCACGTCGAGCAGCGTCATCAGCGACGGGGCCGGGGGCTCGTCGGCGGGACGCAGGAGTGCACCGAGGCCGGTGCGGGCCTGGGCCATGAAGTCGGTGCCCATCGGGGCGTCGGGGAGTCTGCCCGCCCAGCCCGAGGTGTGGACGAAGACCAGCGCCGGGTTCACCGCGGCCAGGTCGTGCGCGCCGAGGCCGAGGCGTTCCGCGGTGCCGGGAGCCCAGTTGTGCAGGAAGACGTCGGCGGTGCGGACGAGGTCGCGGAGCCGGTCGCGGTCCTGCGGGTCCTTGATGTCGATCTCGATGGCGGACTTGCCGCGGTTGAGGGCCAGCCAGCGGGCCGAGGCGTCGCCGCACATGGGTGGCATGCCGCGCAACGGATCGCCGCCGGGTGGTTCGATCCGGATGACGGTGGCGCCGAGCAGGCCTAGGAGGTGGGCGGCCAAGGGGGCCTGGACCCGGCGGCCGGCCTCCAGCACCAAGACGCCGGACAACGGGAGCGTGGCCGCGGTGTGCGGTGCCGAGGCCTGCCTCTCCCCCACCCGCATCCGTCCACTCGCCGCGCCTCGCCGCCCTGCGAAGTCCAGTGTGGTCAGTTCGAAGGCCGGTCCGCCCGTCGAGTCGGGCGCGTGCAGGTGGCAGATGCTCATCGCCTTCGCCTGTGCGTGCGTCGTCAGTTCAGCGAACGTCCGTGCCTCTGTCGCGGCGTGCAGCTCTGCCGGGAGGGGCGCGGTCGCGGTCGGATATCGGAACTGGAACGGCCGCCACCCAGCGCCGATCACCCTGCCCGGCACGCCGAGTCCAGCCCAGAACGCCTGCCACACCGCCGGATCCAGCGCCTCGATCTCGAACAGCACCCCGTCGGCGCTGCGGAACGGCGGCCCGCCCGGTTCGAGCGCCGTGGCCTCGGCCTCCGGCGCACCGGCGGCGGCGAGGTACTGCGAGACCGTCATCAGGGCGGACTGCGCGACGCTCGTCGTGACGCTCGATCGGCCGTCGAACAGCGCCGCGAGCAATCCCGCGCCGCCGATGACCCCGGCCGCGGTGGCGCAGTAGTCCAGGCCGAGGCCTCGCGGTGAGCCCTGGCTGCGGCCGTGCACGTGCATCGGGCCGCACACGGCCTGGGCGCTCGCCTCGTCGGTGACCTCACCGCCGCCCAACGGTCCGGCCCAGCTGACGGCCAGTTCGGCGGCGGCCTCGACGTGGGCGGGCTCACCGCCGGCGTCCGGGAACCGGGAGACGGTCGCGCCCGACTGGTGCAGGAGCGTGCCGAGCACGCCGGCCGCGGCCGAGTCGCCGCGGACGGTGATCTCGGTGGCGGACAACGGCGGATCGCTCGTCGTCCGGTCGAGGTGCAGGGTCACGCGGGCCTCCTCCTGGCGACGGCGGTCGGTCGTCCACCAGTCGGACGGGACACCGCCCGAGTTCCCAGCGGAGAGGAAGTGCCGGTGCTGGAACAGGTTTCCGCGTTCGTGCGTGAGCACGTGCAGCCAAGTGAGACGGTGCTCGACGCCGGAGGTGAGGCAGGTCAGGCAGAACTCGCGCGGCTGCGGGGGCTGGCGAGGCCCGCCGGGCTGTGGGCTTTGCCACTGCCGCGCGAACTCGGCGGTGGCGGGCTGGGTCTGACGGAGTACTTCGCGTTGGCGGAGCAGGAAGGGAGCAGCGACCACGGACCGGCGGCGCTCGGTTCCGCGTGTCTGCTGGACGTGCGGATGTTCCAGCGGTTCGCCCGTCCGGCGGTGCTGGAGTTGCTGAAGCCGTTGGTGGCCGGGGAGATCAGCGGCAGTTACGCGATGACGGAGCCGGGCGTGGCGGGCTCCGATCCGGCCGCCGCGCGCACGACGGCCGTTCGGACCAACGGCGGATGGCTGCTCAACGGGCGGAAGTGGTTCACCACCGGCGCCGGAAACGCCTCCTACGTCACGGTTCTGGCGAGCGGGTCGTTGTTCGTCGCGACGGATTTCCGCGTGGTGCGAGAGATTCCGGTGCTCGGCGCGGCCGGTCAGTTCGAGATCGCGCTGGAGGACGTGTTCGTGCCGGACGGCCACCTGCTCGGCGAGGGCGGCGACGGACTCGCCATCGCGGGGACCCGGCTCGCACTCGGCAGGACGTTGCGGTGCCTGCGGTGGATCGGGATGGCGGAGCGCGCGTTCGACCTGATGTGCCTGCGAGCCAACGAACGCCAGGTGCGCGGCAGTGCGCTGGCCGACCGGCAACTGGTGCAGCAGCACGTCTTCGAGTCGTTGCTGGCCATCCGGTCGGCGCGGGCGCTCACCCGGCAGGCCGCCGAACTCGTTGCGGCACAGCAGGACGCGCGGACCGAGATCGGACTCGCGAAGGTCGCGGCGGCGCGCACCCTGCACCAGGTGACGGACGCGGCCATCCAGGTGTTCGGGGCGGAGGGACTTGCCCCCGGCACGTTGCCGATGCTCGCCAGGATCGGCCGGGCGGCCCGGATCCTCGACGGCGCCGACGAGATGCACGTCTCCGACACCGCGCGGCGGGTGCTCAGAACTCGCGCGAACTGACCTCCCCGGACGCGATCGCCAGTGCCAGGGCGTAGAAGAACGTGCCCCAGATCAGTTCGTGGTCTTCCAAGTCGTCGTAGGTGCCGCCGAGCAGCCTGCCGTCGCGCACGGAATTGCCCAACCGGGCGAGGGGTGCCGACGCGTCGAGGCCGAGCTTGAGCATCGCGACGGCGGCGATGGCGTCCGCGGCGGTGTCGCCGGGCACGTGCCACTCGTGTGCCATCGACTCAGCGCGTGCGCGGTACTCGTCGCCGAGCCACTGGACCGCGTCCGCCGCCGCCAGCATCAGCCACGCGCGGCCACGCGGCCAGGTCTCGGTCAACACCAGATGCGCGTCCACATGAGACCGGGCGAGGTCGCGCCGGCCGGCGGAAGCCAGCAACGGCACCACACCGGCCGCGCCGTCTGCCCGGTTTCCGGTGTCCGGACCGAACGCCGTGCCCCACGGGATCACGCCGTCGACCGCGCGGGAGGCCAGCGAATTCGCGGCCCGTTCGACGTCTCCCCTGCCGTACCAGAAGATCAGGCCCTGCAGCACGGTGTCGGTGTCGTGCCAGCAGTCGAGCTTCGCCGTCCAGCGGGCCGCGTCGCGGTGACCGTTGAGCCACAACAACCCCGCCCAGCACCCGCCCGCCCACGAACCGCGAGCCGTTGTGCGCCAACGGCCTGAAAGACCGGCGTAGAGCGGAAAACGCTCGCCCACCTCCGCCAGCGTCGCCTCGAGGCGGTTCATCGGGCTCGCCAGGCGACGACCGCCGCAGCGAGGAACTCCGCCGCCACCAGCACCCACCCGGCGGTGTAGCCGAGCAGCCCGAAGAGCGGCGGGCCAAGAGCGAACCCGGCGAAGAACCCGGCCGACACGAGCGCGGAGTTCCGTCCCAGTTCAGGGCCTTGCGAGGCCGCCACGACCAGCAGCATCGAGATCGCGTTCGCCGCGACGGCGCACCCGCCCACGACCACCATCGCCGCCCAGGCCAGTGCGGGAACCCCGGTCAGCAGGAGAAGCGGCGACAGGACGGCCGCCGCGGACAGCCAGACCAGCAACGTTCCTGCCGACGTCCCCGCCATCCTGGACCACAGGATCCGGCCCGCGATCCCGACCACGCCGAGCACCGCGACCAACCCGGCTGCGACCGGTGCGGTGAAGCCGAGTTCCTCGGTGGCGAACAGCGCCACGTAGGTGTTCACCGCCGCGATGCCGGAGCCGAGCAGCACCGAGAATCCCGCGAGCCGCCAGATCAACGCTTCCGCGGTCAGCGAGACCTTCAGCGGTAGACGCCGAGCCGGCGCGGGATCTTCGGGAAGCGCCATACAGGCCAACGCCGCCAGTGCGGCCATGGCTGCGGCGACACCGACCGCGAGCCGCCAGTCGACGCCCTCGGCGAGCCAGGCCAGCGGTAGTCCGGCAACGAACGCACCGAGTTGCACACCGGATTGCTTGACGCCCAGGAGAACGGGCCGCCGCGGCGCGGGCACGGACGTCGCGATCAGCTTGTTGGTCGAAGGATTCGCGAGCGCCTGTGGAATGCCACCCAGCGCGACCGCGATCACCAGCACGGCGTAGTGCGGCGCGGTCGCGAAGACGGCCAACGCCACCGCACTCGTCGCGAACAACGCGATGATCGAGCGCCGAGGTCCGAGCGCGTCCACCGCCGGCCCGATCGCGAGCGACAGCACCACCGCCACCCCGAACCCGGCCGTCACGAGCACGCCGAGCAACGGCCGCGCGATGCCGAACTCCCCCACCAGCGCGGGTGAAAGCGCTCCCAGCAGGAACAACGGCAGCATCGACGCGGTCATCGCCGCCGTCGTCAGCACCGGCACCGCTGCCCGCCCGCGCAGGTGAACCTTCTCCACGGCCACTAGTCGCGCGAACGAGCCGTGAAGTTCCCCGGAACCGAACGCGTTTCCGCACCGACCTGTGAACCATGGAACGTCGAACCTTCTTGCGCGCTTCGGCGCTGTCACTGGGACTCACCGGAACCGCCACCGCTACCGCCGCGACACCCCTGCGAGTGCAGGTGCTGGTGTTCGAGGGCGTCGAGGAACAGGACTTCATCGCCCCCGTCGAGGTTCTCGGCCTGGCTGGGAAACTCAGCGGCGGCGCCCTCCGCACCACCCTCGTCTCGACCGACCGCCCCCGCGTGGTGACCTGCACGTACGGCACCAAGGTCGACGTGCCGAACGGGTGGTCGCCCGGCGAGGCGGACGTGCTCGTGGTGCCCGGCGGCGGTTACGCCAACCCCAGCGCTCCCGGCGTGCACCCGCTGATCCGCGACCGCGCGTTCCTGCGCAGGCTGGCCGAGTCCGACGCGCTCAAGGCAGGCATCTGCACGGGCACGATGATCCTGTCCGCGGCGGGGATCACCAAGGGCCGCAACGCGACCACGCACTCCGCCGCCAAGGCCGACCTCGCGGCCCAGGGCGCAACGGTGATCAACGCTCGCGTGGTCGACGACGGCGACCTGGTGACCGGCGGCGGCATCACCTCGGGCCTGGACGTGGCGTTGTGGCTGGTCGAACGGTTCGTCGGCGCCCAAGTGGCCCAGCGCGCGGAGACCGTGCTGGAGTACGAACGGCGTGGCACCGTCTGGCGGCGCTAGACGACGCCGACGTCCTCGTGGCCCTGCCCGTTGATCAGGTCCTCACGGGCACGGGCCACCCGCGACCGCACGGTCCCGATCGGGCAGCCCGCCACCTCGGCGGCCTCGGCGTAGGACAGGCCGAGCACCTGGGTCAGCAGCAACGCCTCCCGCCGCTCGGGCGCGAGACCGGCGAGCATCACGTTGAGCTCCACCACGTCCTCGAACCCCGCGTACCGGGCGTGCTCGGCGTAACGGTCCGCGTCCGAGGCGAGCTGGTAGTCGGCCGACCAGGCGATCGACGGGCGCGCGACGGCCGCCCGGATGTGGTCGACGACGGTGCGGCGGGCGATCGACAGGAGCCAGGTGCGGGCCGAGGAACGGGCCTCGAACCCCGGCAGGCTGCGCAAAGCGCGCAGGTAGACGTCCTGGGTGAGGTCGTCGGCGACCCCGATGCCGCCGAGGTGGGCGACCAGCCGCCAGACGTCGCGCTGCGTCAGGCGGATGAACCGCTCCAGCGCCTCGCGATCACCGGCACCGGCGGCCAGCGCGCACGCCGTCACCGCCTCGTCGTCACTCCTCGAAGTCGACACGATTCGGCAGAGTAACCCAACGCTCAAGATTGCTGGGAACTGTGAACGCTCAATAGCCGACAATGTCGGTGTGGAGTGCTACACCTGCCGCGAAGCCCTGTCCGCGAGGCTCGACGGGGAACCAGAGGGCGTGCCCGCCGACCAGGTGGACGCGCATCTCGACAGCTGCGCGTCCTGCCGGGAATGGCACGACAGCGCCGCCGCGCTCACCCGCACGCTCCGGGTGAGACCGGCCACGCGGGTTCCGGACCTGGCCGCGACGATCCTCGACGCCGCGCCCCCGATCACCCCGCCCGCACCACGCGGCTGGTTGCCGCGCGGGCTGCTCACCGGGGTCGCCGTCGCACAGCTCACCCTCGGCGTGGCTCAGGTGGTGGGCGTCAACGCGTCCGCCCACGGCGGCCACACGACCGGCGTCGACAGCAGCCACCTGTTCAACGAGAGCACGGCCTGGAACCTCGCACTCGGCCTCGGTCTGTTGTGGACGGCACTGCGCCCGGCCGCGGTGGCGGGCATGTTGCCCGTCACTGCCGCGTTCGTCGCCGTGCTGATTCCCTACTCCGCCAGCGATCTCGTCAGCGGCACGGCGACGGCGGCCCGCGTGTTCTCCCACTCGCTGCTGCTCGTCGGCTTGGTGCTGCTGGCGTTCGTGCACTTCAGCGAACGCGGCCCGGGCGACCGCACTCCCTTGGCGCACAACGAGGGTGACACCGCGCACGACGCGTCCAGCACGGCGGACCGTGCTGGACGCCAGCGCGTACGGCGCCGGATCAGGCTGCGCCCCGTGAGCAGACGGGACGCCGCCTGAAACTCAGGGAATGCGCGCGCCCACCGCGGCGAGCGCCTTCGTGACGGGCTGGAAGAACGTCACACCACCGCTGCGGCAGTTGCCACTGCCGCCTGACGTGAGGCCGATCGCATTGCCGTTGGCCGTGAAGGCCGGTCCGCCGCTGTCGCCGCCTTCCGCGCACACGGTCGTCTGGATCAGGCCGGTGACACGACCTTCGGGGTAGTTCACCGTGGCGTTCAACCCGGTGACGCGGCCAGAACGCAGTCCGGTCGTGCTGCCCATGCGCTGGACCTGCGTGCCGACGCGGGCCTCGGCGGCCCGCTGGATGCGCACCTTGCGGCCGTTGCCGGTGTCGACCTCGCTGGGCGCGTTGGCGTTGCGGTCGTTGTAGGTGAGCAGGGCGAAGTCGCCGTTGCCCGGGAACGTCGACCGCGCGACCGTGGCGGCGGCTCTTCCGCCCGGTGTCAGGGAGAACTGCCTGCCCGCGGCCGTGCAGTGGCCCGCGGTGAGGATGGCGGGGCGGTTGTCGCCGGTGACGACGTTGAAGCCGAGCGAGCAGCGGCTGTTGCCGGCGAAGATCGCGTCGCCGCCCTCGGCGAACAGCTGGAACGTGCCGGTGGTGCGTTGCAGTTTCACGCCGGCGCCCATGGCGTTGACCGTGGACACCAGGTTGTCCCACTTGGCGCCGGTCACGGTGCTGTCGGCGGTGACGAGGACCTCGTTCGTGGCCGGGTTGACGGCCCACGCGGTGCCCGGCACGGAAGCCTTCTCCCGCAACGTCTCGGTGGCCTGCTCCGGTGCTGTGCGCTGCTGCGGCGCCGCCTGGCTCGCGGTGAACGTGGCGGCGGTGATCGCCACGGCGACGAGGCCGATGGCACCCGCGATCACCTTCCCGCGGCGGTGGTCATCGTGGTGTTTGCCCATGTGGCGCCCTCTCGTTACCGGACTGAGATCCGCTCCTGTCTGGGTGTACGTACAGCGCCGAGGTCCGGTTTAGGTGAATTGTCAGCGAGAGAGGGGCAAGCGCAGCTGGAGCCGGAACCCTCCGGTCGACGTTGGGCCGGACGTGATCACCCCGCCGAGCAGGGCCGCCCGCTCCTGGAGGCCGAGCAGTCCGTGCCGGGCGCTGGGCAACGCGAGCGTGGGATGGGTCGGCGCGGTGTTCGTGACGGTCACGGTCAGGTGGGTGTCGTGCGCGATCTCGACGTGGGCCGTGCTGCCGGGGGCGTGCTTGCGGACGTTGGTGAGGGCTTCCTGGATCGTCCGGTAGATCGTGCGCTGGAACGCCGAGTCGATGCCGGCGGGAGCGGACCCGGTCAGCGTGGCCTCGATGCCGCTGCCCGCGACCAGTCCGTCCACATCGGACAACGTCGGTTGGGGCGCCAGCTCGGTGGCGGAACTTCCGGACGCGCGCAGCAGGTTCACCATGTGCCGCAACTCGTCCAGCGTGTCGACGGACAACCGGCGAACGTTCTCGGCGGCGGCCCTGGCGTCGGGATCGGCAGTGGACACGCTCAGCGCTCCCGCCTGGACCGCGATCAGGCTGACCTTGTGCGAGACGACGTCGTGCATCTCGCGCGCCAGCTGGTTGCGTTCCCTGGCCAGCACGGCCTGCGCGTGCAGCTCCCGTTCGTACTCGCGTGCCCAGACGAGCCTGCCGAAGAAGATCGGCGCCACGGCCGTCATCACCGCGTAGATCCCCACGAGCAGCACGTCGGCGTGCTCCACCTCGAGATCCATGCCGGGAAAGAGATATCCGGCCGTCCCGAGCACCGCGCACCCCGTCAAGAGCACCCGATCCGAATGCCGCACCGCCACCGAGTAGAGCGCGAACACGGTCGCGAGCAGCCCGCCGACGATCGCCAACGCCGGCAACGTCGCCAGGAACACCAGAACGGGCCAGCGACTCCGGAACACCAGCGCGACCACCGCCAGAACCGCGACACAAGACGAAAGCGGATCGTGCGGCGCGTTGAGCCCCGACTCGACGGCCGCGACCACGACCAACGCGGCGTTGACGAGCAGCGCCCGGTTCACAGCAACCCCGCGCGCTGGGCCAGCAGGGCCGCCTGCACGCGGCTGCCGACGCCCAGCTTGGCCAGGATCGCGGACACGTGGTCCTTCACCGTGCCGACGCTGACGTGGATGCGCGCGGCGATGTCCGCATTGGACAGTCCCTCGGCCACCAGCACCAGCACGGCCCGTTCGCGCTCGGTCAGCCGCTCGATCCGCACCGCCTCCGGGGAACCGGCACCCGACCCCAGATACCCGTCCACCACCGTGCGCGTGACCTTCGGCGACAGCACCACACCACCCGCCGCGAGCGTGCGGACGAACTGCGCGAGCTGGTCCGGTGCGGTGTCCTTCAGCAGGAACCCGGCCGCGCCCGACCGCAGCGCCGTCGCGATGTACTCGTCCGAGTCGAACGTCGTGAGCATCGCCACCACCGGTGGCTCCGCGAAGCCGCGCAGCTGCCGCAGGATCGTGAGCCCGTCCACGTCGGGCATCCGGATGTCGAGCAGCACGACGTCCGGGCGGTGCAGGCTCACCTCCTTCACCGCCTGCGCGCCCGTCACCGTCGCGACGACCTCGATGTCCCCCGCCGCCCGCAGGATCAGGCGGAACCCCGAGCGCACCAACTCCTCGTCGTCGACGACGATCACGCGAACCATGCGCTCCAGTCTCGGCCCGCGCGGCACGAGCGCGCATCCGGGGCTGGTCGGTCCGGCCTCCCCCGACCGGCTGGATCACACCCGACGATCGGCGGGGTGCGGCCGAGTCGGACGTCCTCTTAGGACACAGTCCGCCAGGATGAGCGGATGAACTCGCTGTTGCTCGCCGCCGCGTTCGCCATGGTCGTCAGGTCACTGGCGGCGAACCGGCTGGACCGCTGGCTCCTCGGCGCGCCGCTGGTGATGGTGCTGGCCGGGGTCGTGGTCGGGTTGTTCGAGCCGAACGGCATCGCGGACGGTCTCAACACCGAGTCGGTGCAGCACGCGGCCGAGATCATCCTCGCGGTGCTGCTGTTCGTCGACGCCACCGAGGTGCGCGCGGGCCGCCTGTGGGGCGCCTATCCCGGGCTGGTGGCACGGGTGCTGCTGGTGGCCATGCCGGTGAGCATCGCCGTGGCCGCGCTGCTGGGCTGGCTGCTGTTCCCCACCCTGCCGTGGGCGGTCCTGCTGCTGGTCGCGTGCGTGACGGTGCCGATCGACTTCGCCCCGGCGGAACGGGTCGTGCGCGACCCCGGGCTGTCGGTGCGGGTGCGCGGCACGTTGAACGTCGAGAGCGGCTACAACGACGGCATCGTCACCCCGCTGTTCCTGTTCGCGCTGATCCTGGCGGGCGACGACTCCCAGGACCGCACGCCGCTGGAAGCGCTGGGCACGGTGCTGCCGTTCGCGCTGAAGGCCCTGCTGGCCGGTGTCGTGATCGGCGCGCTGCTCGGCTGGCTGATGGACCTCGCGCACCAGGCCGGCTGGGTGAGCGACCAGTCCGCACGGGTCGCGGTGCTGCTGGCGCCGCTGCTGACCTACACCGCGACGGTCGCGATCGACGGCAACGGCTTCGTCGCCTCGTTCGTCTGCGGCATCGCGTTCCGGTACGTGCACCGGCTGCTCAAGGCCCGTAGGGTCCGCACGGGACGGGCCGAGGCGCGCACGGACGCGTTGAACACCGACCTGCACCTGCTGGAGGACGTCACCGGGCTGCTGACGATGACCATGTGGTTCGTGGTCGGCATCGCCGCCGTGCTCACGTTCTACCTGGGCGTCTCGTGGCAGATCCTGCTGTTCTGCGCGGCCGTGCTCACCGTGGTCCGGATCGTGCCCGTGTTCCTCGCCTTCACGGGCTCACGGATGCCTCGCCGCGAACGCCTGCTCGTCGGCGCGCTGGGCCCGCGCGGCACGACGACGATCGTGTTCGGGCTGCTGGCCTACAACCGGCTGCCGGAGGGGAACACCGCCGACACGATCCTGGCGCTCACCGTCGGCTGCGTGCTCGGCAGCGTCGTCCTGCACGGCGTCGGGGCGAAGCCCTTTCAGAGGCTCTTGGCGAAGTGGAACGCGGGGATGACGAAGCCCGAGGCCAGGTAGAGGCGATGTGCGTTGTGCCTCGGCGTCCCGGAGTCGAGGTGCACGCCCGCGCAGCCGAGACGGCGGGCCTCGTCGTCGACCCACCGCAGCAGGGCGCTCGCGTGGCCCTGGCCGCGGGCGGACGGGAGCGTGCTCAGGTCGTCGATGTAGAGGTGCGATCCGGCGTAGAGGTTGGTCATGTGCCGGAACCCGGCCACCGCCACGACCTGGCCGTTCGCGTCGGAGGAGGCGGCGATCCGGTAGCCCTCACGGCGCTGGCCGCGCACGAGCTCCACGAACTCGTCGACGTCGGTGAGGTGCGGGCGAAGCTCTCGCATCGCGTCGAACGCCAGGGCGGTCTCGGCGCCGTCGAGCTCGGTGATGGCGTGGGTGAAGGTGGTCACGGTGCTGATGTTCGTCCACCAAGTGGCATCTCAGAAGACCCATTCCAGACGTAAACCAAGAGGCCACTCCAGGCCGCCGAAGTGACGTGGGTCTCATTCGTTCGGATCAACGGGACGCGGGCGGGTGCTCGCGACAACTCCTATCGTGACCCGCATCGCCGAGCAGGGGCACCGGCCCGACCTTGCCACGCAGGACCCGAAGGAGGTCTTCGCGTGGCTTTTCGACACCTACGCCGGGCAGATCCGCGCCTATCTCGCCGGACGGGTGGGCCCCGACGTGGCCGACGACCTCGTGGCCGAGACGTTCCTCGTCGCGCTGCGAAGACGCCGGACGTACGACCCCACCCAGGCCACCGCCCGCAGCTGGCTGTACGGCATCGCGACGAACCTGCTGCGCAACCACGTGCGGCAGGAGGTGCGGGGCCTGCGGCTGACGTCCCGGGCGGCCGGCGGCGAGACCGAGGTCGAGAACCACGACACCGTGGTCGCCGACCGCGTCGACGCCGCCGCCAGGATGCGCGTGCTCGCCGGGGCGCTCGCCCAGCTCGGCGAGCAGGACCGCGACGTCCTGCTGCTGACCTCGTGGGCCGGACTGGAACCGGCCGAGGTCGCCGACGCGCTCGGCGTGCCGTCCAGCACGGTCCGCTCGCGCCTGCACCGGCTGCGCCACCGCCTGCAGTCCCTGCTCACGAACTCCACGGAGGAAGCACCCCGATGAAAGAGCTCGACGAGGCATTCGAGCTGCTGCACCGCGACGCCCGCGAGGCGCCCGGCGACCTGGCGGGGGCGCGCGCCAGGCTGATGGCCGAACTCGACGGCGTGACGCCGTTGCGGAAGCGCCGCAGGTGGGTGCTGCCGGCGGCCGCGGCGGCGGTCGTGCTGCTGGCCGCGGGCACCGCCGGGGTCGTGGTCAGCAGGCAGCGGACGCTGACCGTCGCGACGGCGTCCGAGGTGCTGCTGCGGGCGGCGGACAGCATCGACGTCGGCGCGGTGGCACCGAAGGTCGGCCCCGGCCAGTACCTGCTGCGCGTCGAACGCGTGAGGTCCGGCCGTTCGAACGCCGAGAAACCGGACAGCACCGTCGGCTTCACCTACCTGGTGGAGCAGGAGATCTCGCGCTGGATCCCGGCGAACGACCGCGACGTCTGGCAGGAGACGCGCAAGGTACTGGGACCGCCGCGGTTGATCGGCCAGAACCTGCCGGAGGGGCAGGTCCCGCCGCCGCTGGGGATCCAGCCCACCGACCAGGGCCAGTGGGCCGGCGCGTGCGGCGACTTCTTCCCGGAGGCCAAGCCGAAGAAGGTGTGCGGCGATCCGGACGACTGGGACAGCCCGGAGTTCTACGCGCGACTGCCACGCGATCCGGACGAGCTGTACGGCCGGCTCAAAGAGCTGACGGCGAACCGCGGCAGCGCACCGGACACGATGTTCCACTACGCCATCCAGATCCTGGCCACCGGCATGATGCCCGCGGACCTGCGGGCCCAGTGGTACCGCGCCATCGCGAAGATCCCCGGCATCCAGATCGCCCACCAGGCGACCACTGTGGACGGACGCGAGGGTGTCGCGCTGGGCCTCACGACCGAGCACGAGCAACGGCAGCTGATCATCGATCCCACGACCGGCGAGTTCATCGGTGAGCGCACGGTGGCCGGCGTCCAGCCTTACCAGGCCTGGATCAGGCCCGGTGTCGAGACCTACTCCAGCTCCATCACCACGTCCGTGGTCAACGGGCGCGGCCAGACGAAGTGACGGGTGGGGCCTCCCCCGACGGAAGCCCCACCCGTTCTCAGACAGCGGGCTTCGCCAGCACCGGCTTGGTCAGCAGCTGCGACGCCGCCCGCTTCGGCCGCGGGTCGATGCTCCCGGTCACGAAGATCTCGTACCAGAGGCAGAAGACCAGCACGGTCCAGATCTTCCGGCTGTGGTCGGCCACGCCGTCCCTGTGCTCTTCGAGCAATCGGCGCACCAGATCGAGGTCGATGAGCCAGTCGGCGCGCGAGGTGTCGAGGACGTGCGACGCCCACTGGTACATCTCGGCGCGCAGCCACACCCGGATCGGTGTGGGGAACCCGAGCTTCACCCGGTTCACGACGTGCGGCGGCACCACGCCTTCGAGGGCGCGGCGCAGCGCGTACTTCGTGTCGGCCGACCGCGGCGGCAGCTTGAGTTCACGTGGAATCGTCGCGGCCACGTCGAACACCGCGTAGTCGAGGAACGGCACCCGCACCTCCAGCGAGTTCGCCATCGACATCCGGTCGGCCTTCACCAGGATGTCGCCGCGCAGCCACGTGTAGAGGTCGACGTACTGCATCTTCTCGACGTCGCCGAGGTGCTGCGCCTCGGCGTAGATCGGCCCGGTGACGTCGGTGTAGCTCACGCCGGAGTCGTACTGCTTGAGCAGCAACGACTTCTCCGCCTCGGTGAACATCCGCGCGTTGCCGTAGTAGCGTTCCGCGATCGGCGTGGTGCCACGTTCGAGGAAGCTCTTGCCCTTCACGCCCTGCGGGATGGCCTTCGACACGGCCCTGAGTCCGCGCCGCACGCCGTCGGGCAGGCCGGTGACCGCCTTGAGCGACAACGGTTCCCGGTAGATGGTGTAGCCGGCGAAGAACTCGTCGGAACCCTCGCCGGACAGCGCGACCGTGACGTGCTCGCTCGCCTTCTTCGCCACGTAGTACAACGGCACGAGCGCCGGGTCGGCCACCGGTTCGTCGAGATGCCAGATGATCTCGGGCAGCGCGTCCATCATCATCTGCGCGTCGACCACGACCGGATGCATCGTCACGCCGAGGGCTTTCGCGGTCTCCTCGGCGACCGGCAGCTCGGAGTAGCCCTCGACCTCCAGGGCGGCGGTGAACGTCAGGATGTCCGGGTTGACCTCCCGCGCCAGCGCGACGACCGCCGTCGAGTCGATGCCGCTCGACAGGAACGCGCCGACCGGCACGTCCGAACGCATGTGGATCCGGACGCTTTCCCTGAGAGCGTCCCGGATCCGGGCGTAGAGCCGTTCCGGATCGTCCTGCGGCACCGGCCGGAACTCCGGCTGGTAGTACCGCCGCACGGCCAGGCCGTCCTCGGCGCGGTAGGTGAAGCACTCCCCCGAGCCGATCCGCTTGATCTGCCTGTGCAGCGTCGCCGGCTCCGGCACGTACTGCAGCGTCAGGTAGTACGACAGGCTCGCGTGGTCGAGGGTCTGGTCGCCCCACGCGGCGAACGGCAGCAGCGCCTTCTTCTCGCTCGCGAAGAACACGCCCTCGTCGGTGACGAGGTGGAACAGCGGCTTGATGCCGAACGGGTCGCGCGCGCCGAACGCGACCCGTTCCTGACGGTCCCAGAGGACGAACGCGAACATCCCGCGCAGCCGCCGGACGGCCGCCTGGCCCCAGTGGTGATAGGCGGCGACGATGACCTCGGTGTCGCCTTTCGTCGAGAACGTGAGCCCGGCGGCGATCAGTTCATCTCTGAGTTCCAGGTAGTTGTAGATCTCGCCGTTGAACGTGATGACATAGCGTCCGTCCTCGTACTCGAGCGGTTGCTCGCTGTGTTCGACGTCGATGATGGACAGCCGTTTGAAGCCCATCACCACTTCGTCGCCGACGGTCACGCAGCCGGTGTCGTCCGGGCCGCGGTGGTGCAGGGTTTCGAGCGCCCTCTCGATCCCGGCGGTCTTGTCCTTCGCCGAACCGGAGGAGCAGATGTAGGTCAGCAGTCCACACATGGGATTGGGAACGTCCTCAGTCAGGGAATCAGGGCGGGAATGCTGGAGTCAAGAAGACCGCGTGCGGCCAGTTCGCCGTAAAGCGGAGTGGTTTCCGGGAAATGCCCCCAGGCGTGGTCGCCACTGCCGTCGCCGGCGTTTCCGAGCAGCTGGCGCTGGACCGGGGAGATGTTCTTCCACCACGGCTGCGCGGGCAGGTCCTCGACCTCGTCCCGAATGTGGATCCACCGCGAGGTGTACCCGAAGAAAGCGACCTTGCGGGTCACGTCGGAGTGGTTGTCGGAGCGCGCGTGCCAGATCCGGCGGTCGAAGAACAGCACGTCGCCGGGCTCGACGAGCACCTGCCGCGCACCGTCGGGCGTGGGCCACTCGACGCCCCTGCTGGGCGGACCGGGAAGCCAGTTGGTCTTGTGACTACCAGGCACGATGGTCAGATTGCCGCGTCCGGGCCGCGAGACGTCCGAGAACCAGTAGGCGAGCTTCACCGACAGTCTCGGCCGCGGGTCCGTCTCGATCTCGCGGTTCTGCCGGCCACCGTCCTGGTGCCAGTGCCACCAGAACGGCTTCTCCTCTTTCACGCGCGGGTGCACGTCGATGTGCGAGTGGTAGACGTGCGTGTTCCAGCCCATCATCGACCACACATAACCGAAAACGGCGGGATGGTCGAGCAGTCCGGCGAGATCCGGGCAGTGCCGCACCGCACTGAGCAAATGCAGCGGCTCGCCCGAGGTGTGTCGTGCATAAACCCGATCGATCGCATCACGATAAAACTCGACCTCGTCCGGGGAAAGCGCCCCGCGAATCAGCAGATAGCCGTCCTCGTCGAACTGTTCGCGTTCCGCCCTGGTCATCGTCGTCCAGGCAGCATTCATCACGGGTGCGTTCAAGGCAACAGCCTTTCGGGTCCGAAGAATCGATGCGAGCTCAGCGGCTCGGCGCATTTCGATTTCAATCCCGATCAACCCGGAAAAGCGAGCCTTTGTGGGATGGGTCTCAAGGTGCCGGATTCGCGGGACGCACCCGGGTACCGCGGACAAGCGCACTTCAGCGTTGTGTAACAGTCCAAAAAGGTCTCCGCGACAGCCAACCTCCGCCGGATTCGGCGCGTCGACACGAACATGACCGCAGAAATGGGTGAGGGCCCTGGTCGCCCAGGGCCCTCGGGGAACTGCTCGGGAAAAACCGCCTACGGGGCCAGGTTGATGCCCCAGGTGTCGATCGTGCCGACGTCCTGCGCCGCCAGGTCGCGAACGCGGAGCTTCCACGTCCCGTTGGCGGTCTCGCTCGACACGTCGGCCGTGAACGTGCGGTCGATGTTGTCGGCGGAACCACCGGTGCGGTTGTGGAGCGTGTAGGACGTGCCGTCCGGCGCGATGAGCGCCACCGTCAGGTCACCGACGTACGGGTGGACGATCCGCACCGTCACCACGGAACTGGCGGACGGCGTCGAGGAACAGCCGGAGATCACGACGTCGCTGTCGACCGCGGCGCCCGCGTCCGGGATGGCGACGTCGTTGGGGTTCGTGCCGGTGCAGCTGCCGCCACCGCCGCCCGTGACGGTCAGCGAGTAGGTGGCCGTGCGGGAGGCGGAACCGGCGGCGGTGATCGTCACCGGGTAGGTGCCCGCGGCGACCGACGCCGTGGTGCTGATCGTCAGCGTCGAGCTCGACCCGGTGGTGACCGAGGCCGGGCTGAACGAAGCCGTCGCGCCGGAGGGAAGTCCGGACGCGGACAGCGTGACGGACTGCGCGTCACCGCTCACCGTGGTGGTGCCGACGGTGGCCGTGACGGACGAGCCCGCCGCGACGGAACCGGACGTCGGCGACACCGAGACGGAGAAGTCGGCGCCCGGCGTGCCGGTGCCCACGGCCGACTTCCACAGGGTGTAGGCGATGCCGTCGACCGCGCGGTTGAGGTGCGTGTCGCTGATGTTCGCGGTGGTGTCGCAGGACGCGTGGTAGCAGGGGTCGAACGCGGCACCCGAGGTACCGCCCCACTTCGTCGCCTGGGCCGCCGTCTTGCGCGCGCTGGCACCCATCGCGTACCCGGACGCGGGGATGCCCGCGTTGGTGAAGGACGCGTCGTCGGACCGGTTGCGGCCCTCGGTGTTCTCCTCCGGCTGCAGGCCCAGGGAGTCCCAGTACGCCTTCATGTGCGTGGACTGGGTGCTGGTGATGTTGTTGATGAAGTAGCCGCCGTTGGTCGACCCGACCATGTCGAAGTTGTGGTAGGTCTTGATCTTCGAACGCTCGGCGGCAGGCAGCTGGGAGACGTAGAAGCGCGAGCCGTTGAGGCCCTGCTCCTCGTCGGTCCACCAGCCGAAGCGGACCTTGTTCAGCATCGACGGGTTGCGCTGGGCGAGCACCAGCGCGGTCTCCAGCAACGACGCCGAACCGGAACCGTTGTCGTTGATGCCGGGACCCGCGGACACGCCGTCGAGGTGGGCGCCGAACATGTAGACGTTGTTCGCGTTGCCGCCGGGCCACTCCGCGATCACGTTCGGGCCGGCGCCGCTGGTGCAGCCCGAGGTGCAGGGCTGCTCGGTCACGCTGTACCCGGCCGCGGTGAGCTTGTCCTTCACGTACGTCACCGACGCGCGGTAGCCGGCCGAGGTGGAACGCCGGTTGCCGCCGTTCTGCGAGGCGATCGTGCCGAACTGGGCGAGGTGCGCCTTGACCGCCGCGATGTCGATGTCCGGGATCTGCGGACCGGTGCCACCGGTGACCGTCAGCGTGTAGGTCGCGGTCTTGGTCGTGGTGCCCGCGGCCCGGACGGTGATCGGGTAGGTGCCCGAGGAGATCGACGCCGTGGTGCTGATCGACAGCGTCGAGTTCGAGCCCGTCGTGACGGACGACGGGGAGAACGACGCGGTGGCACCGGAGGGCAGCCCGGTGGCGGTGAGCGCGACGGTCTGCGCCTGGCCGGCCGTCGTCTGCGTCTGCACGGTGGTCGAGGCGGTCGAGCCCGCCGCCACCGAACCGGACGTCGGTGACACGGCGACGGAGAAGTCGTTGGCCGGGTTGGAGCCGCCGAGGTTCAGCGACCAGGTGTCGATCCGGCCGGTGTCGTTGTTCGCGTTGTCGTTGACCCGCAGCTTCCACGTGCCGTTCGAGGTCTCGCCCGACAGGTCGACGGTGTAGGTCTGGTCGATGTTGTCCGCGGAGCCGCCGGAGCGGTTGTGCAGGACGTAGGCGGAGCCGTCCGGGGCGACCAGGCTGACCTGGAGGTCACCGATGTAGGTGTGGACGATCTTCACCGGCACCGTGGCGGTGGCCGACGGGGCCGACGCGCAGTCGCTGATGGCGATGGACGACTCGACCGTCGTGTTGTCGCCGATCGCCACGTCGGCGTCGTTGGTGCCGGAACACCCGGCTGCCAGGGCGGGCGCGGAGGCCGCAGGGAGGGCCAGCGCTGCCACGGTGACAGACACCAGTGCTGTGGCGAGCAGAGATCTTCTTCTTCGCACAGTCGGGCTCCTTCGCAGGGATGCAGGGTCACGCGACCGTAGCTGTCGAAGTCCCGCCGGACATCCGGTCGTTCGGATGGTTGTCGTCACGATTGACGTGCGGCGTTCCACCGATGTCCGATTTCACTTTTAAGTCCCGGCATCCGTTGCGCCATCAGAGGGATAGCGTCGGTGCACCCGCCGGAAGGAGACAACGATGTCGCTCCCGATGCCCGACTTCGCGTCCACGTTGCGGGACGCGGTCGGAGCGCGTGGCCTGTCGCTCGAACGGATCCGCGACCACCTCGCCCGCCGAGGCGTCTCGGTGAGCCTCGCGACGCTGAGCTACTGGCAGACGGGCCGCAGCCGGCCGGAACGCCGTGCGTCGCTCGCCGCCGTCACGCACCTGGAAGAAGTGCTGGAACTGGAGCCCGGCGCGTTGTCCGCCCTGCTCGCCCCGGCGTTGCGCGGGAGCCGGCTGCAGAGTTCCATCAGCGCGTTCTGGCCGATGCCCGCGGTGATCGAGGACGTGGTCGGCGGAGTCGACACGCGCTGGGACTCGCGGCTGACGCGGATCAGTCAGCACGACCGCGTGACGGTCGGACCGGAGCGGGGTGAGCGGTCGTTCGTGTCGCGGCAGGTGCTGCGGGCGGAGGAGGACGGGCCGGACCGGTGGGTGGTGATCCTGCACCTCGACGAGCACGACCGGCCGTTGCCGATCATCAGGCCGCTGCACAACTGCCGGCTCGGACGGGTCGTCACGCGTCCGTCCGACGGGCTGCTGGTGGCGGAGCTGTTGTTCCGGGCGCCGTTGCGGCGGGGGCAGACGGTGATCACCGAGCACGAGCTGGTGAACCAGGCGCCGTACCCGTTGGCCACCAACTACTCCCGGAAGTTCCGGCGGCCGGTGCACGAGTACGTCCTGGAGGTCACGTTCGACGCGGTTCCGCGCACCTGCCGCCGGGTGGTGCAGGACGCGGACGGGGCGCGGCAGTCGTTCGGGGTGCAGCTGGACGAGGGCGGGTCGGTGCTGGGGGTGGCCCTGAAGTTCGGGCCGGGGTGCTACGGGTTCGAGTGGACCTGGTGAACGACCGTTCACCAGGTCCACCCTTCTCCTAGACCGTGAGCGACCAGCTGCTCAGGACGCCCGTGTCACCGGGGCCGTTGTCCCCGATGCGCAGCGTCCAGCTGCCGCTCGCGGTCTCCCCTGCACCGGGGACCACGGTGAACGTCCTGCCCGCCGGGAACGGGTGGCAGCTGTAGCTGCCGCCGGGCGTGCGCAGCAGCGGATACGTGCGGCCGCTCGGCGCGACGAGCGTGACGTTCAGGTCTTCCAGACAGGTGTGGGTGGCGTCCACCTTGACCGTGATGGGGTTCTGGGCGGAGCCGGTGGCGGTGGATCGCACCGCGCTGATCGCCGTCTGGAAGTCACGGATCTGGTAGTCCGTGTCGTTCGTGAAGGTGCGCCCGCCGGTGTTGCCGGACGACGTGCGCGCGTTGACCGCCGTGGACGGCTTCGACTGGTTGCCGGCGGCGTCCAGTGCGCGGACCGTGAACGTGTACGCGGTGTCGGCGGTCAGTCCGCTCACGGTCGCGGTGGTGCCCGTGACCTTCGCGGCGACCGTGCTGCCGTTGAGCACCTCGTAACCCGTCACGCCGACGTTGTCCGTCGAGACGTCCCAGGCCAGCGAGACGCTCGACGCCGTGACGCCGGTGGAGCGGAAGTTGTTCGGTGCGGTCGGCGGTTCCGCGTCGGCGCTGCCCGGCTGGGTGCGGGCGGTGACCGACGCGCTCGCGGCGGACGCGTTGCCCGCGGCGTCCTTGGCCTTGATGGTGAACGTGTAGTCCGTGTCCGCCTTCAGGCCTGTGACGGTCGCCGTGGTGCCGGTGACGGTCGTGGCGAGCGTGCCGCCGTTGTAGACGTCGTAGCCCGTCACCGCGACGTTGTCCGTGGACGCGTCCCAGGCCAGGGCGACGCTGGACGCGGTGGTGCCCGTCGAGCGCGGGTTGCCGGGTGCGCTGGGGGCCGCGGTGTCGCCGCCCCCGGTCACCAGGGTGAGGTTCCACTTGCGCAACGCCTCGTTGACCGGCTGGAAGATCGACAGGTCGGCGTCGTTGGTGGGGTTCTGCACGCACTTCGACGGACCGCCGTCGTGCAGGCCCACCGCCTTGTCGCCGAGCAGCCACGCGCCTCCGGAGTCGCCGCCGAGCGAGCACGCCGTGGTCCAGGTCAACCCCTCGATGACCAGGCCGCCGCCGTAGTCCACGGACTTGTTGACGTACTTGACCTCGCCGCACTGCCACTTCGAGGTGTTGCCCGAGTGGCAGACTCGGTCGCCGACCATCGCCTCGGCCGAGCCGGTCAGGGTGATGGCGGGCGAGCCGTACGTGTTGACGACCGGGGACAGGTTCCAGCCGGACTCGGTCACCGCGACGACGCCCATGTCGCCCTCGCGGGCGTTGACGCTGCGGCTGCCGCCGACGTTCGACGTGCCCAGGCGGTTCTGCTGGCTGATCTGCCCGTACGCGGCCTGGTTGGCGTCGTTCGTGCAGTGTCCGGCGGTCAGGAAGTGCTTGCCGCCGTTGGCATCCGTCGCGGGGAAGCCGACGGAGCAGTACGTCTCCGAGCCCGGCCACCACGGGCTGCCCGCCTGGACGGTGCCGGCCTGCTGTTGTGGCTGGGACCGCGTTTCCGCGATGTTGACGCCGCCGAGCGCCCGCACCTTCTCCAGGAACCGTTCGGTGGCCTCGGTCTTCTTCGTCGTGTTGACCGTGACGTCGACCTGGTTGTCGCGCACGTCGATGCCCCAGCTGTAGACGCCGGGCACGCCGCCGCCGACCAGCTTCCTGACCTCGCCGAGCGTCCGGTCGAGTTCGGCGGCACTGCGTTGCACCACAACGGCGTTGGCGCCCTCGGCGCGTGCTTGCCGTGCCGCGTCCTCGGTCGGGACGGCGACGGTGAGCTTGCCGGCCGACGCGTCGAACCAGTGCCCGGCGAGCCGGCCGCGCAGGTCCTGCGACAGCCCCTGGAACCGCTGGTGGGCCTCGTTCTGCTGGGCCGCCGGATCCGGCTGGGCCGCGGCCACGCTCTGCACGGCGTTGAGCGCGCTGATCGTCAGGACCGATCCGCACGCGGCAGCGATGAATTTGCTGCGCAATCGCATGAGTGGAACTCCTTCGCAGGCAGGGATGCCGAAACCGTATTCCGGAATACCTGCGACCTGCGAATTTAACTTTTCGGTTCTACCTCTTCAATTCAGGCCACCGCACGTGGTCGGAGTTGATTCGGAACTCGTGCGAATGCGTCCACACACCGCCGGTGGGGTCGCGGTGCTCGTGCTCGACGACCTCCGGGTCGTACGTGGGCCAAAGCTTGAGTGCACCCAGCGCACCCACAGCGGTCATCGCGCCGAGCACGACGAACGCGGTGGTGATGCCCGCGGTCGTGGCCAGCCACCCGGCGAGCGGGTAGCAGAGCAGCCAGCAGGCGTGGGACAGCGCGAAGTCCGCGGCGAACAACGCGGGCCGGTCGTGCGGATCGGCCGAGCGGCGCAGCAGCCGGGCGCCCGGCGTGAGAGCGAGCGAACACCCCGCACCGATCAACGCCCACAGCACCAGCAAAGTCGACCAATTCCCGGCGAACACCATTCCGGCGAACAGCACGACCACGAGCGTGACCGCCGCGCGCAGCACCACAGCGCGATCCGTGAATCGTTCGAGCAGCCGGGGCAACAACAATGCCGCCGTCAGCGACCCCAGTCCGTTGGCGGCCAAGGCGATGGCGACGTCGGACGCGTCACGGCCGAGTCCGTCCCGCACGTGCGCCACGGTGTTCACGAACACCATCGAGCCCGCGGCCGCCGCGGCGAGATGCACGGCGAGAAGGCCGCGCAACCGCGGCGTGGCGAGGTAGATGCGGATGCCGCGCGTGGTGTTGTCGTACCGGCCTCCCTTGCGCGGCAACGGCTTCGGGCGCGGCAGGGTGACCGACAGAACGAGCAGGGCGGAGGCGGCGAACCCGAGCGCGGTGCCGAGGAAGAGCTGGTGGAAGCTGAAGACCGCCAGCGCCGCGGCGGCGAGCGCCGGGCTGAGCAGGCTCTCCAGGTCGTAGGCCGTGCGGGACAACGTGATCGCGCGGGTGTACTCGCGTTCGTCGGGCAGCACGTCCGGGATGGTCGCCTGGAACAACGGCGTGAACGCGGCCGATCCGGCCTGCAGCAGGAAGATCAGCACGTAGACCTGCCACACCTCGCTGACCCACGGCAGCGACGCGGCCACCACGACCCGCACCAGGTCGAGCGCGATCAGCACGGCACGGCGAGGCAGCGCGCCGAGCACCGCAGTGGCGATCGGCGCCACCGTGACGTAGGCGATCATCTTGATCGCCAGCGCGGTGCCGAGCACCGCGCCCGCCTCCGCTCCGGCGAGGTCGTAGGCCAGCAGGCCGAGCGCGACGGTGGCCAGTCCCGTTCCGGTCAGCGCGACGACCTGGGCGCCGAACAGACTCCGGTACGTCGGATCGCGCAGAACGGAAATCACGGCCGCACTATATGCACGGAAATAGGTTTGCGTCGACGGTGCAATAGCCGCTCTATGGCAACAGCCACTCACTCACAACAATTCACGGTAGGGTTTTCGCCGTGACTCCGTACGACGAAGTGGCGTCCCTCTACGCCGAACTCTTCAGCGACGTGCTCGACACCCGACCGCTCGAACGCGCGATGCTGGCCGCGTTCGCCGAACTCACCGACGGGCCGGTCGCCGACCTCGGGTGCGGCCCCGGCCATCTGACCGCGCACCTGCGCTCGCTCGGGCTGGACGTGTCCGGGCTCGACCTCTCCCCCGCGATGATCGCGATCGCCCGCGAGGCCCATCCGGACCTGAGGTTCGAGGTGGGGTCGATGGCCGCGCTGGACCTCGAGGACGGGGCTCTCGGCGGCATTCTGGCGTTCTACTCGGTCATTCACATGCCACCGCGCGAACTGCCGGCCGTGTTCGCCGAGTTCTTCCGCGTGCTCAAGCCCGGAGGTCACCTGATGCTCGGGTTCTTCGCCGGTGACGATCCCGAGCCGCAGGAGTTCGACCACAAGGTGACGCTCGCCTACCGCTGGTCGCCGTCCAGCCTGGCGGATCTCCTGAAGCAGGCGGGTTTCGCCGAGGTCGGCAGGCTGGTGCGGGAACCGATCGACGGCGAACGGTTCCTGCAGGCCCAGATGCTCGTGCGCAAGGACTAGCGGAAGACGACGGTTCCGTTGCCGTTGAGCAGAACCCGGTGCTCGCAGTGCCAGCGGACGGCCCGCGACAGGGCGAGCGCCTCGGCGTCACGACCGGCGGCGGTGAGCGCGCGGGGGTCGAAGGAGTGGTCCACGCGCAGCACCTCCTGTTCGATGATCGGGCCCTCGTCGAGGTCCGGGGTGACGTAGTGGGCCGTCGCGCCCACGTACTTCACGCCCCGGTCGTAGGCCTGGTGGTAGGGCTTGGCGCCCTTGAAGCCCGGCAGGAACGAGTGGTGGATGTTGATCACGCGGCCGGCCAGCTTGGCGCACAGGTCGTTGGACAGCACCTGCATGTACCGCGCCAGCACCACCAGATCGGCCTGGTACTCGTCGACCAGTTCGACCAGGCGTTGCTCGGCCAGGTGCTTGGTGTCGGCGGTGTTGGGCACGTGCACGAAGTCGAGGCTGGCCGCCTCCGCCATCGGGCGCAGGTCCTCGTGGTTCGAGACGATCGCGGCGATCTCACCGCCGAGACCGCCCGCGCGCCAGCGGAAGAGCAGGTCGTTCAGGCAGTGGCCGGCCTTCGACACCATCACGAGCACGCGCGGCGGCCGGTCGTCCCACAGGTCGAAGTCCATCTCGAACTGGGTCGCGACCTTCGCGAACTCACCGGCGAGGTCGTCCGCTTCGACGCCGTCGCAGGAGAACGCGGTGCGCAGGAACAACTTCCCGCGCACGTCGTCGTCGAACTGCTGGTGCTGCACGATGTCGCAGCCGTGGTCGACCAGGAACGACGTCACGGCGTGCACGATGCCCGCGCGTTCCGGACAGTTCAGGGTCAGGGTGAACTGGGGCATCACGCCACCGCCAGGTACTCGGAGCACGCGTCCACGAGCCACGCCGCGAAGTACTCGGCGAACGACGAGCGCACCAGGACCGTGAACCGGTCGTCGCCGTTCACCTGCAGGACGATTCCCGTCCTGGCGAGCAGCGTCTGCACGCAAGTGCCGCCGGGAGCCGAAGCCGGGTGCAGGTCCACGGAACATCCGTGAGCCAGCACGTCTCGGACTTCCGGCCCTTCCAGGACCACGGTCGTGCGTTGAGCCGAAGTGTCCACAACGGACCCTCTGACAGTCCCGAGCGCGCCACGCAACACCTCCTCGATCGTGACCTGCAGGTCGGGCGGGGCCACGACGAGGAACTCGTCAGGACCCAGCCACAGCACCTCGACGTCCCCGAACTGTCCGGTACCCGAGGTGAAAGTGCAAGCGGCAGAAGGGAACCGGACGCCGAGCGCCGCGCCCATCGCCGCGATGGCGTCCTGGTCGGACACGCGGACGGTGAGCTGCGAGCGGAACGGCACCTCGGCGGCGGTCAGCACGGGGGCGAGCGCCGCCAGCCGATCAGTCCACGCGGAGAGAGGGCTAGCCGTCACGACGGGCTCCTTCCTTGTCGTACAGCACGGATTCGGTGACGGTGACCGGCACGAGCGCGTCCTCGACGGGCACGTACAACGTCTCGCCGATGCGTTCGTGGCCCGAGCGCACCAGCGCCAACGCGAACGTTCGTCCCAACGCGGCACTCGGGTAGCTGGACGTGACGTGGCCGAGCATCCGCACCGGCGGTTCGGGCAGCCGGTCGGTCTCGACGATCTGCGACCCCTCCGGCAGCAGCACCGCCGGATCGACGGGCAGGAGCCCCACCAGCTGTTTGCGGTCCGTGCGGTTGTTCTCGGCGCGGGCGAAGGAGCGCTTGCCGATGAAGTCCGGCTTCTTCTTCGACACGGCCCACGACATGCCCAGGTCCTGCGGCGTCACCGTCGCGTCGGTCTCCTGGCCGATGATCGGGTAGCCCTTCTCGGCGCGGAGCACGTGCATGGTCTCGGTGCCGTACGGCGTGATCCCGTACTGCTCCCCCGCCGCCATCAACGCCTCCCAGACGGCGATGCCGTGCCAGGCGGTCACGTTGATCTCGTAGGCCAGCTCGCCGGAGAAGCTGATCCGGCACACCCGCGCCGGGACTCCGGCGACGACGGTGTCGTGCCAGGTCATGAACTCGAACGCCTCGTTCGACACGTCCAGCTCGGGAGCGACGGCGGCGAGCACGTCCCGGGATCGCGGGCCCACCAACGGGATCGTGGCCCAGTGCTCGGTGACCGAGGTGCAGTGCACGTCGAGGTGCGGCCACTCCGTCTGGAGCCACTCCTCCATCCAGTCGAGGATCTTCGCGGCGTTGCCGGTGGTCGTGGTGATGAGGTAGCGCTCCTCGCCGACTCGGATCACCGTGCCGTCGTCGATCACCATGCCGTCGACGCCGCACATCACGCCGTAGCGGATCTTGCCGACCTTCAGCGTGCTCATCATGTTCGTGTAGAGCATGTCCAGGAACTTGCCGGCGTCACGGCCCTGCACGTCGATCTTGCCGAGCGTCGAGCCGTCCATCATGCCGACGCTCTCCCGCGTGGCACGGCACTCGCGCAGCACGGCCGTGTGCAGGTCCTCGCCCGGCCTCGGGTAGTACCAGGGCCGCTTCCACTGCCCGACGTCCTCGAACAACGCGCCGTGCGCCACGTGCCACGGGTGGATCGCGGTGACGCGCACCGGGTCGTGCAGCTCGCCGCGGTCGCGTCCGGCCAGTGCGGCGAAGGAGATGGAGGTGTAGGGCGGGCGGAACGTCGTGGGCCGCTGGTCTTCCAGTTCGACGCCGAGCGCCTCGGCGACGATGCCCGCCGCGATCATGCCGGACGTCTTGCCCTGGTCGTGCGCGGTGCCGATGGTCGTGTAGCGCTTGATGTGCTCCAACGACCGCAGGCCCGCGCCGGTCGCCCGCAGCACGTCCGCGACCGTCGAATCCCTTTGCAGGTCGACGAAGCTGGCGTCGTCGTCGCCCGGCACCCGCCACAGCACGAGGCCGGAGCGTGCCGTGCACCGCGAGTCCGACACGGGCAGCGGAACCTGACCACCCGGCGCGAACCCGGCAGCGGTGGCGGCCTCCGCACCGGCGTCCCGTCCCTGCCGCGCACACGCGTTCAGGTCGAGCTCACCGGTCGCGGACCCGGCCGCCCGGACCGTGGAAAGCTTCTCACCCGGTACGAAAGCTCCGAGTTCCGCGTCGTAGCGCAGCTTCCCGCGCGCCTGGCTGAACAGGCTCACCACTGGGTTCCAGCCACCCGACACGAGGACGGTGTCGCAGTGAACGGTGACGTCCGGCGAAGCGGGGGCCAGTGCGCCGATCCGCACCGCGGTCACCCGTCCGTCGCCCTCGGTTCCGACCACCACGTGCCCGGCGCGGACCTCGATGCCCCGTGCCGCGCACTCGGTCGCGAGCCGGGCGGGAGCCTCCTGGCGGGCGTCGACGATCAGCGCGATGTCCACACCGGACTCCGCGAGGTCGATCGCCGCGCAGTACGCGCTGTCGTTGGTGGTGAACACGACGGCCCGCGAGCCGGGCAGCACGCCGTAGCGGTGCAGGAACGTGCGGGCGGACGAGGCCAGCATGATGCCGGGCCGGTCGTTGCCCGCGAACACCACCGGACGTTCGTGGGCACCGGTCGCGAGCACGGTCTGCCTGGTCCGGATCCGCCAGACCCGTTGCCGGGCAACGCCTTCCGGTGCCGCGAACCCGAGGTGGTCGGTGCGCTTCTGCAGGGCGAGCACGAACCCGTCCTGGTACATGCCGAACGCCGTCGTGCGCTCCAGCACCAGCACACCCGGCGTGCTCCTGAGTTCCGCGACGATGTCCGCGACCCACTCGGCGGACGGCCGCTCGTCCAGGTACTCGTCCACGCCCAGCAACGCGCCGCCGGCCTGGTTCTGCTCGTCCACCAGCACCACCCGCGCGCCGCTGCGGGCAGCGGTCAGCGCCGCCATCAGACCAGCGGGCCCGGCGCCCACGACCAGCACGTCGCAGTGCTCGTGCTTGGCGTCGTACCGAGCCGGATCGGGTTCGGCCGCGAGCTTTCCCTGGCCTGCAAGCCCGCGCGCCACCAGACCGTCGTAAAGCTCCACCGTCGTCGCGAGCAGCATCGGCTCGGAGAACGGCGCCTCGATCTGGACCAGCGAGGTCGGGTCCTCGGAGCCCGCCGCGACGATGCCGCGCGGACGGCCCAGCTTCACGCTGCTGCCGACCTCGTGCACGCCGTTGGCGAGCAGGGCCGACGCGAGCGTGTCCCCGGGGTGCCCGGCGTAGGTCTGGCCGTTGAAGGTGAAGTGCAGCACCGTGTCCCGGTCGATCGCGCCACCGGTGGGCGTGCGGAACGTCATGCGATCACCTCGGGCATGGGCTCGCCCACGCGGTAGACGGCCAGCAGGTCGTGGGTGCGGGTGTCGCGGACGGCGTTGAACCACCGCCGGCACCCGGCGTTGTGGCTCCAGCGCTCGGCGAACGGGCCGCTCGGGTTCTCCCGGAAGAACACGTACTGGGCCCATTCCTCGTCGGTCAGCGCCGACGGGTCCTCGGGATACGCGACGTGGGCCTGGCCGCCGTAGTGGAACTCCGCTTCCTCGCGCGGCCCGCACCACGGACACGGGATGAGTTGCATCGTCAGCTCCTACTAGTGGGCCACGGCGGCGGCGCCGTGCTCGTCGACGAGAGCGCCCGTGGTGAAGCGCTCGAGGGTGAACGGCTCGTTGAACGGGTGCGGCTTGTCGTGGGCGATGGTGTGCGCGAAGCAGTCACCGACACCGGGGGTGGCCTTGAACCCGCCGGTTCCCCAGCCGCAGTTCAGGTACAGCCCGCCCACCGGCGTGAGGCCGACGATCGGCGAGGCGTCCGGGCTGACGTCGACGATGCCCGCCCACGTCCGCAGCAGGTGCGCGCGGGCGAAGACCGGGAACAACTCCAGCGCCGCCGACATCTGCTGCTCGATGATGTGGAACGACCCCCGCTGGCCGTACCCGTTGTAGCTGTCGATCCCGGCGCCCATCACCAGTTCTCCCTTGTGCGCCTGGGAGACGTAGACGTGCACGGCGTTCGACATCACGACGGTCGGGTGCACGGGTTCGAGGAGTTCGGAAACCAGGGCCTGCAACGGGTGCGAGGCGAGCGGGAGGCGCAGGCCGACCATCTTCGCGAGCACCGAGCTGTGCCCGGCGGCGCACAACGCGACCTTGCCGGCGGCGATGCGCCCGCGACTCGTTTCTACTGCGGTGATGCGGCCTTGCGACGTCTCCAGCCCGGTGACCTCGCAGTTCTGGATGAGGTCGACACCCATCGCGTGCGCGGCCCGCGCGTAGCCCCACGCCACGTAGTCGTGCTTCGCGATGCCCGCGCGCGGCTGGTAGGTCGCGCCCAGCACCGGGTAGCGGACGTCCGGCGAGGTGTTGACGATCGGGCAGATCTCCTTGACCCCGGCCGGATCCACCCACTCCGCGTCGATGCCGTTGAGCCGGTTCGCGTTGACCCGCCGGACGCTGTCGCGCACGTCCTGCAGGCTGTGCGCGAGGTTCAGCACACCGCGCTGGTCGAACAGGATCGGGTAGCCGAGGTCCTCCTCCAGGCCCTCCCACAGCTTCAGCGAGTGCTCGTAGATGCCGGAGCTCTCGTCCCACAGGTAGTTCGACCGGATGATCGTCGTGTTGCGGGCCATGTTGCCGCCCGCGAGCCAGCCCTTCTCGAGCACCGCGACGTTCGTGATCCCGTGCACCTTCGCGAGGTAGTAGGCGGTCGCGATGCCGTGCCCACCCCCGCCGACGATCACGACGTCGTAGGAGGCCTTCGGTTCCGGGTTGTCCCAGAGGAAGTCCGGGTGCTCGGGCAGATGTGCTCCGGGCGGGCTGGTCATTGCGACGCCTCCAGCGAAATCATCTGGTCGACTACTGGTATATCAGTCTGTGCAGTACCGTAGGTCACATGAACGCACGGGTCAACGACGAGCCCGCCTCCGTCTCACTCACCGAACAGGCGTACGCCGTGCTGCGCGATCGCCTGGTCATGCTGGAGATCAAGCCGGGCGAGCCCATCAACGAGGACAGGCTGCGCACCGAGCTCGGCGTGGGCCGCACCCCGATCCGTGAAGCGCTGAAACGCCTGGAACAGGAACGGCTCGTCGTCGCCTTCCCGCGCCGCGGCACGTTCGCCACCGACGTGAACATCTCCGACCTCTCGCACATCTCCGAGGTGCGCAGGACCCTGGAACCCCTCGCCGCGGCCGCCTCCGCCGAGAGGGCCACGGCCGCGGACAGGACCGCGCTCACCGAACTGCGCTCGCGGCTCGACACAGCACCTTCCGGCGACAACATCGAGCTGCTGCGCACCGACGTCGGCGTGCATCGCGCGATCTACGGGTGCGTGCACAACCCGTTCCTGGAAGACACGCTGATCTCGTACGACAACCTGGCGACCCGGATCTGGTGCGTCTTCCTGCCGCGACTGTCCGGGATGGCCGGTCACGTCGACGAGCACGTGCCGCTCCTCACCGCGATCATCGAGGGTGACGCGAAGAAGGCGAGCGAACTCGCCTCCCAGCACGTCGTCGGGTTCGAACAGGCGATCAGGGCGTTGATCTGACGAGCTTCCCCTGCACCCACGAGTGGAACTCCGCGATGTGGTGCTCGGACGGGACCAGCACACCGCCGTCCCTGTAGGCCCGCGATGACATGGCGGGCTGACACCGTTCGCAGGCCTCGAAGTCCTGCTCGTTGACCCGGTGGAACAGCTCGACGGACCGCGACACGTCCTTGCCGGTGGCGACGACGTCCTTGGCGTAGAGCCAGTCGCACTCGACGATCGTGCGGTCGGCGGCCATCGGGTACATGCGGTGGATGATCACGTGGTCCGGCACGAGGTTGATGAACACCTGCGGGCGCACGGTGATCGCGTAGTACCGGCGGTCCTGCTCGGCGTCCACTCCGGACAGGTTCTCGAAGCCCGCGCTGCCGTCGATCGTGAAGCCCTTGATCTCCTCGCCGAACACCGCGCCGTGCCCGACGTAGTACTGCGCCGCGTAGCCGTCCGCGAACTCCGGCAGGACCTCCGTGAGCTCGGGGTGGATGGTGGCGCAGTGGTAGCACTCCATGAAGTTCTCGATGATGAGCTTCCAGTTGGCCTTGACGTCGTAGGTGATCCGGCGGCCCAGGTCGAGTTCGCTGACCTGGTAGTTGCCGATCGCGTCGAGGTTGCCCAGCCGCTCGCGGACGTCCTGCTGCACGGTCTCTTCGAACGAGGCGGGCTCGTCGGCCAGCGACAGCCACGCGTAGCCGAGCCATTCGCGCAGGTGCACGGGCTTCAGGCCGTACTCGACGCGGTCGACGTCGGGCATCGACGTGAGGTTCGGCGCGGCCACCAGTTTGCCGTCGAGGCCGTAGGTCCAGGCGTGGTAGGGGCACTGGAAGTTCCGCTTGACCGTGCCGGTCTCCTCGACGCACAGCTTGGCGCCGCGGTGCCGGCAGATGTTGAGGAACGCGCGCAACGAGCCGTCGCGCGAGCGGGTCACCAGCACGCTCTCGCGTCCGATTTGGACGGTGCGGAAGTTGCCGGCGTCCGGGAGGTCGGCGCTGCGGACCGCGCAGAACCACATCCGCTCGAAGATGTTCTCCTGCTCCAGCGCGAAGATCGCCGGATCGGTGTAGGCGCTGCCGGGCAACGTGGGGATGAGGCTGGACGGCAACGAGGTCTGGGTCATGAGCGGATCCGCTTCATCTCGGGGTCGAACAGCGGTTCGGACGACACGACGGCCTGGACGCGTTCACCGAAGTACTCGATCTCGACGGGAGTTCCCTCCGTCGCGATCTCGGCGGGCAGCCAGGCGTAGGCGATGTTCCTGCCGATCGAGTAACCACGAGCCGCGCTGGTCACGTACCCGACCGGCACGCCACCGGCGAACACCGGCTCGGAACCCATGACCACCTGGAAGTCATCGGAGATGATCAAGCAGGTCAGCTTGCGCGCAACGGTGTCCTCGGACTTGCCCTCCAACGCCCTGCGGCCGTGGAAGTAACCCTTGTTCATGCGAACCGCGAAACCCAGCCCCGCCTCGTACGGGTCGTGCTCGGTGGTCACGTCGGCGCCCCACGAGCGGTAGCCCTTCTCCAGCCTCATGCTGGTGAACGCGCTGCGACCGGCGGCGATGACGCCGTGCTGCTGACCGGCCTCCCAGAGCGTGTCCCACAGACGCCGTCCCATGTCGGCCGTGGTGTAGAGCTCCCAGCCCAGTTCACCGACGTACGACAGGCGCATCGCGGTGACCGGCACCTCGCCGATGAAGGCTTCCTGTGCCTTGAAGTACCCCATGGCCTCGTGCGAGAAGTCCGTGCCGGTCAACGGTTGCAGGAGGTTGCGCGCCTCAGGTCCCCACAGCCCGATGCAGCAGGTGCCCGGGGTGATGTCCGAGATGTGCACGCCGCCGTTGGGCGGCAGGCGCCGGCGCAGCCAGTCGAGGTCGAGCGGGCCGTTCGCGCCGACCTGGAACCGGTTCTGGCCGAGCCTCGCGATCGTCAGGTCGCTGCGCACTCCCCCGTCCTCGTTGAGCAGCAACGTGTACACCACCGCGCCCGGCTTGCGGTCGAGCTGGTTGGTGGTCATCGTCTGCAGGAACGTCAACGCCTCCGGGCCGCTGACCTCCAGCCGTTTCAACGCGGTCATGTCGAACATCGCGACCCGCTTGCGGGCGACGAGGGCCTCGGCACCGGCGATCGGCGACCAGAACCGGGACGCCCACTCGTTGCGTTCCGGGATCTCCGCGACCTCGGGCAGCCCGGCGTTGGCCTCGTACCAGTGCGGCCGTTCCCAGCCCGACGCCTCCAGGAACACCGCGCCGAGTTCCTGCTGCCGCTCGTAGAACGGGCTGGTGCGCAACGGCCGCGGGCGTTCGGCGGGCTGCAACGGGTGCAGGATGTCGTAGACCTCGACGAACGCCCGGCAGCTGCGTTCGTGCACGTAACCGGGCGAGCGCTGGACGTCCTCGAACCGGTTGAGGTCGCAGCCGTGCAGGTCGATGTCCGGCTGCCCGTCCACCAGCCACTCGGCCATCGCCTTCGCGACACCGGCGGAATGCGTGATCCACACGGCCTCGGCGACCCAGAAGCCCTGCAGTCCGGGGTGTTCGCCGAGCAGCGGGTTGCCGTCCGGGGTGAAGGAGAACAGGCCGTTGACGCCCTCCTCGACCTTCGAGTCGCCGAGGGCCGGCAGCAGGTCGACGGCGGCGTCCCAGGAGGTCTCGAAGTCCTCCGGGGTGAACGCGATCTCGGACGGCATGGTCGGCGCCACGTCGAAGTCGAGAATGTCGTCGGCCGAGATCGGCATCGGCCGGTGCCCGTACGCGCCGATGCCGATCCGGTCGACGTGCTCGCGGAAGTACAGGTCGGCGTCCTGGTGCCGCAGCAACGGCTTCGACATCTCGGACAGCTCCGTGTTGACGCCCTTCAACGCCGCCAACGGAGCCGTCTTCGCGTACTGGTGCGCCATCGGGACGAGCGGGATGTCGAGGTCGACCATCCGTCCGATGCGCGGGCCCCACATGCCGACGCACGACACCACGATGTCGGCGGCGAACGTGTCGTGCTCGGTGACGACGGCCTTGACGCGGCGGCCGTTGCGTTCGATACCGGTGACCTTGTGGTGCGCCAGGAACTTCGCGCCGCGCTCCATCGCCCGGCGTGCCTGCGCTTCGGCCGCCCGCAACGGTTTCGCGATGCCGTCGCTCGGGATGTGGAAGCCGCCGAGGATCCGGGACGGGTCGAGCAACGGGTGCAGTCGCGCGCACTCCTCCGGGTCGCGCAGGTAGCTCTCGACGCCCCATGACGTCGCCCAGCCGTGGCGGCGCTTGATGTCCGTCCAGCGTTCGGGGGTGGTGGCGACCTCCAGCCCGCCGAGCTGCTGGAAGCACCACTGGCCGTCCATCGTCAGCGCCGTGTACTTCTCGACGGTGTACTTCGCGAACGAGGTCATCGTCTTGCAGCCGGTGGTCTGGAAGACCAGGCCCGGCGCATGCGAGCTCGACCCGCCCGTGGCGAACAGCGGTCCCTGTTCGAGCACGGTGACGTCGGTCCACCCACGTGCGGTGAGTTCGTCGGCGAGCGCGCATCCGACGATGCCCGCGCCGATCAGCACGACTCTCGGCTGGCTCACAGGACCACCACCGAGCGGAGCACGCGGCCGTGGTGCATGTCCTCGAACGCCTTCTCGACGTCGCCCAGCCCGATCGTCTCGGAGACGAACGCGCCGAGGTCGAGCCGGCCCTGCAGGTACAGGTCGATCAGCATCGGGAAGTCGCGGCTGGGCAGGCAGTCGCCGTACCAGGACGACTTCACCGCGCCACCGCGCGAGAACACGTCGATCAACGGCAGTTCGAGCTTCATGTCCGGGGTCGGCACACCGACGAGCACGGCGAGACCGGCGTGGTCACGGGCGTAGAACGCCTGCTGGAAGGTCTCGGGGCGGCCGACCGCGTCGATCACGACGTCGGCGCCGTTGCCCTCGGTGAGCTCGCGGATCGTCTCGACGACGTCCTGCTCGCGGGCGTTGATCGTGTGCGTGGCGCCGAAGCGTTCGGCCCACTGGAGTTTCGTGTCGTCGAGGTCGACGGCGATGATCGTGCGCGCCCCGGCCAGCCGGGCTCCCGCGATCGCCGCGTCACCGACGCCGCCGCAGCCGAGTACGGCCACGCTGTCGCCGCGGGTGACGCCGCCGGTGTTGATCGCGGCGCCGATGCCCGCCATCACGCCGCAGCCGAGCAGGCCCGCGACCTCCGCCGGTGCCTTGGGGTTCACCTTCGTGCATTGTCCACTGTGGACGAGCGTCTTCTCGGCGAACGCGCCGATGCCCAGCGCGGGCGACAGCGGCGTGCCGTCGGCGAGTGTCATGGGCTGCGCGGCGTTGTGGGTGTTGAAGCAGTACTGGGGCCGGCCGCGCAGGCAGGAGCGGCACGAACCGCACACCGCGCGCCAGTTCAGGATCACGAAGTCGCCCGGCTCCAGGTCGGTCACGCCCTCGCCGACCGCCTCGACGATCCCCGCGGCCTCGTGCCCGAGCAGGAACGGGAACTCGTCGTTGATCCCGCCCTCCCGGTAGTGCAGGTCGGTGTGGCACACCCCGCACGCCTGCACCTTCACCAGCGCCTCGCCCGGACCGGGATCGGGCACGAGGATCGTCTCGACCGAGACCTTCGCTCCGCGCCCCGCCGCCACGACACCCTTCACCGCATGTGCCACTTCGTTCGCTCCTGTCGGCGAGTTCCGTAATACGCAACGCAGTTCGCATTATGCAACTAGCGGCATCACGGTGCGGCTCGCCGGAGCCGTTGTCAAGACCTTGTCGCACGGACGGAGGCACCCCGAACGGCAGCGAGCCCCCGGCCGTGACCGAGGGCTCGCTGTGCGTGAACGCCTTTCACAGCATGGAATGCCCCATTCGGACCGAAAGGTCGCGCGACGCCACCCGCAGCTCCTCGACGATCTCCGGCATGCGCTTCTGCGAGAGCCGGTAGGCCGGACCGGCGGCGCTGATCGCCGCCACGACGTCGCCGTGCGAGCCGAACACCGGCACCGCGACCGCGTGCAGCCCGGCCTCCAGCTCCTCCATGCAGGTCGCGAACCCGTCCTCGGCCGTGCGTCGCAGCACGCACCGCAGCTTCACGGGATCGGTGATCGTGCGCGGGGCGCAGGGCTCCAGCTCTCCCGCCAGCAGGCGGTCCTGGTCGTCGGCCGACGCGGCGGCGAGCAGGACCTTGCCGCTCGACGTGGCGTGCAACGGCGTGCGCTGGCCGACCCAGTTCTGCGCCGCCACCGCGGAACCGCCCCGCGCCTGGCTCACGTTCAGCGCGACGCCGCTGTCGAGGATCGCGATGTTGACGGTCTCGCCCAGCCGGTCCGCGAGCTCCGTGCAGACCGGTCCGCCCACCCGGACGTAGTCGAGCTGCCCGGTCACCGCCCCGGCGAACCGGAGCATGCCGAGGCCGATCCGGAACGGGCCGCGTTCGCCGTCCTGCTCCACGAGGTCACGGGCCTGGAGCGTGTAAACGAGTCTGGACGCGGAGGACTTGTGCACGCCGAGCTCGGCGGCGATCTCGGTGATCCCCGCTTCCCCGTTGCGGGCCAGCAGCTCCAGCACCGCCACCGCCCGATCGACCGATTGCACCAGCGCCGTGTCGCGCGCCTCCCCGTTGTTGCTCATTACGCAACCGTAACCGATTGGTGCAACAACCCCAGACAGCCCAAACGCACCTTGACGCGCCCGCGTTCTGGCCTCATTCTGCTGTTGCGTATCGCACATCGCGTTCCGTAATACGCAACGGAGGGGTTCGAGATGATCACCGCATGCGCCGTGGCCGATCTTCCAGTCGGCGAATCCGTGCGTATTGATGGCGACCCGGCGATCGCCGTCTTCAACGCGGACGGCGAGTTCTACGCGATCGACGACACGTGCAGCCACCAGGACGCGTCGCTGTCGGAGGGCTGGCTGGAGGGCTGCTTCGTCGAGTGCCCGCTGCACGCGGCGAGCTTCGACCTGCGCACCGGCGTCCCGACGTGCCTGCCGGCTAAGAGGGCGGTGCGCACGTACCCGGTCGTCGTGCAGGACGGAATGATCTACGTGGACACGGGCAGCCGCGAGGCTGTGGCGTGAAAACGGTCGCCGTGGCCGGCGCATCGCTGGCCGGGCTGCGGTCCGTGGAGGAACTGCGCAAGCAGGGCTTCGACGGACGGATCGTGGTCATCGGCGAGGAACCCCACGCGCCCTACGACCGGCCGCCGCTGTCCAAGGCGTTCCTGAACGGCACGATGCCGGCCGAGGACCTCGCGCTCTCCGACGACGACTTCGGCGCCGAATGGCGACTCGGCGTCCGTGCCGACCAGCTCGATCCCTCGACCGGCGCGCTGTACCTGTCGACCGGCGAGATCCTGCGCGCGGACGGCGTGGTGATCGCGACCGGCGGCCGGCCCCGCGCCCTTCCCGGCACCGCGGACCTGGCCGGCGTCCACACCCTGCGCACCCTCGACGATGCCGTTGCGCTACAAGCGGATCTGCTGCCGGGCGCCCGTGTCGTGGTCGTCGGCGCGGGCTGGATCGGCGCCGAGGTCGCGTCCACGTGCCGTGCGCTCGGCCACGAGGTGACCGTCGTCGAGGCCGCCCCGGTGCCGATGGAACGCGCGCTCGGCCCCGTTCTCGGCTCGCTCTGCGCCGACCTGCACGCCGACCACGGCGTCGACCTGCACCTGGGCGTCGGCGTGGCTTCGTTCTCGCACAACGGTTCCAGGGTGACCGGTGTCCTGCTGCGCGATGGCACGCACCTGCCCGCCGACGTCGTGGTGGCCGGGATCGGCATGGCGCCCGCGACCGGCTGGCTCGCCGACTCAGGCCTCGCCGTGGACAACGGCGTGCTGTGCGACACCGGCTGCGTCACGTCCATCGCGTCCGTTGTCGCTGTGGGCGATGTGGCCCGTTATCGCACTGCCACGGGAGATCACGTCCGGCACGAGCACTGGACGAACGCCTCGGAACAGCCGGTCGTCGCCGTCCGCAACCTCCTCGCGGGCGCGACCGTGGAGACGTTCCGGCCGTCCGGGTACGTCTGGTCCGACCAGTACGGCGTCCGCCTGCAGGTCGCGGGCGAGACCGGCGGCGCGGACGAGGTGGCCGTGATCGACGGGTCGCCGGACGACCGCAGGTTCGTCGCCGAGTTCCGCCGCGCCGGCCGGCCCGTCGGGCTGCTCGCCATGAACAACGCCAAGCTGTTCGGCCGCCTGCGCCGGCAGCTCACCGCTCCCGTGTCATAGGCAGTCCAGGATGGCGGCCGTCCGCTTCTCCAGGTGCGGCCGCACGTCGTAGCCGGTGAAGATCCACGGCGAACGCTTCTCCATGCCCGCCAGCACCATCTCGCCCACGGCGTCGATGCCCGGCCCGCTCCGGAGGAACGCCTCGACGCCGGGCACGAGGTCGTCCCGCACCGCGACACCGGCGCTCGCCGCCCTCGTGTTCGCGATGATGCCCGTGTCGACCGGGCCAGGGCACAGCACGCTGACGTCGACGCCGTGCCCGGCCACGTCGTGGCGCAGCGCCTCCGACAGGCCGACGACCGCGAACTTGGCCGTCGCGTACAGAACGTTCCCGTCGGACACGAGCCCGGCGCCAGACGAGGTGTTCACGACGTAACCCGTCCGCCGCTCGATCATCCGCGGCAGGAACATCTGGATCCCGTTGACCACGCCGGTCAGGTTCACGCCGAGGGCCAGGTCCCACTTGTCGTAGGTCAGCTCGGCGGCGGGGGCGTACGGCGCGATGCCGGCGTTGTTGAACAGCAGGTCCACGGGCCCGAGCGCGCGTTCGGTCTGGTCGGCGGCCTTCTCGAACGCCTCCCGGTCGCGCACGTCCAGCCGGAACGTCTCCACGGCCGTCACCTGGGACAGCTCTTCCGCGGCGCGAGCCAGCGACTCCTCGTCGACGTCGGCCAGCGCGACGCTCACACCCCGGTGCGCGAGCGCCCGCGCGATGCCCAGGCCGATCCCCCTGCCGCCGCCGGTCACGAAGGCGGTCGATCCCGTCCAGTCCCGCATGGGAACACCTCTCTATGTTGATCTGATGACACTATGCTGGCCAACACAGTACCCTGCTCAGCATGCCTCTCAGTCAACAATCCGCTCCGACGTCGCTCCGGCAGGTCCTCGCCGCGGGCGGCCGCGCCACGATCGGCGTGCTGGTCGGCCTGCAGGTGCTGGACAGCGTCGACAACGTGATGTTCGTGGTCTTCGCGCCCGAGATCCGCGAGTCGCTCGGCATCAGCACGGCGGCCGTCGGCGTCGTCGGAGCCCTGGCCGGGGTGATGGTCGCGCTCGCCGCACTCCCGCTCGGTCTGCTGGGCGACCGGCACCGCCGCACGACGATCGCGGGCGTCGCCACCCTCGTCTGGGCCGCGGCGGCCGGGGTGCTGGGGATGGTCCAGCACCTCTGGCAGGCCGTCGCGGTGCGCGTGGTCGCGGGCGTCGGCAAGGCCAACGAAGGCCCGATCCAGTCGTCACTGCTGGTCGACGCCTACCCGCCGGCCGGGCGAGGGCGGGTGCTCGGGCTGCATCGCGGCGGGCAGCCGCTCGGCATCGTCGCCGGCCCCCTGCTGGCCGCCGCCTTCGCGGCGTTCGTCCCCGCGGAACACGAACCGTGGCGATGGGCGTTCGCCTTCCTCGCCGTGCCCGCGCTGCTGCTCGGCCTGGCCGCGCTGCGCCTGCCCGAACCGGTCCGGGAGCACTCCACCGCGACGCCGCGCGGGGCGTTGAAGGACCTCAGGAAGATCCCCACGTTCGTGGGGGTGATGGTCGCGCTCGGAGCGTTCGGCATCTCCGTGACGACGGTGCCGATCTACCTCAACGTGATCCTCGAGGAGCAACTCGGGCAGGGCGCGGCGGCACGCGGCGTGATCACGGCGGTCTGCGCGGCGGGCGGACTGCTCGGCGCGGCACTCGGCGGAATCCTGAGCGACCGGCTGTTCCGGCGCAGTCCCCCGGCGTGCCTGCACCTCGCCGCCGGCGCGCTTTCCGCGCTGGGCATCGGGTTCGCGGTGCAGGCGTACGCGCAGGACGTGACGACCTACGTGGTGATCGGGGTCGTCGTCCAGGCGATGACGTTCGCCGGCGTCGTGCCGCTGAGCCTGGTCGTGGCGTCGGTGACACCGAAGGAGTTCCGGGCGACGGCGTTCGCGCTGGTCGGCGTCTTCACGGCGGTGGTCGGCGGGCTCGGCGGCGCGGCGCTCACCGGCGTGGCGGAGAAGCTCTGGGGTGCGCAGGTCGCCGTCGCCGCGGTGGCACCGGTGGCCTCGGTCGCCGCGGGTCTGGTGCTGGTCGGGACGGCTCGTCACGTGCGGGGCGACATCGCCCGGGTCGTACGATGATCGCCGTGAACTCCCCCGCGCAGCGCCGGATCGACGAGATCGGCGACGAGAGCCGCCGCCGGATCCTGGACGCCGCCGAGGAGCTCTTCGCCGAACGCGGGTTCGACCGCACGTCCTTTGTGGACATCGCGAAGCGGTCGGGCATCAGCCGCGGTTCCATCCCGTGGCACTTCAAGAACAAGGACGGCCTCGTGATGGCCGTGGTCGAGCGCTTGGTCGGGCGGATCTGGCCGGCCGAGCGCTACGAGGCCGTGCCGTCCCTGACCGAGGTGTTCGCGGAGACGGCCGAACTGCTCAGGAGCGGCAACTCCGCGCTGGTGTTCATGATCCTGGTCGAGGCGCTGAGCGACCGCGGCGTCGTGCACGAGCAGTACCGGGAGTTCTTCGCGCGGCGCCGCGAGGGCATCGAGACCCTGCTGCGCCTCAAACGCCCGGCCACCGCCGATCAGGAGAAGGCCGCCGAGCAGGAGCGCACCGCCGCCGTGGCGCTCAACGGCGCACTCCTGGGCATCCACCTGCAGGCGCTCGTCGATCCGGGCAACGTCGACCTCGACGCGGCACTGGTGTCGATCGCGACCATGTTCGACCGCAACCTCGCCGACGTCTGGCGCTAACGCAGCCGTTCGAGGATCAGGTCGATGTCGGCCTCCGAGGTGCGGTGGTTGGTGACGCAGGCGCGGATGCCCCGCTTCCCCGCCACCACAACGGGTCCGAGCAGCGCGACGTTCTCGGCGGCCAGCGTCTCGAGCAACTTCGTGTGCTCCTCGGGCGAAGCGCCGTCCACCTGGAAGCACACCGCGGTCAGCGTCACGGGGGCCAGCAACGTGAGTCCGGGCGTGGCCGAAATGCCGTCGCCCAACCGCCGCGCCAGTGCGAGAGTGCGCTCGTAGCCGTCCAGCAGCGCGAGCAGCCGCGCTCCGGCCCTGTCGCGTTCGTCGTCGGTCAGCAGAAGTTCGTTCACGACAAGCAGATTAGGCTCTAAAGACTGGCACGCGATTGTCACTTCAACCCCGAAGGCGACTGATCGTGGCATGATCTGCCAGTGGACCGCATCGACCGCGCAATCATCCGCCTCCTCCGCGAGGACGGGCGCCTCACCAACACCGAACTGGCCGACAAGGTGGGCCTCACGCCGTCGCCGTGCCTGCGGCGAGTGCGGGCGCTGGAGGAGGCCGGGGTGATCACCGGCTACCACGCGGCCGTCGACCCCGCCGCGCTCGGCCGGGGCTTCCGGGTGCTGGTGCACATCGACCTCGCCGCGCAGGACACGGAGACCATCGAGGCGTTCGAGGCGAAGATCGCGGAGATCGACGCCGTCGAGCACTGCGTGCGGATGTTCGGGCAGCCCGACTACCACCTGTGGGTCTCCGTCGCCGGCCTCGCCGCCTACGAGCAGCTCTACATGTCCGCGCTCACGAGACTGCCGGGCGTGGCGCGCACGAACTCGCAGTTCCCGATGAAGACGGTGAAGGGCTAGGCCGTGTCCCTGCAAGTTCGTTGGGCGACAGTGGCAGCCGAGGGACCCGGAGACGGCACCGCCGCAACGCCCGAATACGCCCGGTATGAGGGCATTGCGGCGGCACCGTCTCCGAATCTCTCGCCCGCGCCTCTCACCGAACAAACTTGCAGGACACGACCTAGGCCAGGTCCTCGGCCTGCAGCTCGGCCCGCGACGACACCCCGAGCTTGCGCAGCACCCGTGCCGCGTGCTGCTCGACGGTCCGCGGCGACAGGAACAGCACGTCGGCGATCTTCCGGTTGGTGTGCCCGGCGACCAGCAGCCGCGCCACCTCCTGCTCGCGCGGCGACAGCTCGTCGCCGTACCCGCGCCTGCCCCGCCGCGACGGCTTGCCGCCACCGATGCCGCGCAGCTGGTGCCGGCACCGGGCCGCGTCGCGGGTGGCGCCCAGGCCGTCGAACGTGTCGACCAGCGCCGACAGGATCTCCGCCGCCTTCTCCTGGTCGCCGGGCAGCAGGCAGGCGGCCTCGCGTTCGGCGACCAGCGCGGTGAGGTACGGCGCGGGCAACGCCGTGTACCTGTCGGCGGCCTCCCGGTAGAGCGACACCGCGGCGTCGAGCTGACCGCGTGCCTCGGCGAGCAGGCCGCGGCACCAGGCCAGGGCGGCGAACGCCATCGGGGCGTCGCGGTCCTCGATGCCCGCGGCGATCTCCTCGATCAGCGTCTCGGCGTCGGTCTCGCGGCCGGCGGCGAGGAACGTGGCCACGGCGACCGGACCCAGTTCGGTCGCCCACACCCACACGCCCTTCGCGCGCACGATCGCCAGGCCGCGGTCGACGTCCACGCAGGCACGGGTGATCTCGTCCTGGGCCAGCATCGTGCGGGCGAGGGCCGCGCAGCCCGCGACGGCGACCGGGACGATCGACTCCTCGGGGACGAACGCGCCGGTCTCGGTGAGGTAGCTGGTCGCCTCCGCCCACTCACCCCGTGCCGTCGCCAGCGAACCCAGGATCAGCGACAGCTCGCTGGCCAGCGGATACAGGTCGCGGTACTCGTCGAGCAGGGTCTGCGCCCGGTCCGCGAGGCCCTCCCAGTCGCCGGTCAGCCAGTCGAGGCGGGCCCTCGTCGCGTGGGCCGTGCTCGCGGTGAACGGGGCACCGCACTCGGCGGCGAACCGCAGGCCGTCGCGCAGCAGCTCGGCGCACCGGCCGAAGTGACCGGTCGTGGTCATGGCGTCGGCGAGGTTGCAGTGGGCACGGGCGAGCTGGCGCAGTTCGCCGGACGTGGTCGCGGGCTGAAACCCCCACTCGGCCAGCACCGACGGGTCGCCCATGTGCATCTTGGAGCCGACCTCGTTGGCGTACAACGCCATCTTCTGCTCGGGGTCGGTCTCGGTCACGCGCGCCCGGCTGATGCGGTCGAGCCACGGCTGGACCTCGCTCATCGGCGTCATGCCCAGGTAGGACAGCCCCAGCACGGCCTCTCCGCGCGCCGCGAGGTCCGGGCGTTCGGTCAGGTCGGCGACCGCCCGTTCGAGCTCGGAGCGCGCCTCCTCGATCCCGCCCGCCTGACGGATCAGCAGCACGCCCCGGTAGTGCCGGACCTGCCCGCGCGCGGCGGTCGACAGGCGCCGGTCGGACAGCAGCCGTTCCAGTGCCTCGGCCGGATCGAGCTGGTCCAGGCCCTGATGGGCGATCTGACCGAGCTTGATCGCCAGCCGGTCGACGTCCGTCACGGGCACGGCGGGATCGAGCAGCAGCCGTTGCAGCAGGGCCGTGGCGGTGGCCGCGTCGCCGTTCTCGACGGCCCTGTCCGCGGCGGCCTCGCCGTAGTGCAGCCAGGCCGACGTGCGCCCGGCGCGTTCGCTGTGTTCCGCGAGCTGCACCAGCGGACGCGGTTCCACCTGGTCGAGCACCTCGACGGCGCGGCGGTGCAGTTCCTGCCGGTCCGGTCCGCTCAACGTGTCGTACACGGCCTGCTGAGCCAACGCGTGCCGGAAGCCGTACCGCCGTGCATCGACCTCGTGCAGAACGTGGCCCGTCAGCGCGTGCGTCAGGGCGGCACGACTCTCACCGATCTCGGCCACCTCGCCGAGCAGTTCGACGGACGCGGGCGCGCCCAGCACCGCGGCGGCCTGCACCAACCGGGTAGCAGCGGCGGGCAGCGCGGCGAGGCGCTCGGAGATGGCGTCGCGCAGCAGCACGGGCACGTCCACGTTGTCGAGCAACCGACGGGCCGTGGCGCCGTCCGCGTGCACGGCACCGGCGGGATTCCGCAACGCCCGCAACGTTTCCTCGACCACGAACGGGATGCCCGCCGTGCGTTCGTGCAGCTTGGCCGCGAACTCCAGCGACACGGACTCACCGTCGAGGATCGCGGACGTCAGCGCCCGCACCTCGGCCACGTCGAGCGGCTGGAGTTCGAGCAACGCGCTGGTGATCCCGGTCGGCGGCCGGTACGCCGACCCCAGCGGAACACCACCCGGCACGTCCTCGCGCCGGTAGGTGACCACGATGGACAGGTTCGCCGGCGGGTCGCCCATCAGGAACCGCAGCAGCTGCCGGGACCCGTCGTCGGCCCAGTGCAGGTCCTCGACGACCAGCAGCACCGGCCCGAGGACGCCGAGCAGTTCGCGCATGCCGCGGAACAACCGGTGCCGGTCGGCCCGCGGGTCACCGGTCGGGGGCAGTGGCGGCGGCAGGTACTCGGCGAGTTCCGGCAACAGCGAACCGAGCACACCGGACACCGGGCTGAGCCGTGAGTGGTTGCGCGCCAAGCGTTCCGTGCAGTCGCGCAACGCCTCCAGCACCGCGCCGTACGGGAACGGCTCCCCCACCGGCTGGCAGTGGCCCATGAGGACGGAGATCGGGCCGAGGTCCGCGTCGAGCAGCTCGCGCACCAGCCGCGACTTACCGACGCCGGCCTCGCCCTCGATCATGATCACCGCGGGGTGGTTCGGCACGGCGGCGCGCAGCGCGCCGAGCTGGTCACCTCGCCCCACCAGCACCGGCGAGCTCGTGCGCATCAGTCCGCCGGGGTCGCAGCGCCGCGCCCTGGACTTCGGTGTCCGGCTCATCCGCACCGATGGTAGGTGAAAGACGGGTATCCCTACGTAGCGATATCCGGATTGTTCGCCGTTCCCCGCCGCCCGATGGTGATCCGCACGTGGTCGCCCACCCCTGCCGAGGCGGCCGGAGAACGGAGAACCAGAGATGCGACTTGATCGCACAACACGCGTGCTCGCGGCGACGGGCCTGGGCCTGGCCGTCGCAGCGGCGGTGAGCAGCCCTGTTTCCGCTCAAACGGCGTCGATCCAGAAGACCGCCGACCCCGTCGCGGGCAGCTACATCGTGGTGTTCAAGGACGGCGCGAGCGACGTTCCCACCACCAACGCCAAGGCGCTCGACCTCGCCCGCAAGCACGGCGGCACGGTCAGCAACACCTACGTGGCGTCGGTGCGCGGCTTCGCGGTGAAGCTGGACGAGGCGGCGGCGCGCAGGCTCGCGGCCGACCCCGCCGTCGCCTACGTGCAGCAGGACGGCTGGGCGCGGATGTCCGACACCCAGACGAACCCGACGTGGGGCCTGGACCGGATCGACCAGGCGAACCTGCCCGTCGACGCGAAGTACACCTACCCGAACACCGCGTCGAACGTGACCGCGTACATCCTGGACACCGGGATCTACAAGGCACACACCGAGTTCGAGGGTCGCGCCAAGGACGGCTACGACTTCATCGACAACGACGCGGACGCCTCGGACTGCCAGGGCCACGGCACGCACGTCGCCGGCACGGTCGGTTCTAAGACGTACGGCGTGGCGAAGAAGGTCAACCTCGTCGCGGTGCGCGTGCTCGACTGCTCCGGCAACGGCCAGTACTCGCAGATCATCAAGGGCATCGACTGGGTCGCGCAGAACGCGAAGAAGCCCGCCGTGGCGAACATGAGCCTCGGCGGCGGCGCGGACTCCACTGTGGACAACGCGGTGAAGCGCGCGATCGCGGCGGGCGTGACGTTCGGCCTGGCGGCGGGCAACAACAACGGCGACGCCTGCCAGACCTCCCCCGCCCGCGTGCCGGAGGCCATCACGGTGGCCGCCAGCGACTCGGCCGACAAGCGCTCGATCTACACCGGTGGGCAGGCGTCGAACTGGGGCTCCTGCGTCGACCTCTTCGGGCCCGGCTCGAACATCACGTCGACCAAGAACGGCGGCGGCACGACGTCGATGGGCGGCACCTCGATGGCCACCCCGCACGTCGTCGGTGCCGCCGCGCTGTACGCGTCCGCGAACCCGTCCGCGACCCCTGCCCAGGTTCGCGACGCGCTGGTGAACAACGCCACGACCGGCAAGATCACCGACCTGCAGGGCTCGCCGAACAAGCTGCTCAACATCAGCTTCATCGGCGGCGGTAGCCCCGACCCGGAGCCGTGCGCCGCCGCCACCAACGGCGACGACGTGTCCATTCCGGACAACAACACCGCGGTGACCTCGTCGGTGAACGTGACCGGCTGCACCGGCAAGGCCTCGACCGGTACCAAGGTCAAGGTCGACATCAACCACCCCTACACCGCTGACCTGGCCATCGACCTGGTCGGTCCGTCCGGTGCGACCTACAGCCTCAAGAAGGCGAAGGGCGCGACCTCCTCGGCCGGTGTGCACGAGACCTTCACGGTCGACGCCTCCGCCGAGAACCGCAACGGCACGTGGAAGTTGCAGGTGACCGACGTCTGGACCTACGACGCCGGGAACATCGACACCTGGACCCTGACGTTCTGACGAGCACCGGAAGGACTTCCCATGCACCGCACCACCTGCGGGCTCGCCGTTCTCGCCGTCGCCTCCGCCCTGCTGGTCACCCCGGCTCAGGCGGCTGAGGCGGACTTCGTCAAGGCCAAGAACCCGGCCGCCGGCGGCAGTTTCATCGTCTCGCTCAAGCCCGGCGCCGCCATCCAGTCGGCGTCGAGCGCTCTCACCCAGAAGTACGGCGGCAACCTCGACGCCGTGTTCTCCCACGCCATGCGCGGCTTCCAGGTCAAGAACCTGACCGAGGCCGGCGCGCGGAAGCTGGCGGCAGATCCCGCCGTCAAGGCCGTCTACCAGGACGGCACCGCGAAGGCGCTGGACGTGCAGGACAACCCGACGTGGGGCCTGGACCGCGTGGACCAGGTCTCGCTGCCGCTGGACAAGAAGTACAACTACCCCAGCGGTGGCGCGTCGAACGTGACGGTCTACATCACCGACACGGGCGTCAAGACGTCGATCGCCGACTTCGAGGGACGCGCGTCCGTGGGCGCCGACTTCATCGAGGACGGCCAGAACGGTCAGGACTGTTCAGGCCACGGCACGCACGTGGCGGGCACGGTCGGGTCCAAGACCTACGGCGTGGCGAAGAAGGCCAAGCTGGTCTCGGTCCGCATGCTCGGCACGAGCTGCACCGGCAACGGCCCCGACTCGGCCGGTGTCAAGGCCATCGAGTGGATCACGGCGAACGCGCAGAAGCCCGCCGTGGTCAACGCTTCCTGGACCTTCGACACCGCCGACATCGGCAACGACGCCATCGCCGGCATGGTCGCCTCAGGCGTGCAGATGGCCGTCGCGTCGGGCAACAGCTCGACCGACGCCTGCTCGACCGGTCCGGCGAAGATCTCGTCGCTGATCACGGTGAACGCCACCTCGTCCAACGACGCGCGTGCCTCGTTCTCGAACTACGGCACCTGCACGGACATCTTCGCGCCGGGTGACAACATCACCTCGCTCGGGCTGAACGGCGGCAGCACCAACATGTCCGGCACGTCCATGGCCACCCCGCACGTCGCGGGGGTCGCGGCCCTGTACCTGTCGGCCAACCCGTCCGCGAGCCCCCAGGCCCTGCGCGACGCCCTGGTGAACGGCGCCACCTCCGGCAAGGTCACCAACCCGGGTTCCGGTTCGCCGAACAAGCTGCTGTACAGCGGTTTCATCGGCGGCGGTCCCGACCCGCAGTGCGGTCCCGGCACGAACGGCGACGACGTGTCCATTCCGGACACGAACACCGCCGTCTCGTCGTCGGTGACGATCTCGGGCTGCACCGGCAACTCCACGGCCTCGGCAACCGTCAAGGTCGACGTCAACCACACCTACACCGGTGATCTGGCCATCGACCTGGTCAGCCCGTCCGGCAAGACGTACGTGCTGAAGAAGGCGGGCGGCGTCTCGTCCTCGGCGGGTGTTCACGAGACCTACACCGTCGATCTGTCTTCAGAAGCGCGCAACGGCACGTGGAAGCTGCAGGTGAAGGACATCTACACCTACGACACCGGCAACATCGACACTTGGACCCTCACGGTCTGATTGTCGCGCAACGGAAACGAGCCCCGGAGCCGTGCTGGCTCCGGGGCTCTTCCCTGTTTCCCCCAACGGGGTCTAGCGGGTGACGGTCAGCGTGAACGTCGTCGTGCCGGTCTTCCCGTCGGCCGAGGTGGCCTTGATGGTGATCGGGTAGGTGCCGGGCGGGGTGGAGAAGTTGGTGAAGATCCAGACGTTGCTGCTGCCGTTCTGGCCGACCGTGGCCGGGTTGAACGAGAGCTGCGCGCCCGTCGGCACACCGGACGCGGTGAGCGTCAGGTTTCCGGTGCCACCACTGGCCTTCACCACGGTCTGGCCGAGCAGGCCCTGCTTGACGGTGGCCGACGACGGGGTCGCGGTCACCGTGACCTCACCGGTCGGCGGCTCCTGGGAACCCTCGACCGTCAGCGAGACCGTCGTGGTGGCGGTCTTGCCGTTCGCGTCGGTGCCGGTGACCGTGATGCTGGACGTGCCGGCGGTCGCGGTGCCGGCCACGTCCAGCGTCAGCTTCGACGAGCTGCCCGCGCCGATCGACGTCGGCTGGAACGTGGCCTTCACGCCGGTGGGGACACCCGACGCGGACAGGGTGATCGTCTGACCGTCGCCGTTCGACGAGATCGTGGTCGAGACGTACTTGCCCTTGGCCGCCTTCACACTGCTCGGCGAGGCTCCCAGCGTGAAGTCGCCCGGCTGCGGGTCGCCGCCACCGGTGACGGTCAGCGAGTACTTGCCGGACGCCGTCTTGCCGCTCGACGTGGTGCCGGTGATCGAGACCTCGTAGGTGCCGTTCGGCGCCGAGGTGGTGGCGTCGAACGTGACCTTCGCCGAGTTGCCGGTGGTGACCGACGTCGGCTGGAAGACCGCCTTCACGCCGCTGGGCAGACCGGACGCGGACAGCGTGGCGTTCTCCGCGCCACCCGAACCGGCCGTGGTGGTGATGCCCGCGGAGATCGTCTTGCCGGCCGCGACCGAACCGCTGCCGGGCGCGACGGTCAGCCCGAAGTCACCGACCGGGGGCTGCTCGCCGACCTCGGTCTTGACCCAGTCGCCCATCTCGTTGTCGAGGCGGCCGTAGACCGAGTACCACTTGAAGTCGGACCGGCTCCACGACGCGACGCCGTAGATCTTGCCGTCGAAGATCAGCGGGCCGCCGCTGTCACCGGGCAGGATCGAGATCCGGCCGTCGGAGTACCCGGCGCAGATCATGTACGCCGACTTGAAGCCCGCGCCGACGCCCTGGCAGACGCTGTCGCCGTTGACGACCGGCAGGCTCGCCTTGTCGAGGGTGACGTCCGCCGAGTTGTCGTTGAAATCCTTCTTGCCGTAGCCGAAACCGAGGCCGGTCTTGCCCGGCGCGGCACCGCCGGAGTCCGCCGAGGTGGCGAACTTCGGGTACGCGGCACCGCCCTTCAGAGCGATGTCGCGGTCCACGGTCACGACGGCGACGTCGTAGCCCTGGTCGAAGTTGACGTACTTCGGGTGCTTCTTGTAGCTGACAACGTTCACGGCGAACCCGGTGCCGTTGCCGTTGTTGTAGTCCTTGAGGTCGTCGAGTCCGTAGACGAACTTCTTCTCCCCCTGGGCGTCCGCGCAGTGCGCCGCGATCAGGATCTTGCGCGGCGCCACGACCGTGCCGGTGCAGGTCTGGCCCTGCGGCCGGGTGCCACCGGCGCGGATGCCCGCGATGATGCCGGGGAACTCGCTCACGGTGGCGTTCTGCCCGCCGACGAACATGGGCGAGGCGTCACCGAGGTTCGCGGGGACGGTGTCCCCCAGGTAGTTCGCCGCAGGGGCGTTCGGTGCGGCAGCGTTCGCGATGCTGACGGGTGCCAGCACCGCGGCCGCGACCAGGGCCAGCAGGCCCCAGGACCGTGGTGTTCTCGTCACGTTGGTTCCTCTCGGATCAGGAACGCCCACCTCAGGGCAGGGGCGGCGGTCGTTCGCTGCGATCACTGTCGGAGGACTGCACGTGCGGAACAATCAGGGTGCGCATCCGTAGGGGTACGGAACTTTCCTACCTACGGCCGGCGGAAGATCGTGATGGAGTGGCCCACGACGTCGATCGGCGTGCTCGTGTCGATCAACGCTCGCAGGGCCTCGTCGGCCTTCGCGATGGCCGTGTTGGACACGACGAGCAGGCCGTGCACCTGGTCCTCCGCCACCTTGCGCGGGTCCTCGGCGTGGATCCCGTAGTACTCGGGCACTCCGGCGCCCTTGTAGACGAGCCACATCCGTTCACCGGGGTACCGCTTCAGCCGCTCGGCCAGCCGTCCCAGGTCCTGTCCCCAGTCGACGTTCGAGTCGTGCAGGTGCAGGTGGGTCTTCGACGGGCCGCCGAACACCTCGTTGGAGTACGGCAGGTAGTACGGGAACGTCCACAGTGAACTCACGGCGACCAGCACGACCGCGATCCCCGCCCAGCGCCGGTGCGCGACCACCGCGGCGGCGACCGCGAGGAACATCGGCACGAAGATCGCGTACCGGACGCCGAGGTCGCGACTGCCGGTCATGGCGACGGCCAGCAGCACGGCCGCGGGGGCGAGAACGTAGGCCGCCGCGGGGCGTTTGATCATCGCGACGGCTCCGGCCGCCCACAGGAGCAGCGCGCCCAGCGGTGTCTTCACCAGCAACGCGGCCGGCAGGTAGTACCAGTGCGAACCCTCGTAGTGCGTGCCGAACAGGTAGCCGCCCCAGACCCGGTTCTCGAAGCCGGCCTGGACGCGCATCCCGTCGAGGTAGGGCTCGGGGAACGGCAGCCAGCCGACCGGTGCGGACGGCAGGTCCGGCGGGGACTCCCAGTGCAGCAACGGATCCACGGCGAGGTAGGACACCCACACCACCGCGAGCGCGATCAGCGCCACGGCGAGCGCGGCCTTGGCACGGGCCTGCCAGAACACCAGGGCCAGCACCACCGGGACGGCGGCCAGCGTGTTCATCTTCGTCGCCAGCGCCGCACCCAGGGCCAGTGCCGCGAGCGGCAGGTAGAGCGCGGGGTGGGCGCGCGCCCGCCACACCAGCCAGACCGACGTGAGCACGAACCCCGCCGCCGGGACGTCCAGCGTGGCCAGCGATCCGTGCGCGATGAGGTCGGGCGAGAACGCGTAGAGGGCCAGCGCGACGAGCCCGCCGGATCGGTTCGTGATGTCCGAGGCGAACAGGAACACGACCAGGCCGAACAGCAGCGTGAGGACGATCATCGGGAGTCTGGCTGCCAGCAACAGCTTCGCCGGGTCGTTGCCCGACTCGTAGAGCAGGTGCCTGCCGAGTTCCGTCTGGTCGCCCTGGAAGCCCGGGTCGAGGCGTGCGTCGGCGAACGCGAGCCCGGTCGCCATGATCAGCTTGCCCAGCGGCGGGTGCTCCGGGTTGTACCGGAGGCTGTGCTCCTCCAGGTAGACGACCGCGGTGCCGAGGTAGACCGGCTCGTCGATGGTCGGCGTCTGCCGCACCGCCGTGGTGGTCATCGCGATGGCCATCTGAGCCAGAAGCACGGCCGCGGCCAGCCAGAACAGCCACCGCCGCGGTGCTGTCACCCGCACAGGCGGCAGGGGCACCTCGGCAGGGCGCTGGATCGTGGCGAGCGACAAGACCGTGCGGTCCCTTCACGTGGGTGAACAACCCGACACTCTCCGAAACGGGGCGCCCGCCGTTTAGGTTGCTCGGCCACTTCCGCTACAGATTGTTGCGAAAGACTCTGTCGGATTTCAGCTACACCTTGTAGCTTTACTGGCCCCCGGACGAGGGAGACCAGCCGTGACCACGCTCAGATCCACCCGCCCCGCGATGGCCGTTCTGGCGGCGTTGGCCGTCACGATCGGCGCCCTGGAAAGCATCCCGTTCCCCGCACTTCCGCTGCTGCAACGCGAACTCGGCCTCGACCCCGCCCAGGCCGGTCTGCTGTCCACGACGTTGATCATCACGTCGGCCATCACCATGCCGATCGTCGCGAAGATCGCCGACGACCGCGGCGGGCGCCGCACCCTGCTCGTGCTGACCTGGTGCATCGTGGCCGGGGCGGTGCTGTCGGCGTTCGCGACGTCGTTCCCGGTGATCCTGCTCGGACAGTTCCTCCAGGGCCTGGGCGGTGGCGTCCTGCCGGTGTCGTTCGTCTTGGCACGGCAGCTCTTCAAGGAGACGCCGGTCGCGGTCGGCGTGCTCACCGGCCTGTTCACCGTCGGCAGTGGACTGGGCGTGCTCGCCGCCGGGCCGCTCGCCGACGCCTTCTCGCGGCAGTGGATGTTCCTGCTGCCGGCGTTGGTCGTGGCAGCGGTGGCGATCTTCGCGCCGTTCGCGTTGCCAGGGCCCGTGCAGGTGAGGCGAACCCGGCTGGACTGGCTCGGCGGAGTGCTGCTCGCGCTGGCCCTGGCCACGCTCATGCTCGCGCTCTTCCTGGCGCCGCAAGGACTTGCGGCCGCCGCCGTGCTGCTCGTGCTGACGGCCGCGTTCGGTGCCGCGTGGGTGGTGGTCGAACGGCGTGCCGACCACCCGCTGGTCGATCTCGGTGTCCTGCGGTCGGTGTGGCGGGCGGGTCTCACGGCCGGGGCACTCGGGGCGAGCTACTCGGCGACGTACTTCCTGGTGCCGCAACTGCTCTCCGGGTTCGGCGCGACGGCCAGCGAGATCAGCCTGTACCTCTTCCCCACCGTTCTGGTCGCCGTCGTGGTCGGTCCGTTGTCCGGACTGTTCGCGCGGCGAGCGGGAACCAGGACCGCCATGGCCGCCGGACTGACGCTCACGGCCGCGGGCACGTTGTTCGTCGCCGGATGGCACGACGTGCCGTGGCAGATCGCGGTGGGAATGCTGGTGACGCTCGGGCTCGGCGTCGGAACCGCGTCCACGGCCACCTACACCGCCGCGATCTCGTCGGTCGATGAGCAGGACACCGGTGTCGCGGCGGCCACGTGCGGGATCGCGCGGGCGATCGGTGCCGCGCTGGGCGTCCAGGTCGCGGCGGCGCTGCTCACGGGAGGAGCGTCCTACCGGCTCGGCTTCGTGCTGGCCGCGGTCGTGGCGTTGGCTCCACTGGCGTTGCTGCGCGGGATCCGGTCACCGGAAAACCGTTTCGGCGCGGCGTTGACGCGGGGCTAGCCTGCGCGGATGCCGTTGGGAGACATCGACAAGATCGCCGAAGAGACCGGTTTCTCCGGCGTGGTGCAGATCGACCACGCCGGAGAGATCGAGTTCGCGAAGGCCTACGGGCTCGCGAACCGCGCCTACGGCGTGCCCAACACCGTGGACACGAGGTTCGGCATCGCCAGCGGCGGCAAGGGATTCACCGCGCTGACCGTGCTCTCCCTCATCCGCGAAGGAGCGCTCGCCCTCGACACCACCGCCCGTTCGTTGCTGGGCGACGACCTCCCGCTCATCGCCGACGACGTGACGGTCGAGCACCTGCTCACCCACACGTCCGGCATCGGCGACTACCTCGACGAGGAAGGCGACTGGCAGGTCGACGACTACGTGATGGGCGCGGCCCACCTGCTCACCACGACCGAGGCCTTCCTGCCGTTGCTCGACGGGCATCCCACGAAGTTCAAGGCCGGTGAGCGGTTCAGCTACTGCAACGGCGGCTACGCGGTGCTCGCGCTGCTGGCCGAACGGGCCGGCGGGCAGGGCTACCACGATCTCGTCCGCTCCCGTGTGCTCGGCCCGGCGGGCATGACCAGGACCGATTTCCTGCGCTCCGACGAACTCCCCGGCGACGCCGCCGTGGGCTACCTGGAGGGCTCCGACCGTTCCAACGTCTTCCACCTGCCCGTACTGGCGACCGGTGACGGCGGCATCCACACCACCGCCGGTGACATGTCGAAGTTCTGGCGCACGCTGCTGGCCGGCGAGTTCGCCGAGGAAGCGACCAGGCCGCGCCACCACGTTCCCGAGGAGTCCCTGCGCTACGGCCTCGGGTTCTGGCTGCACGAGACCAGCGACACCGTGATCCTCGCCGGGTACGACGCCGGTGAGTCCTTCAAGTCCACCCACGACCCGCACACCGGCACGACCATCACGGTCCTGTCGAACACCTCGCCTGGTGCGTGGCCCATCGCCCGTGCGCTCATGTCCTAACGACACTGTTCTGAACGGGTGACGGATGCGAACATGTGTTCGTGAGCACCCCGATCCTGCACGCCGACCTGGACGCTTTCTACGCGTCCGTCGAGCAACGGGACGATCCGAGCCTGCGCGGCCGTCCGGTGATCGTGGGCGGCGGGGTGGTGCTGGCCGCGAGCTACGAGGCCAAAGCGTTCGGCGTGCGCACGGCGATGGGCGGGGCGGCGGCGCGGAGACTGTGCCCGCACGCGATCGTCGTGCCGCCGCGGATGTCGGCCTACTCGGCCGCGAGCAAGGCGGTGTTCGAGGTGTTCCGCGACACGACACCGCTGGTCGAGGGCCTGTCGATCGACGAGGCGTTCCTCGACGTCGGCGGCCTGCACCGGATCGCGGGACCGCCCGAGGTGGTCGCCGCACGACTGCGGGCGGCCGTGCTGGAGCAGGTCGGCCTGCCGATCACGGTCGGGGTGGCGCGCACGAAGTTCCTCGCCAAGGTGGCGAGCGGGGTCGCGAAGCCGGACGGGCTGCTGGTCGTGCCCGCCGAGCACGAACTGGAGTTCCTGCACCCGCTGCCGGTCGAACGGCTGTGGGGCGTCGGCGAGGTGACGGCGGCCAAGCTGCACGGCCTGGGACTGCGCACGGTCGGCGAGGTCGCCGCCCTGGGCGAGGTGGCACTGGTCTCGATGATCGGCCGCGCGGCGGGCAGGCACCTGTTCGCGTTGGCGCACAACCACGATCCACGTCCGGTCCACACAGGACAGCGGCGCCGGTCGATCGGTTCGCAACGAGCTCTGGGCCGCCGGGAACGCACGCGTGACGACCTCGACGCCGTCCTCGCCTCGCTGATCGACGGCATCTCACGACGGCTGCGCACGGCCCACCGCGCGTGCCGGACGGTGGTGCTGCGTCTGCGGTTCGGCGACTTCACCCGTGCGACCCGGTCGCACACCCTGCGGCATCCGACGACGGAGACCGAGGTGCTGCTGGCGTCGGCGCGGGAACTGCTCGGCACCGCGATGCCGTTGATCGACAGCCGCGGCATCACGCTGCTGGGCGTGTCGCTCACGAACCTCCAGAACGACGCGCCGATGCAGATGGCGCTGCCGTTCGAGGAGCAGAAGCCGGCCGCCCTGGACGCCGCACTGGACGACGTGCGCGACCGCTTCGGGTCCCGGTCGGTGACGCGGGCGGCGCTGCTGGGAAGGGATCCGGGCATCTCGGTGCCGCTGCTGCCGGACTGACACCCGTGGAGTGAGCGGCCGGGGCCTGCTCACTCCACAGTGGACTTGCCGAGCCCGGTCAGACGAGGCGCACGGAGCGGGCCTGCGGGCCCTTCTGGCCTTCGCCGATCTCGAACTCCACGGCCTGGTTGTCGGGAATGCCGTGGTGGTCGTAGCCCTGCACCTCGGACTGGTGCACGAACAGGTCCGGCCCGCCGCCCTCAGGCGCGATGAAGCCGAAGCCCTTGCTGCCGTTGAACCACTTGACGGTTCCTAGAGTCACTGCGTACCCCTTATGCGTGAAGTGCGGTGGACGCCGGCAGGTTCGCCAGGCCGAGCATGGACAGCAGTTCACGGCAATCGCCCACGTCGAGGGAGTGTTCCGCCACTCGTTTGGCGGCCTGACGCTGGTGGAGGACCCCGGTGTTCTCGGCGTTCAGGCGCGCCTGCTCGAAGTCCTGAGCCGCGTGCCGCTTGCCGAAACGGGAAGAAGAGGGTGAGGCCTGGAAATCCGGCTGCAAGCCGGTGCTCCTGTCTCCGGCCGGAAACGCCGGACCGGACGGGGATCGGGGACCGCAGCGGCTGGTTGCCGTCGGCTGGTACCCCAACAGGCCCCACACTAGCCCAATGACCTGGGGCGAGCACCACGCGCACCGCGTAGGGTCGCCTCCATGCCCGAAGACGAAGGTGGCCCGGCGCTGGCCCCCACGCTGGCCGAATGGCTCAAAGCCCGCGAGGAGACAGCCCGCCACCTGGACGCCGGAGCCAGGCGAACGGTCGACGAGGCCTGGGTGCAGCGGCTCGCCGACCTGCTCGCGACCGAGCGGTCGTGGCAGGACCAGTACACCGAACTGGTCGCCCTCGGCAGCCTCGACGGCCGGTTCCCGCCCTCGAACCGCTGACGTCAGATCAGGTGGATCGGCACCACGTCGCCCCCTCCCACCACGAACCGCACCTGCCCGATCGCCTGCCCGCCCGTGCCGATCTGCAGTCTCAGGTCGGAGTGGTTGTTCTGCCGGCTGCGGAAAGCCGCCTCCGGCAACGGGATCACCGCCGTCTTCCACGTCTCCGTGCCGGTGTTGGTGACGGAGGCCGAGTCGCGGTAGGCGTTGTTGCCCACGCTGCCGAACGAGTCGTACTGGACGTTCCAGGTCGCGGTGCCACGATCGAAGTACGTCACGTGTGCACTGGCCTGGTAGGTGCCGCCCGGGACGATGCTGTCGTCGAGGTCGAAGTACATGAACGGTGACGCGGAGCCCGTTGTGGTGCGCCCGGTCCTGCCGCCCAGGGTGACCGGGACCGTGCGGCCGTCGTCGCCGTCCTTGATCCACGCGCCGCGCGGCGTGTCGGGGTCGCCGAGGTCCGCGCCGACGATCGCGTCGGTCGACTGACCGATGCCGACGGCGAACAGGTGCATCGCCGGGTTGTTCGGCACCTGAGTCGGCGCGATGTCCGGCAGGACCACGTACCTCACCGTCTTGGCCGGGTCGAGCGGCGCCCACGCCAGGTAGACGTGCACGCGCTGGTCCTGGCGCGTGCTGTTCGGGCCGACGTTGAGGTACGGGGTGGCGGCGGCGATCGACGTGCCGGGCAGGGCGTTGCCCGACCACCAGTCCGCGAACGAGAGCGAGTAGCTCTGCGTGCTGCCGTCGCTGTACACGATCGTGCCGGGGGCCGAGGTGCTGCCGAACGCGCTGGAGCCCAGGAACCCGAGCAGCCTGCCGGAGCCGTTGACCGGCACCACCTGGCCGCCCGCCACGACGTTGTCCGGCGCGTTGGCGGCGGGCCAGGTGAAGCCGATGCCGCCGACGTTCACCGGTCCGGCCGGGAGTCCCGCCGCGGCCAGTGCCTGGGCCGAGTAGTTCAGGCCGCTGCCGTCGAACGCGCCGGAGACCGGCTGGTTGTCGTTGCTGATGCCGGTGTTGTTGAAGGCGGCCTGGACCGAGCCGTACGGGACCTTCACCGTGCCGTCCGAGGTGAACGTGCCGAACGCGGAGGTCGCGGTGAAAGCGAGTGGGTACGAACCTGGCGCGGCGGTTCCGGTGACGTTCCAGCGCACGGTGACCGAGGAACGCGCGGGGACGCGGTCGAAGGTGGTCGGGGTCGTCGGGGTCGCGGACCAGCCGTTCGGCGTGGTGATCGTGACGGTCAGGCCGCGCACGTCCTCCGCGCCGCCGTTGGTGAAGGTCGTCGACGCGACTCCGGTCGTGCCGGAGGCCAGGATCGACGGCACGGTGCTGGTCAGCGTTCCGGTGACGAGGATCGGGGCCGAGCCGGAGACGCCGTTGACGGTCGTGGTGATCGTCGCGGCGCCGTCCTTGATCGCCCGCACCACGCCGTTCCCGTCGACCGAGGCGACGGCCGGATCGCTGCTGCGGTGGGTGATCTGGGCGCCGGCGAGGTCCACAAAGGTCTGATCGTCGTTCACCGCCTCGACCACGCGGTCCGCGGTCACGTTCGTGTCCGTTGCCAGCCAGCGGTTCCTGCCGCGCAGGTCGAAGCTCTCCCCCGGCCGGTACACCACGGCTTCCGGCTGGACGGTCACGTGCTTCACGCGCGGAGTCAGGGTTCCGCTCACCTGGACGTCCTGGCGGGCCGAGATCGTGGCGGCGTCCGTGCCCACGCGGAACTGGTAGGTGCCCGCCGGGACCGACTCGCGCTTGGCCGCGGTGTCCCACTGGGCGAGGTCGCGGACCTTGACCGGCAGCACGACGCGCTGGGTCTGGCCGGGGCCGAGCAGCCGGGTCTTCTGGAAGGCGGCCAGTCGTTGCCGCGGCACGTCACCGGTGCCGGCGCCCGGAGTGGCCGCGTAGAGCTGGGCCACGGTGGTTCCGGCGCGTGAGCCGGTGTTCGTGACGTCGAGGCTGACGTTCACGGTGTCGTTGGGAGAGGCCGAGGTCCGGTCCGCGGTCGCGTTCGAGAGGCGGAACGTGCTGTAGCTCAGGCCGTGGCCGAACGGATAGGCGGGCGTGCCGGTGAAGTACTGGTAGGTGCGGCCGAGCCCGCCCGTGCCCGCCGCGGTGAGCCGGTAGTTCTGCATCGGCGGCAGCTGCGAGTCGTCGCGGTACCAGGTGAAGTTGAGGTGCCCGTCGGGATTCTGCCTGCCGAACAACACGTTCGCGAGCGCGGTCCCCTGGCTCTGGCCGTTGTAGCCGCTGAACAGGACCGCCGGCACCTTCGACTGGTCGAACGTCACCGGGCCCATCGCCTGCAACGCCAGGACCGTGCGGGAATTGCCCAGCGCGGAGACCTGGTCGATCAGGGAGGTGTAGTTGCCGGGCATGGCGATGTTCGGCCGGTCCTTGCCCTCCCGCGCCACCTCCATGTCAGTGCCCGCGAAGACCACGACCAGGTCGGCCGCGCGGATCGCGGACCTCGTCGCCTCGCTGAGCACCGCCGGACCGGTCGCGGACGTCGAGGTGCCGGCCGCGTCGAAGAGCACCGACGCGTTCGGGAGCGCGGCCTGGATGCCCTGCACGGCGTTGACGGTGTGGGTCGGTTTGCCGCTGTACCCGCCGAGCGTGACCTTGCCCGCGAGGTCGCCGAGCACCACCACGCGCGAGGTCCGCGCCGGGTCGGCCGGCAGCACGTTGTTCTGGTTCTTCAGCAGTACCAGCGAGTTGTCGGCGACCTTCGTGGCGAGCGCCTGGTTCGCCGGGCTCTCCAGCACGGACTTGGTGATCTTCGTGTACGCGACCTGGTCCGCCGGGTCGAACTCGCCGGTCGCCATCCGCACCGTGAACACCCGGACGAGCGAGGCGTCGAGCACGCCCTCGGAGAGGATGCCGGCGTCGATCGACGCCTGGACGTTGGTGAGGGTCGCGTTGGCGCCCTCGCAGTTCAGCTGCGTGCCGGCCCGCAGGCCCCACGCCAGCGCGCCCGCCGCGGCCGGGATCTTGCGGCCGGTGGCCACGTTCGTCCACACGACCTGTGCGCCCTCGATCGCCGAACGCCAGCCCGGTGCCGCCCAGAGGTGACCGCCGGGCGGCGGCTGCCAGACGGTCGCGATGGCGTCGCAGTCGGAGACCGAGTAGCCGTCGAAGCCGTAGGTGCGGTTGGCCAGCTGGTTGACCAGGTAGCCGTGGACCGCGCCGGGCGTGCCGTTGATCGAGTTGTACGAGGTCATCAGGCCGCTGGCGTGGTCGTGCTCGATCAGGTTCTGGAACTGCTTGAGGTAGTACTGGCGCAGGTCGGCCTCGGTGGTGGCGGAGTCGCCGGAGAGCCGGTCGTTCTCGACGTTGTTGAGCGCGTAGTGCTTCAGGGTCGCGGAGACCTTGAGGTACGGGGTCATCGCGGCGCCGTCGATCGTGTTGCCCTGGTAACCGTTGACGAACGCGCCCGCCATCTTCGCGACGAGGTGCGGGTCCTCGCCGAAGCCCTCGTCGGTGCGGCCCCAGCGCGGGTCGCGGTCCATGTTCACGGTCGGCGCCCAGTAGGTCAGGTCGCCGTACTCGTTGACGTCCGGCCCGATGTTGTTCTGGGCGTTGCCGAACAACGACTTGTCGAGGAATCCCCTTGCCTCGTCGGAGATCGCGGTCGTCTCGGCGTACATCAGGCTCGGGTCCCACGACATCGCGGCGGCGAAGTTCACCGGGAAGCTCGTCGCCTTCACGTTGTCCACGGAACCCTGGCCACCGCCGCCCGCGTCGCCGCCGAGCCGGTTGACGCCGTGCTGCCCCTCGCTCCAGTACGTGTACTGCTGCACGCCCAGTCGCGGGATGGCCGGGGCGTTGTTGGTGTGCAGCTGGCGCACCTTCTCCGGCAACGTCATGCGCGCCACCAGGTCCGCCGCTCTCTCCGCGAACGTGTAGCGGGTGTCGCGGTAGATCGGTGTCGCCGCGGCGGCGACGGCCGGGCTCGACGCCGCCACGACAGTGCTGGCGAAGGTCAGCGCGACCACGGCGAGAGCAGGGAAACGACGGGACATGAGGAACCTCCGCCAGGACCGAAGGTGAGGCTGTGTAACGCTGACGGTTCTCCTGGTTACAGACCGAAGTCAATAATTTGCGTTGTTCCCGGTCCAAAATTGCACCCAACACTCGCGAAGTTCCGGTCCGTCAAATTCTTGCGTGATCCTGTTCACATCTTGCACTCTGGAGTCGAGTCGCCGACAAAGGAGTTCGCGATGTCCCTGTCACGCCGAACACTGCTCAGCACCGCGCTCGCCGCCCCCGCGCTGGGGCTCCTGCCCGCCCCCGCGCACGCGGCCAGCCCTCCCGGCGACGTCGTCGGGAAGATCACCGTCGGATACCAGGGCTGGTTCGCCTGCCGGGGAGACAGCTCCCCCCTCGACGGCTGGTGGCACTGGAACGACAACTGGAGCCAGCCGCCCGCGCCGCCCACCAGTTCGATCGTCGCGTGGCCGGACGTCCGCGACTACGCCCGCACCTACCAGACCGCGTTCGCGAACCTCGGTGACGGCCGGCCCGCCACGCTCTTCTCCAACTACGACCGGCAGACCGTCGACGTCCACTTCCAGTGGATGCGCGACAACAACATCGACACGGCGGCGTTGCAGCGCTTCAACCCGACCGGCGGCGAGGGCCCGATCCGCGACGCCGTGACCGCGCACGTCCGGCCCGCCGCGGAGGCCACCGGGCGGAAGTTCTACATCATGTACGACGTCACGAACTGGACGAACATGCAGTCGGAGATCAAGACCGACTGGCTGAACAAGATGTCCGCGTACACGTCCTCCCCCGCCTACGCGCGACAGAACGGCAAACCCGTCGTGTGCATCTGGGGTTTCGGGTTCAACGACCCCGGCCGTCCGTTCGGGCCGGAGGCCTGCCAGGACGTCGTCAACTGGTTCAAGGCGCGCGGCTGTTACGTGATCGGCGGCGTCCCGACCCACTGGCGGCTGGAGATCGAGGACTCGCGGCAGGGCTTCGCGAACGTCTACCGGAGCTTCGACATGCTCTCGCCGTGGATGGTCGGCCGGATCGGCACCCCGGCGGACACGGATCGCTTCTACACCAACGTGAACAGCCCCGACCAGGCCGAGTGCAACGCGCGCGGGATCGACTACCAGCCGTGCGTGCTGCCGGGCGATGTGGGCTCGCGCCAACGACTGCACGGCGACTTCATGTGGCGCCAGTTCTACAACATGGTCCGCCTTGGCGCACAAGGCATCTACATCTCGATGTTCGACGAGTTCAACGAGGGCAACCAGATCTGCAAGACCGCCGAGACGCTGGCCGACGTGCCCGCCGGGTCCGGGTACCTCGCTCTGGACGAGGACGGCACGCGCTGCTCGGCCGACTACTACATGAGGCTCACCGGCGACGGCGGCAGGATGCTCAAGGGCCAGATCGCGCTGACCGCCACCCGGCCCACCCAGCCGTGGCTCGGCGGGCCGCCCACCCCGGACGTGGACCTGGCCGCCGGACGCCCGACGACCCAGAGCTCGCAGACCCAGCACTACGGCAGCGGGTTCGCGGTCGACAACGACCCGCACTCCTACTGGGAGAGCGCGAACAACGCCTTCCCGCAGTGGATCCAGGTCGACCTCGGGGCCACCCAGGCGTTGCGGCGCGCCGTGCTCACGCTCCCACCGAACCCGGCCTGGGGACGGCGGACCCAGACCGTGACGATCGAAGGCAGTACCAACGGTCAGACGTTCAGCCCGCTCGCGCCGTCGGCCGGGTACGTGTTCGACCCCGCGACCGGGAACTCGGCCACTGCCACCCTGCCCGGCGCGCAGGTCCGGTACGTCCGGCTCACCTTCACCGGGAACACGGGCTGGCCTGCGGGGCAGCTGTCGGGGGTGAAGCTCCACACCTGATCACGCCCGCAGGTTCTCGCCGGATGGGCACTGTACAACTAGAACGTGTTCTAGGTAATCTGCACCACATGATCGCCACAGTGGTGTGGGGTACGGGAAACGTCGGCCGTGCCGCCATTCGCGCCGTCGATGCCCATCCGGCGCTGAAACTGACGGCCGTGGTCGTCCACAACCCCGAGAAGGTCGGCCGCGACGCGGGCGATCTCGCCGGGATGGACACCGAACTCGGGATCGCGGCAACGAACGACATCGACGCGGTGCTCGCCGCGAGTCCGCGCGCGGTGGTGTACGCGGCGTCCGGCGACATCCGTCCCGACGACGCGCTCGCCGACATCACCAAGGCGATCCGGGCGGGCGCGGTGGTCGTCACGCCGTCCCTCTACGCGCTCTACGACCCGCGCAGCGCCCCTCCGGAGCTTCGAGAACCTGTTCTCAAAGCGATCGAGGAGGGCGGCGGCTCGCTGTTCGTCTCCGGCGTCGACCCCGGCTGGGGCAACGACGTGCTGCCGTTGATGATCAGCGGTCTCGGCAGCACCGTCGACGCGGTCCGCTGCCAGGAGATCTTCGACTACTCCACCTACGACCAGCCCGACGCGGTGCGGTGGCTGATCGGGTTCGGGCAGCCGCTCGACTACCAGGCACCGATGCTGATGCCCACGGTGCCGACCATGGTGTGGGGCGGGCAGATCCGGTTGCTGGCCAGGGCTTTGGGCGTCGAGCTCGACGAGATCCGCGAGACCGTCGACCGGCGCGCGCTCGACGAGACCGTGACGACGCGGACGATGGGCGAGTTCGAGGCGGGCACGCAGGGCGCGATCCGGTTCGAGGTGCAGGGCATCGTCGGCGGCGAACCGCTGATCGTCATCGAACACGTCACGCGCATCCACAACTCGTGCGCCACGGACTGGCCGATGCCACCGTCCGGCGACGGCGCGCACAAGGTGATCATCGAGGGCCGGCCGCGCATCGAGGTGTCGGTCGAGGCCGTCGACGAGGGCGAGAACCGGTCCGCCGGCGGCAACGCCACGGCGGTCGGCCGCATCGTCAACGCCATCGACTGGCTGGCGGCCGCGGAGCCCGGCCTCTACGACGCGCTCGACGTCCCGTTGCGTCCCGTCGCGGGCAAGCTCGGAAGGAGCAAGCCGTGAACATCGACATCCCCGAGGGCAAGGACCCCATCGGGTACGTGTGGGGCGAACTGGTGCCCGGCATCGGCATCTCCGCCGCGAACCTCTCCCTCGCCGTCTACCAGCACACCACGCTGGGGCTGCGCGAGTTCGAGGCGGCGCGGCTGCGGATCGCGCAGATCAACGGCTGCATGTTCTGCCTCGACTGGCGGACCGAACGCGACGGCGTGAAGGTCGAGGACGACTTCATCGACGCGGTGACCCAGTGGCGCACCACCGACGCCTTCGACGACCGGGCGAGGCTGGCCGCGGAGTACGCCGAGCGGTACGCACTGGATCACCACGGTCTCGACGACGAGTTCTGGTCTCGGATGACCGCGCACTACAGCCAGGTGGAGATCGTGGAACTCACGATGAGCATCGGGGCCTGGCTCGTGTTCGGCAGGCTGAACCGGGTGTTCGGCCTCGACGCCATGTGCGTGCTACCGAAGTTCTGAACAGTCCACTCGCGACCGGTCAGAGATCGGTCGCGATGATCTTCTCGATGTTCCTCTCGGCCAGCGCCGTGATCGTGACGAACGGGTTCACCACGGTGCTGCCGGGAATCAACGACCCGTCGATGACGTACAGCCCCGGATAACCTTGCAGGCGACCGTAGTTGTCGGTGGCCTTGCCGAGGATCGCGCCGCCGAGCGGGTGGTACGTCAGGTGGTCGCCCCAGACCTTGTACACGCCGAAGAGGTCGGTCCGGTAGATCGTCCCCTCCTTTGAGTTGATCTTGTCGAAGATGGACTTCGCGGCGTTGATCGAGACCTCCTTCCACGCCGTCTGCCAGTTCAGGTCGACCTTGCCCGCGGAGGCGTTCCAGGTGAACTGCCCGCGGTTCGGGGTCTTCGTGATCGACAGGTAGAACGACGCGTAGGTCTCGATACCGGTCGGCAGTGGTGCCACCTCGGCGAACGCGCCGCCGGCCGCCCAGTTGTCGATGCCCAGCGTCGGGATGGACGACTGCAGCGCGCCGGTCGCGTCCCACATGTGGTTCGCGCGGCCGCACATCACGTTGCCGTTGTCGCCCCAGCCCTTGCCGACCTCGCCGTTCAGGTTCGGCAACGCGCCCGTGGCCTTCAGCTTGACCAGGAGCTTGCTCGTTCCGACGCTGCCCGCCGCGAAGAACACCTTCGCCGCCGTGATCTCCTTGACGGCGATCGGGTCGCCGTTGGTGTTGAGCTGCTCGATGGTGACCTTGTAGCCGCCCGTCGCGGGCATGACGTTGACGACCCGGTGCAGCGGCGAGATGGTGACCCGGCCGGTCGCCCTGACCTTGGTGAGATAGGTCTTCTGCAACGACTTCTTGCCGTAGTTGTTGCCGAACAGGATCTCGCCGGCCAGCGCCGACTTCGGCACGGTGCCGGCCGCCTCCTGTTCCATGTAGTTCCAGTCGTACACGGTGGGCACGAAGACGTACGGGAAGTTCGACCGCTGAGCGTGCTTCCGGCCGACCCGCGCGTACTGGTAGGCCTCGGTCGAGTCGAACCAGGCCGCCCTGATCAGGTTGACGCCGAGTTCCGCGTTGGCGCGCGGGTAGTAGGTGTTGTACATCTCGTCGGCGTTCACCGTCGGCAGGACGTCGCCGAAGTTCTCGCGCTTGGGCGTCACGGCCATGCCGCCGTTGACGAGCGAACCGCCACCGACGCCGCGTCCCTGGTAGACGGTGATGCCGGCGAACTCCTCGGCGTCGAGGATGCCCGTGTAGCGCGGGATCGTCTTGTCGATGGGGATGCCCAGGAAGTGGCTCAGCGGCTGTTTCGTCTTGGTGCGCAGCCAGAAGGACCGCTGATCCGGGGTCGTCGTGTTGGCGAAGATCTTCCCGTCGGCGCCGGGGGTGTCCCACGCCATGCCCATCTCGACCATGTGGACGTCGACACCGGCCTGGGCGAGACGCAGGGCCGCCACGCTTCCGCCGTAGCCCGTGCCGATCACCAGCGCGGGTATGACGGCCGCGTCGGCGATCGAGGCCGCCGCCTGGGCCACCGGAGCGACGCCTCCGAGGGCGACAGCTCCAAGAATAGAACCTGTTCCAGCCATGAACGAACGTCGTGAAGGACCCTTGAAACCGTTGTCACACGTCATTGTGTGGGTCATGTGATCTTCCTCACTGTGGGCGCATGAGAACAAGTTATACCGGCGGTTGTAGATCAAGTCACTACCTGGTAGTCCCGGTTCGCCCAGGTGCGCGGCGCAGGTGAGCGTCTTGACGACGAGATCCGGGTGTCCCGCGGACAACCCGTACGGCCCAGTACGACCACACGATCCGGGAATGTCCGGCCACGCATGGCCGCCCGACAATCGAGCGATGCCCTCGGTATCTGATGGTGGTGAGGACGCGAGAGCGAGCGTCCTGGTGGTCGGCGCGGGAGTGTCCGGCCTGGCAGCGGCGCGCGCGTTGCACGAACTCGGCCATCCGGTGACCGTGCTGGAGGCGCGGGACCGGGTCGGCGGCCGGATCTGGACCGACGAGCACGGGGTCGACCTGGGCGCGCACTGGATCCACGGCACGGACGGCAACCCGATCACCGAACTGGTCGAGGACCTGGGGATCCCGTACAGCTACGTGGGCGGGGACAGCGCCTACACCGGCGGGTTCGACAGCCTCGACCTGTTCGGGGCTGACCGGCGGGCGGTGAACCACCGCTACAAGAGCCGCACCCTCGAACTGGCCGACGAGGTGCTGCACGAACTCGAACGCCGTGCCGCGGTGGCACGCAAGGGAGATCATCCGGACGTCCCGCTGGGCGAGGCGATGCGGCAGATCCTCGCCGAGCGCCGGCTGTCCCCCGAGGACGAACAGGCCGTGCGGTACCACCTGAACGTCATCCTGCGCGAGGACGCGGCGGAAGATCCCGACAAGCTCTCGTTGAAGCACTGGGAAGACGGCTACCTCGTCTACGGCTACGGCGACAGCACGTTGCACCAGGGCTACCAGTCCGTTGTGGACGCTCTGGCCGACGGGCTCGACGTCCGGCTGGGACACGTGGTCACGCACGTCGAGGAAGGGCAGGTGTTCACGGACCAGGGCATGTTCGCGGCGGACAAGGTGCTCGTGACGTTGCCGCTCGGCGTGCTGAAGGCCGGCGCCGTGGAGTTCTGGCCACCGCTGCCCGAGGCCAAGCGGTCCGCGATCGCCCGGCTCGGCTTCGGCACGCTGAACAAGATCGCGCTGCACTACTCCGCACCGTTCTGGCCCACGGATCAGTACGTCTTCGGCTATCTGTGCCGGGACACGGACCGCTACCCCACCGTCGTCATCAGCATGTGGAAGTCGCACGGCAAAGCGATCCTGGTGATGCTGCTCGGCGCCTCGCTCGGCCGCGAGATGGAGACCTGGTCCGCGGAGGACGTCTCGGCGTACGCGACCGAGGTCGTCCAGGACCTCTTCGGCACGGACGCCCCCGCTCCTGACTCCGTCTCGCGCACCACGTGGTCGTCAGATCCGTACGCGCTGGGTTCGTACACCTGCATCGGTGTCGGCTCGTCGTCCAAGGACATCGCGACCCTCGCGGAACCGGTCGGCAACAGACTGTTCTTCGCCGGTGAGGGCACGAATCCCTACCACTGGGGCTGTGTGCACAGCGCCTACGAGTCCGGCCGCCGCGAGGCCGCGCGGATCAGCGGCGACTCGACCCTCTACACCCCGCCCAGCGCCGGGAAGTCGCGCGCCCAGTCGCGCAACACCGACCGGATGCTGCGGTTCGTGCGGATGCGGATGAACCACATCACGTCGTCCGAACTCACCGAACGGGTGGCGTGCCTGCGGGAGAGCGTCGATCCCCACGGGGTGCGGTTGTTCGACGCGCTCGCGGACTCCGAACTGGAGACGCTCGCGTCGATGTTCGACGAGATCCCCTACACCGCAGGCGATGTGCTCTTCCACGAGGACGACGAGGCGCACGGGGTGTTCCTGGTCGCGGCCGGGCGGATCGAGATCGACTTCGGCGGCATCTACGAACGCGCGGTGCTCGGCCGTGGCGCGCTGCTCGGCCACTACGACATGTTCTTCAACGCCCGCACCACCTCGGTGACGGCGCTGACCGACGACGTCGTGGTGTTCTACCTGGACCACTACCGCTATCAGAGCTTCCTGTACGCCTTCCCCGACGTGATGATGCTGATGCTCTCGGACCTCGTGACGAGGTGGGAGCAGTTGGAGAGCGTGCTCGGCGCCGCGACCCTGCCGAAATTGAATGGAGCGGCACCGGCCAGGGACGCTACCTTCCTGCCTGACTGAATCTTCGAGGCTGGGACGTGCCGTTGTACACCGTGTGAGACCTCCCCAAGCACTTGGTTTTCGTTGCGCGACGCGTTCTTGAGCGCCGCGCTCCTCTTGCTGCGGTCTTCTCACCGATCGGTGTACTGCTGTGCTCATCACCTGGGCCGTCGTGCCCACCCGTCTTCCCCTGGTCCGCCGTCGTTGTCACGTGTGCGCGGCCGATCGCTTCCGGGCGAGCGGCAAGTTCCGCGTCAACGCCAACCACAAGGTCCTCGACGCCTGGCTCCTCGTCCTCTGCACGGGCTGCGGGGACACGGCCAAACTCACGATCTTCGAGCGGGCGCACGTCCGTTCGGTCCGGCCCGCGTTGCTGGACCGGCTGCACTGCAACGACCTCACCCTCGTGCCCGAACTGCTGCAGGATCCCGTTCTGCAGCACCGCAACCGCGTCTCCCTCGACTGGGAGGGCGCGTGGCGGCTCGACACCGGCGGGTCCGATCACCTGGAACAGGAGGTGATCGACGTGGCGGTGCGGTTCGGGGCGCGGATTCCACTCAGGCCGGTGCGGCTGATCGCCGACGCCTGCGGTCTGTCGCGGGCCGAGGTCGAGCGGCTGATCGTCGAGGGGAAGGTGGTGTCGGCGATCCGGTTGACCGGCAAGGTCTCCGGCGACTTCACCTTCACGCTCAAACGCTGACAGTTCCCGTCAGCGCGGCCAGTACGGCGGCCACGCCCGGAGGATCGGGCGGGTCGCCGTACGTGGCGGCGTGGATCTGGCGGTGGAAGCCCTTCAGCTCGGTGGCGTGCACGTCCGGCCGTCGGTGAGCCTGCAAACCCAGGCCCGGCAGGATCGCGACGCCCGCGCCCGCCGCGACGAGGGCCTGCACGACCACCATGTCGTCGCTGTGCGAGGAGACGCGGGGCGTGAAGCCCTCGCTGCGGCACACCGTCTCCAGCTCCTCCTGGCACGCGTCGCAGCCGCCGATCCACGCGGACTGCCGGTGGTTCGCCAGGCTGTCGTCCGGCTGCCGGCTGATCAGGTGGATCGGGTCGTCACCGAGGTGCACGAACCGGAAGCCCTCCTCGACCGGGGTGTCCGGGTGCCGGAAGACGAGGGCGATCTCGATCTCGCCGTGCCGCAGCATCCGCAACGCCTCGACCGGATGCCGTTCGACCAGGCTGAGCTCCAGCCCCGGATGCTTCTCGGCCAGGGCCGCGGCCACCTTCGGGACGATCGTCGCGGCGACGGAGGCGTTGGCGGCCAGCCTGACCCGTCCCGACTGCAGACCGACCTGCGCGGCCAGTTCGGTGGTAGCGGCGTCGACGCGGCCCATGATCTCGGCCGCGCGGGCCGCCAGCAGTTGTCCTTCGGGTGTCAGGCGGATGCCGCGGCCGACGCGTTGCACGAGCTTCACGCCCGTCTCCGCCTCCAGCCTCGCGAGGTGATGGCTCACCGACGGCTGGGAGTAGTGCAGCTGCTTGGCCGCCTCGGTCACCGAGCCGTGCCGGGCCACCGCCGCCAGCACCTTGAGGTGCACCAGGCTGAGCATTCATCAAGGCTATCAATGAGAGCCCGGCGTTTTTGGCATTGGACGTCATGGATCGGCCGGGCCAGGCTGGGTGCATGACCAAGGTGACCTGCGATCTCTCGATCTCCCTCGACGGCTACGCGGCGGGGCTCGGCCAGACCGAGGACCGGCCGTTCGGGGACGACGGCGGCGACGGCTGGGGCAGCGAGCTCCACGCGTGGATGGAGGACCCCGCCGAGCAGCGGTGGCAGCTGGACCGTCTCGCCGAGACGAAGGCATTCATCATGGGGCGCAACATGTTCGGCCCGGTCCGCGGCTCGTGGGACCGCCCGTGGAACGGCTGGTGGGGCGACAACCCTCCCTATCACGGGCCGGTCTTCGTGCTCACCCACCACGCGCGCGAGCCGCAGCCGATGGAGGGCGGCACGACGTTCCACTTCGTGACCGAGGGCATCGCGGCGGCGTTCAAACTCGCCCGCGAGACGGCCGGGAACGGCAACATCTCCATCCACGGCGGCGCGTCCACGATCAACCAGTACCTGACCGCGGGCCTGATCGACGAGCTGCGGCTGCGGATCGTGCCGATCACGCTCGGCGCCGGCACGCGGTTGTTCGACGGCGTTCCCGGACTGAACCTGGAGCAGGTCGACTCCCGCGCGGGTACGGCGTTCACGCATGTGACGTATCGGGTCGTGCGCTGATTGGCGTCTTGATCGCTCCACAACGTCACGCCAAGGTGAGGAAGGTTCAGCTACCTGAACACCTCGGAAGCCGACGGCGTCAGACGAGGAGCACGAATGCGGAAACGCAAGATCGTCGCTTTGCTAGCCCTGCTGCCTCTGGCCCTGCCCACGCCCGCGACCGCCCAGCCGAACGGCACGGTCGTCTCCGGGCAGGCCAGGTTCCAGATCCTCTCCCCCACCCTCATCCGGTCCGAGTTCGCCGGGAACGGCACCTTTGAGAACCAGGCCACTTACAACGTTGTAAACCGCACGATCCCGCGCACGGCCTACACGTCACGCGTGCAGGACGGGTGGCTGACCATCACCACCGCGGCTCTGACCCTGCGCTACCGCGTGGACTCCGGGCCGTTCCGCGCGGACAACGTGGAGATCAAGACGGCCGGCACGACCGCGTCCCCGTGGCGGCGGGTGGTCTGTGCGACCGGGCAGCTGTGCGAGGCCGAGGACGCGCAGCGCGAGGGCCTGCTGGTGGCGGCGGATCACGCCGGGAGCACCGGCGCCGGCTTCGCCGCCGGGTTCTCGTACACCAACAACGGGATCACGGCGACGGTGCGCGCTTCGGCCGCGGGCCGGCACCGGGTCGTCGTGAAGTACGCGAACGGTCAGGGCGGCGACGGCAAGCACGAGAACCGCACGCTCCGGCTCGGCGTGGATGGGCAGGCTCCTCGCCAGATCACGCTGCCGGCGACCGCGAACTGGGACACCTGGCAGCAGGTATCCACGGACGTCGACCTGTCGGCGGGCGAGCACCGCGTCTCGCTGACGCGGGGCGCGGCCGATTCGGGCAACGTCAACGTCGACAGCCTCGCTCTGCTCACTCCTGATCAGGCCTATCCGAGCGTCAGGGCCGTCGACGACTGCCGGTTCGGCACGAGCTGTGAAGCCGAGAACGGCGTGCTGAGCGGCGCGGCCAAGATCGCGGTCGAGCACGCCGGGTTCGCCGGCACGGGGTTCGTCGCCGAACTGGTCGGCGGCACGCGGCTGAGCCAGCGCGTCTCCAGCGTGCCGGCGGCGGGCACGTATCCGGTGACCCTGCGCTATGCCAACGGTGTCGGTGGCGACGGCAAGCACGAACCGCGGACCGTGCTGCTCAACGGGCAGGCGATCACGCTGCCCACGACGGCGAACTGGGCGACGTGGGGCACGGCGACGGCGCAGGTTTCGTTGCCCGCGGGCACTTCCGACCTCGCGGTCACGTGCCCGGCCACCGGCTGCCACGTCAACCTGGACACCCTCGGGATCAACACGTCGACGCAGCACCTCGCGCTGGGCGGGTACCGGCGTTCGCTCGACGGCTACAACGGCGACAACGGCGCCCCGCAGCTCACTCCGGGCCTGATGTACCGCGACGGCTGGTACCTGCTGGACGACACGACTTCCGCTCTGCGCAACGGAACCTCACGAGCGGACCGGGGCGCGCTGCCGTACCAGGACGGGTACGTGTTCGGGTACGGCCAGGACTACAAGGCGGCGCTCGGTGACCTCGCGACGCTGACCGGCGGCCCGAAGCTGTTGCCGAGCTGGGCCTACGGCGTCTGGTACTCGGAGTACATCGACCGGACGGCCGCGGACTTCCGCGACCGGATCCTGCCCGCGTTCCGGCAGCACGGTGTGCCGCTGGACGTCCTGGTGGTGGACACCGACTTCAAGGCCGGCAACACCTGGAACGGCTGGCAGATGGACCGGGCCAAGTTCCCCGACCCGCAGGGGTTCCTGGACTGGGCGCACTCCGAAGGCCTGCACAGCACGTTGAACATCCACCCGAGCATCCAGGGCAGCGACCCGGACTTCGCGCGCGCCCAGGCGACCGCGAAGGGCAAGCTGGCCAAGGGTTCCTGCGCGGACTGCTACCTGTTCGACTGGGCCGATCCCGACCAGCTGCGCGCCTACCTGGACCTGCACAAGTCCATGCCCACCGACTTCTGGTGGCTCGACTGGTGCTGCGACGGCTCGGGTTCGTCGTTGCGCGGCGTCACGCCGGACACGTGGATCAACGAGCAGTACTCGAAGATCGGCTCGTTCGCGTTCTCGCGCGGCTTCGGGTCGTTGCAGGCCGGTGGCTACAGCGGGTCCGGTCCGTTGCCGACCGGGCCGTGGGCGGAGAAGCGCACGACGTTGCACTTCACCGGTGACACGTCGTCCACGTGGGGCACGTTGAAGGGGACGATCGGCTACACCTCGGCCGAGGGCGTGGCTACCGGGATGTCCAACATCAGCCACGACATCGGTGGTCACAACGACACCACCGGCCTGCGCGGCTCGGAGCAGTACCTGGACAACGGCCAGCTCCGCTACACCACGAAGATGCCGGACGACATGTACGCGCGATGGGTGCAGCTGGGCGCGTTCCAGCCGATCACGCGGCTGCACAGCAACCACAGCGACCGGTTGCCGTGGCAGTACGGCCAGGCCGCGCAGGCGTCGGCGACGAAGTTCCTGAACCTGCGGGAACGACTGGTGCCGTACATCTACTCGGTGGCCGAGCAGGCGTCGCGAACCGGTGTGCCGCTGGTGCGTCCGGCCTGGCTGGAGTACCCGGGCAGCCCGGAGGCGTACTCCACGGTGGACAGCCAGTTCCTGCTCGGGCCGGATCTGCTGGTCGCCCCGATCACCACGCCCGGTTCCGTCGGTGAGACGCGGGTCTGGTTCCCGCCCGGCCAGTGGACCGACTACTTCACCGGGAAGGTCTACCAGGGCAACACCTGGGCGACGGTGAGCGCGGGCCTGGACACCATGCCGGTGTTCCTGCGCGCGGGCGGAATGCTGGTCGAGCGCAGCAACGACGTCGCCAACGACGCCAAGAACACGGCCTCCGCGCTGACCGTGCACGTCACGGCCGGGGCGAAGGGCGAGTTCACGCTGTACGAGGACGGCGGGCGCACGCGGATCATCCAGCGCGGCGACACGATCGTCGTGTTGTCCGGCAAGGTGTCCAAACGGGACTGGAAGTTCGTCGTGCACAAGGCGGACGGGACCAGCCACGTGGTGCAGGCGCGCAACTCGCCCGCGGTGGTCAGTCTTCGGGCACCCAGGTGAGCAGTCTGACCTTCGCGACGGTGCGCACGTGCTTGCGCATCGCCGCGGCGGCCTTCTTCGCGTCCCCCGCGGCGATGGCCTCGTAGATCGCGGTGTGCTGCGCCAGTGACCGGGACGGGCGCCCCGGCTGGCGCAGCGACTCGGTGCGGCTCTCGGTGATCTGCTCGGCGATGGTCTTCATGAACTCGGCGAGCAGCGAGCTGTGCGCGGCGGCGGTGACGGCGGCGTGGAAGCGGCGATCCCCTTCCACGCCGTTGTCGCCGGCGGCGATCTCGTCGCGCATGTAGTCCAGCGCCGCGCTGATCGTCTCCAGCTCCGCGTCGGTGCGGCGTTCGGCGGCGAGTTCGGCGAGCTTGGTCTCCAGGGCCTCGCGGGCCTCCAGCACCTCGGGGAGGCGCTTGCGGCGTTCGACGAGCTGCTCGACCGGTTCGACGTCGAGGGTGTCGCGCACCAGGTACGTGCCGCCGCCGTGCCGTGCCTCGACCAGGCCCTGGACCTCCAGGACCACGATCGCCTGCTTGACCGACGCGCGGCTCACACCGAGGCTCGCCGCGAGGTCGCGTTCGGCGGGCAGCCTGTCCCCCGCGCTCAGCCCGGCCTCGACCACGTGCGCGCGCAGGCGTTCGAGCACCTGCTCGTACAGGCGGGACTTGACCATGGGCCGCAGTGCCTCGGACATCATCCCAGGATAACCGGTCAAGTGGCTCAGCCACTAGGCCACCTCTTGACAGCTGCTGGACAGTGGGCGGAAAGTGGCTGAACCACTTGGCCACTGAGCCAGGCCATCCACCCGGACAGCCCCAACGACGGGAGCCCTGCATGTCCGCCGAACTGATCTCGATACTCGTGCTGGTCGTGGTGTTCGTCATCGCCACGACCAGGTCGATCAACATGGGTGCGCTCGCCTTCGCCGCGGCCTTCGGGGTCGGCACGCTGGTGGCGGACATGAAGACCGACGACATCTTCAAAGGCTTCCCCGGCTCGTTGTTCGTCGTGCTGGTCGGGGTGACGTTCCTGTTCGCCATCGCCCGCGCCAACGGCACCACGGACTGGCTGGTGCACATGGCGATCCGCCTGGTCGGCGGGCGGATCGCGTTGATGCCGTGGGTGATGTTCGCGATCACCGGCGTGCTGACGGCGATCGGCGCGGTGAGCCCGGCCGCGGTCGCCATCGTGGCGCCGATCGCGATGGGGTTCGCCGCCAAGTACAAGATCAGCCCGCTGCTGATGGGCGTGATGGTCGTGCACGGCGCGCAGGCCGGCGGCTTCTCCCCCATCAGCATCTACGGCACGATCGTCAACGGCATCGTGGCCAAGGAGGGCCTGCCGGGCAACGAGATCGTGCTGTTCCTGGCCAGCCTCGTGGTGAACCTGCTGATCGCCGTCGTGGTGTTCGTGGTGCTGGGCGGCATGAAACTGGCACGGCAGCCGCTGGACGCGCCCGCATTGGCCCGCACCGGCGGTGGCGACGACAGCCTCGGTGGCGGAGTCGGCGACGGCAACGAGGACGAGGCGGACGAGCGCGTCACCCTGACCGCGCCCCGCATCGCCACCCTGCTCGGACTGGCCGCGCTCGTCGTGGCGGCGCTGGTGTTCGACCTCGACGTCGGCCTCGCCGCGATCACGGTCGCCGTGCTGCTCAGCGTGGTGTGGCCGGAGACGTCCAAGGAGGCGATCACCCAGATCACGTGGCCGACCGTGCTGCTGATCTGCGGCATCCTCACCTACGTCGCCGTCCTGCAGACCATGGGCACGATCAAGTGGGCGGGCGACTCCGTCGCGGGTGTCGGCGCTCCCCTGCTCGCGGCCCTGCTGATCTGCTACATCGGTGCGATCGTGTCCGCGTTCGCGTCGTCGGTCGGCATCATGGGCGCGCTGATCCCGCTGGCCGTGCCGTTCCTGTTGCAGGGCGAGGTCAGCGCGATCGGCCTGATCGCGGCGCTGGCGGTGTCGGCGACCGTGGTCGACGTGAGTCCGTTCTCCACCAACGGCGCCCTGGTTCTGGCCGGCGCGCAGGACGTCGACCGCGACAAGTTCTTCAAGCAGCTGATGGTCTACGGCGGGATCATGGTCGCGGCAGCGCCGCCGCTGGTCTGGCTCGCCCTCGTCGTCCCGGGAATCTGGTGAGTCGATGTTCGCCCTGAAGTCAGACCGCGTCGCCCTCCGCTTCGGCGACCGCACCCTCACCCACGCCGAACTGGCCGCCTGCGCCGGACCGTTGGCACAGCAGCTGTCCGGCCTGCCTCGGGTGGCCGTGTGGGCGACGCCCTCGATGGAGACGTGTGTCGCGGTGGTCGCGGCCCTGCTCGCCGGGGTGCCCGCCGTGCCGCTCAACCCGAAGGTCGGCGAACGCGAACTCGCCCACATCGTGGCCGACAGCGCGCCCGCCCTGGTGCTGGCGGCTCCCGGCACGGGGCTTCCCGCCGGGCTGGACTCGGTGCCGCGCCGCGACGTCACGCTCGACGGCGGCTCGTTCGAGCCGTTCGCCGAGCCCGGCGACGAGGCTCCGGCGTTGATCGTCTACACCTCGGGCACCACCGGCTCACCCAAGGGCGTCGTGCTGCCGCGCCGGGCCATCGTGTCCACTTTGGACGCGGTGGCGGAGGCCTGGGAGTGGACTTCTGCCGACGTGCTGGTGCACGCCCTGCCGTTGTTCCACGTGCACGGGCTGATCCTCGGCGTGCTCGGCCCGTTGCGACGCGGTGGCACGCTGCACCACCTCGGCAAGTTCTCCACCGACGGCGTGGTGGCGGCGTTGGACGGCGACGGCACGATGATGTTCGGCGTTCCGACGATGTACCACCGCATCGCGGAAGAGGTCGGCGGTGATCTGTTGCTCGCCAACGCGTTGAGCGGCGCGCGGTTGCTGGTGTCGGGTTCGGCGGCGTTGCCCGTGCGCGACCACGAGCGGATCGCCGCCGCGACCGGGCAACGGGTGGTCGAGCGGTACGGCATGACCGAGACACTGATGAACACCAGCGTGCGTGCGGACGGCGACCGCAGGCCGGGTGCCGTCGGGGTGCCGTTGCCGGGCGTCGAGGTGCGGCTGGTCGACGACGCCGGACTGACGCTGGACGACGTCGGTGCGATCGGCGAGATCCAGGTGCGCGGCCCGAACCTGTTCACCGAGTACCTGAACCGCCCCGACGCGACCGCCGAGGCGTTCGCGGACGGCTGGTTCCGCACCGGCGACGTGGGCACGCGCGACGAGGACGGCTACTTCCGCATCGTCGGGCGCAAGGCCACGGACATCATCAAGAGCGGCGGCTACAAGATCGGCGCGGGCGAGATCGAGAACGCCCTGCTGGAACACCCCGGCGTGAAGGAGGTCGCGGTGACGGGCGAGCCCGACGACGACCTGGGCGAGCGGATCGTCGCCTGGGTCGTGCCCGCCGGGGCCGAGCCCTCCCCCGGCGATCTCGCCGACCACGTGGCGCGCCTGCTCACGCCGCACAAACGGCCTCGGGTGGTGCGGTTCGTGGAGTCGTTGCCGCGCAACGACATGGGCAAGGTGATGAAACGTGCTCTGCGGACGTGAACGCGCCCGGGACGTGATCGGCCGGGTGGCGTCGTCGTTCGCCGAACTGCCGGACGACCTGGGTCTGTCCGAAGTGGATGGACCCCTGGGCTGGCCCGGCTACGGGAATCAGCTCTCGCGAGCGGCCGCCTCCACCGGTGAGCGCGAGTCCGTCGTCTGCGGGGTCGCCGAGATCGGTGGCGTCACGGCCGTGGTGGTGGCGTTCGAGTTCGGCTTCCTCGGCGGCTCGCTGGGCACCCGCACCGGTGCCCGCATCGAGCAGGCCTTCACGCACGCCCGTGAGCGCCGTCTTCCGGTCGTGTCGCTGGTCGCGACCGGGGGCAGCCGCATGCAGGAGGGCACGCTCGCGTTGCTGCAGCTGTCCCGGATCGCCCGGCAGATCACGCTGACCCGCGAGGCCGGGCTGCCGCACGTCGCCGTCCTGCGCGATCCCACGACCGGCGGCGGCTGGGCCACGCTCGGGGCGGGCGCGGACGTCGTGCTGGGGCTGCGGGGCGCGCAGGTCGGGTTCGCCGGGTCGCGGGTGCGGCCGCCGGGGTACTCGGTGACGCAGCAGTTCGCGGCCGGGCTGGTCGACCAGCTCATGCCGGCCGAGGAGTTGCCCGGCCGGCTGGAACGCTGGCTGCGGCTGCTCACCATGTCCGGAGGCGGGCCTGCTCCCGTGCCCCCGGCGCTGGGCCAGGAAACGTTGCCGAAGACCGGCTGGGACGCGGTGGTGCGCGCTCGCACAATGGGACGTCCGCGTGCCAAGCAGTACCTCGCGGCCTACTTCGACTGGCACGAGCCCATCAACGGTGATCGCAGCGGTGGCGTGGATCCCGGGGTGTTGTGCGGGTTCGGGCATCGTGACGGCGAGACGATCGCGTACGCGGCGCAGTGCGGCACGGCGACACGGCCGTCCGGGTTCCGCACGGCCGCGCGGCTGGTGCGGCTGGCGGACCGGCTCGGCATCCCGGTGCTGACGCTCGTGGACACCCCCGGCGCGGCCAACGACGCCGGCGCAGAGAAGGCCGGGGTGGGGGCCGCGATCGCCGACATGTTCACCGCGGTCGCGGCGGCGCGGGTGCCGGTGACGACGCTGGTGATCGGCGAGGGCGGGTCCGGTGGCGCGCTGGCGTTCGCCGCGCCGGACCGGATGTGGGTGACACCGGACAGCTACTTCGCGGTGATCTCACCCGAGCTGGCCACCGCGATCCTGAAGCGGGACCCGGCGCAGGCCCGGCAGACGGCGGACCAGTTGCGGTTGCGGCCGCAGGACCTGGTCGAGCTGGGCGTGGCGCAGGGGATCGCCCAGCTCGACCAGACCACTGATCAGGCCACGGCCAGATAGAGGAACGCCAGAAGCGAACTCGGGACGCAGATCGTCACGAGTCCGACCACGCCGTAGAACGGCTCCTTCTTCTGCACCATCGCGCCCATCGCACCTACACCGACGAGCACGGACGCGACCAGCAACACCAACACGACATAAGACATGCGAGATCCTCAGGAGTCAGGGGTACGGAGAGCCGAGAGCAGCCGCAGAAGGCGGTGCCCGGCTCGACCGCTGACCCGAGGTCGTCGCCTCGACGCTCACCCCGCGCGCGACGACCACCCGTGCCCGGACCTGGGGCGGATGTGGTTCGGTCGCTGCCCCGAGCAGTGCCCAGCAGGCGTCGGGGGACGCCGTCGTCAGCACCTGGACGGCCGAGACCGGAGCGTTCAGCCCCGATCCCGGCTGGTCGGAGGAGACTTCGCGCGTGCTCGTGCCGACGAACGCCAGCAGCAGGGCCAGCAGGAGGGCCGGCCACCTCACTGAGCCGCTGCCCGCCTGCGGAGGAAGAACTCGCCGACCGGTTCCACGAACCGCGCCGCGATCGGGCCGATGATCGCCATCAGCAGCACGTACGCGGTGGCGAGCGCGGCTAACTGGTCGCTCACGTGGCCGGACGCGACGGCCAGTCCGGCGATGACGATCGAGAACTCGCCGCGTGCCACCAGTGCGGCACCGGTGCGGGCGCGACCCATCGGCCCGATGCCCTGCCTTCGTGCCGCCCACCAGCCGGTCGCGACCTTCGTCAGGGTGGTGATCACCGCCAGCAGCACCGCCATGCCGAGCACCGGCGGGATCGTGCGCGGGTCGGTGTTGAGGCCGAACACCACGAAGAACATCGCGGCGAACAGGTCGCGCAGCGGTTCCAGCAGGCGGGTGGCGTTCTCGGCGGTGGAGCCGGAGATCGCGATGCCGAGCAGGAACGCGCCGACCGCGGCGGACACCTGCAGTTCCGACGCGATGCCGGCGACGAGCAGCGCGGAGCCGAGGAGCTTGAGCAGGAACACCTCGTGGTCCGGACTGTCCACAATGGCCGAGATGACACGGCCGTACTTCAACGCCACCACCAGGACCACGGTGATCGCGAGCAACGAGATGCCGACGGACGTGAGCCCGCCGACGAAGCTGACGCCCGCGAGCACGGCGGTGAGCACCGGCAGGTAGACGGCCATCGCCAGGTCCTCGAACACCAGCACCGACAGGATCACCGGCGTCTCGCGGTTGCCGAGCCGGCCGAGATCGCCGAGGACCTTGGCGATGATGCCGGACGACGAGATGTAGGTGACGCCCGCCATCGCCAGCGCCCCGACCGGACCCCAGCCGAGCATCAGCGCGACGATCGCGCCGGGGGCGGCGTTGAGCACGATGTCGAGCAGGCCCGCCATCCACGACTTCTTCAAGCCGGTGGTCAGTTCGGACGCCGAGTACTCCAGGCCCAGCAACAACAGCAGCAGCACCACGCCGATCTCGCTGGCGAGGTGCGTGAACTCCTCGATGCCGTGCAACGGGATCAGCCCACCGGACCCGAACGCGAGACCGCCGACGAGGTAGAGCGGGATCGGCGAGATGCCGAATCTCCAGGCGAGGCGGCCGAGCAGGCCCAGTCCGAAGAAGACCGCACCCAGTTGGATCAGGGCGATCGTGGTGTCGTGCACTGGTTCAGCCGCCCGTCAGGATGTCCGCGGCGGTGTCGAGACCGTCCGCGGTGCCGACGACGACCGCGAGATCGCCGTTCTCGAACAGGAAGTCGGGGCCCGGCGACGGATGCGCGTTGCCGGACCGCACGACGGCCACGATCGACGCGCCGGTGCGGGTGCGCAGCGCGGTGTCGCCGAGCGTGCGGGACGAGAACGCGGTGACCGGCAGCTGGCGGGTGGTGATCCCGGTGATGTCGGCGTGCTGCCTGGCCAGTTTCGAGACGAGCTGCGGCGCCCCGAGCAGACCGGCGAGCGTGCCCGCCTCCTCTGGCGTGAGCGGGATCGACGCCGCGGTCGTGTCCGGGTCGTCCTGTTTGGACATGATGAGCTCGAACTTGCCGTCGCGGTAGGAGATCACGCCGATCCGGCGGCCGGAGCGGATGGAGAAGTCCTGCCTGACCCCTATGCCGGGCAGGGGCGTCACTTCGACGTTCACTCGAGTTCCTAGGGTTCGATGAGCCCGGCGCGGATCGCGTACCGGGTGAGTTCGAGGCGGTCCCTGAGCCCGAGTTTCTGCAGCAGGTTGGCCCGGTGCCGCTCGACGGTCTTGACGCTGATCACGAGCATGTCCGCGATCTCCTTGGAGGAGTGGCCCTCCGCGACCAGCTTGAGGATCTCCTCCTCGCGATCGGTGATCGCCTTGGCCGGGAAGCCGCCGCCCTCCTTGGCGCGGTCCAGGTAGTTGCGGATCAGCGAGTTCACCGCGCCGGGGTAGAGGAACGGCTCGCCGCGCATCGCGGAACGGCACGCCTCGACCAGGTCGCGGTCGGCGACGGACTTGAGCACGTACCCCGACGCGCCCGCCTTGAGCGCCTCGAAGAAGTACTGCTCGTTGTCGTACATGGTGAGGATCAGAATCCGCAGGTCCGGGAGGATTCTCGACAGTTCGCGCGCGGCCTGCAGCCCGGTCAGCCGCGGCATGGCGATGTCGAGGATCGCCAGGTCCGGCCGCTCGTTCTTCGCTTTGCTGATCGCCTCGGCACCGTCACCGGCCTCGCCGACGACCTCGAGGTCCGGTTCGTTGTCCAGGATCAGCCGGACGCCGCGCCGGACGAGCGCGTGGTCGTCCGCGAGCAGGATGCGCACGGTCATTCGCTCTCCCCCTTCGCCTTGACGACCAGCCTGACCTCGGTGCCCTGCTTCGCCGGACCGACCGTGAGCTCGGCGCCGACCAGCAGCGCGCGTTCCCGCATGCCCCGGATTCCGGCTCCTTCCTGACTGCTGCCGATCCCCCGGCCGTCGTCGCGCAGGCGCAGCTCCACTTCGGACGGACGGGCGGTGAGGCTCAGCTCGATCTCCTGGGCGTTCGCGTGCCGGACGGTGTTGGTGAGGCCTTCCTGCGCGACGCGGTAGACGACCAGTTCGGTCTCGGCGTCCAGCACGGGCAGGTTCTTGTCGAACGACCGCCGGATCGTGAGTCCCGCCGGGTCGCCGACCTCCCGCGTCAGGGCCTTGAGCGCGCTGACCAGCCCAAGCTCCTCCAGCACCCCGGGGCGCAACCTTCTCGCAATTCGGCGGATCTCGTCGAGCGTGCTGCGGGTCGTCTCCTGCACCTGCAGCAACTCCTCGCGGGTCTCCCGCGGCGACTGGTCCGCGACCCGCTTGAGGTTCAGCAGCACCGCCGTCAACGACTGCCCGACCTCGTCGTGCAGTTCCTGCGCCACCCGGCGGCGTTCGGACTCCTGCGCGGACAGGGCGATCGCCGAGCTGTACCCGCGCTCGGCCTCCAGCCGGTCGATCATGGTGTTGAAGGTGGTGATCAGCTCGGCGATCTCGCCGTGCCCCGTCGCCTGCAGCCGCGGCCCGGGCTTGAGCAGGTCGATCGTGGTCATCGCGCGGGTGAGCCGCCCCAGCGGCGCCAGTCCCACCCGGATCAGCACGGCGTTCGCGATAAGCATCACGACCAGCCCGGCCGCCAGCACCACCACCTCGCGCAACGGCGCCGGCGTCGACACCGTGGCGGGCCCGAACACCAGCAGGGCGGCCGCCATCACCAGGACCAGGGCGTTGAGCAGGAAGATCCGCCCGAACAACGACACGCGCGCCGCCTCTCCGTGATCACTCCCCGCCACGCCTGCGAGGCTGACTGGCGAGGGCGCCACGTGTCCATCCGTGGCAACACCCATGTTCGCGGGGCGGCAGCAGGTGCGCCGGTCGGCGAGGTGGGGGCGGGGCGGAGGTGGGGATGGTCACGCCGGGCGAAGTGACGCGGGCCGCACGCAGCGGGTGCGGGCGTGCGCGGGAGCGTGGGGTGGCCGGGTGGTGCGGGCGGAGGGCGGGCGACGCAGGCAAACGCGGAAGGCGATGGCAGGGCGGAGGCGAAGGGCGGAGGCGAAGGGCGTGGCTGAGTGGTGCGGGCGGAACGCGAGAGCGCAGGCGGAACGCGAGAGCGCAGGCGGAACGCGAGAGCGCAGGCGGAACGCGAGAGCGCAGGCGGCACTCCGCGACCGTCACCTGGAGCGGGTAGCGACACCCACGCCCAGCGCCCACCACCGCCCTGGGCCACCGCCAGGTTGAGTGCCGTGACGGATCGCCAGCCCCCAGGTCACTGACGCATCGTGGAACCCGACGCCCTCAACCCCCAGCTGGGAGGCGCCCGATGACCACTCGCCAGAAGACCTGGCCGCTGCACCTCGTCGCACTCGCGCTGATCGCCGCGGGCCTGCTGATGCCACACGCGCTGCCAGTCGCCGCCGGACTGCTCCTGACGGGCTCGGTCGCGCTCAGGCCGCCAGCGGAACCGTGAACACCCGCAGGAACGTGTCGAGCAGCTTGCGGTCGCCCCGCAGCTCCACCAGACCGTCCCGCATCACCGCGATGATCACCCGGTAGGCCGCGAGCTGGTCGTCCGCGAGTTGGGGGACCATGACCAGATCGGGCTCGACCGGGGCCGGGCCGAGGCCGGTCACCAGTTCACCGTCGGTGATGACCGCGTGCACCACGGCGCCCCGGACGTGGATCTCCCAGGACGCGGTCAGGCCGGCCGCCTTCGCGGGCTGGAACGCGGTGCGCAGGCTCAGCACCGCGCCTTCGGGCGTGACGACGTCGCCCGGCTGCGGGTCGCCGAGCTGGGTCGCGCCCCAGCGGGCCAGGGACAGCAGCGCCGGTTCCAGCGACCTTCCAACCTCGGTGAGCGCGTAGACGACGCCGCGCGCAGGTGCCGGGGCGACCTGACGCTCCACGATGCCCGCCTGTTCCAGCTCCTTGAGCCGGGTGGCCAGCACGTTCGTCGGGATGCCCGCCAGGCCGGTCTGCAGCTCCGAGTAGCGACGCGGCCGGACGATCAGGTTGCGCACGATCAGCAGCGCCCACCGCTCGCCCACCAGCTCCAGCGCGCGGGCGAGGCCGCAGTACTGGCCGAAATCACGTCGCTTCACGCACTCACCGTAGCAAGCTTGCATCAGAGTAGCCAACTGCGTGATTCAAAGCTCACTTGCAAAAAGCAAGCGACCGCGTTTACTGTCGTCCGCACTACTCCCCGAACCTGAAGGAAGTGCGATGACCGCACTGCTCGATCGCACAGACACGGCCACGCGCCGGCCCTACCTGTCACGCGGCGCAGGCTTCGCGGGCATCTCGGCCGCGATGGTCGCGATCCTGGTGGCGGCTGGTGCGCCGACCCCGTTGCTGCCGGTCTACCAGCACCAATGGGGGTTCGCGCCGTGGGTGCTCACCCTCGCGTTCGGCGTTTACGCGTTCTCGCTGCTCGTCGCGATCCTGGTGATCGGGTCGCTGTCGGACCACATCGGACGGCGGCCGCTCATGATCGCCGCGCTGGGCATCGACCTGGTCGCGATGCTGATGTTCCTGGTCGCACCGAGCATCGGCTGGGTGATCGCCGCACGGGTCGTGCAGGGTGTCGCGACCGGAGCCGCTTCCAGTGCGCTCAGCGCGGCTGTCGTCGAACTCGCGCCTGAGCGGTTCAAGAAGCTGGGCGCGCAGATGACCAGCATGGCGCCGCTCGGCGGGCTCGCGATCGGCGCGCTCTTCGCGGGTGTGCTGGCCGAGTTCTCCTCGAACGCGGCCTTCGACGTGTGGTTCGTGCTCGCCGTGGTGATGGCGGCCGGAACGATCTTCGCGGTGTTCACGCCCGAGACCGCGACGCGCAAGCCCGGCGCGATCGCCTCGCTCAACCCCCGCATCTCCCTGCCCGTGCAGGTGCGCAGGCTCTACTGGACCTCGGTGCCGGGCATCGTCGGCGGGTTCATGACGATGACGGCGTTCATGGGGCTCGTGCCCGCGCTGCTGGTCGCGGTGTTCGCCGTGAAGAGCCCGATCATCGGTTCGCTGCTGGCCTTCGTCGCGCTCGGAGCGTCCACTGTGGCCTCCGCGTTCAGCAGCGGGGTGAAGGCTCCCCGGCTGCGGCTCGGCGGCACGATCGCGATGGTGGCCGGTGCCGTCCTGTTCGTCGGCAGCATCGGAGCCGTCTCGCTGCCCCTGCTCTGGGCGGCCGCGATCGTGGGTGGGGCCGGGATCGGCGCCTCGTTCGCCGGGACGACCCGCGGGCTCGTGCCCGAGGTCGCGCCGCACGAGCGGGCCGGGCTGTTCACCGCGATCTTCTTCGTCGGCTACCTCGCGATGGGCAGCTCGGCGATCGTCGCGGGACTGCTCATCGGTGTCGTCGGCGCGGCGCCCATGGCGGTCGGCTACGGGGTCGTCGTCGCGATCGTGGCGCTGGTCAGCGTGGTCGCGATGGTGCGCCTCAACCGGACGTGATCTTGTCCGCGTGGACGTGCGTGCGCACCCCCTGGGGGTCGAACAGGATCAGCAGTTCGACCGCGCCGCCGTCCGCGCTTCCCAGCCAGTGCGGCTTCGAGGTGTCGAACTCGGCGGCCTCACCGGGCGGCAACGTCAGGTCGAGGTCGTCGAGCACCAGCCGCAACCGTCCGTTCAGGACGTAGAGCCACTCGAACCCGTCGTGCGTCTGCACAGTCGGGTCGAGTGGTTTCGGCACCGCGGGGATGAGCATCTTGAACGACTGCACCCCGCCCGGCCGTCGCGACAACGGCACGAACGTCATGCCGTACTTGTTGATCGGCTTGAGGTGGATGCGCGGGTCACCGGTGCGCGGGGCGCCGACGAGGTCGTCCAGCGGCACGTCGTAGACGCGCGAGAGCGGTAGCAGCAGTTCCAGGGTCGCCCGGCGCTGCCCGCTCTCCAGCCGCGACAGGGTGCTCTCCGAGATGCCGGTGGTCGTCGCGAGGTCGGCGAGCGTGATGCCGCGGTGCCGGCGCAGCGTCCGCAGCCGCGCGCCCACACCGTCGAGAACGTCTTCGGTTTCGCGGTTCACGACCGCCATCTTGCCATCACGGCAAGTTTTCGTGCCAGATCCAGCAACCTCGACCCAAGCTGGGCGCATGAAACGGCTCTTCCTCGCACTTCTGCTCCTGATCACGGCCTGTTCCACGCCGCCGGAAACCCAGCCCCACGCTCAAATCACTCAGAACGACCCGGTGTTCCAGAAGACGTTCCGGCACGAGTTCGCCGACGTCGACGGCCTCAAGATCCACTACGTCAAGGGCGGCAGCGGCACCCCGGTCGTGCTGATCCACGGCTGGCCCCAGACCTGGTACGGCTGGTGGCCGATCATGCCCGCGCTCGCCGAACGCCACACCGTCTACGCGCTCGACCTGCCCGGTCTCGGGGACAGCACCGGCACGCCGAAGGGTTACGACAAGGCGACGCTCGCGCGGTACGTCCACGCGCTGACCAGCGAGCTCGGTCTCAAGAACGCCTCCGTCGTCGGCCACGACCTCGGCGCCGCCGTCGCGTTCCAGTACGCCAGCCAGTTCCCCGAGGACACCGCCCGTCTCGGCTACCTCGACCTGCCGCTGCCGGGCCCGGCGATCGACGCCCGCACCTACCGGAACCTGAGCTGGCACATCGCGTTCCACTCGCAGCGCCAGGTCCCCGAGGCGGTCGTCCAGAACGACGTCCGCGACTACCTCGCGCTCTTCTACCCGCAGGTCGCGTACCAGGGCAGCGCCTTCGGTGGCACGTCGACGAAATCCCCGTTCGCGGACAACGAGATCGACGAGTACGCGCGGACCTACGGCAAGAGCCTGTCGAACGGCTTCGAGCTGTACCGCGCACTGGACCAAGACGTCCGCGACACCGAAGCCGCCCGGCCGGCCCAGGCCCCGACCCTGGTGATGGCCGCGGAGGGCCAGGCCAAGGCGATCGCGGGCACGGCGGCCCCGCGGATGACGAACATCGTGCGAGCGCTGGACGTTCCGCACGCCGGCCACTGGCTGGTCGAGGAGAACCCCGAGTTCGTCACCGCGGAACTGCTGCGGTTCCTCAGTTCATGACCGGAACGCGATCAGCCCACGGCAGCGCCTCTTCCAGCTGTGCCGCGAGCTTGATCAGCACCGACTCCCCCGCGAGCGGCGCCACGAACTGGACGCCCAGCGGCAGCCCGTCCGCCGTCCAGTGCAGCGGCAACGACAGCGCGGGCCTGCCGGTGATGTTCGCGAGCTGCGTGTAGGGCACCCAGCCGAGGTTGTCTTTGATCATGTCCTCGACGATCGGAGTGTGCTTCAGGAACCGGGCCGTGCCGGTCTTGAGCAGCACGTCGGTGGCCCGCTGCAACGACGCCGGCAGGTCGAACTGGCCGATCTTGGGCGGCGGAGTGGCCAGAGTCGGCGTCAGCAGGAGGTCGTAGGACTCGAAGTACGTGCTCAGGCGGCGGGTGTGCTCGTGCCGCCGCTGCACCGCGTCCACGTAGTCGACGCTGCTCGTGGCCCGTCCCAGCGCGGCCATGAGCAGCGTGTCGCGTTCGAACGCGCTGTCGGGCGCACCGGTCAGGCGTTTCGCGTCGGCGACCTTCCAGGCGAGGTTCACGAACCACGTCAGCAGGAAGTCCTTCGCGAGCGCGGCGTCGTCGAACGGCGCCTGCGGCAGTTCCTCGACGTGGTGACCGAGTTCGGTGAGCACCTGGACGGCCGACGCGACGGCCGCGACCGCCTCGGGGTGCGGGTCGGGATTGATCGCCGACGGCACCCGGACGCCGATCCGCAGCTTCCCCGGCGCCTGGCCGACGAAGGAGGCGAACGACTCCGCGGGCAGCGCGGGCGAGTAGGGCCCGGCGGGCTCACCGCCGCAGATGACGTCGAGCATCGCGGCCGTGTCGCGGACCGTGCGCGAGACGACGCCCTGCACCGCCGCGCCGTGCATCATCTCGGCGGTCTCCGGGCCGAACGGCGTGAGCCCGCGTCCCGGCTTCAGCCCGACGAGCCCGCAGCACGCCGCCGGGATCCGGGTCGAGCCGCCGCCGTCGTTCGCGCCCGCGCACGGCACGATCCCGGCGGCGACCGCGGCGGCCGAGCCACCCGACGACCCACCGGGAGTCCGTTCCAGATCCCACGGGTTGCGCGCGGGACCCCAGACGGTCGACTCGCTGATCGCCTTCGCGCCGAACTCCGGCAGGTTGGTCTTGCCGAAGATCACCAGGCCGGCGTCGATCCAGCGCTGGACGACGGTCGAGTGCGCGGCGACCCTGTGCGCCGTCAGCGAGCGCGACCCGTTCGAGGTCGGCATGCCCGCGTAGTCCTGGCCGAGGTCCTTGATCAGGAACGGCACCCCGGCGAACGGGCCGGTGAGGTCGTCGGAGGGTTCGGCGGGGACGTCCCGCACGATCGCGTTGAGCCGCGGGTTCACCGCAGTGGCGCGTTCCCGTGCCACCGCGAGGAGTTCGGTCGCGGAGACCTGCTTGTCCGCGACGAGCCGGGCCAGCCCGGTCGCGTCGTACTTCCGGTACTCGTCGAAGTCCACGCGCTCAAGGTAGCTGTTCGGCCACGCCGAAGATGGTCTCCCGCACGATCGCGGGGGTCTCCTGCGGGATGAGGTGCCCCGCCTCCTCGACGACGATCATCTTGCCGCGCGGGGCGGCGTCCATCAGATCGGCCGCGTGCTGGTTGAACACCGGGCGCCACTTCGCCATCCCGCGCTCGACCAGTCCCGCCTGCAGGCAGACCGTCGGGACGTCCGGCGTGCCCGTCGCCTGCACCCGGCGCATCACCGGCAGCGCGGACACGATCTGGGCCGCCTCCCTGCTGCCCGCCTTCATCGCCCGCGCGGTCGCGTAGTCGCGCGTCATGACCTCCACGTCGGCCGCGGAGATCTCCGGCGAGACGCCGTTGCGGAACGTCTGCCGCTTGATCAGCCCCTTGCCGCCCAGGCGCGCCACGACCGCCATCAGGCTGAAGAACCTCGCCGCGACCTTGGCGTTGCGGGTGGACATGACCTCGGCGAGGGTCGCGTCCACGAACACCATGCCGGCCACGCGTCGCGGGTACCGGTCGGCGAACACGCGGATGATCGGGCCGCCCCAGCTGTGTCCGACGAGCACCACCGGCTCGGTCTCGCCGAGCGCGTCGAGCAACGCGGTCAGGTCGTCCACGATCCGGTCGAGCGTGCGGTCGTGCGGGTCGGCGTCACTGCCGCCGTAGCCCGCGCGGTCGTAGGAAAGCGTGCGGTAGCGGGCACTCACCTCGCGCTGGGTGTGGATCCACGACGAACCGGGCGCGCTCATGCCCGCCTCGAAGACGATCAACGGCCCCGGGCCCTCCCCCGCCGTGACGGCGCGGATCGCCCGGCCGTCCGGCAGGGTCACGATCTTCTCCGGCATCGCGGGGCCTTTCACTCGTGCCAGCTCGGCGGGTGGAGTTCGTCCCACAGCGCCGCGCTTTCCAGCTGTGCGGCGAGGGCGAGCAGTTCGGAGTCACGGCGGTTGCGGCCCACGAGGTGCACGCCGTGCGGCAGTCCGCCGGCGTCCACGTGCGACGGGAGCGAGATCGCCGGCACTCCGGCGAGGTTGGCCCAGGGCGTGTGGCAGGACCACTTCAGCATCAGGTCGGCCTCGTCGCCGGCGTAGTAGCCGATCGGGACCGGCGGGCCGTTCGTCGTGGGCGTCAGCACGACGTCGTAGTCGTCCACCGCGGCCAGGAACGTGCTGGCATAGCGGGCGAGCAGCGCCTGCGCCATGACGACGTCGTTGGCGGACAACGTGTCGTTGATGGCGAGCAGGTGACGGGCGTACGGCCGCAACAGATGGGTTCGGTTCAGCGGCACCATCATCTGGGCGACGGTGCCCACCTGGTAGGCGAACCAGGCCAGGATCGCGCGCCCCACGGGTTCGTCCCAGCGGGCGGGCAGCGGGATCTCGCGGACGTCGTGGCCGAGTTCCTCGAGCACGCTCGCCGTGCGCCGCACCGCGAGTTCCGCCTGCGGATCGGCGTCCTCGCCCGTGCCGGTGTCCGTCCACATCGCGATTCTGAGGCGGCGCCGGAGCTTCAGCGCCGAGGCGAAGCTGCCCTCGTTGCGCCATCCGTAGAGGTCGCCAGGTGCCGGCGAGGCCATCACGTCCAGCAGCAGTGCCGCGTCCTCGACGGTGCGCGCCATCGGTCCCTCGGTGCTGGCGAGGAGGAACGAGGCGGCGGGCGCCGGGCTCACCAGGCCGCGGCTGGGCTTGAACCCGACCAGGTGGCAGGTCGCCGCGGGCGTGCGGATCGAACCGGCGCCGTCGCTGGCGTGCGCGACGGGAAGCAGTCCCGCCGCGACGGCCGTGGCCGCGCCGCCGCTGGAGCCACTCGAGTACCGCGTTGGCGCGTAAGGGGTCACGGCCGGGCTCGGCGTGACGTCGTTCTCGGTGTAGCAGCTCGCGCCGAACTCCGACGTGTTCGTCTTGCCCAGCACGACCGCGCCCGCCTGCCGCAGCAGTCCGACCGTCCAGGAGTCCTGCTGCGGCACGAACTCGGCCAGCGCCGCCGATCCGAACGTCGTGCGGAGGCCGGCCGTCGCCGCGAGATCCTTGATGCCCAAGGGCAGTCCGAGCAGCGCTGCCTGCTCTCCCCTCGCCAGCCGATCATCCGCGCGTGCGGCGTCGTCGAGCGCACTCTCGTTGACCGTCACGAACGCGCCGAGTCCGGCGTGCCGCTCGATGCGCTCCAGGTAGTGCGCGGTCAGTTCGCGCGAGCTGATCTCCTTGGCGTGCAGCGCTTTCAGCTGCTGCGCGGCGGTGAGCTCGTGCGGGCTCATGGCTTCACCGGGGTTCCGGTGAGCAGGCGGTGCACCGACCACGTCACCACGTCGAGCTCCTCGGACGTCATCGGCTCTCCGCCGAACATCCGCCGGTGCATCAGCGGGCCTTCGAGCAGGTTGCCGACGAACGGCAGTTCCGGCACCTCGGCGATCTCACCGCGCCGCACCGCCCGTGCGATGGCGTCGACCAGCGGCTGCGACCGGCGCCCGACCAGCGCGCGGAACGTCCGCTCGGCCTCGGCGTCCCCGCGCAGGTCGGCCAGGAAGCCGACCAGGCCGTCGTTCCACGGCTCGTTCCAGGCCCCGGCCAGGTCGTCCGCGAACGCCCTGAGGTCACCGTGCAGCGTGCCGGTGTCGGGGTCCGGCACCGGGGGCAGGTAGGCGTCGAGCACGTCCGCCACCAGCCGCACCTTGCTGCGCCAGCGCCGGTAGACATCGGTCCTGTGCGCCCCGGACTGCGCCGCGACCTGCGTCAGCGTCAGCGCGTCGTAGCCGTTCGAGGTCAGCAGCGACCACGCCGTCGCCAGCAACCGCTGTTCGAGATCGGGATCCCGCGGACGCCCTGCCACCGGCAGCCCTCCAATTCGCAACAAGTTGTAGCGATACCGTAGGCCGCCCGGTGCACGTCCACAAGGGTCAGCCCACGACGCACCCGGCGAACTCGGCCATCGCCGCCGCCACACCGACGTCGAGGGCGTCCTGCATGACGCGCGGACGCCGTTCGGTCCGCCCGATGGCCGCACTCCCGAGCGGCGGCCGGATCTGCAGGCAGGCGGGATGGGACGCGAGCAGTTCCTCGTCCTCGGCCCTGATCTCCTCACGGCGCAACCAGGAGGGCACGACACCCGGCGCGTGTCGGGCGAACCAGCGTGACAACACGAAGCGTTCACCACGGGAGGGCGGCGTCCCCAGGAACTCGTCCTCCCGGCGCGTGCGCAGAGCGACGACGTGCGTGGCCCCCTGCGCGAGCGCGCTGCGAATCGGCACCGTCTCGCTCAGGCCCGCGTCGACGTACGGGCGGCCGTCGATCATCACCGGGTCGCCGGCGAGGAACGGCATCGCGGCCGACGCCCGCAGCGCGGTCTGCAGGCTCAGCGTGTCCCGGACGTGCTCGTGCAGGTCGGCGGCCGCGCCGGTGAGGCCGTCCGTGGCCATCGGGTGGAACTCGACGGGGTTGTCGAGGATCTCCTGGAAGCCCATCCGGTGGACCTGCGTGTAGATCGTGTGGACGAGGTGATGGGTGTCCACCACCGGCCTGCGGCTGAACGCGCGCCGCAGGTTGATGGTCGTGCGCATGACGGCCGGGTCCCACCAGGCGTGTTTGCTCTGATCCGCCCGGCCGCAGAGCAACCAGGCCGCGTTCAGCGACCCCGCCGAACTGCCGTAGACGGCGTCGAACGCCGGCAGGATCCCCAGCCGTTCGATCGCGACGGTCATCCCGCTGGAGTAGACACCGCGCGAGCTCCCGCCCTCGATCAGCAGCACCAGGCGCGCGTCGTCGTTCCGTTGTCCTGGAACGCTTTGCTGCCGCGTGCGTTCGCGCAGCAACTCGAGAACCGTCACGACTGCTCCACCTTCAGACGAGGGGCCAGGGCCAGGGGCTGACGGGCGGCTCGAACGGAAGGGTCTCCGACCACTCCCAGAACGCGAGGCCCCGGTCCACGTAGCCGCCGATGAACTCGATCACCGCCGCGATCTCGGAGTCCGACGTGCCCGCGGGCACGTCGATGGCCACGTTGCCCCATCCGTTCCATTCGTACAGGAGCCCCAGCGCGGACGCCCTGCGGTCCACCTCGGCCCGGAACGTCTCGGCCGGCGCGTCGTCCTCCATCGACGGCACGAGCAGCGCGCGCAGGGTGCGGTTGCCCTTCCTGCTGACGACGCGCTCCACGAACATCTCGCTGTTGAGCGCGACCTCGTCGCCGAGTGAGAAGCCGTACGCACAAAACGGGATGCACCGAACCTCGAACGCGTTGGGGCTGCTCTGTGCCAGTACCAGATGTTCGAAGAACCCCGGCATGCCGAACGGCGCCAGATCCACCAGCGCCGTGCCGTTCTTCTCGGAGTGACGTACTGGACTCCTGTGCCCGATGCTGATCGGTTCTGCCGTCACCTGAGCCACACTCCGTTCCCCAGAAGTCGAACAAATGTTGCCAGAACGCGAAGCGCTGCTACCGTGGAGTAGGAGATCAACCGCCCTCGATGAGGAGCTCGACGTGCTGGTGGGTGAAGACGACATCTCAGGGTGAGCCCTGGATGTGACAGGCCATCGACACCCGATGGCCGTTCAGTCGTCCCCTTTTCCACACGCGCGGCCGTTCCGCGCGCGGCACAGTCCTGAGGTCTCACACCCATGTCCGACGCATTCATCGTCGTGTCGTCCCTGTCCTTCTCCTGGCCGGACGACACCCCCGTGTTCGACGGCCTGTCCGTCTCGGTGCCCGGCGGGCGCACCGGTCTCGTCGCCCCCAACGGTGCCGGGAAGTCGACGCTGCTCAAGCTCATCGCGGGCACTTTGACGCCATCCGAGGGAAGCGTGTCCGTCGAGGGCGTGCTCGGCTACCTCCCGCAGGACCTGCCGCTCACCGCCGGGCTGACCGTGGCCGAGGTGCTCGGTGTCGCGGACGTGCTGCGCGCCATCGCGGCCGTCGAGTCCGGTGACGTCGGCGAGGAGCACTTCACCACCATCGGCACCGACTGGGACCTGGAGGAACGCACCCGCGCCCAGCTCGACCGGCTCGGGCTCGGGGACCTGGCACTCGACCGGGTGCTGGGCACGTTGAGCGGTGGGCAGGTCATCTCGCTCGGGCTCGCGGCGCAGTTGCTCAGGCAGCCGGACGTGCTGCTGCTCGACGAACCCACCAACAACCTCGACCTGGACGCCCGGCACCGGCTCTACGACGTGCTGGACGACTGGCGCGGGTGTCTGCTCGTGGTGAGCCACGACCGGGCGTTGCTCGACCGGATGGACCGGATCGCCGAGCTCGACGGCGGCGAGGTCCGGTTCTACGGCGGCAACTTCAGCGCCTACGAGGAGGCGGTCACCGCCGAGCGCGAGGTGGCCGAGAAGAACATCCGCAGCGCCGAGCAGGAGGTCAAGCGCGAGAAGCGGGAGATGCAGCAGGCCCGTGAACGTGCCGCGCGCCGTGCGTCCAACGCTCAGCGCAACCTCGGCAACGCGGGACTGCCGAGGATCTTCGCGGGCAACATGAAGCGCAACGCGGAGGTGTCGGCGGCCAAGGCCGATGGCACGCACGCGGCCCGTCTCGGTGCCGCCCGCTCCAAGCTCGACCAGGCCGAACGGGCGTTGAAGGACGAGCAGAAGATCAGCCTGGAGCTGCCGCAGACCGCGGTGCCGGCCGGGCGCACGCTCTTCCTCGGCTCGGACCTCCGGGTGCGGGACCTGTTCTCCGGCCTGGACTTCGCGATCCGGGGGCCTGAGCGGATCGCTTTGGCCGCACCGAACGGCGCCGGCAAGTCGACGCTGCTGCGGGTGGTCCACGGTTCGCTCGAGCCGGACAGCGGTGAGGTGAAACGGGCCGACGGCCGGGTCGCGTACCTGTCGCAGCGGCTGGACCTGCTCGACGACTCCCGCACGGTGGCGGAGAACCTGGCCGCGTTCGCCCCCGCCATGCCGCCGGCGGAACGCATGAACCTGTTGGCGCGCTTCCTGTTCCGCGGCACCCGCGCGCATCTGCCGGTCGGGGTGCTGTCCGGCGGCGAACGGCTGCGGGCGACTCTGGCGTGCGTCCTGTTCGCCGAACCGGCGCCGCAGCTGCTGTTGCTCGACGAGCCGACGAACAACCTCGACCTGGTCAGCGCCGGGCAGCTGGAGAGCGCGCTGAACGCGTACCGCGGCGCGTTCGTCGTCGTCAGCCACGACGAGCGGTTCCTGAGCGAGGTGAAGATCGACCGCTGGCTGCGCCTCGACGGCGGCAAGCTGACGGAGGCCGCACATGGCTGAGGCACTGGTCGCCACGGAGTTGGTGCGCGGGTTCGGTGGCAGGCGGGTGCTCGACGGGGTGTCGCTGACCGCGGCACCCGGCCGGCGCATCGGGCTGATCGGCGAGAACGGCGCGGGCAAGTCGACGTTGCTGCGGCTGCTCGCGGGCGTCGACCAGCCCGACGGCGGTGTCGTGCACCGGCCACCGGACCTGGGTCTCCTGCACCAGGAGATGCCGTTCCCGGACTCGGCCGCGGTGGCCGAGGTCCTGGACGACGCGCTGGCCGAGGCCCGCGAGGACCTGGCCGAACTGGAACGACTGGGCGCGCTGCTCGGCAGCGAGGACGTCGAGGCGGAGTACGCGGAACGGCTGGAACTGGCGCAGCGGCACGAAGCCTGGGACGCGGACCGGCGGGCCGACATCGTCCTCACCGGACTCGGACTCGGTGACGTGGGCCGGGAGCGGACGCTCGGATCGTTGTCCGGTGGGCAGCGGCGGCGCCTCGACCTGGCCGCGCTGGTCATCCGGCGGCCGACCGCGTTGCTGCTGGACGAGCCCACGAACCACCTCGACGACGACGCGGCGGCGTTCCTGGAGGAGCAACTGCGAGCGCTGCCCGGCATCGTGGTGCTCGCGAGCCACGACAGGGCGTTCCTCGACGCGGTGTGCACGGACCTGATCGACCTCGACCCCGCGGTGGACGGCCCCGTCCGGTTCGGCGGCACCTACACCGAGTACCTGCACCAGAAACGCGCCGACCGCGACCGCTGGGAACGTCGTTACGCCGAGGAACAGGAGGAAATGGCGGCGGTGCGCGACTCGCTCGGCCTGATCGCCGGCCGCGTCGCACCGAACCGGGCCATGCGCGACAGCGACAAGATGGGCTACGGCGTGCGGGCGAACCGCGTGCAGAGCCAGATCTCCCGCCGCGTCCGCAACGCCACCCGCCGCCTCGAGGACCTGGAACGCGACGCCGTGCCCGCTCCCCCGCGCCCGCTGCGGTTCGAGCCCGACGCCGTGGCGTCACCGGCGGAGGAACTGGTGTCACTGCGCGAGATCCGGGTGCCCGGACGGCTCACGCTCGACTTCCTGGACGTGCGCGACGGCGACCGGCTGCTCGTGACCGGCCGCAACGGCGCGGGCAAGTCGACGCTGCTTCTCGTGCTGGCCGGGAAGCTGGACGTCCAGGGCGTGCGGCGACATCCGGATGTTCGCGTCGGGCTGCTCGACCAGGACACGGCGTTCGCGAACCCGCGCCTCACCGCACGCGGCACCTACGGCCGTGCGCTCGGCGCCGAGCGGGTCGAGCAGGTGCCGCTGGAATCGTTGGGGCTGCTGCACGAGTGGGATCTCGGCAAGGCCGTCGGCACGTTGTCGGTGGGCCAGCAACGCCGCCTCGCACTCGCGCTGCTCGTCGCGAACCCGCCGCACCTGCTGCTGCTCGACGAGCCGACCAACCACCTGTCGCCGACCTTGTGCGACGAGCTGGAGGACGCGCTGGGGCCGGGTCCGGGCGCGATCGTGCTCGCGAGCCACGACCGCTGGCTGCGCAACCGGTGGCAGGGAGCCGAAATCGGGCTGTGAAACTCGGTGGACGACCCCCGGATGATGTTTCCGGGGGTTTCCGATGGTGGTGTTCGAGTGCGTGGCGTGCGGTGCCGCGCTGACCGTTCCGCTGACGCAGGTCGACGGGCCTGACCACGAGGTGGTTCATCAGTGGGGCAACGGCATCCGGTACATGCCGAGCCTGGTGCCCACCGGCACCTACGCCGGACGGGACCGGATCGTCATCGCGCCCGGTGACGTGCGCGGTGTGTCGTGGATCGAGGACAGGCTCGTCGGCTACTGCTGCGGGATCGACGGCCACGCTGGTCCCAACCTCGCCTGCGCGTGCGGGCGGGCGGTCGCGACGCGGGTCGACGACTGCTCGCTGTGGCAGGTGGTGCGATTCGAACCTGACGCCGTGCGGCCCGCGGGCGATCCGGAGCCGGTGCGCGAGTGGGAGTCGTTCGACTGGGACACCACGCCGTTGACCGACGCGGACGAGTGGTGGCAGGCACGTGCGGAGATCTCGGCGGCGGTGGCGGTCGTCCGGGTGCTGAAGGCCGCCGAAGGTGCGCCCGTGACCGTTCCGGACGGACCGCTCGCGGACACGTTCCGGCGTGAACTCGACGCACAGCGGCCGTCAGGAACGCCTGCCCTGACCTGGGACTGACCGGACCGGGTACCACCGCGGAGGCGGACGTCCTGCTCGTCCCCCGGCATCCGCAGACGGGCGATGCCTGGCCCGCGGACGGAACGGTCGTTCCGATCTCCGCTGAGCTGTGGGTCTGGCTCGCCCGCACCGACGAGCAGCCGGTGCGCCCCAGAACCGGTGGTCAGTGGGCGCCGTTCCTCAGCGACGATCCGCTGCCCCGGCGGCCGAGGACCGTCGAGCCGTGTCTCTGGGCCGTCCGCAGATGGCTTCCCTGAGCCATGTCGAGAGGGCGGGATCAGCTTCGACGTGGTTGTGGAAGGACACCGCACAACCCACGGAGGACTGATCATGACCGGACGCCCGCCCGTCACCGACCTCGCCACCTGGCAGAAGGCCCGCGACGAGCTCCTGCTCCGCGAGAAGGCCCACACCCGCGAGGGCGACGCGATCGCGGCCGAACGCCGGAGGCTGCCGATGGTGGAGTTCGACGGCACCGTCGAGGTGGTCGGCGCCGACGGACCCGTGCCGTTCGTGGAGCTGTTCCAAGGCCGCGAGGAGCTCGTGGTCTACAAGCACATGTGGTGGGACGGCGCGCCGCACCAGGGGCAGTGCGAGGGCTGCACCCACATTCCGTGGCACTTCGACGACGCCGCCTACCTCAACGCGCGCGGGGTCTCGTTCGCGATGCTGACCACGGGCGCGTGGGACGAGGTGGCCGCGTTCGTGGAGTTCATGGGCTACCGGCAGCCGTGGTACTCGGTGCGCGGTGTGGACGAACCCGTCGGCGGCGAGATGGGCTACCTGACCAGCTATCTGCGCGATGGCGACCGCGCGTTCCTCACGTACTCCACGACGGGGCGCGGCACCGAGCGGGTCAACGGGTCGCTGGGGTTGCTCGACATGACCGCGCACGGGCGCGGCGAGGCCTGGGAGCAGCACCCGGAGGGCTGGCCGGAGGCACGGCAGGCCGGCTGGTTCTGGCGCACGGACGCGGACGGGAACTCCAGCTGGGGCGAGGACAGCAGGCCCGTTCCGCAGTGGACCCGGCCGGGCGCGACGCCGGTGACGACCCTGGGGCGGCAGGGTCACTGCCACTGATCAGCGCGGTTTGACCGCGGTGGCGAGGAGGCGGCGCCTTCTGTCGAAGTTCGACAGGATGTGCCGCGCCTCCTCCTGCATCGACACCATCGCGGGGTCGGGTGCCTCGACGGTGAGAGCTTCCTCCCACATCCGTCTCTCGGTCACCCTCCACTCCGGCCTGTCCTCCACCTCCACGTCGGCGAACCCTGCCTCGGGAAGCTGCACGGCCAGGTCCAGCTCGCGGGTCCGCCGCGTGACCCGCTCGTCGCCGGGATCGACCGCCTGCCAGCAGGTGACGACCAGCCGTCCTCCTGGCCGCAGCACGCGCAGGCACTCCCGCAGCGCGTCCGGCTTGGACTCCGCGAACTGCAGGGCGTCGACGATCAGCACCGCGTCGACCGAGGACGACCACAACCCGGTGGCGGTCAGCGTTCCCACCCGGAAGTCGCCGCCGCCGCTGCGCTCTCTGGCCTGCTCGATCGCCACGGCCGAGAAGTCCACGCCGACCAGGCGGCACCCGGTGCGCCGCGCGATCTCCAGCCCGTACCCGCCCCGGCCGCACGCCAGGTCCAGCAGCACCTGGCCGGTCCCCAGACCGAGGGCGGTCACGACCTCGTCGAGGCCTGCCCCGCTCAGCACGCTCGTCGACTCCAGGCCCGGTGGGAGGGCGAGCGTCCGCCGCACCAGTTCGTCGGCCAGTGGCGACGCGGCACGGTCGGCGTACCAGCGGTCGAAGTCCTCAGCGCTCGTCACCACACCGACACTGCCAGAAAAGTCGTTTGTGCTCACCGGCTTTCCACCGGTCCACTGTGGCGTGCAGATCCGTTCCACGACAGCCGAGGACCTCGACGTCTTCCTCGGGACCGTCCACACCGCGTTCGGGCGCTTCCCCGAGACCCCGGGCCCGGACGGTGGTGGCCTCTGGTGGTCGGCGCTCGAGATCGACCGGACCCTGCTGGCCGAGTCGGAGGGCAAGGCCGTCGGAACGGCCACCGCGTACTCGTTCGAGCTGACGCTGCCCGGCGACGTCGTCGTGCCCGTCGCCGGGATCACCGCGGTCGGCGTGCTCCCCACGCACCGCCGCCAGGGCGTTCTCACCGAGATGATGCGGCACCAGCTGCACGGGCTGCGCGAACGCGGCGAGTTCCTGTCCGTGCTGCTGGCGAGCGAGGGCGAGATCTACGGCAGGTTCGGCTACGGCCCGGCGACCTACACGCGCCGCATGACGATCCAGCGCGGCCAGAGCGCGTTCAGGACCTGGGTGCGCACGGGCTCGATCGAGGTCCTCCCGCGATCCGAAGCCACCGGCGTCATGGAACAGGTCTACGACCACTACCGCCGCACCCAGCCCGGCGCGCTGGGAAGGCCACACCGCTGGTGGGCGCTGGGCGCGGGCATGCCGCCGATGACACGGGCGCCGCGCTACGTCGCCGTCCACCGCGATGGCGACCGGCCGGACGGGTACGCCACCTACGCGCTCGACAACGGCACGCTGACGGTCGACGAGATCATCACCGCCGACGACGCCGTGTTCGCGGCGTTGGCCCGGTTCGCGCTCGACCACGACCTGGTCACCGAGGTGGTGTTCAAGCACGTTCCCACCGACCACCCGCTGCGCTGGATGCTCGCGGACTTCAACGCGGGCCAGGTGAGCGGCGAGATGGACTGGCTCTGGGTGCGGCTGCTGGACGTGCCGCGGGCGCTGACCGCGCGTGGCTGGCTCACCGACGGCGAGATCGTGCTCGACGTCGACGACCCGTTCCTCCAGGAACACCACCGCTATCTGCTGACCGTCGAGGACGGGAAGGCCGAATGCGTGGAGACCACCCGCGATCCGGACCTGGAACTGGACGTGCGCGACCTGGGTTCGCTCTATCTGGGCGGGACAACGCCGAGCACGCTCGTTCGCGCGGGGCACGTCCAAGCGCACGGATCCACCGCAAAGGCTGACGCTCTGTTCCGTTCCGAACGCACTCCGCACTGTCTGCACTGGTTCTGATCGACATCTGGACAAAAGTATGACGGCGCGTTAGGCCCAGGTATGACGCGTGCCCGTGGCAGCGTCGTTATTGTCCGTTCCGATGGACATCATCAACCCGTAACCCCCTTTCCGCCGAAGGGCAGCCGCGTCATGTGGGAAGTTCTGCAGTCAGCGACCGACGTCCGGTCGCGCGTGACCGAGTGGATGGGGAAGCGGTTCCTCGCACACCTCAGCAAGACCGGGTTCGACCTCGAGTCGTCCTGGTTCGTGCCCTCGCGCGTGCTCGCCCCGCTGCGGCGCAACGGGGTGGACCCGGTGCCGGAGCTGGCGCGGATGCAGGCCCACGGACCGATCACGCGGCTGCCGCTGCCGGTCACGGTGTGGCTGGTGACGGGCTACGAGGCGTCCAAGCAGGTGCTGGTGGACTCCGAGGCGTTCAGCAACGACTTCGGCCACCTGCGGGAACTGGGGCTCTTCTCGGACGAGGCGCCGGGCGGGCTCGGGTTCAGCGACCCGCCGGAGCACACGCGGCTGCGCAAGGTGCTGACGCCGGAGTTCACCATGCGGCGGCTCTCCCGGCTCGTGCCGCGGATCGAGCAGATCGTCGCGGACCAGCTCGACCTGATGTCCATGAAGGACGGTGCCGTCGACCTCGTCGAGCACTTCGCGATGACGGTGCCCGCGCTCACGATCTGCGAGCTGCTGGGCGTGCCCGCGAGTGAGCGCGAGGAGTTCCAGCGGCGCAGCGTCTCGCGGTTCGACCTCGGCGGCGCGGCCACGACGTCGCTGTCGGCGGTGTCCGAGTCGATCGTGTACTTCCGGGAGCTGGTGCGCGCCCAGCGCCTGGCCCCGACCGACGGGCTGCTCGGCGAGCTCGTCCGCAAGCACGGCGACGACCTGGGCGACGACGAGCTGGCGGGGCTCGCGGACGGGCTGCTCACCGGCGGGTTCGAGACGACCGCGAGCATGATCTCGCTCGGCGCGCTCGCGATGATGCGCGACCCCGCACTCCGCGAGAAGGCCCTCGGCGACGACAAGACGGTGAACGGGCTGGTCGACGAGCTGCTGCGGCACCTCAGCGTCGTGTCGGTGGCGTTCCTGCGGATCGCCCGCCACGACATCGAGATCGCCGGGACGAAGATCAAGGCCGGCGACATCGTGGCGTGCTCGCTGTCGCAGGCCAACCGCGACCCGAGCGTCTACGCCACCCCGGACGTGATCATGGCGGACCGTCCGGCGAGCCAGCACCTCGCGTTCGGCTACGGCGCGCACCGCTGCATCGGCGCCGAGCTCGCGAAGATGGAACTGCGGATCGCCTACCCGGCGCTCGTCCGCCGGTTCCCGGAGATGCGCCTCGCGGCCGACCCCGGCGCGCTGTCGTTCCGCAAGCTCTCGATCGTCTACGGGCTGCACTCGCTGCCGATCCACCTCGGCGCGCAGCCCAGCCCGATCCAGCAGGTCCTGTGAAAAACGGGGGAAGGCCACCTCAGTGGCCTTCCCCCGTTCTCACTCGCGGGTTCCGATGGCGTCGATGGGTTTGGCGCGCAACGACATCCGCGTCGACACGCCGATCGACACCACGCCGAGCAGCACCGCCCCGGCGAGCGCCCCCAGGTACACCGTGATCGAGCCGGCGGGCAGCGGGCTCCCGGTCAGGCTGATCGCGAGGACGCCCAGCGGCACCGCCGCGACCAGCGATCCCAGCACCGCGGCCAGTCCGACGGTCAGCAACGCCTCGGCGCGCATCATCCGCACGATCTGCCGGCGTCCGGTGCCGACCAGGCGCAGCAGGGCGAACTCGCGGCGCCGCGCGGCCGTGGACATGACCAGCGTGTTCGACACGGAGATCGCGACGTAACCGAGGATCACGCCGACCGCGACGAGGTTGAGCAGGAACTGGGTCCGTTCCTGGCTGCGGTCCTGCGCCGCCACGCGTTCGGTCACCTGCAGGCCCGGATAGCGGCTGGTCAGCGCGTTGAGTGCGGAGGGGTCGGCCGTCTTCACGAGCACGGCGCTGTCCAGGCCGGACCTGGTGTGGGCGCGGGCGTCGGCGGCGGAGAGCACGTAGTCGCCGAACGCGAGGTCGTGCTCGTAGGTCGCGACGACCTTCAACTTCGCCTGCTGGCCGTCGGCGAACCAGAACTCGACGTCGTCGCCGACCTCCTTGTTCTCCCAGGAGGCGTGCGCGGCGCCCAGCGCCACCGTGCCGGGCCGGAGGTCGTCGACGCTGCCGGACACGACGCCGAGGTCGACCAGGCCGCTCGCCGTGGAGTCGAGCCCGTTGGCGGGCCGGCTCTGCACGTCGACGCTGTCGCCGGTCTTGCTGGCCGTGATCACCTGCGTGCGCACCAGCGACGTGGCCGTGCCGCCCTCGATCTGCTTCACGACCTCGGCGGGCACGCCGGTCACCCCGGTGATCACGTGGTCGGCGGTGATCGAGCGCTCGGTCTGCTGCTGCACGGCGGCGGTGAACGTCGTCTGGCTGTAGAAGTTCACCACCGCGAACCCGACGGCCAGCATCAGCGGCGTCACGGCCGCCGCGAGCCTGCGCGAGTTCTTCAGCACGTTCGCCGACGCCAGGTACCCGCTCACCCCGGACCTGGCCAGCACCGGCGCGATCACCCGCACCGCTCCGCCCACGACCCGCGGCCCGGTCAGCGTCAGGCCGATGATCAGCACGAGCGCGGCCATGACGGACATCGCCGCGCCGATCTGCCCGCCGATGAACAGCGGCACAGCGGTCGCGCCGAGCCCGAGCGCGACCAGGACCCAGCCGATGGCCAGCCGGACCTTGCCGACGTCCCGCTTCTGCACGGCGGCCTCGCCCAGCGCCTCGACCGGGTTGATCGACGACGGCCTGCGCGACGCGCTCCACGCGGCGAGCCGCGCCGCGCCGACGCCGATCAGCAGTGCCGCGACCAGCGGAATCGGGCTGATCGAGAGCGCGAAGTCGTCCGGCACCACGCCGATCTTCGCGAACGCGGCCCGCAGGCCCAGGCTCACGCCGATCCCGGCCAGGCTGCCGATCACGCCCGCGATCACCGAGACGACGGTGGTCTCGACACCGATCAGCCTGCGGATCTGCCGTGGCGTCGCGCCGACGGCCCGCAGCAGCGCGAACTCGCGGCGGCGTTGCTCGACGGTCAGCGCGAGGGTGCTGGCCACCACGAAGATCGCCACCAGCACCGCGTAGCCGCCGAACGAGCCGGCCAGGATCGCGAGGATCGACTTGGTCTGGCTGACGTCGTCGAACTCGGCGGCACTGCGGTCGGCGCCGGACGACACCGTGACGTGGTCGCCGGCGAGAGCGTTCTCGACCTGCTGGGCGTCGGCGCCCAGCACACCGATGGCGCTCACCCGGTCCGGACTCCCGGCCAGCTCGGTCGCCCTGGCCTCGTCGAAGAAGACCGATGCCTGGCGTGCTCCTCCGGCCTCGGCGACACCGGCGACCCGATAGGTCACCGGGACCGAGCGGGTCATCACCCGCACCTCGCCGCCCACGCCGACCCCTGCCTCGGCCGCCAGACCCGAGTCCAGGACGACCTCGCCGGGCTTCGGCGGGTTCCCCTCCTTCAAGTTGAACGGCGCCAGCACCGCGGAGCCCCAGTTGTGGCCGAAGGTCGGCTTGCTCGCGAGCGGCTGCCCGTCCCCGCCCACCACCACGGCGGGGAAGGTCTGCTCGGGAACGGCCTTCGCACCCGGCACCGCGGCGATCTTGGCGACCAGCGAGGCGGCGATGGACGGCTGTTCGGCGGTGTGCTCGAACGCCAGGACGTCGCCACCGGGAGGCCGCACGGTCCGGTCACCGGTCACGACCACGTCGGTGGCCGCGTAGCGCTGGGTCGGCACGCCGCCGCGGAAGCCGGACTCCATCAGGATCCCGCAGGCCGCGACGAGCGCGGTACCGCACAGGATCGCGACGAACGCCCCGATGAACCCGCTGGTGCGGGCCTTGACGGTCTGCCAGGCGAGACTCAGCACGGTCACCACTCCCCGAGGTGCGTCATGCGCTCCGCGACCTTCTCGGGCGTCGGCCCGGTCAGCTCGCCGGCCAGCCGTCCGTCCGCCAGGAACAGCACGCTGTGCGCCGCCGAAGCGGCCACCGGGTCGTGCGTGACCATCAGCACCGTCTGCCCCATCTCGTCCACAATGGACCGGAGCAGGGTCAGCACCTGGTGCGCGGTCCGGGAGTCCAGCGCGCCGGTCGGTTCGTCGGCCAGCACCACCTCGGGCCGGGCGACCAGTGCGCGGGCGATCGCGACGCGTTGCTGCTGGCCGCCGGACAGCTCGGACGGCAGCCGGTCCAGCCGCCCGTCCAGGCCGACCCTGCCGACGACCTCGTTCAGCCAGCCCCGGTCCGCCGCGCGGCCCGCCAGGCGCAGCGGGAGGGTGATGTTCTGCTCGACGGTCAGCGACGGCAGCAGGTTGTAGGCCTGGAAGACGAACCCGATCCGGTCCCGCCGCACCTTCGTCAGCGCGGCCTCCTTCAGGCCGCCGAGGTCCGTGTCGCCGAGCAGCACGCGGCCGGACGTCGGCCGGTCCATGCCCGACGCGCAGTGCAGGAAGGTGCTCTTGCCCGAGCCGGACGGTCCCATCACGGCGGTGAACGTGCCCCGCCGGATGCCGACGGTCACCTCGTCCAGCGCGGTGACGGCGCCGCCTCCGGAGCCGTACACCTTCCGCACCGCCTGCAACGACAGCGCGTCTGCCCTCATCACGTTTCTCCTTGGCTCGCAACGTTCTTCTGCCCAAGAACGTAATTTCGCGAGCCTCGCGGAACGATCACGCAGGCTGCCCGGCCTCAGGTGGAGCAGGCTCTACCTCCAGGTGGGTTCGTCCGCGCGAACGAACCGGGAAGGTCAGATTCGTCGGCCGCGACGAGGTGACCGCGTGGCCGCGAAACCTAGCGTTGCCGGTGACCGGAGTCACGTCGACGTGGGATGGGGCGCGGATGTCCAAGCTCAACGAGATCAACGAGTGGCTGCAGGAGAACCTGCCGCGACTGGCCGCCGAGCACGACGTGCCGGGGGCCGCGGTGGCCGTCACCGTCGGCGACGACGTGGCCGAGGCCGCGGCGGGCGTGCTCAACAAGAACACCGGCGTCGAGACGACGACCGACTCGCTGTTCCAGATCGGGTCGATCACCAAGGTCTGGACGGCGACGCTCGCGCTGCAGCTCGTCGACGAGGACCTGCTGGACCTCGACGCGCCGGTGCGCGACTACCTGCCCGAGTTCCGCATCGCCGACGAGGAGGCCGCCGCGCGGATCACGGTGCGGCAGCTGCTGAACCACACCTCGGGCTTCGAGGGCGACCTCTTCACCGACACCGGCCGCGGTGACGACTGCGTGGAGAAGTACGTCGCCACGTTGCACGACACGCCCCAGCTCTTCGCACCCGGCGAGATGTTCAGCTACAACAACGCCGGCTACTGCGTGCTCGGCCGCATCGTGGAGGTCATGCGCGGCAAGCCGTACGACGACTGCCTGCGCGAGCACCTGTTCGCCCCGCTCGGCCTGACCCACGCCGCCGCGGACGCCTACGAGGCGATCATGCACCGCGCCGCCGTCGGGCACCTCACGCCCGACGAGGAGGCCGGGCCGCAGGTGGCGCCGGTCTGGTCCCTGGTGCGGTCGAACGCCCCGGCCGGTTCCGTGCTCGCCATGAGCGCCGCCGACCTGCTGAAGTTCGCGCGGATGCACATGAACTCCGGCGCCTCCGTGCTGTCGCCCGCCGGAGTCGAGGCCATGCAACAGGTTCAGGTGCAGGTGCCCGACCTCGCGTTGATGGGCGACGCCTGGGGCCTGGGCTGGGAGCTGTTCCACTACCCAGAAGCGACGGTCATCGGCCACGACGGCGGCACGATCGGGCAGAACGCCTTCCTGCGCCTGGTTCCCGAGCACGGCGTCGCGGTCGCGTTGCTGACCAACGGCGGCAAGACCATCGACCTCTACCAGGCGATCTTCCGGCACGTGCTGCGCGAGCTCACCGGCGTCGAACTGCCGGCGATGCCCGAACCCGCCGCGGACCCCTCGCGCGTCGACGGCGACCGGTTCACCGGCGTGTACGTGTCGGCGGTCGGCGAGCGCGTGGTCACCCAGGACGAGGACGGCCGGATCTGGATGGAGGTCATCCCGAAGGGGATCATGGCCGAGCTGAGCCCGGAGTCCGCGGGCAAGACCGAGCTGGTGCCGTGGCGCGACGACACACTCGTTGCGGCGGAACCGGTTCATGGCATCCACATGCCGCACGCGTTCGTCGGCGACGACGGCAACGGGCGCGCGTTGTTCCTGCACACCGGCCGTGCGGACCGCCGGGTGGCGCCGTGACCTTCGCCGAAGTGTTCGCGAGCGCGGGCGTGGAGGGGTTCGTCCACGCCCGCGAGATCGGGGTGGACGGCCCTGAGGCCGGTCACGGCGCGGACGACCAGGTGGTGCTGGCGTCGGTGTTCAAGATCCCGGTCGCCGTCGCCTACGCGGCCGAGGTGGCGGCGGGACGGCTCGACGAGACCGAACGGACGCGCGTCACGTCCCGCTACCGCATCGGCGGCATCGGCACCGCGGGGTGTGCCGACGACGTCGAGATGAGCTGGCGCGACCTGGCGTTGTTCATGATGACCATGAGCGACAACGCCGCGACGGACGTCGTGTTCCACCGCGTCGGCCAGGCGGCGGTCGACGCGGTGCTGGTCAAGGCCGGTCTGGAGCGCACTCGGATCCTGGGGTGCTGCGAGGACCTCTTCGCCTCCGTGGCGGCGGACCTGGGCACGGACGACGTCGAGGAGGTGCTCGCGGGTCCGACCTGGGAGCGCGTCTCGAAGCTGTCCATCGTGGATCCCGAACGCACCACTTCCTCGACACCGAGGGAGATCACGACGTTGCTCGACGCCATCTGGACCGACCGCGTCGCGGAACCCGAGGCGTGTCACCGGGTTCGCACGATCATGGCGCAGCAGATCTGGCCGCACCGGCTCTCGTCGGGTTTCCCCGCCGACGTCCAGGTCGCCGCCAAGACCGGCACGCTGCCCAGCGTCCGCAACGAGGCGGGCGTCGTCACCTACCCGGACGGCCGCAGCTACGCCGTCGCGGTGTTCACCCGCTCTCAGTCGCTCGACCTGCGCGACCCCGCCGCCGACGCGGTGATCGGCCGCGCCGGACGACTCGCCGTCGACCAGCTCCGGAGGACGTCATGAAGCGCGCGATAGCCCTGCTCGGAGTCGTCGTCCTCGCCGGGTGCGGGACGTCGGCCACGCCCGGAGGCCAGGACTTGGCCGAGGGCAAGACCTTCACGATGTCGGTCGCCGCGGATCCGGGTTCGCTCGATCCCGCGCTGACGGTCCTGTCGGTGGCACGCCAGGTCGGCCGGTTCCTCTACGGCAGGCTGATCGAGCGCACATCGAACGGTGACATCGTCTCCGGCCTCGCCGAGAAGTGGGACGCCACCACCACCACGGCGACTTTCACGCTGCGCCAAGGCATCACGTGCGCCGACGGGGCACCGCTGACCGCCGCCGACGTCGCCGCGAACATCACGTTCGTCGGCGACCCGAAGAACAAGTCGGCGCTCGCCGGGCTCCAGGTCGTTCCCGGCACCACGGCGACGGCGGACGAGGCGACCCGCACCGTCACCGTCACCAGCGGCGCACCGGACGCGTTCCTGCTGACCAACGTCGGCACGCTGCCGATCGTGTGCGCCAAGGGCATGAGCGACCGCACGCTGCTGGCCAAGGGCGAGCAGGGCACCGGCATGTTCACGGTCTCCGAGATCGTGCCGAACGACCACTACACCCTGGTGCGGCGCAAGGACTTCGCGTGGGGACCCGGCGACTGGCAGAAGGACCAGCAGGGCCTGCCGGACAAGGTCGTGATCAGGGTGATCGCGAACGAGACGACCGCTGTGAACCTGCTGCTGTCCGGCCAGCTCAGCGCCGCGACCGTCGCGGGCCCCGACCAGGAACGCCTGCTCGGGCAGAAGCTCGAGCACGTCGACACCGCCACCCCGCTGGGGACGCTGTCGTTCAACCAGGTGGAGGGGCATCCCGGCAAGGACCTGGCCGTGCGCAAGGCACTTCTGCAGGCGCTCGACCTCGCCCAGGTCGGCAAGGTGCTGACCACCGGCAAGGGCAGGCCGTCCAAGGGTTTCGTGACCGTCGAGCCCCGTCCGTGCACCGGCGACAACGTGACGCCGAACCTGCCCGCGTTCGACAAGGCGGCCGCCTCCAGTGCTCTTGACGCCGCGGGATGGCGGGCGGGAGCGGACGGCACGCGGTCGAAGGACGGCAAACCGTTGACGATCAAGCTGCTCCAGCCGACCGTCCTCGGCCCGACGCTGACCGCGACCGCCGAACTGATCCAGCAGGCGTGGCAGGGCGTCGGCGTGAAGGTGGAGATCCAGCCCGTCGACGCCGCGGGAATCAACCAGACGTTGTTCGGCACCGGCGCGTGGGACGCGGCGATGGTGCCGCTGACGTTGTCGCTGCCGAGCCAGCTGGTGTCGTTCGCGTCCGGCCCGGTGCCGCCGGAGGGCGTGAACTTCGCCCACGTCACCAACGCCGAGTTCGCCGAGGAGTCGCAGAAGGCCGCGTCCCTCGCCGGCACCGCGGGCTGCGAGCACTGGGACAAGGCCGAGGCCGCCCTGGTCCGCGACGCCGGCATGGTGCCGTACTTCGACGCCGTCGTGCCCACGTTCGTGAAGGGCGCGAAGTTCACGATCAGCGACAGCATCGACCCGACCTCGATCCGGATGCTGGCCTCATGACCGCTGCCGGCTGGGCACCGTTCGCGCGGCGGCGGGCCCTGCGCTTCCTGACCTCGCTGTGGGTGCTGGTGACGGCGGCGTTCCTGATGATCCACCTGATCCCCGGCGACCCGGTCCGCGAGTCACTGGGCCTGGCCGCGCCACCGGACCTCGTTGCCTCCCGCCGTGCCGCGCTGGGTCTCGACGACCCGTTGCCCGTGCAGTACTGGCACTACCTGTCCGGGCTGTTCCAGGGCGAGTTCGGCACCTCGCTGATCAGCGGCACGCCGGTCGCGAACCTCATCGGCGACCGCCTGCCCGCGACCGTGCAGCTGGCGGTGCTCGCGTTCCTGGTCGTGGTCGTCGTGGCGGTGCCGGTCGGCGTCGTCATGGCGATCCTGACCAGGGGTGGCCGCCGGCGTGGCGGCGAGCTGGCGTTCACGTCGTCCAGCGTGGTGCTCGCGGCGATCCCGGAGTTCCTGCTCGCGGTGGCGCTCGTGAGTCTCTTCGCCGTGCAGCTGGGCCTCTTCCCGGTGGCGGGCAACGACGCCGCCGGGTCGTGGGTGCTGCCGGTGCTCGCGCTGGCCATCGGCCCGGCCGCGGTGCTCGCCAGGATCGTGCGGGTGGAGCTGCTCTCCGTGCTGGGCAACGACTTCGTGCGCACCGCCCGGGCCAAGCGGCTGCCGTCACGCCTGGTGTACGTGCGGCACGCGCTGCCCAACGCCGTCACCGCGACCCTGACCCTGGGCGGCATGATGCTCGCCGCCCTGGTCGCGGGGACCGTGCTGGTGGAGAACGTGTTCGCGTGGCCGGGACTGGGTTCGACCATCGTCGGTTCGATCCAGCAGAAGGACTACCCGGCGGTGCAGGGAATCGTGCTGGTGTACGGGGCAGGGGTGCTGCTGGTGAACCTGGTCGTCGACGTGGCGCTGGCGCTGCTCGATCCGCGTTCGACGATCAGGGAGGCGTGATGCGCCCGCTCGCCCAGCCGCTCGCGAACAAGCGGCCCGCACGGCCAATCAGCCCGCGTGCCGTCAACGCTGCCCGTCCAACGCCACCGACCGCCGGGGAGGCGACGTGCGCCGCCTGACCGTCCTCCGCTCCCCCGTGGGCGCGGCCTCCGCCGTCCTGCTCGCGGTCCTGCTCGCCCTGGCGATCTTCGCGCCGCTCCTGTGGGGCGACCGCGCCGGAGCCATCGACACCGACTCCATCCAGCAGGGCCCGTCCGCCGAGCACCTCCTCGGCACCGACCAGCTCGGCCGCGACATCTTCTACCGCGTGCTGGTGGCGACCAGGCTCACCATCGGGCTGGCCCTGCTCGCGACGCTGATCGGCGTGGTCACCGGCCTGGTCCTCGGCTCGGCGCCCTCGGTGCTGCCGCGGTGGGCGGCCAGGATCGTCACGTCGGCGGTCAACATCGCCGTCGCGTTCCCCGGGCTGTTGCTGGCGCTGTTCTTCGCCGTCATCTTCGGCACCGGCACGGTCGGCGCGGTGCTCGCCATCGCGTTCGCGATCGCGCCGTCGTTCGCCCGGCTCACCCAGACGCTGACGGCCTCGGTGAGCGGACGCGACTTCATCAAGGCCGCGCGGGTGTGCGGGGTGGGCCGGTTCCGCCTGCTGACCCGGCACGTCCTGCCCAACATCGCGGAGCCGCTCGTCATCAACGCCACCCTCGTGGCGGGCTCGGCGCTGACCGCGTTCGCCGGGCTGTCGTTCCTCGGCATCGGCGTGCAGGCGCCCTCCTACGACTGGGGGCGGCTGCTCGGCGAGGGTCTCAGCCGCATCTACGTCTCCCCCGCGCCCGCACTGGGGCCCGCGATCGCCGTGGTGCTCGCCGGTCTGGCGTTCAACCTGTTCGGCGAGGCAGCGGCGGCGGGTCACCGGCAGCGGCAACCGCGGGGCACCGCGGTCCGCGCGCCGCAGTCCACCGGCGGCACCAACGAAAGCGGGCTGCTGACCGTGCGGAACCTGCACGTCACCTTCCCCGGCGGCATCTCGCCGGTGCGGGGCGTGTCGTTCACCGTCCACAACGGAGAGATGATCGGCGTGGTCGGCGAGTCCGGCTCCGGCAAGAGCCTCACGGCGCTGGCCGTGTCGCGGCTCGTCGAACATCCCGGCACGGTCACCGCGGACACGTTGCGGTTCAACGGAAAGCCCCTCGACCAGACCCCGGACCGCGAGCTGGGTACGCGGCTGGCGATGGTGTTCCAGGACCCGATGACGTCGTTCAACCCGACCAGGCGCATCGGCGGGCAGGTCGCCGAGGTGTCCGAGGTGCACCAGGGCCTGAGCCGCAAAGCCGCGCTGCGCAAGGCGATCGGCCGCCTCGAAGCGGTGCGGATCCCGGAGCCGGAACGGCGGGCGAAGCAGTACCCGCACGAGTTCTCCGGCGGCATGCGGCAGCGGGCCATGATCGCGATGGGACTGATGGGCGAACCCCAGCTGGTGATCGCCGACGAACCCACCACCGCGCTCGACGTCACGGTGCAGCGCGAGGTCCTCAAGCTGCTCGCCAGGATCCGCGAGGAGCGCGGTGCCGCGGTGCTGCTGATCAGCCACGACATCACCGTCGTGGCGCAGACCTGCGACCGCGTGCTCGTGATGTACGCGGGCCGGATCGTCGAGGAGCTGCCGACGGACGAACTGTTCACGGCGGCACGGCACCCGTACACGACGGCGCTGCTCAAGGCGGTGCCCGACCTCGACACGGACCGGGACGCGCCGCTCGCGGTCATCCCCGGCAGGCCACCGGAGCCCGGCGAGATCGGCCAGGGGTGCCCGTTCGCACCGCGCTGCCCGCTCGCCGACGACCAGTGCCGTACCGAGGAACCCGAGCTCGAACCGTTCGGCGACGGGCACCGGGTCGCGTGCTGGAAGTCCGAGACCGAACTGGCAGGTGCGCGATGACCGACCTCGTCTTCAGCAACGTCACCGTCCGCTTCGGCCACCACACGGCGGTCGACGACGTCAGCCTCACCGTGCCGTCGGGCCAGGTCCTGGGCCTCGTCGGCGAGTCGGGTTCCGGCAAGTCCACCCTGGCCTCCACCGCGGTCCGCCTGATCAAGCCCACCGAGGGCGCGGTGCACGCGGACGGCAAGGTCCAGATGGTCTTCCAGGACCCGTACTCGTCGCTCGACCCGAGGATGAGCATCGGCAACACGATCGCCGAGGCCATGCCCCGCGGCACCGACCGCAAGGCCGAGGTCGCGAGGCTGCTCGAACTGGTGAACCTCGACCCCGGCCGGGCGGGCTCGCTGCCGGCGAGGCTCTCCGGCGGGCAACGGCAGCGCGTCGCGCTCGCCAGGGCGTTGGCGGGCAAACCGAAGGTGATCATCGCCGACGAGATCACGTCCGCGCTGGACGTGTCCGTGCAGGGCGCCGTCCTCAACCTCGTCCGCGAACTGCAACGACAGTTCGGCCTGACCATGCTGTTCATCTCGCACAACCTCGCCGTCGTGCGGTACGTGAGCGACCGCGTCGCGGTGATGAAAACGGGCAAGATCGTGGAGGAGGGGCCGGCCGCGCAGGTGCTCGCCGACCCCCAGCACGAGTACACGCGCGAGCTGCTCGCGGCCGCGCCCAGGCGTGACACGAGGCTGGAGGCTTCATGATCGACGATCTGCACGGGCGCAGCGTCGTCGCGGACACCCACAACGACCTCCTGGACGCGCTCGTCCACCGCCCGGTCGAGCGGTGGGTACCGCACTTCCGCGAGCGGTGGCTGCCGCAACTGCAGGCGGGCGGGGTGAACCTGCAGGTCCTGCCGGTGTTCATCGACGACGTGTTCCGGCCGGAAGGCGCGCTGCGGCAGACGTTGCGGATGATCGAGGTCGCCCACCGGATCGCCGAGGCGAGCCCGGAGACCAGGCTCTGCGTCACCGGCACCGAGATCGACGAGGCCCTGGCCGACGACCGCATCGCGCTCGTGCTCGCGCTGGAGAGCGCGCCGGGCGTCGGCGAGGACGTCGAACTGCTGGAGACGCTGCACCGGCTGGGCGTGCGGATCGCGTCCCTCGCGCACTTCGGCCGCACCGCGCTGGCCGACGGCAGCGGTGAGGACGCCACCGGCAGCAGGCTGACCAGGGCGGGCGTCGCCGCGCACGCCGAGATGGAACGCCTCGGCATGATCTTCGACGTCAGCCACCTGAGCGCGGCGGGCGTCGACCACGTGCTGGAGCTCTCGACCCGTCCGGTGATGGCGACGCACTCGTCGGCACGGGCGTTGCGCGACCACCACCGCAACCTGACCGACGCCCAGCTCAAGGGCATCGCGGACAACGGCGGCGTGGTGTGCGTGAACTTCTTCGCGCCGTTCCTGCACGAGTCCGACTTCACGATCGGCCGCCTGGTCGACCACATCGAGCACATCGCGGGCGTCATGGGCGTCCGGCACGTCGGCCTCGGCCCGGACTTCGTCAAGGAGGTCCTGGAGGACACCACGCCGCCGTGCTGCGAGGCCCAGTTCATCGAGGGCGTCCCGACCGACCGCTTCCTGCCCGGCCTGGAAGGGCCTGCGGGACTGCCACTGGTGACCGAGGCTCTGCAGAAGAGGGGATGGCCCGAGGACGACATCGTCCGCGTCCTGGGCCAGAACGTGCTCGACCTGTTCCGTTCCGAACTGAGGGGATCCGCATCATGACCACCGTCGAGGACCTGTACGGCTACGCGCTGCCGGAGCAGCCGGCGATCTCGCCCGACGGAACCGAGATCGTCTACGTCCTGCGCACCACCGACCGCGAGAACGACCGCGACGACCGCGCGCTCTGGAAGGTGTCGAACGGCAAGACGAAGCAGCTCACCAGGGGTAAGTCCGACACGGCACCGGCCTGGTCGCCCGACGGCAGGATCGCGTTCCTGCGCGCCCAGGACGGCCCGGCCCAGATCTGGCTGCTCGACGGCGAACCCGAGAAGCTGACGACCCTCCCCCTCGGCGCCGGCGCGCCGGTGTGGAGCGCGGACGGCACGAAGCTCGCGTTCTCCGCGCCCGTCGACATCGCGGACGTCTCCGCGCCGATCGTCACGAGCCGTCTCTTCCACAAGGCCGACGGATCCGGCTACCTGCGCAGCCTCCGCGCCCACCTGCACGTGCTCGACCTGGAGACCCGCGAGGTGCGGCAGCTGACCAGCGGCGACTGGCACGCCGGCGCGCCCTCGTGGTCCCCGGACGGCACGAAGCTCGCCTTCACGGCCTCGCGCGACGAGGACGCCGACCTGACGTTCCGCTCGGCGGTGCACGTGGTCGAGGTCGATGGCGCCACCGAACCGCGGCTCGTCGGCTCGGCCGACGGGCAGGCCGGAACGGTCACCTGGACCGAGGCGGGTCTGCTCGTCATCGGGCGCACCACCACGGACACCGGCCACCTCGACCTCCTGCACCTGTCACTGGACGGCGAGGTGCGCAACCTGTCCGCCTCGCTGGACCGCAACCTCATGCCCGGCATGGCGGGCTATCCCGGCGGTCTGCCGGTGCAGCACGGGAACACGGTGCTGTTCTGCGCCCGTGACCGCGGCTGCACCCAGCTCTACGCCGTCGACCTGGAGGACGGGGACGCGCCGCGCCTGGTCCTGGGCGGGGATTCCCGAGTCGTGGCAGGGCTTTCCGTCGCCGGTGACGTCGCCGCGATCGTCCTGGGCACGCCGACCTCGTTCGGCGAGATCGCCACCGTCGACCTGACGACGGGCGAGGCCACCGTCCACACCGGACACACCGAGATCACGCCGTTCGTCCGCGAGGAACGCGAGTTCACGATCTCGGACGGCACGGTCGTGCACGGCTGGCTGGTCCGTGACCCCGAAACCACCGGCCCCGCGCCGTTGCTGCTCGACATCCACGGCGGCCCGCACAACGCGTGGAACGGCGCGGCGGACCCGGTCCACCTCTACCACCAGGTGCTGGCGCAGCAGGGCTGGGCGGTGCTGCTGCTCAACCCGCGCGGCAGCGACGGCTACGGCGAGGCCTTCTACCGGGCCGCGCTCGGCGCGTGGGGCAAGGCGGACGCCAAGGACTTCCTGGAGCCGCTCGACGAGCTGGTCGCCGAGGGACTCGCGGACCCGGCGAAGCTCGCCGTCACCGGCTACAGCTACGGCGGCTACATGACCTGCTACTTGACCAGCCGCGACAGCAGGTTCGCCGCGGCCGTGGCGGGCGGCGTGGTCAGCGACCTGACCAGCATGGGCGGCACGTCCGACGCCGGTCACTACGTCACCGAGCTCGAACTGGGCGGCCAGGGCGGGCACCTCGCGGAACTGTCCCCGCTGACGAAGGTCGGTGACGTCCGCACGCCCACCCTGATCTACCACGGCGCCGCCGACGACAGGTGCCCCGTCGGCCAGGCCGAGCAGTGGTTCACCGCGCTGCGCCAGAACGGCGTGCCCACCGAGCTGGTGCTCTACCCGGACGAGTCGCACCTGTTCATCCTCAACGGCAAGCCGTCGCACCGCGCGGACTTCAACCACCGCGTGACCGACTGGGTGCGCGAGCACGCGGAGAACCGCAAGCCGCTCGACGCGAAGCACTGGCAGCGCAGGCTTTCCGCACTCGCGAAGAAGCACGACCTGCCGGGCGCGGCCCTCGGCATCCTCTACAAGGGCGACACGATCCAGGCGCACCACGGCGTGCTGAACCTGTCGACCGGCGTCGAGGTCACCGAGGACACGATCTTCCAGATCGGGTCGATGGGCAAGGTGTGGACGACGACGGTCGTCATGCAGCTCGTCGACGAGGGACTGCTCGACCTCGACGCGCCGATCGTGGACGTGCTGCCGGAGCTGAAGCTCTCCGACCCGGTGGTCGAGCAGAAGGTGACCATGCGGCACCTCCTCACGCACACCAGCGGCATCGACGGCGACAACTTCACCGACACCGGCCGCGGTGACGACTGCCTGGAGCGCTACACCGAACTGCTCGCCGACGCCGCGCAGAACCACCCGCTCGGCGCGACCTTCTCCTACAGCAACGCGGGATTCGTCCTGGCCGGCCGGGTGATCGAGAAGCTCACCGGCAAGACGTGGGACGTGGCGATGCGCGAGCGGCTCTACGTCCCGCTCGGCCTGACCCGCGCGGGCACGCTGCCGGAGGAGGCGCTGCTGCACCGAGCCGCGGTCGGCCACGTCACCAAGGACGAGAAGCTCGAGCCGGCGCCGGTGTGGATGCTGCCGCGCTCGCTCGGCCCGGCCGGAACGATCTTCGCGTGCGCGGAGGACGTGCTGAAGTTCGCGCGCATGCACCTCAACGGCGGCGTGGCGGAGGACGGCACGCGGGTGCTGTCGGAGGAGTCCGCGGCCGTGATGACCGAGAAGCAGACCGACGTGCCGGACAAGGAGGCGCTGGGCGACTCGTGGGGCGTCGGCTGGATCCGGTTCGGCTGGGACGGGCAACGCCTGGTCGGCCACGACGGCAACACCATCGGCCAGTCCGCGTTCCTGCGCATCCTGCCGGAGCACGACCTCGCGGTCACGTTGCTGACCAACGGCGACACGGCCCGTGAGGTGTATCTGGAGCTGTACAAGGAGATCTTCGCCGAACTGGCGGGCGTCGACATGCCGATGCCGCGCAAGCCGGACGCCGAACCGCCCACTGTGGACACCGCGCCGTACCTCGGCAGGTACGAGCGGGCCTCGATGAGGCTCGACATCGTCGAGGGCGAGCACGGGCTGCAGCTGGACGTGACGCCGACCGGTCCGCTGGCCGGCATGTTCCCGAAGCCGCCCGCGATCGATCTCATCCCGGCCGGCGACGGACGTTTCCTCTACCTGTGGCCGGACTCGAAGAGCTGGTCCTCGCTGGTCTTCTACACGCTGCCCACCGGGGAGCAGTACGTCCACATGGGTGTCCGCGCCACGCCGAAGGTCTCCTGATGAACCTGATCGACGACATCGAGCGGCTCGTGTCCTGCGAGTCGCCGTCCACCGACCTGGCCGCGGTCGCCCGCAGCGCCGAGGTCACCGCCCAGCTGGGTGCCGCACTGCTCGGCGCGCAGCCGGAACAGATCGTGCTCGACGGCCGCACACATCTGCGGTGGCGGCTGGGATCGGGACCGCGCAAGGTGTTGCTGCTCGGCCACCACGACACCGTGTGGCCGATCGGCACGCTGGAGAGGATTCCGTTCAGCGTGCAGGGCGGCGTGCTGCGCGGGCCGGGCTGCTTCGACATGAAGACCGGCGTCGCGATGATCTTCAACGCCGTCGCGGCGCTCGGTTCTCCCGACGGCGTCACGGTTCTCATCACCGGCGACGAGGAGATCGGCTCGCCGACGTCGCGCGGACTGATCGAGACCGAGGCCGTCGAGCACACCGCTGTCCTGGTCTGCGAGGGCTCTGCGGACGGCGGTGCTTTGAAGACCGAACGCAAGGGCACCTCGATGTACGAGGTGACGTTGCACGGGCGCGCCTCGCACGCCGGGCTCGAACCCGAACGCGGCGTGAACGCGACGATCGAGGCCGCGCACCAGATCCTCAAGGTCTCACTGCTGGCGGACCCCGCCGCCGGGACCACCGTCGTGCCGACCGTGCTCTCCTCCGGCACGACGACGAACACCGTTCCCGCGCAAGGGAAGTTCATGGTGGACGTCCGGGTGCGGAACCTCGCCGAGCAGCAACGGGTCGACGAGGACATGAAGGCGTTGCAGCCGGTGCTGGACGGCGCGAAGGTCGAGGTGACCGGCGGCCCGAACCGCCCGCCGCTGGAGCTGTCCGCGTCGTCCGCGTTGTTCGAGGTGGCCTCCGGGCTCCTGCCAGGGATCACCCAGGCGGCGGTCGGCGGCGCGTCGGACGGCAACTTCACCGCGGGCGTGGGAATTCCGACGCTCGACGGCCTCGGTGCCGTCGGCGGTGGCGCGCACGCGGAGAGCGAGCACGTGCTGGTGTCGGAGCTCGTTCCGCGCACCCAGCTGCTCGCGGCGCTGGTGAAGGAGCTGACATGACCCTGGTGAAGCAGAACGTGGTGGTCCGCCAGCTCACGGACTACGCGGAACTCCTGGCCACGCAACGGTTGTACGAGTCGATCTGGCGGCCGACCGCCGCCGGCGGCACTCCCCCGGTCACCGCCGAACTGCTGCGGGCGATGACGAAGGCGGGCAGCTACGTCGCGGGCGCGTTCGACGGCGACGCCCTGGTGGGTGCCTGCATCGGGTTCTGCTCGCCGCCCGCCGCCGGTGCGCTGCACAGCCACATCGCCGGGGTGGCGGCGGGCATGCGCGGCCGCAACGTCGGCTACGCGCTCAAGCTCGACCAGCGGACGTGGGCGCTCGAACGCGGCCTGACCGAGGTCAGCTGGACGTTCGACCCGCTGGTGCGCCGCAACGCGTACTTCAACCTGGGCAAGCTCGGCGCCGACGCGACCGAGTACCTGCCCGACTTCTACGGCCACATGCACGACGACATCAACGGCGGCGGCGAGACCGACCGGCTGCTGATCAGCTGGCGCATCTCCTCCCCCGCCGCCGTGGCCGCGTGCGAGGGCAGACCGCGGACCGTCAGCGCGACGGGCGTGGTCGGGCTCGGGATCTCCGAGGACGGGCGGCCGGTGCCGGGAGTGTGTTCCGGCAGCACGGTCCTGGTCGCCGTGCCGCCGGACATCGAGTCTCTCCGGACTACAAACCCGGCCGTGGCCGACGAGTGGCGGCACGCCGTGCGGGAGGTGCTCGGCGGTCTGCTCGCGAGCGGTGCGCGGATAACCGGGTTCGACAGGTCCGGCTGGTACGTCGTCGAGAAGGGCAGTGAGTCGTGAAGCTGACCGGGGTGGAGATCCGCTGGGTCGAGATGCCGCTGAAGTCGCCGTTCCGCACCTCGTTCGGCACGCAGACCGTGCGGCAGTTGCTGCTGCTGCGTGCCGTCACGGACGAGGGCGAGGGCTGGGGCGAGTGCGGCGCGCTGGTCGATCCGGTGTACTCGCCGGAGTACGTGGAGGGCTGCGCGGACGTGCTGCGGCGGTTCTTCATCCCGGCGCTGACCGGACCGGTCGACGGCATCTCCGTCGCGCCCCGGCTGGCTCGCTTCCACGGTCATCGGATGGCCAAGGCGGCGTTGGAGATGGCCGTCCTGGACGCCGAACTGCGCGCGCGTGGGGTGTCGTTCGGCCGTGAGCTGGGCGCTGTCCGCGATCGCGTGCCGTGCGGGGTGTCGGTCGGGATCATGAACTCGATCCCCGAACTGCTCGACGCCGTCGGCGGCTACCTGGACGAGGGCTACGAGCGGATCAAGCTGAAGATCGAGCCGGGCTGGGACGTCGAACCCGTGCGGGCCGTGCGCGAACGGTTCGGTGACGACGTGTTGTTGCAGGTCGACGCGAACACCGCGTACACGCTGGGCGATGCCCGCCACCTCGCGAAGCTCGACCCGTTCGACCTGCTGCTGATCGAGCAACCGCTGGCCGAGGAGGAACTGCTCGCCCACGCCGAGCTCGCCAAGGTGGTGCGGACGCCGATCTGCCTGGACGAGTCGATCACCTCGGCGTCGTCGGCGGCCGACGCGATCAGGCTCGGCGCGTGCCAGATCGTCAACATCAAGCCCGGCCGGGTCGGTGGCTATCTGGAGGCGCGGCGCATCCACGACGTTTGCGCCGCGAACAACATCGGGGTGTGGGTCGGCGGGATGCTCGAGACCGGCATCGGCAGGGCCGCGAACGTGGCGCTGGCGGCGTTGCCGGGCTGCACGCTGCCGGGCGACACTTCGGCGTCCGGCCGCTACTACCAGCTGGACGTCACGGAGCCGTTCGTGCTGCAGGACGGCCACCTGCCCGTTCCGACCGGGCCGGGGCTGGGTGTGACGCCGTTGCCCGACGTGCTGGACGCGGTGACGGTGAAGACGGAGTGGATTCCTCTTTAGCATCAACGCCGCACTGACCTGCCGAGCTACCACTCCGCAGGTCGGTGCGGCTTCGTTCGCAGCGCGGTGGGGATCGCCGCGGCAGTTCCGGTCATCTTGCGCACTACTGCATTTCGAATCCCACGTCCCCTATTCGGATTAATCAACTACGGATATATCTACTCTCCGTATCAACTGGTCCCGTTTGACGGACAGCATTCCGCCCTTCGAGTCATCACCTCGTGATCATGTTGCTACTCTCCGAAACAGGGAGGTATTCCATGACAGAGGGCGACAGGGCGGACGGAAGCCAGAACTACGAGGCCCGGCTCGCTGAGCAGCACCATCGGCTGGCGTTGGCGAGAGCGGGGTACATGCCGCCGGCACCGGAGCCGTACGAGCTCGAGGACTCGGTCGCCACGGCGCCGGGCGTGAGTGTTGTGGTGCGGGACCGCCGGATCATCTGGCTCGACATCCACCCGGATCTGCTCACGCAGCCGCCCGGTGCCGTGTCGAAGCCGATGAGAGAGGCCATCAACACCGCCTTGGAGCAGTCGTTGATCGACACTCCCGGCGCCGGTGATCCAGGCCCCGACCTCGCCGCGCTGGGTCAGCAGCTCGCGGACTTCACCCGGCAGGGTGGCGAGGCGTTGCGCCGGATTCAGGGCCTGCTCGAGGCGTCGATGGCGAAGACCGGTATCAGCGGTGACAGCACGCCCCAGTACGTCGGCCACCTGTTCCAGGACGCGATGGACGTGGTGACTTCCACCCAGTCGGCGCTGTCGGCGGATCCGGCGCCGATGGTCGTCGGTGAGGGCCATGACGACGACAACGAGGTCAACGCCGCCGTTACCAGCGGCCAGGTCGATGCCTTGTCGCTGACGGTCGTCGCGTTGCAGTACCCGCCCGCGCAACTGACGCAGGCGGTGATCCAGGCGGTCAACACCGCGATCGACGAGTGGGAACGCCTGTCCGCCGCGGCGGACAGACCCGCGCTGGACGTCGCCGCGTTGCAGGCGGTCAGTGAACAAGCAGAAAAGGTCCGCGAGCAGAGCATGCAGCACCTGCGCGCCTACACGACCAACCTCACCTCGATCATGCGCACCGTCGACTAGGGAGTGACAACGATGTCCGGGATGGAAGTGTCCGCCGAGATGATCGGCGGATCCGCGAAGGAGATCCTGGGGACCGGCGACTCCCTGACGAGTGACGTCGCCGCGTTCCGCAGCCAGGTCGAAGGTCTGACCGGCGCGTTCGGCGGCGACGAGCTCGGCTCGGCGCTGGGCACGATCTACCAGATCGTCTCCGAGGCCGCGTTCGAGTCGTTCGAGGACAACGCCGACGGTCTCGCGGAGATCGGCCAGAACCTCCAGGGCATGGCCGACGACTACTCGGCCGTGGAGAGCGCCAACCAGGGCACGTTCCAGCAGCTGTTGGAGGAACAGGCATGACGACCGGCATGATGCTGCCCCCGGAACTGTCCGGGCTGCTCAACACCCTGGGCTTCAACTGGCCGGAGAGCGACGAGGGCAAGCTCTTCGACCTCGGCGGTCTCTGGTCGGACTTCGCCGACCGGCTCGGCCCCGCCGCGGCCGCCGCCGAGGAGCACGCCCAGCAGGTGCTGAGCGCGAACAGGGGCGCGGCCATCGACGGCTTCAAGGCGTTCTGGACCGACGAGGAGGCACCGAAGAAGAACCTCGAGGACGGCGCCACCGCCTCGTCGCTGATCGGTGCCGGCCTCTACGTCTGCGCGGGTGTCGTGGTCGCGCTCAAGATCGCCGTCGTCGTGCAGCTGGTCATGCTCGCCGTCCAGATCGCCCAGGCCATCGCCACCGCGGTCCCGACGTTCGGCGCCTCGCTGCTGGAGATCCCCATCTTCAAGGAGATCACCTCGATCCTCCTCGACCAGGCGATCGATCTCGCCATCAGCCAGGTGCTCAATGCCTAAGGTCAAGAAGCCCAAGGCGAACAGGACCATCACCAACGCCGGGGTCTTCAACCCCATCGGCACGAAGCTGCGCACGGCGAAGCGCCCGGCCGGCAACAACGTTCAGGCGCTCGACGTCGACTCGTACGCCAACCTCAAGAAGCGCGAGAAGGTCGGCGACAACCTGGAGCACGACCACATCCCGTCGTCGGCGGCGCTCAAGCGTGCCGAGGAGAAGCGGCTCGGCCGCAAACTGACCAAGCAAGAGGCCGACGCCCTGCACAACAAGGCGAACGCGATCGAGGTCCCGAAAGACGTCCACGCCAAGAGCGACACCTTTCGCGGCAAGAACACGAAGAAGCAGATCGAGGACGACGCGGCGGACCTCAGCAAGGCCGCGAACAGGGACTACGCTACGACCCGCAAGAACCTCCTCGCTCACGGCTACTCGGCCAAGGACGTCGACGCGGCCTTGGACAAGATCAAAGCCGAGAACCGAAAGAAGGGCATATGACCACGGTCTCCGGTGAGATCACCGTGCTGCTCGACGTCCTGGGCCACCGCCAGGGTGACAGCCGCATCCTCGACGCGATCGTCCTGGTCGGCCCCCAGATGGAGGTCAGCGAGTACGACTTCGACGGCGAGAAGTCCACGTACTTCGTCTTCAAGGAGGCCGGTACGGAACTGCTCTTCGAGGACGACGTCCTGGCCTCGGTGATGGTGCGGACCCAGCCGGATTCCGAGGACGAGACCTACGGCGAGTACCCGCGTCCCGGCGAGCTGGTGCGGGGGCTCTCCGCCACCGCCACTCGCGACGAGGTCACGGCGTTCCTGGGCAGCCCGGAACGCAGCGGTCCGAGCTTCGACCGGTACGAGGTCAACAACCGCTACCTGCACTTCGAGTTCGGCGCGAACGGCCGGGTCGCCCGGATCTCCGCACTGCTCGAACCGGTCTAGACAGCAGTTCCGGTGCACGAACACGGGGCCCGTCACCGCGATGGTGGCGGGCCCCGCGTCTATCGCACGCTGATCGGGTACTCGACGTAGGCGATGCGGCGGGAGTCCGGGGACCAGCTGTTGACGTTGATCGTTCCCTGCCCTCCCCGCAGAGCGACGAGGGTTCGTGGAGCCGACCGCGGCAACGTCAGCAGCCGAAGCTCGACGGGCAGGTCGGCCGGGTGTCCGACGGTTCCGGCCGGATAGCTCAGGTACGCGACGTGGGCGCCGTCGGGCGACGGATGCGGGAACCAGTTGACCCGCTCGTCACCGGTCAGCTGTTCGACCGTCCCGGACACCTCGTCCCGCCGGAACAACTGGGCGTGGCCTTCGCTCGTCGACCGGAACTCGGAGTTGAAGTACAACGCCGTCCCGTCAGGCGAGAACTCCGGTCCGTCGGCGGGCGAGTAGCCGTCACCGACCCGCACCTCGGCTCCCGTGCCGAGATCGAGAGTCCACACGGCACGACGCCCCCACTCGTCGCCGTCCGCCATCTCCACCCCGACGTAGGTGAGGCGGCGGCCATCCGGCGAGATGCCGTGCAGGAAGTGCCGGAAACACCGCTCCGGCTCCTTGTCGACCGTCACGCGCACGGCCTCACCACCGTTCCACGGCACCCGGTGGAGATGACCGTCCACAGCGGACACGATGTGCCACAGGCCGTCCGGTGTGACGACATGATCGTTGTTGACCGGTGGCAGCCCGGTCACTGGCACCACCGTCGGCGTGCGGTCCCCCTGCAGATCGACCCGCAGCAGCACCCCGTCCCCGTTGACCACCAGATGCCGGCCGGCCGGATGGAACTGCGGGGCTTCGATCAGCCGTTCGGTGCTGCTCAGAACGAGCTCGGACTCCCCCGTGGCGACGTCGAGCACCCAGAGGTCGGCTCGCTGCCCGGGAAGGAGCTCACGCCACGCGGGGAGATCCGCCCAGCCCTCTTGTTCCGTTGAGGTCACGCCTTCAACCTTCCGCTCGTCAAGCAATTGTGCAGCCGTGACCGCCCGCGCGTCTCTCGCGCTGCTCCCGATTTGCGCGAACGCTTCGACACCCGGAGCCACTGAAGGGCACCTGACCAGCCTGAACACGCTGGTGCGCCAGTAGACTTCACTCGTTGAACCCTCACTGGATTCCGCTGTAGACGGTTGGCAGGGTGGTGGACATGAGTCCGCGAACAGGCCTCGCCCGCGTGCTGGACGACCTCGGCACCACGCTGATCGACCTCGTGCGTGGTGATCCGAGCCGTGCCACCGACGTGGGCGGGGTGGTGATCCACGACCCCGACGACGACCAGGCGCTGCCGCCGTCCGCGTTGGTGCTGGGTGTCGGCGTCCGGGACCCGGCGGAGATCCTCGGGATGCTGGACGGGGCCGCGGCGCTCGTCGTGCGGGGGCCGGTCGTGGTCACGGACGAGATCGCCCAGGCCGTCGACCGGTCCGGTGTCGTCCTGCTCGGCCTGGCGCCGGGCGCGTCGTGGACGCAGCTCGCCGCGATGCTGCGGTCGCTGCTGGCCGAGGGTGAGGTCGACCCGTCCGAGACGCTCGGCGGCGTGCCGGCCGGGGACCTGTTCGCCCTGGCCAACGCGGTGGCGTCGCTGATCAGCGCCCCGGTGACGATCGAGGACCGCAGTTCGCGGGTGCTCGCGTTCTCGGGGCGGCAGGACGAGGCGGATCCGTCGCGCGTCGAGACGATCCTGGGCAGGAAGGTCCCGGTGCGCTACACGCGGATGCTGGAGGAGCGCGGGGTGTTCCAGCGGCTCTACCGCAGCGATCAGGCCGTCTACATCGAGGGGCTGCTCGCCGACGACGGGTCGCTGTGCCTGCCCCGCCTCGCCGTGGCGGTGCGCGCGGGCGACGAGTTCCTCGGCTCGATCTGGGCCGCCGTGCGCGGGCCGCTGTCCCCGGACAGGTCCGCCGCGTTCGGCGACGCGGCCAAGCTCGTGGCGCTGCACATGATGCGCCAGCGCGCGGGCGCCGACGTCGAACGCCGGTTGCGCGCGGACCTGGTCTCGACCGCCGTCGAGGGTGGTCAGGGGGCGGCGGAGGCGGTGCGGCGGCTCGGGCTGGCCGACCAGGCTTGCGTGGTGCTGGCGTTGGCATTGGCCCACTCGCACGGTGACGACCCGGCCGCGCACGCCCGGCTGCTGGCCGAACGCCAGCAGGTCGCCGACGCGCTCGCGATGCACCTGACAGCGGTGCACCCGCGCGCCGCCGCCGCGTTGATCGGCGACGTCGCCTACGCGATCCTGCCCGCCGAGTCCGAGGACCGGGCGCTGCGGATCGCCACGGACTTCCGCAACCGCATCGGGCACCACGTGCTGGTGGGCGTCGGCGAGGTGTCCGACGGCCTCACGCTGTCGCGGTCGCGGGCCGGTGCCGATCTCGTGCTGCGGGTGTTGCGGGCCGGGCGGGCCGCACTCGGGGTGGCGCGAGTGTCCGATGTGCACAGTGAGGGGTTGTTGCTGGAGCTGTCGGACCTGATCGCCGAACGCGGGGACACGCTGACCGGTCCCGTCGCGCGGTTGATCGCCTACGACCGCAAGCACAGCGGCAACCTCGTGGAGACGCTCGGCGCTTGGCTCGACGCCTTCGGGGACGTCGTGGCCGCCTCGGCCGCCGTTTTCGTGCACCCCAACACGTTCCGCTATCGGCTGCGACGGTTGTCGGAGGTCGGGGAGATCGACCTCAGCGATCCGGACGCGCGATTCGCGGCGATGCTGCAGCTGCGGCTGTGGCGGCCAGACGGCGCCGCGCCAGTGCGACGAACGCCTCGGTCGACGGATGCGCCGCGGGTGCCGGCCACGCCAGGCGGACGGTGATCGGCTCGGCGTCGGCCAGCGGCAGGTAGGTGACGCCGGGGTGCGGGTTGTGGTGGCTGCTGCCGGCCGCCGTGACGCCGACCGTCGCGCCGGTCGCGATCGACGTCAGCCACTCGACGACGCCGGGCACGTCGACGGTGCGCGGGCGCGCCCCGGACGGCCAGAGCTCGGCCCCGGTCGTCGCCGCCGTCTCGCACACCGCCACGCACTCGCCCGCCAGATCGGCGAGCAGCAGGGCGTCGCGGGCCGCCAGCGGGTGATCGTCCGCGACGGCCGCCACGCGGGGTTCGTCGAGCAACGCCACGTGGTCGATGTCCGCGCCGGCCGGTTCGGTGCGCAGGACGGCCACGTCCGCCTCGCCGCGCCGCAGCGCCGCCTCCGGGTCGTCGGAGCGGCGGATGTGCACGAGCACGTCCGGGTGTTCGGCGCGCCACTCCCGCAGGAACGGGATGGTGTACTCGCCGAGCGCGGCCCAGGCGAAGGTGAGCCGGAGCGGCTGGGGCCTCACGGCCTCGGCCAGTGCCGTGTCCAGCGAGGTGAGGATGCGGTGGCTGTGCTCCCACAGCCGTTGGCCCGGTTCGGTCAGCGCGACGTGACGGGTCGTGCGTTCCACCAGGCGCACGCCCAGACGCCGTTCCAACTGCTCCAGCGTGCGCGAGAGAGCGGGCTGCGTGACGTGCAACGCCTGCGCGGCCGCGGTGATCGAACGGTGGTCGCCGATCGCGGCGAGCGCTCGCAGGTGACGCAGCTCGACATTCATAACCACCGATCATAAGTGCTGCACGAACGGCATTTCACTCGTGCTCGAAGCAGCCATAGCGTCGAGGGCATGAGGATTTTGCTCGTAGGAGCCACCGGCAAGCTGGGCACCGCGGTGCACGAGGTGCTGACCGAACGCAAGCACGACGTCGTGACCGTCTCCCGCACCGGAGGCGACCTGCAGTACGACGTGACCGACCCGGCCCAGGTGGCCGATCTCTACCAGACCGTGGGGCAGGTGGACGCCGTCGCGTCGGCCGCCGGGCACGTGCCGTTCAAGCCGTTCGGCGAGCTGACGATCGAGGACTACCAGGCCGGACTGACCGGCAAGGTCCTCTCCCAGGTCGCGCTGGTCCGCGAAGGCCTGGCGCACGTCACCGAGTCGTTCACGCTGATCACCGGCGTGCTGGCGCGCGAACCGATCGTCACCGGGGCGGCGGCCTCGCTGGTCAACGGCGCGGTGGAGGCGTTCGTGCGGGCCGCGGCCATCGAGATCGCGCCGCAGCGCGTCAACGCCGTCAGCCCGACCGTCTTCACCGAGGCGCTCGACGCGTACGGCGACTACTTCCCCGGCATGAAGCCCGTGCCGCTGGCCGACGTGGCGCAGGCGTACGTCCGCTCGATCGAGGGACGGCAGACCGGGCAGGTCTACGTGCTCTGAACCTGCACGCGACTGAGCAGACGGTCCACGAGATCGGGCAGTCGCTGCTCGCCCGCACCCTCGAGCCACAGCGCGATGCCGGTGCGGATCGTGGCGAGGAACGTCGCCGCCATCAGCCGGGCGATCTCCTCGTCCGGTTCGCGCAGCACCAGAACGGCGGTCAGGTCGCGTTCGAGCGCGACCTGGTCGCCTGCCTGGCGTGCGATCAGTGACGGATGCCGGCGCAGCAGTCGCAGCTGGGCCATCCACTCGACGTCCGGGAGCGGCCGGTCGCGGTAGAGCTCCGCGGTCGACGCGCGCAGGGCCTGCCAGGCCCCCTCGTCCCCGGGCCGGGCCCCGACCAGCGAGACCAGCGCCCTGAACCGCTCGCGGTCGGAGTCGAGAACGGCCTCTTCCTTGCTGGCGAAGTAGTTGGAGAACGTCCTGCGCGAGACCCCCGCCGCGTCCGCGATGTCCTCGACCGTCACCCCGTCGAGGCCGTGCTCCATCGCCAGCCGCAACGCCGCCCCGGCCAGCGACCGTCTGGTCTCCGCCTTCTTGAGCTCGCGCCGAGTGGTGAGGGTCTCCATGGCGTTCAGCGTAGCGGGTGTAAGTTGCTCATTGCGCAAATTTGCACGACGCGCAAGAATTAGGGTGACGAAGGGGCGGGATGTGAAGATCGAGACTCAGGCGATGGGGCACCGGCAGGTGCTGGAGTCGCTGTCCGGACTGCTGCTCGCGCTGTTCGTGGCCATGGTCAGCTCCACGGTGGTGTCCACCGCGCTGCCGCGGATCATCGGCTCGCTGAACGGCACGCAGACGAGTTACACCTGGGTGGTCACGGCCACCCTGCTCACGGCGACGGCCACTACCCCGCTCTGGGGCAGGCTCGCCGACCTGTTCAACAAGAAGACGCTGGTCCAGGCCGCGATCGTGATCTTCGTGGTCGGCTCGCTGCTCGCCGGCTTCGCGCAGGACACCGGGCAGCTCATCGCCGCCCGCGCGTTCCAGGGCCTCGGCGTCGGCGGCCTGCAGGCACTGGTGCAGGTCGTGATCGCCGCGATCATCCCGCCGCGCGAACGCGGCCGCTACAACGGTTACCTCGGCGCGGTCATGGCCGTCGCCACGGTCGGCGGCCCGCTGCTGGGCGGCCTGATCGTCGACGTGTCGTGGCTCGGCTGGCGCTGGTGCTTCTGGGTCGCCGTGCCGATCGCCGCGCTGGCGTTCGTCGTGCTGCAGGCGACGCTGAAGCTGGAGACCGTGCGGCGCGAGAACGTGAAGATCGACTACCTGGGCGCGACGCTGATCGCCGCGGGCGTGAGCGTGCTGCTGATCTGGGTGTCGTTCGTCGGCAACTCGTTCGACTGGATCTCGTGGCAGACCGGGGCCATGGTCGGCGCCGGGCTCGTGCTCCTCGGGGCCGCCATCGCGGTGGAGCTGCGCGTGAAGGAACCCGTTGTGCCACTGCACATCGTGGTCCAGCGAACGCCCGCCCTGGCGATCATCGCGAGCCTCTCGGTGGGCATGGCGATGTTCGGCGGCGCGGTGTTCCTCGGCCAGTACTTCCAGATCGGCCGCGGCTACTCGCCCACCGAGGCGGGCCTGCTGACCATTCCGCTGATGGCGGGCGTGCTGGTGTCGTCCACGATCTCCGGCCGCATGATCAGCCGCACCGGCAGGATCAAGCCGTACATCGTGTCGGGCACGATCATCCTGGTGCTGGGCTTCCTCGGCCTGGGCTTCGTCGACCACGCCACCGCGCTGTGGATCGTCGGCGTCGCGATGGCCGTCGTGGGCATCGGCGTCGGCATGACGATGCAGAACCTCGTGCTGGCGGTGCAGAACAGCGTCCCGCTGAGCGAACTGGGCGCCGCGAGCGCGTCCGTCACGTTCTTCCGCTCGCTGGGCGGCACCATCGGCGTCTCGGTGCTCGGCGCCGTCCTCGCCAACCGCGTCACGGCCGACCTCTCCGCCGCACTGCACGTGCCGGCGGGCCAGTCGACCGGCAGCACCAGCGCGTTGAACCTCTCCGCCCTGCCGCCCGAGGTCCAGACGATCGTGCACACCGTCTACGGCGACGCGACGGCGCACATCTTCCTGATCTCCGCCGCGGTCGGCGTGGTCGGCATCATCGCGGCACTGCTGCTCAAGCCGATCACGTTGCGCACGACGATCGATCTCGAGAAGAAGGAAGCAGACTCAGCGGTCGCGCGATAACCGAGGGGGAACCATGAGCGCCGGCCTGAACAACGCCTTCGAGTCCACAGTGGACTCCTTCGGACCCGCTCCCCTGCCGTCGTCCAGGACCATCCTGGTGGGAATCGACGGCTCCGACACCGCGATGCGCGCGACGGCGTCCGCGTTCGGCCTGGCCCGCCGCCAGGGAGCACGACTGGTCGTCACGTTCGTGGCGTGCCACTCGTCCCTGGCGGCACTGAGCCCCGCCGTCGCCTCCGTCTTCGAGCACGAGGCGACGGCGCGCCTGCACGCCGAGCTGAGCGACCAGGTCCGGTCGTTCGCCGAGGAGCTCGACGTGCCGGTGACGTTCGTCAAGGCGTTCGGCGACCCGTGCACGGTGCTGCGCGACTCGGCGGACCAGTGCCAGGCCGACATGGTGATCGTCGGGGCGTCGCAGCAGGCGGGGCACCGGTTCGCGGGGTCGGTGGCGACGCGGCTGATCAAGCTGGGGCACTGGCCGGTGCTCGTGGTGCCCTGACCTGGGCATTGCAGATCTCCTGCAAGAATCCCGCATGGTCGTGACGCGACTCTTCGAGCTGTAGTTCTGAACCACAGCTCAAGGAGTCGCACGACATGCTCAAGACCAGACTGGCCGCCGGGGTCACCGCTCTCGCCGCCGTCGCGGGCGTGGTGTTCGGCGCGGCACCCGCCGCGTCGGCCACCGACTACCCCTACGCCGACATCGAGATGAGCCATCTCAAGTTCGGCGCGACCTACGTGACCGGCAAGGTCACCTTCTACAACCAGTCGGCGAGCGTCATCGGCACCGGGCACTTCGTCGGCTGCCGCACGCTCTACGCCTGGACCATCGACAAGCAGCCGGGTGACACGGAGAAGGTGCTCGACGTCGGGAGCACCAGCCCGCAGTGCGACAAGGACCACCCCATCAACATCCCGCTGGACGCGAAGATCACCGGTGGTGCCGACCGCGTGCTGCTGGAGCTGCGCGACGGCGCGGGCAAGCCGTTTCCCTCCAGGGTGTTCATGAGGTACGACCTGCGCTGAGGCAGGGGGTCACGCTGATCAGTACTCTCCGTGAGGGGGAGGCTGATCAGCGTGTTGTGCTTGCTGGGCGAGGTGTCGGCGGGAGAGACCGACCTGGGCCCGCCCAAGCAGCGGTGCCTGCTGGCCGCGCTGGCGGTGGACGCCGGACAGGTGGTCCCGGTGGACCGCCTGCTCGACCGGGTCTGGGGAGACGACGTGCCCAGGCGTGGCCGGGAGACGTTGCACAGCCACGTCTCCCGGCTGCGGCAGGTGCTGGCGGGCGGCGAGGTCGCCATCGCGCACCGGGCGGGCGGGTACGTGCTGACCGGGCCGGTCGACCTGCACCGGTCCCGGGAGCTCGCCGCCGCCGGACGGACGGAGTCCCCCGCCGGGGCGGTCCGGCTGCTCACCGAGGCACTGGCGCTGTGGCGCGGTGAGCCGTTGGCGGGCCTGTCCGGCGGCTGGGCCGAGGAGGAACGAGACCGGCTGGACCGGGAACGGCTGGCGCTGACGCACGACCTCGTGGACGCCCGGCTGGGGCTGGGGCACGGCGCCCAGCTGGTGGCGGAGCTGGCGGCGCGGGCCGCCGAGCATCCACTGGACGAACAGGTGGCGGGCCAGTACCTGCGGGCGCTGCACCAGGCGGGGCGCACGGCGGACGCGCTGGACCACTACCGGCGGGTGCGGGCGTCACTGGTGGCCGAACTCGGCGCGGATCCCGGTGCCGCGCTTCAGGAACTGCACGCCCGGCTGCTCGCCGGAGCGCCCGGGACCCCCAGGGCCGTACCGCGTCAGCTGCCGGCCGCGCCGACGCCGTTCGTGGGACGACGCGAGGAACTGGACCGGCTCGACGCGGCGGTGGCCGGGTCGAACGGCACGGTGGTGATCTCGGCGATCGCGGGTGCGGGCGGCATCGGCAAGACTTGGCTCGCCCTGCACTGGGCGCACGAACGGGCGGCGTCCTTTCCGGACGGACAGCTGTTCGTCGACCTGCTCGGCTTCACCCCGGACAACGCGCCGCTCGACCCGGCCGCGGTGCTGCGCGGGTTCCTCGACGCGCTGGGCGTCGCGGCGGAACAGATCCCGGCCGAGCCGCACGCGCGGGAGGCGTTGTTCCGCAGCCTGGTCGCGGACCGCAGGATGCTGGTGCTGCTGGACAACGCGGCCACCGCCGAGCAGGCCGTGCCGCTGCTGCCCGGCGGCCACACGTGCACGGTGCTGGTCACGAGCCGCCGGGTGCTGAGCACGTTGATCGCCCGGCACGGCGCACGCCACCTGGACCTGACGGTGCTCGGGGACGCCGACGCCAGAACCCTGCTGGAGCTCCGCCTCGGCGCGTCCCGCCTGGCCGCCGAACCGGACGCGGTGAGCAGCCTGCTGGACTGGTGCCGTGGTTTCCCGCTCGCACTGGGGTTGCTGGCCGGCCGGGCGCTCACGAACCCCGGCCTGTCGCTGACCCTGCTGGCCGCGGAGCTGCGCGAGTCCGGTTTGGACGCGTTGGACGACGACGATCCCCTGGCCAGCCTGCCCGCGGTGCTCGCCACCTCGCACCGGGCGCTGACCCCCGAGCAGCAACGGGTGTTCGGCCTGCTCGCCCTCGCGCCCGGCCCGGACATCAGCCTGCCGGCGGCGGCCGGCCTCACGGGACTGAGCGCGGCCGCCACCACACGCGTGCTGCGTGAACTCCAGACGGCCTCGTTGCTCTTCCAGGACGCACGCGGCCGATACGCCATGCACGACCTGATTCGCGGTTATGCGGTCACGACAGCGATCCCGGACGCGACGGCGTCGCAGCGGTTGACGGACTACTACCTGCACACCCTGTGCGCCGCGACCCTCGCGTTCAACCCCTACCAGTCGATGGTCGCCCTGGGGCCGCTGTCCGAAGGCGTGCGGCCCGGCTCGTTCGCCGACTCCGCCGCCGCGCTCCGCTGGCTGGACGCGGAGTACGCCTGCCTGAGCGCGCTCCTGCGCCAGGCCGTGCAGGAGGAACGTCACGAGCTCGTCTGGCAGCTGGTCTGGACCGTGCACCTCTACGTCCACCGGCGAGGTCATCACCAGGAGGACCTGGACATCTGGCGGATGGGGATCGAGGCCACCCGGCACCTGCCGCAGGTCGAGGACCGGGTCCGCGCCCACCGCTTCCTCGGCCGTGCCCACGTCCGCGTCGGCAAGCTCGACGAGGCGGCACGGGACCTGGAGCACGCCATCGCCCTCACCTTGGAGCACGGCCTGATCCGGCAGCAGGCGTACGCGCTCGTCGACCTGGCCTGGGTGTGGGAACGCCGCGGCGACGACCACCAGGCGTTGCACCACGCGCGGCAGGCCGTGACCGTCGCGCGCGAAGGTGACGACGAGCAGCTGGTCGCCAGTGCGCTGAACCTGGTGGGATGGCACGCGGCCCGCGTCGGCGAGTACGACGTCGCCCGCTCCCACTGCGAGGAAGCGCTCCAGGTGCACGTCGCCCACGACTACCGCACCGGCATCGCGACCACGCTCGACAGCCTCGGGTACGTCGACCACCTCACCGGGCGGCACCGCGAGGCGATCGTCAGGCACCGTCAGTCGATCACCATGCTGAGGGAGCTCGGCTTCGCCGCCGAAGTGCTCGCCGAGGTCCTCGAACACCTCGGACGGCCGCACGCGGCGCTCGGCGAGCAGGAGCAGGCACGCGTGGCGTGGTCCGAGGCCAGGCAGCTGTACCTCCAGGCGGACCGGAGCGCGGACGCCGAGCGGATGCGCGAGCTGATCGAACACCTCGGATGACATCGCGGTAGGCCGTCCCGTTCACATCGCCTCTACCTGCACATTGAGCACTCGATCTTTGTGTCAACAACTTGTCTCGTTGTCATAGGTCGGAGCACTGTACGGTACGTCCGGGCGCAGGGATTTCTAAACTTAATTTAGTATTTATTCTTGACGCGATCGGATGGCCGAAGCATGCTTTGGCCACTCGACGACGAGAGGTACGGGTATGCCGAGAACCCTGCTGTCCGTGGCCACCATCGCTTTGGCGCTGCTGGCGCCCACGGCGGTTGCCGCCGCCGCACCGTCCGCCCCGGTCGAACACGCGGGTGTCGACCAAGGCGCGCCCACCTACTACGACTCGGGCATCGCACGCACTCCGTACATGGGGTGGAACTCCTACTTCGCCGTGGGCGCGGCGTCGGAGGAGAAGGTGCTCGGGGTGGCTGACCACCTCGTCAGCAGCGGCCTCGCGAAGGCCGGCTACACCATCGTGTGGATCGACGGCGGGTGGAACGCGAGCCCGCCGCGCGACGGCAAGGGCGCGCTCGTGCCCGACCCCGCGCGGTTCCCGTCCGGGTTCACCAAGCTGGTGGACACGTTGCACGCCAAGGGTTTGAAGGCGGGCATCTACACCGACGCGGGTGCCTGGGACGGCAAGAACTGCGCCGCCGGCAGTGGTGGCGGGTACTACGAGGCGGACGCGAAGCAGTTCGCCGGGTGGAAGTTCGACGCCATCAAGATCGACTTCCTGTGCGGCATCGCGCAGAACATGGACCCGGCCGTCGCCTTCACGCAGTTCTCCGCCGCGGTGCAGAAGGCCGGGCGGAAGATGATCCTCAACCTCTGCAACCCGGTCACCGACGAGTGGGGCGTGCCGCACCGCTGGGACCAGACCGCGTACGTGGCCTACACGTACGGACCGCGCGTCGGCGACTCGTGGCGCACCAGCACGGACGTCGCGTTCGGCACGCCGTACGAGGGCATCTGGCGCGACGTGCTGCGCAACATGGACCGCAACCTCTACCGGCCCGGTGCACAGGGTCCCGGTCACTACAACGACCCGGACTACCTGATCCCGATGCGCAAGACGGAGCAGGGCACGTACGAGCTCAACGAGGAGGAGTCGGCCTCGCAGCTCGTCATGTGGTCGGTGATGGCCTCGCCGCTGATCATCGGCTCGGACCCGCGCACGCTGCCGCCGTCGATGATCGAGACGCTGAAGAACCCCGAGATCATCGCGGTCGACCAGGACCCGCTGGCCATCCAGGGCGTGCGCGTCGCCGGTTCGAACAACGTCGACGTCTACAGCAAGGTGTTGTCCGGCAAGGGAGAGCGGGCCGTCGCGGTGCTCAACCGCAACGACCAGCCCACCGAGTTCACGATCACCCTCGCCGACACCGGCCTCAAGGGCAGCGTCTCCGTCCGCGACCTGCGCGCCCGCGCCGACCGCGGCACGGCGACCGGCACCCACACCGTCACGGTTCCCGCGCACGGCACGGCGTTCCTCAAGCTGCGCGGCGAGACGGCCGTTCCCGGCACCGACGTCGGTGGCGAGACCTCGGCCAGCCCGGCGCTGATCCGCTGGGACGACAAGACCATGGCGACGTTCGCGCGCGACAAGTCCGGACGCCTCACGCAGCGCTCGATGGTCAACGGCGAGTGGCGCAACTGGGTCGTGCTCGGCGGCCCGAAGAACGGTCAGGTCCTCGGCCAGCCCTCGGCGTTCGCGAGCCCGAACGGCCGGATCGACCTCTTCGTCCGCGGCACGGACAACGTGGCCTACCAACGGACCTTCGCGAACAACAAGTGGGGCAACTGGACCTCGCTCGGCGGCACGCTGACCGACTCCGTGTCGGTGGCGTTCACCGGACCGGACAGCTGGAGCCTGTTCGGCCGCGGCGCCGACGGCCGGGTGTGGACGCGCGACAAGGCGAACAGCACCTGGACCTCGGTCGGTTCGCCCGGCAACCAGCAGATCTACGGCAGGCCCTCTGCCGCGACGGTCGCGTCCGGCACGTTCGTCACGGTCCGGCTGCAGGACGACTCCGCCTGGTACCGCAGGCGCACCGCGAACGGCTGGTCCGCGTGGACCTCGCTGGGCGGCGTGATCAGCGGCAGCCCGACGGCGGTCGCCAACGGTGACCGCGTCAACGTCTTCGTCCGCGGCAGCGACTACACGCTGTGGCAGCAGGACCTCGTCGATGGCGCGGGCACCTGGTGGACCAAGCGCGACCAGTTCGTGAGCAACGCGCTGACCGGCGCGGTGGGCGGAGCACCCGGTGCGAACGGATCGACCTGGGTCGCCGTGCGTGGACCGGACGACGCCGTGCACGTGTCCAGCCTCGACGCCCGCTGATCAGCCCTCCCAACGGAGTCAACGATGACCTCACGTCGCAACTTCCTGAAGGCCGCCGGTGCGCTGGGGCTGGGTGCCATGGTCCTGCCGACCTTCTCCGCCCACGCCGAGCCCTACCGACCGAGTGGCAACCCGCTCACCCCCAACCCGACGACCCTCTGGTACCCCGCTCCCGCCGACGAGGCGAAGATCATCGAGCAGGGCCTGCCGATCGGCAACGGCCGCCTCGGCGCGCTCGTCGGCGGTGGCGTCGAGAAGGACTTCCTGTACCTGACCGACGTCACGCTGTGGACCGGCGAGCTCAACGACACCCTCGAAGGCGACGGCCAGCTGCCGTACGACTCGCACTTCGGCACGTTCTCGATGCTGGCCAAGCTCTACGTCAACGTTCCGGGCCACGCGGGTGCCACGAACTACCGCCGCGAACTCGACCTGAGCAACGGCCTCGTCACCACCAGGTACACCTCCGGCGGCAAGCAGTACCGGCGGGAGATCTACTCCAGCCACCCGGACGACGTGGTGATCGTCCGGCTCGTCGGCCCGAACCAGACCGGCACCGTCACCCTGGTCGGCGCACATGGCGAACCCGCTGTGGGCGACGCTCCGCACACCGCGGCCGTCTTCACCGGCTCGTTCCCGAACAAGCTGGCGTACAGCGGTGTCGTGACGGCGTTCAGTCCTGATGGAACGGTCAAAGTGGACGGTGCGAACCTTTCGTTCACGGGCTGCTCCGACCTGGTGATCGTGTTCTCCGGCGGCACGAACTACGTCCCGGACGCCTCGACCGGCTTCATGGACCCGCTGGTCGAGCCCGCCAAGCTCGCGCTGCAGAAGGCTGCGGTGCGCGCCAAGGCCGACGCCCTGCTGCGCACGCACGTCGCGGACTACCGCAAGAAGTACGACCGGCAGAAGGTCGACCTCGGCCGTTCCACCGACGCCCAGCGCGCGATGGACACGTGGACCCGTTTGCAGGCAAGGGCTGCGAACCCCGCGCCCGACCCGGAGCTGGAGGCGAGCTACCTCCAGTTCGGCCGCTACCTCGCCATCACGGGCTCGCGCGACAACCTGCCGATCAACCTGCAGGGCCTGTGGCTGTCGAACAACAACCCCGACTGGTACAGCGACTACCACACCGACATCAACATCCAGATGAACTACTGGCTCGCGGACCGGGCCGCGCTGTCGGACACGTTCGACGCGCTCGCGAACTACTGCGTGGCGCAGCTTCCGGCGTGGACGAACACCACGCAGTCGGTGTACCAGGACGAGCGCAACCGGTTCCGCAACAGCAACAACCGCGTGGCCGGGTGGGCGGTCGCCTTCTCCACCAACATCTACGGCGGCAGCGGCTGGTGGTGGCACCCCGGCGGCAACGCGTGGCTGTGCATGTCGTTGTTCGAGCACTACGAGTACACGCTCGACCGCGACTACCTGGCCAAGATCTACCCGTTGCTCAAGGGCGCCTGCGAGTTCTGGGAAGCACGCCTGGTCGAGACGCCGCAGGGCCTGGTGGACGACCACGACTGGTCGCCGGAGCACGGCCCGCAGGACACCCGCGGCAACACCTACAACCAGGAACTGGTGCACCACCTGTTCGGCAAGTACCGCGTCGCGACCGACGTGCTGCGCCGCGACCAGGCTTACGGCCGCAGGATGTCCGGCCTGCGGGACCGGCTGTACCTGCCGGTGGTCAGCCCGAAGACCGGCATGCTGCAGGAGTGGATGTCGCCGGACGACCTCGGCGAGACCACGCACCGGCACCTGTCGCCGCTCGTCGGTTTCTTCCCCGGTGACCGCATCAACCGCGACGACTCCCCCGCCGCGCTGATCGAGGGCGTGAAGCAGCACCTGATCACCCGCGGCATGGAGAGCTTCGGCTGGGGCCTGGCGTGGCGGGCGGCGTGCTGGGCGCGGCTGAAGGACGCGACCAGGGCGTACGAGCTGGTGCAGAAGGTGATCCGGCCGTCTATCAACTATGCGAACGGCACGGCGCCGAACTTCTTCGACATGTACAGCTTCGGCGACCGGTCGATCTTCCAGATCGACGCGAACCTCGGCGCTCCGGCCGCCATGCTGGAGATGCTGCTGTACGCCCGGCCGGGCGTGATCGAACTGCTGCCCGCGCTGCCGCCGGCGTGGAAGACCGGCTCGGTCACCGGAATCGGTGCCCGCGGCGGCTTCTCCGTCGACCTGGCGTGGAAGGACGGCAAGGTCACCAGCGCGACGGTCCGCAGCGTCGGCGGGACCGAGACCGAGGTCCGCTTCGGCAGGTGGAAGAAGAAGATCAACCTGCGCAAGGGCCAGTCGGTCACGCTGCGCCCGTGAAACGACCGGGTCGTGGTCACCAGTTGCCTAAGATCGGCTGGTGACCGCGAACCCCGCCGAAGTCAGCCTGACGAGCCCGCGTTCCGCGACGGCACAGCGCCTGGTCTCCGGACTCGCGTTGGTCGCGGTGGTCGCGGGTGGTGTGGCGGTCGCCTTCTCCGGTGAGCCGTGGTGGGCGATCGTGTTGTGGGAGTTCGCCCTGCTCGTGACCGCGGTCATCTGCGCGGCGATCTGGGCCTCGGCGGGCGAGTCCGCCAAGGAGACCGCGGCGTTGCGCGCGAAGGGGATCACGGTGGTCGCCGAGGTGCTCGACAGCACCGCCCACGACGACGGCGAGTCCGTCTCGCACGCGCTGACGCTGTGGATTCCGGCTTCAGGTGGCGGTTTCGAGGTGCGCCACCACTGCGACCACTACGACGGCGAGCAGCACCTCCAGGTCCTCGTCGACCCCGCCGTGCGCACCTGGGGTGTCGTTCACTGAAGCGGCGCGGTGGAGTCCCGCACCACCAGCGTCGTCGCCAGCTCTATGTGCAGCGCCTCGGGTCGATGCCCGTCCAGCACCCGCATCAGCTGCGTGACGGCGATGCTTCCCATCTCCTGCAACGGTTGCCGCACGGTCGTCAGCCGCGGGTTCGTGGCCTCGGCCAGGTCGATGTCGTCGAACCCGGCCACCGACAGGTCTTCCGGCACGCGCAGGCCCCGTTCGCGTGCGGCGTGCAGCGTGCCGACGGCGACCTTGTCGTTGAAGCACACGATCGCGGACGGGCGGGGCTCCAGGTCCAGCAGTTCCGCCGCCGCACGCGCACCGTGCGCGACAGTGGGTTCGACGTGGCGCAGGCGATCCGGCGTGAGCAGCACCCCCGCCTTGGCCAGGGACGCGCGGTGGCCGGCCAGGCGCGCGTCGCCTGCCAGCCACTCCTCCGGGCCGGCGATGACGGCGATGTCGCGGTGCCCCAGCTCGATCAGGTGGTCGGCCACGGCACGCGCGCCCGCGAAGTGGGCGGCGGACACGGAGGCGATGTCGGGCAGGGGCAGGACGCGCGGGTCGACCACGACGAACGGGTAGCCCGCGCGGGACAACGCGACCAGCTCGTCACCCTCCTCCGGCGGCAGGATGAGGATCGCGGCGTCGATGTCGGCCTGGCCGGGCAGGCCGCGCAGCGCGTCGGAACCCTGGCCCGACTCACCCGCGTCCAGCAGCATGCGCAGGCCGTGCAGCTTCAGCGTGTCCGCGATCGACGAGACGATCAGGCCGAAGTAGTCCGTCAGGACGTACGGGCAGCGGACGTAGACCGTGCGCGTTCTCGACGCCACGACGTCCTGCTTGCGCCGTTCGACGGCCTGCAGGACCAGGTCACGGGTGCGCTGGGCGACGTTCACGTGATCGTTGAGCACGCGGGAGACGGTCGCGATCGAGACACCGGTCTCCGCCGCGATGTCCCGCAGGCTCGCGCGTTGTTTCACGTTCTCGATCTTGCGTTCCACCTGGTCAATGTACCGGAAATCCTCTAGACCATTGACCCTCGACACGGCCGGGTGTTTCATCCTGGAAGCTGATGTTTCACAGTGATGAATGGGTGTTACATGAGACGTACCGCGATCGTCGCCCTGGTGATCGGCCTGACCGCCGTGCCGACAGCAGAAGCCTCCAGCGCACCCCAGGTGCGGGTGTGGGTGACCACGCCGGACCGCGCGGAGCTGATGCACGAACGGCCGCGCGTCACGTTCGGCGCCAGCGAGTCGGCGCACCCGACGATCGTGGTCGACCCCGACCGCCGCTACCAGGAGGTCGACGGCTTCGGCGCCTCGATCACGGACTCCTCGGCCGAGGTGCTCGCGGGCCTCTCCCCTGCCGTCCGCGCCGACACCCTGCGCAAGCTGTTCGATCCGCGAGACGGCATCGGCGTCAGCTTCCTGCGCCAGCCCGTGGGCTCGTCCGACTTCACGGCGGCCGCGGAGCACTACACCTACGACGACGTACCGGCCGGCCAGACCGACTTCCCGCTCAGGAACTTCAGCGTCCGGCACGACGAGGCGAAGATCCTTCCGTTGCTGCGCGAGGCGAAGCGCCTCAACCCGCGCCTGAAGGTCATGGCCACGCCGTGGAGCCCGCCGGCGTGGATGAAGGACAACGACTCGCTCGTCGGCGGCAAGCTCAAGGACGACCCGAAGGTCTACGACGCCTACGCGCGGTACCTCGTGAAGTTCGTGCAGGCGTATGCGAGGGCCGGGGTGCCGGTCGACTTCCTGTCCGTGCAGAACGAGCCGCAGAACCGCAAGCCGGACGCCTACCCCGGCACGGACATGCCCGTCGCGGCGCAGATCAAGGTGATCGAGGCGCTCGGCCCGAAGCTCAGGCTCGCCAGCCCGCGCACCAAGATCCTGGGCTACGACCACAACTGGGCCACGCACCCGAACGACGGCACGGCGGAAGCCGACTACCCGTACCAGATCCTGAACAGCAAGGCCGCGAAATGGCTCGCCGGCACCGCGTACCACTGCTACTACGGTGACCCGAGCGCGCAGACCGCGTTGCGCAACGCCTTCCCGGACAAGGGGATCTGGTTCACCGAGTGCTCCGGTTCCAAGGGCGCCACCGACCCGCCCGCCAAGGTCTTCAGCGACACCCTGCGCTGGCACGCCCGCAACGTCGTCCTCGGCACCACCCGCAACTGGGCCCGCAGCGCGGTCAACTGGAACATCGCGCTGGACAGCACCGGCGGCCCGCACAACGGCGGCTGCGGCACGTGCACCGGCCTCGTCACCGTGCAGCCGGACGGCTCCGTGGTCACCGACGCCGAGTACTACACCATCGGCCACCTCTCGAAGTTCGTGAAGCCCGGTGCGCGCCGCATCGCGAGCACGTCGTTCGGCACGACCGGCTGGAACGGCCAGATCATGGACGCCGCGTTCCGCAACCCCGACGGTTCCACGGCTCTGGTGGTGCACAACGAGAACGACGAGCCGCGTTCGTTCGCGGTCAACGTCGGCGACCGCACCTTCGAGTACACCCTGCCCGGCGGTGCGCTGGCGACGTTCACCTGGACCAGCCAGCACAAGAGCAAGCTGGACCTCGTGCCGCTGACCGGCGCCACCGCGTCTCCTGACGGCGCGCTCGCGATCGACGACGACGCGTCGACCCGCTGGTCCAACGGCGGTCCTCAGACTCCCGGCCAGTACCTCCAGGTGGATCTGGGGCGCCGCAAGGACTTCCGCCGCGTCGCGGTCGACTCCGGCGGCAACCTCGGTGACTACGCCCGCAACTGGGAGCTCTCGGTCAGCGACAACGGCACGTCCTGGCGCGCCATCGCGTCGGGCGAGGGCGTCGGCCAGCTGACGAACATCGACGTCCGTCGCACGAGCGCGCGGTACGTCCGCATCACGTCCACCGGTGCCGCCGGCAACTGGTGGAGCATCGCCGATTTCCGTTTGCACAACTGAACATCAGCTGACGGGCGCCCAAACCCCTGCAAGGAGCGCTGAATGTCAAAGACGACAAAACGCTGGCGCGGCATAGCGATCGCGGCGGCGGTGGTCACGGCGGGAAGCACCCTGGTCTCCCCCTCCGCCACCGCGGCGACCAACGCGAGCGTGTGGCTGACCACCGGTGACAAGGTGAACGCCCTGACCAAACAGGCGGACGTGACGTTCGGCTCGGGTGGCACCGGGTCGACGATCACCGTGAACCCGAACTCCACCTACCAGTCGATGGTGGGCTTCGGCGCGTCGTTCACGGACGCCGCGGCGTGGAACATCTTCAACTCGCCGCGCCGCAACGAGATCATGAACAACCTGTTCAACAAGACCAGCGGCATCGGCATGAGCTTCATCCGCCAGCCGATCGGCGCGTCCGACTTCTCGCGGAACTTCTACACCTACAACGACGGCGCGGCGGACCCGACGCTCTCGCGGTTCTCCACCGCGCACGACAACGCCTACATCCTGCCGCTCCTGCAGCAGGCCAAGCAGCTCAACCCGCAGGTCGCCGTGATGGCGACGCCGTGGAGCGCGCCGGCGTGGATGAAGAACAACAACAGCCTCATCCAGGGCCAGCTCAACGACAGCCGGATCGGCGTGTACGCGGACTACCTGGTCAAGTTCGCGCAGGCGTACAAGGCCGCGGGCATCCCGATCGACTACCTGAGCGTGCAGAACGAGCCGAACTTCGAACCGCCGGGCTACCCCGGCATGAGGATGTCGGCGCAGCAGCAGGTCAACGTCATCAACACGCTGGTGCCGAAGCTGCGCGCGGCCGGTGAGCAGGCGCGACTGCTGGGCTACGACCACAACTGGGACGACACGAACTACCCGCAGACCGTGAACAACGGCGCGGGCAACAACGTGATCGGCTCCGCGTGGCACTGCTACGGCGGCAACCCGAGCGGGCAGTCCACCGTGAAGAACAACCAGCCCGGCAAGGACATCTTCTTCACCGAGTGCTCGGGCACGAAGTCCGCGAACGACGCGGCGACGTTCCGCGACACGTTGCGCTGGCAGGGCATCAACCTCGCGATCGGCGCCACGCGCAACCACGCGCGGTCCGTCGCGATCTGGAACATGGCGCTGGACCAGAACAACGGCCCGGTGATCGGCAGCTGCACCAACTGCACCGGTGTCGTCTCGACCATCGGTTCCAACGTCACGTACAACGCCGAGTACTACGTCCTCGGTCACCTGTCGAAGTTCGTGCAGCCCGGCGCGGTCCGCATCGACTCGACCGGCTTCGGCGAGGGCGGCGTGCAGAACGTCGCGTTCCGCAACCCGAACGGTCAGATCGTCCTTGTCGCGCTGAACTCGGGCGGCCAGCAGAACTTCCGCGTCTCCTACAACGGCCAGACGTTCGGCTACAACCTGCCGGCCGGCGCGATGGCGACGTTCACGTGGCCCGGCACGCTCGACCCCGGCCAGCCCGGCGGCCGCACCGGCGCCATCACGGGCCTGGGCGGCAAGTGCCTCGACGTCACCGACGGCTCGACCACGAACGGCAACCTCCCGCAGCTGTGGTCCTGCTTCGGCGGCCCGAACCAGACGTGGACGCTGGGCACCGACGGCACGGTGCGGGGCCTGGGCAAGTGCCTCGACGTGACCGGCAACGGCACGGCGGACGGCGCCGCGGTCCAGTTGTGGGACTGCTTCGCCGGACCGAACCAGCGGTGGACGGCCTCCAACGGCACGCTGGTGAATGTCGGCAGCGGTAAGTGCCTCGACGTCATAGGCAACAGCACGGCCGACGGCGCGAAGCTGCAGATCTGGTCCTGCACAGGTGGGGCGAACCAGCGGTGGACCGTACCCGCTTAGGTGAGAACGCTTGAGGTCATGCCGCACGGGTAACCGGGCGGCATGACCGATGCGTTGAATCCCGAAGCACCCCACTCCCCCGGTACCCCCAGCCTCGACGACCTCGACGTCGAGGAGCCCGAGGCGCCTCCGGAGGAGCCCTTCGACCCCGCCGCACCGCCGGACTGAGTCAGGCGCGAGCCGGTACCGCGGCGCGTGCGCCGGGAAGGAACCCGCGCGCCGCCGTCAGGAGCGTGCGAGCCTCCATCAGCTCGCCGTACTCGAGGTGTTCGTCGGCGACGGCGACGTGCGCCAGAGCCTGGCGCGGCGCGTCCGGGGCGTCCATCACGGCCTTCGCCAGGGATTTGCGCGCCCGTTCGGCCTGGTCGGAGAGGTTCGCTCCCCCAGTGGCACGGAGGAGGACGAGAGCGTCGCAGATCGCTCGGTCCAGTGAGCTGGAATGCACGTGATCGCCGCCTTTGGACAGCCGGGGACAAGGCGCGCCGACTGCTTGACGCGGCACCGGGTACCCGCGCCTGGCCCACGGCAAACCACCGGACGGCGAATCTACGAAAGAACGATGCCCCGCTGCTCCGGCACGAAGGCGGCGAAGTCGCGGTTGGTCTGCTCCCGGTGCAGCAGCCCGTTGACCCAGCGGACCACGTCGGCGGGTGCCGGCCGCGGGTCGCCACTGAGCCGCGCGACGTCCACGAGGTCCCCGAGACGGTCCTCCACGGCGACCGACCAGCCGCTCAGTTCGTTCCAGACCAGGGCGACGTAATGGCGGGGGAAGTCCGGTAGACGCCCGTCCAGCGCCACGTAGGCACCGGTCAGCGGCTCCGCGTCGATGCACGAGCTGTCGCCGCGCAGTCCGAGGCCGGTGACGATCTCGCTGATGTAGCTCCGCACCTCGCGGGCCACCGCATCGTCGAAGTCGATGTCGAAGTCGATCTCGGACTCCATGGTCATGTCGCGCGGATACCCCTGCGGGGTGTCGGCGAAACCGGCCGGACGAGGCCAGTCCGCATGGCGTGCACCACAGTCCCCGGGGTCGAGTCTGATCATCACCGGTTTCCGGGGTCTCGATCGGCCTCGCCTCGGAGACCCCGGAAACGGTCGGACGATCAGCCGCCGTAAGGGTTCGCGGCCTTCTTCGTCGCGTAGGTCAGCATCGGCTCGACCTTCGCCCAGTGCCCGTCCTGACAGGAGTACTCGGGCAGGAACCCGGTGCACGAGCCCTCCCAGTTGCCGATCTCCCACGTGTAGTGGGGAACGCCGAGCTCGCCGTACACCCAGTCGTCGATCGAGCCGCCCGCGGTGTAGAGCAGTTCACCTGGCTGGCCGTACTGCCAGTCGGGACCCGCGAGCCCGGCCATGTCCTTGGCCATCGCGCGCAGCGGCCCGTCGTTCGGCGACGGCGTGGTGGTGTAGCCCCACGGCAGCAGCACGACGTTGAGCGCGGCGTGCATGGTGATGACCATGCCGCGCGTCTTCGGGTCCGCCGGGTCGTTCACGCCGGGACCGCGCGTGTCCGGGTAGAGCGCGCGGAAGAACTTCTCCAGTGCCTTCGTCTCGACCTCGGAGTCGGGGCTCGGGCCGCGGTAGACCTGGTGGCACGGGTCGGACGACGTGCCGTTGTCACCCCACTGGGCGTTGAAGTTCCGGTTGACGTCGATGCCGATCTGCGCGTACGGGTCCTCTGTCGTCGGGCATTCCCTCGGACCGTTGGTGTAGTTGCCGTTCTTGCGCTGCAGCTTCGGCGAGTCGCCGCCGGACTGGACGATCTGCACGCCGTCCGGGTTCGCGATCGGCACGACCCAGACCTCGGTGGTGTCGAGCAGCGACGTGACCTCGGCGTCCTTGCCGTAGCCCTGGGTCAGGTGGTCGATCCAGCGCCACGCCATGTCGCCGGTCGTGATCTCGCGGGCGTGGATCTGCGCCGACACGAACATCCGCGGCTTCTTGACGTTCGGCGTCAGCCTGCAGTCACCGAGGTTCTTCCTGGTGATGCAGATGGCCCTGAGGTCGTGGCCGCCGGCGCCCTGGGTCTTGCGCCACGAGTCGCCGTAGTCGACGACGGTCGCGAGGCCCGCGTACCGGAACGCCACCTGGTCGAGGTGGGCGTAGTGCGCCTTGATCGTGCGATAGCCGCTGTAGTAGGTCTCGTTGACGCCGTAGCCCTGCGTCTTCTGGCTGCTGGACGGCGGTGCCATCACGGACTCGACCTTGCCGGTGAACCCGGCCGCGGTCAGCCTGGTGTGGGTGTCCTTCGACCCCAGCACGAACAGGTCTTCGCCGTCACGCTGCTCGAGCACGTCGAAACCCCGTGCGAGCAGGTCCTGCGCCTTCTGCCCGAGCGGGGCCGGCACGCGGTAGACGTACGTCGGGCCCTCCTGCACGGCCACCGGCTGCGGTGGCGCGGCGGTCGAGGTGCCGACCAGGAAAGCCACGCTGGCAGCACCTGCCAACGCGAGACTCAGCCTTCGCTGCTTCATCGTGTGAAAACCCCCTGTGAAGCCATAAGTGGTGCCGATCGCGAACAAGGCGATCCGCACGTCCACAGGAGAACGCTTCCACAGGCACTCTTGTTCGCCCAACATTTCACCGTCTCAACAGCGATCATGGCCGGATGCGATTCGAGACCGTGGAACGGCGTCGCGTGCGGTTCGGCGTGGCCGAGGTGGAACGGGACCGCGATCGGCACGAAGCCTGGCTGATCAGCGTGGACGGCACCCCGCAGTCCTACGTGGACCTGCTGGACCCCGCCAGCCTGCCGTTCGACGCGATGCGCAGGGTCGCGGACGTGATCGACGCGCTGCCTCCGGGGCCGGTGAACGCGCTGCACATCGGCGGTGCCGCCGGCAGCCTGCCGCGCTACGTGCACCACGTCCGCCGGGGCTCCGACCAGCTGGTCGTGGACGTCGACGGGGATCTGGTCGACCTGGTCAACGCCCATCTGCCGCTGCCGTCCGGGATCTCCGTGCGGGTCGAGAACGGCCTCGACACCATCCGTTGCGCGCGGGATCTCGACCTGATCGTCGTGGACGCGTTCGACGGCCGTTCCATGCCGGAGGAGTTCGCGAGCGCGGAGTACCACCGGCACGTCTCCGAGGCGTTGACCGGCGATCGCACGTACGTCGTGAACGTGCTCGACCAGCCTGGTCTGTCCACTACGACCAGGCTTGTCGACGCCATCACCGCCCAGTTCGGCGTTCCGCTGGTGATCGCCGACCTGGGCGTGCTGGCGGGAACGGGCTCCGGCAACGTCGTCCTCGTGTCGACGAAGGCGGCGCTGCCGGTCGCGGAACTCGAAGCGAGGGCTCGCGAAGCCCGTCTCCCCGCCTCCGTCTCAATTGGACTGTGATCTCAGTCGGTCAGCGCCACCAGTCCACCTTGGTCGGCTCGCGGAACGCGTTGGTCCCGCAGTGCACCTCGCCGCCTCCCCAGTGCAGGAAGTCCCAGTCCTCGACCCACTTCACCTCGACGGGCGTGCCCGCGAGCGCCTGCTCGGCCCTGCTCCTGAACAGGTCGACGCCGTCAGCCCTCGGCCCGTGCGGGTCGGGTGCGCCGAAGACGCCGCCGCCCAGTGAGATGCCGTTCGGGATGCCCGCCGTGTGCGCGACGAACACCGTGCTCGGTGCCTGACCGGACCGCATCCGATCGCGCAGGTCGTCCGCCTGGGCGCGCGTGATCCGCCCGGTGAGCTCGTCGACCTCCTGCCAGCCGAACTCCTGGAACAGCACAGGGACCCGGACGAGGTCGCGCTCGGCGAGTCCGGTCTCCCTGGTCAGCACCGCGAGCTGGGTGTCGACGTGCCGGGCGGCGGCCTCGTTCTGCGCCACGAACTTCGGGTCCGCGAGCGCCTGGTCGATCGTCGGCTTCTCCTTCTCACTGGTGCCGTCGAACAGCACCGCCGCGCCGTGACCGTCCTTTGTGGCCTGACGCAGCACGTCGAGCGCCAGCCTCGGGTCGGCGACCATCAGCGTCCAGCCGCGGGAGTTGCGGGCCGGGATCACGTGCACCGTCTCGTCGGAGTGGCCTACCGCGAGCCATCCCGTGTCGATGACGACCGGTTCCGCGTACTGCGAGCCGATCAGCGTCGCGAACGACGGGTCGGGCATGCGCTCGGCGGTGCTGCCGTACAACGGCCTGCCGAGCTCGTGGCCGCGATAGGGCGGCAGGCTCTCGTAGTTGCCGGTGGAGTTGAGGCTGTCGTCGACGGCAGGGCCGCGCTTGTCGGTGTACTGCTGCACGACCCCGACGTCCGGACCCCGCAACGCGCTGAACGCGACGCGTCCACCGGGTCGCAGAGCGGGCGGGTACGGCTTGCCCTCCAGCTCCATGGCGGGCCGGTAGTTGGCGCTGCGCAACAACACGCGTATGACCTGCGGTTTTCCGCCCGGTCCCGGCATGCTGGCCGTGGTGGGTTCGAAGACGTCCTGGAACCACCGGTCGTCGCTGGGGATCGCGGCCAGCGCGTCCTCCGGCAGGTCCGCCGCCTTCATCGCGGCGCGCAGACCGGCGACGAACTCGTCGTAGCCCGCGCTGTACTCCGGGCTGATCGGCTTCGAGGTGACGACCCTGCTCGGTGCCTTCAGGTCGTTCTGCAGGATCAGCGGCGCCACGCGCAGCTGCACCGAGTCCGTGCCGCCGGCCTTCAGCGTGACGGTGACCGTGCCGTCCCAGACAGCCTTGTCCCTGATGACGTCCCGGCCCTCCAGTCCCAGCTTGGCGCCCTTGCGCAGCTCAGCGGCGGTGAGCGTGCCGCTCTCGCCCAGGGACGTCCAGGTGCCGTCGCGTTCGACCCAGAGGCGGGCGTACCTGCCCTCCCCCACGCCGAGCGACACCGTGCCGTCTCTGCCGACGTTGCGCGGCATCGTCCGCAGCGGCGCGAAGTCCTGGGCGTCCTGCGGGCCGTTGAGCACGTCGTCCTGGGCGTCGTTGCAGGCCGCGAGCCGTTCGTCGACCGCGATGGCACGGTCCTTGAGATCCTCCTCGGTGACCTTGCAGCGACGGCCGTCGTCGTCCAGGTTCGGCAGGAAGATCGCGCCCCTGGCCGAGGTCCACTTCCCCTTGCCCGCCCGGTCCGCCCAGTCGACCGTGCCAGTTCTGTTGGTGTCGGCCAGGATCGTCGCTCCGGGAGCCGCCGTGGCCGGCATCCCCGTGAAGATCACACTCGCCAGCGCGACCACACCGGTGGTCGCCACAACGCGTTTCATCACAAGTTCCCCCTCGTGATCATGTGCACCCCACGCTAGGGAACTTCCCAATACGGACGCATCCGACCACAGGCGACTACGCCTCCGTCTCAGGTTGTGGGCCGAACGGGTGACGAGTGCCCTCGGCTCTCGCATACGGTTCGTTCATGGACGCGCTCACCTCGACTTCGCTCCTGGGACGGGACGACGAGATCCGTTGCCTGTCCGGGATGCTCACCGCTGCCCGGGACGGGCGCGGTGGCGCTTTGGTCCTGCGCGGCGAGGCGGGACTCGGGAAGAGCGCGTTGCTCGGCCACATGCGGGAGTCGGCCGCCGGGTTCCGCGTGCTGGAGGCGTCCGGGTCGGAGTTCGAGACCGAGCTGCCGTTCGCGGCGCTGCACCAGTTGTGCCTGCCGTTGATGGACTCGCTGTCCGGGCATCACCGCGAGGCGCTCGAGGTCGCGTTCGGACTGGCGAGCGGGAAGCCCGACGTGCTGCGGATCGGCATGGCCACGCTGGACCTGCTCGCGGGCGGCGAGCCGGTGCTGTGCCTGCTGGACGACGCCCACTGGCTGGATGAGGCGTCCGCGCAGGTCCTCGCGTTCCTCGGGCGGCGGCTGGCCTCCGAACCGGTGGTGCTCGTGCTCGCGGCACGACGGCCGTGGGCGCGGTCGCGGCTGGACGAGCTGCCCGGCCTGGAACTGCGGGGCCTGGCCGACGCCGAGGCCCGCGCGTTGCTGACGTCCGGTCCGGTCGCGGTCGTGGACGACAAGGTGCGGGAGCGACTCCTCGCCGAAGCGCGCGGGAACCCGTTGGCCCTGCTGGAGCTGCCCAAGGCCGGTGGGTTCGCGCTGCCGGACGTGGCGTCGGTGCCGAGCATGATCGAACGCAGCTTTCAGGAACGGGCCGCGCGCCTGCCCGCCGACGCCCAGCTGTTGCTGACCGTGGCGGGTGCCGATCCGACCGGTGAGCCGGGACTGCTGTGGGCCGCTGCCGCCGAGCTGGGCATCGACGTGGCATCCGCCGGGGTGGAGGCCGAGGCGTCCGGGCTGGTCAGCATCTCCACGCGGGTGCGGTTCTGCCACCCGCTCGCCCGGTCGGCCATCTACCTCGCCGCCGCGCCCTCCCAGCGCCAGGCTGTTCACCTCGCGCTGGCTGCCGTCACCGATCCGGTGAGCGATCCCGACCGGCGGGTGTGGCACCGCGCGCAGGCCGGGACCGGGCCCGACGACTCGCTCGCGGCCGAGCTGGAACGCTCCGCCGACCGCGCCCGCGCTCGCGGCGGAGTGGCTGCCGCGGCGGCGTTTCTGGAGCGTGCGGCGGCGTTGTCCGTGGAGCCGGGGTCGCGGGCGGAACGCACGGTGGCCGCGGCGCAGGCGAAGCTCGACGCTGGTGCGGTCGACGTCGCGGCCGAGCTGCTCACGACCTTCTCGACCGATGACGCGCGGGCGGACCTGCTGCGCGGCCGGATCGCGTTCGTGCGCAACAAGGAGAACGACGGGCCGTCGTTCGTGCTGAACGCCGCTCGCCGGATGACCGGGGCCGATGCGCGCGACGGCGTGCTGGACGCGCTGGAGATCGCGCTCGCCTTCGGCCGCCCCAGTGGCGTGATGGACGCCGTGGTGCGCGAGGCTCGCGGGCTTGAGCGCGGCTCGGATGCGTTGGAGGCGTTGGTACTTCTCGCCGACGAAGGCCACCGGACCGCCGTTCCCCTGCTGCGCCGGGTGTTCTCCGGCGACGATCTGGTGTGGACGCGGCATCCCGCGCTGGCGACGATGCTCGCCGGTGAGCTGTGGGACACCGAGGTGCACTCGGCGGTGACCGGGTGGCTGCTGAAGACCGGGCAGCAGACCGGGTCGCCGTTCGTGCTGCGGCTCGGGCTCGCCCAGCAGGCCGTCGGCGCGGTGATCACCGGCGAGTTCGGCAAGGCGGTGTCCGCCATCGCGGAGGAGGAGGCCGTCGCCGATGCCGTCGGCATGCCTCCGTTGCGCTATGCGCGGTTGCACCTGGCCGCGTATCGCGGGCAGAAGCCGGAGGTGCTGGCCGAGATCGAGCACTCGCTGCGGGAAGCCGAGCGGCGGGCCGGGTGCCTGATCGCGAACACGCACTGGGCGTCCGCCGTGCTGCACAACGGTCTTGGTGACTACCCGGTGGCGTTGGCCGCTGCTCGTGAGGCGGTCGCGCCGGGCGATCTCTACCTCGCCGGGATGGCGTTGCCCGAACTGATCGAGGCGGCGGTGCGCTGCGGTGAGTCCTCGCTCGCGTCGGAAGCGTTGGAGGATCTGGTTTCTCGGACTTCGCCATGCGAAACCGCGTGGGCGCAGGGCATCGCGGCCTACTCGCGGGCCCTCGTCACGGGTGAGGAGGAGTCGTACGTCGCGGCGGTGCAGCAGCTGGAGTCCAGCGCGGCCCGTCCTCAGCTCGCGCGGGCCCACCTGGTGTACGGCGAGTGGTTGCGCCGCGCCGGCCGCCGTGTCGACGCCCGAACGCAGCTGCGCGCCGCGCACTATCTGTTGTCCTCCATCGGAATGGAGGCCTTCGCCGCCCGCGCCGCGCTGGAGCTGAAGGCCACCGGCGAGGTCGCCCGCAGCCGTTCCGCCCAGGCCACCGACGAGCTGACCATGCAGGAGACGCACATCGCCCGGCTGGTGGCGACCGGGGCGACGTCCAAGGAGGTCGCCGCCCGGCTGTTCCTGAGCCCCCGCACGGTCGATGCCCACCTGCGGAACATCTTCCGCAAGGTGGGCATCAACTCACGCCGTCAGCTGGGGGACGTGTTCAGCTCAGCCTCGGCATGATCCCGAGCTGCTGAGCGGCCCAGAGGCCGTCCGCGTTGAGCCAGTACTCGGCGATCCTGCCGTCCTCGACGCGGAGGACGTCCGTGCCGTGGAACGACACCGCGCCGGCCTCGGCGAGCCAGCGCACGACGTGGAACGGCTCCTGCGAGATCGGCCCCACCTCGACGGTGAACTTGAGGCCGGGCATGTTCTGGTGGGAGCCGCGCACCCACTCGACGAGCCCCTGCCGTCCACTGTGGTCTTCCGACGGTCCGCCGGTCAGCGGCGCCACGTGCCAGACGAAGTCCTCGTGGACGATCTTCCCAGCGAGGTCGAGGTCGCCGTTCCAGAAGTCGAGCCAGTCCTGCACCAGGTCGCTCATCACTTGTCTCCGTGCTGGCCGGGGGCAGCGCTGCCCGTGTACTCGCCGAGGTCGGACACGAGCTGCGTGAGCTCGGGGTCGCTGTCGTACCGCTTCTGGTGCAAGGCCGCGATCTTCGCGCCCATCTCGGGGTCCTCGTCGTCGGTGATGTCGAACGAGGCGAACTTGTCCACCAGAGGCAGCCCGACCCGGTCGGTGTTGCGGTGCGCCGGGTGGATCAGGTACTCCCAGTAGCCCTCGAGGTCCTCGATGACGAACGTCGCGCCCCACTCGTACTCGCCGCCGAAATCTCGGCCGACCACGAAGGACTTGACGGACGGGATCACGCGGCCCTGGTTGCGCAGGCTCTCCAGCGCCTCCTCGATCTGCTCGGGCGAGGCGTCCTTGCGCAGGGTGAAGCGGTTGCCGTGGTAGATCATCAGTTCTTCTCCTTCGGTGCCAGGGCGAGGACCGCCCCTGCGATGGTGGTGACGACCCCGGTCCAGGTGAACGCGGCCGCGATGCCCGTGGCCTGGACGAGGGGTGCGATGACGAGCGGTGACAGGAACTGGCCCAGGAAGATCCCCGCGACGAGCCCGCTCAGCACCCGGCCGCGTTGTTCCGGCCGGGCGAGGTTCGCGAGGCCCGTGTTGAGGTTCGGCACGACCAGGCCGACGCCGAACCCGCCGATCAGCAGGCCCGCGGTGACCAGCGCGACCCCGTTCGCGTAGCCGATGACCAGCCACCCGACTCCGAGCAGCACGACGCTGATGGCGGTGATCTTCGTGGTCTTGAGCTTCGGGAACACGAGTGCTCCCACGACGCTGGTGAGCGTGCTGCCCGCGATCACGAACCCGATGACCGCGGGGCTCGCGTTCATGCCTCGCAGCAGGAACGGCAGCTGCGTCGGGGCCATGAAGAACACGAGGGTCGCGATGAGGGCCAGCAGGTAGATCCCGATGGCTTTGCGCGGGAACGCCTGGCCACCGACGGTCGGGGGTGGCTCGGGCCGTTCGCCGGTCAGACCCGTCGCCGCGGCCAGGGCTATCAGCGCGGCGACGCTGTAGAGCCAGAACGGCAACCGCCAGTCGACGCCCGCCAGCAGGCCCGCCAGCGGCAGGAACACGACTCCGCCCAGGCTGGCCGCGGCCTGCTGGAAGCCCAGGAACCGGCCGCGTTCAGGACCTTCGAACCAGTCCGTGATGAGGGCGCTGACCGCGGTCATGACGCCGCCGACCGCGAGGCCCAGCAGCGTTCTGGTGCCCAGCAGGACGGGCAGGCTGGTCACGAAGTACCCCGCCGTGCCGGCTGCGGCGTAGAGGGCGAGGCTGGCCGTGAGCAGCGGCTTGCGGCCCGTCCGGTCGGCGACCAGGCCCGCCAGCGGCGCGCTCACCGCGATGGCCAGCGAGGTGATGGTGAGGGCGAGCCTGACCAGGACGCCGTCGCCGTACACCTCGCCCATCGCGGGCAGGCTCGGGGCGATGATCGCCGCGGCCATGATCGTGAGTGTGGCGGAGGCCAGGACCACCGCCCGGGCCGTTCGCGTTGGCGCAGTTCGTGTTGTCACGCCACAAGACTCGCCCCGGAGCGGGGTCGTTCGCGTCGGTAGGCGTTACGTAGATCGCGTAGGTGACTGCCTACATCCGGTCGAGCAGCCGGGCCCGTGCGACCTCCAGGTGCGCGGTCATCGCCGCGCTGGCCCCGGTCTCGTCCCGGGCGACCAGCGCGTCCACGATCGCCCGGTGCTCGGTGATCGTCTGCACCCCGAACGGCTGCTGGAAGTTCAGCCGGAACAGGTGCAGGTGGCAGTGCGTCTTGGCGAACGACTGCAGGACGGCCTCGTTGCCCGCGATCCGCAGGATCAGCTCGTGCAACCGCTGGTCGTGCGCCGTGAGGTTCTTGTAGTCGTCGTAGGCGTCATCGGCGGGAGCCGACGGACAGGTCGCCAGCTCCTCCTCGATGAGGTCGTCGAACTCGGCCGTCATGCGGCCCGCCGCCAGAGCCGCGGACGGCGGCTCCAGCAGCAGACGCAGGGCGTACAGGTCGTCGACCTGCTTGCGGTTCAGCAGGTCCGTCACGCTGTAGCCGCGCAACGGGAGCCTGCTGACCAGTTCTTCGGATTCGAGGCGTGCCAGGGCTTCCCGGACGGGCGTTGGGGACACGTCGAGCTGACGCGCGAGTTCGTCTATGTTCACGCGGGCGCCGGGCGCGATGCCGTCGCTCATGATCAGGGCACGGATCTGCTCGTAGACGTCATCCGCGAGCACGCGCCTGGTCGGTATCCGCAACACCACTCCTGAGACTCCCGTCAGTTCTTGGCCAGTATCTCCTGCGAGACGCGTTCCATCTCGGCGAACACGTCGTCGGAGCGCTGGCCTGCGAAGTACGCCTCGAAGAGGGGCTGTTCGGCGGACTGGACCGCCGAGCCGTTGGCGTACGCGCTGGACGGGTAGAGGACGCCGTCCTTCACGTACTGGTTGAAGACGGTGAGGTCGACGCCCTGCGTCTTCATGGAGGTCACGGTGTTGTCCATGGCGGCGGGGATCGACGGGAAGAACGTGCCGGTGGCGCCCGCCTTGGTCTGACACTCCTCGCTGCCCATGTAGCTGACCCACTTCCAGGTCAGGTCGGGGTTCTTGGTGCCGGCCCAGACGTTGTTGCCGTTCGAGTTGGACAGCACCGAACGCTTGCCGTCCGGCCCCAGCACGGTCGGCGCGATGCCGACCTTCACGCCGGGGATCTTGCCGAACGACGGCGCCGACCACGAGCCGCCCATGGTCATCGCGACCTTGCCGGAGCCGATCAGGTCGACGTCGGAGATCGTGGACTGGCTGCCGGTGGTGAACGTGCCGAGCTTCGGCGAGAAGCCGCGCTCGGTCAGCGACAGGACCCACTTCATCGTCTTGGTGAAGCGCGGGTCGGTGTAGTTGAACTTGGTGGGCCACTGGTCCTTGTCGCCCAGCCGCCAGCCGAGGGTGTTGACGAACGGCGCCCAGCTGGTCTCGCCGATGAAGCTGCGGCCCGCCATCGCGCCGATGCCGTAGGTGGCGATCTGCGTCTTGTCGAAGCCCGCCTCGTCGCCGTGCTTGCCGTTCTTGTCGATCGTCAGCCGGGCGACGACCTTGTCGAACGTGCCGCCGTCGTCCGGGTTCCAGGACAGCTTCTGCACGTCGGCCTCCGCCACGCCGGCCTTGGCCAGCATGTCGGCGTTGTAGTAGAGGCCGGAGGCGGCCCAGTCGAGCGGCAGCCCGTACTGCTTGCCGTCGGTGAACTTCCACGTGTCGACGCCGACCGAGAACTTCTTCAGGTCCACGGAGGACTTCGCGATCAGGTCGTCCAGCGGCATCAGCTGGTGCTGCGAGGCGTAGGCCTGCAGGAACTGCACCGAGTTCTGGAACGCGTCCGGCGCGGTGCCCGCCACGAAGCCCGCGGTGAGCTTGGTGAAGTAGTCGTCCACGTTGTAGCGGGTGATCTTCACGTCGGTACCGGGGTTGGCGGCCTCGAACGCCTTCTCGCACTCGCCGTAGGCGACTGCCTGCTTGTCGTCCCAGGTCCACCAGTTCACGGAGTTGCCGGAGCCCGTGTCGGAACTCCCGCACCCCGCGACCACCAGGGCTGTTGCTGCTACCAGGGCAGCGGCGGCGATTTTCATGGCTTCTCCAAGAGACGGGTTCGGAAGGCGTCGAGTGCGATGTCGAGGTCGTCGGAGCCGCCCGCCTCGTGGGCGCTGTGCTCCCAGACAGCTATCTCCCTGGGTCCGGCGTAGGCGTGGTAGGCGCCGAACACGGTGGACGGCGGGACGATGTCGTCCATCAGGCCGACCGAGAACCACGCGGGGGCGGTGGCCCTGGCGGCGAACCCCACACCGTCGAAATAGGACAGTGCGGGGAAGACGTCGGAACGCCGGTTGTCGGCGAGGTAGTGGGTGAGCTCGGTGTAGGGCGGGCGGCCGCAGACGTTCAGCGCCCTGCGGAAGTCGCAGAGGAACGGCGCCTGCGTGTGGACGGCGGCCAGGTCGGGCACGAGACCGGCGACGGCCAGTGCGATTCCGCCGCCTTGGCTGTTGCCGATCACGGCGACGTCCGCGGAACCCAACGCGCGCACGGCATCGACCGCGCGCACCGCGTCCGTGAAGACTCGTCGGTAGAAGTAGGTCGAGCGGTCGGCGATGCCGCGGGTCAGGAACCCTCCACCGCCGCGCTGGTCCCGCACCTCGACCTGCAGGTGCGCGAACCCGGCGCTGGCCCAGGTCAGGTTCTCGACCGCACTGCCCCGGTTGCCGCCGTAGCCGTGGTACTGCACCACAGCGGGAAGCCCGGACTGCCCCTTCGGCGTGCGCAGCCACGCGTGGATCCGGTCGCCACCGAACCCGGAGAACGACACGTCGTAGACGTCGAGCGTCTTGAGCGGCGTGTCCACGCGCACGGCCTGAACGTCCAGATCGATCGACCGGGCCTCGGCCAGCGTCGAGTCCCAGAACGAGTCGAAGTCGTCCGGCCGCACATAGGAGCTGCGGTACTCCCACAACTCGTCCAATCCGAGATCGGTCAGCACGAAATCCTCCCGCGCACTTCGACGACGTCGCTCACGACGACCTCGGTGACCTCGCCACCGATGCTCACCGGCACGAATTCCGACGCGTCACCGGACACTCGCCGCACCCGCACCAGCACTTCGCCGTCCTGCCAGGTGACGTCGACGGAAAGCCCGCCACGGCACCGAAGTCCGCGAGCCGAGCCGCGAGACCACCCGGAGGGCAGCGCGGGCAGGACATCGATCACGCCGGTGTGGCTCTGCACCACGACTTCCGCGAGTCCCGCGGTGAAGCCGTAGTTGCCGTCGATCTGGAACGGCGGGTGCGTGCTGAACAGGTTCGGCAGCAGGCCGCCCCACTCGGAGCCGTCGACCGGTGCGTCGCGGTGCCGGTCGCCGGTGAAGGGCTGCGAGGCCTCGGACAGCAGCGAGCGCACGGTCTCGCCGTCGCCCAGCCGGGCTCGCAGCGCCATCTTCCAGGCCCAGGACCAGCCCATCGCGCCGTTGCCGCGCTGGTCCAGCACCTCGACGGCGGCGTCGCCCAACTGCGTGCCGGCGACGATCTGGCCGAGCGGGTAGACCGACACCATGTGCGACATGTGCCGATGCGTCGGGTCCTCCTCGGGCAGGTCGTGGGCCCACTCCCCCAGCCGGCCGTCGTCCAGCACCGGCACCGGCCGAAGCCGGGGCAGCGCCGCCGAGATCTCCGCGACCAGCGGATCGGCGCGGCCAGACGCCAGCGCGAGCGCCAAAGTCCGTTCGAAGACGGCGCGGACCAGCACCACGTCCATCGTCACGGACCAGGTCAGCGCCTGCGGCTTTCCGTCGACGAGGAACCAGTTCTCCGGCGACGTCGACGGGCACGTGTCGAGGTGGCCGTCGGGTCCTTCGACCAGCCAGTCGAGGAGGAACTCTGCACAGCCGCGCAGCAGCGGCCACGCACGCTCCAAAGTGGACCAGGTGCGGGCGAAGTCGTAGTGGTCCCAGGCGTGCTGGACCAGCCACGCGCCGCCCATCTGCCAGATCGCCCACGACACCGCGCCGTGGCCCATGCCGACCGGCAGCGCCCAGCCCCACGCGTCGGTGTTGTGGTGCGCGACCCAGCCGCGCGCCCCGTACAGGTCGCGCGCCACCTCGCCGCCGGTCACCGCGAGCTTCTCCAGCAGTTCCAGCAACGGGTCGTGGCACTCGGCGAGCCCGGTGACCTCGGCGGCCCAGTAGTTCATCTGGGTGTTGATGTTGATCGTGTAGTTCGAGGACCAGGCAGGGCGCAGGTCGGCGTTCCAGATGCCCTGGAGGTTCGCGGGCGGCGCGCCCGGCCGTGACGACGAGACCAGCAGATACCGGCCGTACGCGAACAGCACGGACGCGACGAGCTGTTCGTCCTTGCCGGACAACAGCTCCGGCACGTCGACGACCTCGGGCAGGTCGCCGAACCGCACCTCGCACGCGTCCATCAGCGTCATGTGGTTGCCGTGGCGCCGGCCGGTCCACCGCGACTCGGTCGTCGTGGAGCTGGTGAGCGTGAGCAGCCAGCGCTCGCCCTCGCTCACCTTGACCGTCACCGTGCCCTGTTCCCCCGCCCCGTAGACGGGAGCCTCGACCTGCGGTTCGTGCCGGGGTGCTGAGTCGACGGGGATATCGACGACGAGGTTGAGCCCGTCTCGCGACACCTCGCGCAACGGCGTCGAGATCTCGACGTCGCTGGGCACCGCTCCGATGATCTCCACGCACAGCGCGGTTTCCGACGTCCACACACGCCGGACGACGTCCGAGCCGCCGATGGTCAGCCGCTCGGTGACCACGCCCGTGCTCAGATCCAGCGTGCGGCCGTGCGACTCGCCTTCGGGCAGCGTGATCCACAGGTCCACGTACGGCAGGAACGTCTGGCTGTACGGACCTTCGAACGACATCAACAGCTCGGTGGCCCGTTCCAGATCGCCGCCGAAGATCGCCTCACGCACCTGCGCGAGCCGTTCCGGACCGGCTCCGGAAGCCAGTACGTCCGCCAGGGCGAGAGAAGGCCCGTCGGCGGTGCCCGACCACACGGTCGCGTCGTTGACCTGCACGCGGGACCGCCCGGCCCCGCCGAACACCATCGCCCCGAGGCGGCCGTTGCCCACGGGCAACGCCTCGGTCCATTCCGTCGCAGCCGACGGCCAGTGCAGTCTCACTTGATCCCCGTGAAGCCGATGGAGTTGACCAGCCGCCGCCCGAAGACCACGAACAGCAGCAACATCGGCAGCGCCGCGACCAGCGTCGCCGCCATCAGGCCTGCCCAGTCCAGCGACGCCTGCGGTGAGGACTGCTTGAACACCGCGAGCGCGAGGGTGAGCGGACGGACCGACTCGTCGTTGGTGACGAGCAACGGCCAGAAGTAGTCGTTCCAGGTGGTGATGAACGTCAGCAGCGTCAGGGTCGCCATCGGCGCGACGCTCATCGGCAGCACTATCCGGAAGCACACGCGCAACGGCCCGGCGCCGTCGATGATCGCGGCCTCCTCGACCTCGTTCGAGAGCCCGAGCATGAACTGCCGCAGGAAGAAGATGTTGAACGCGGAGAAGAACGCGCCGGGCAGGATCATGCCGCCGAAGCTGTTGAGCAGCCCCAGATCCTTCATCAGCACGAAGTTCGGCAGCAGCGTGAACACCGACGGCACCATCAGCGCCGTCAGCAGGACGCCGAAGACGAGATCCCGGCCCTTCCAGTGCAGCCGGGCGAACGCGTACGCGGCCAGTGCCGAGAACACGACCGTGAAGAGCGTCAGCAGTCCCGCGTACACAATGGAGTTCCACAACGCGAGCGCCAGGTCGATGCTGGCCCCCGAACCACCTTCCGCGGCCGCTTCGGCGGGGGAGGCCAGCCCGAGAGCGCGTTTGAACGGGCCCCAGGTGAAGTCCACCGGCAGCAACGACGACGGGTCCGTCGACATCGCGAAGTTGTTGGACAGCGCGGTCCGCACGATCCAGTAGAAGGGGAAGATCGTGACCAGCAGGACGACGACCAGGTAGCCCCAGGCGACGCCCCTGCCGAGCTTCATCGAGAGGTTCACCGGGCCTCCTCAGTTGGTGTCGGACTCGCCGGCACGGGCCATCCGCATCTGCGTGAAGGTCACCGCGACGAGCATGAGGAACAGGGCGAGCGACATGGTCGCGGCATAGCCGAAGTCGAACTGGCCGAAAGCCTTGTCGTAGATGTACATCTGCAGCACCAGCGACGCGTCCGCCGGACCGCCCTTGGTGCTGACCTGGACGATGTCGAAGACCTGGGTCGAGCCGATCACGTTGAGGATCACGACCATCACCAGGATCGGCCGCAGCAGCGGCAACGTCAGCGAGCGGAACATCTGCCACTCCGACGCGCCGTCGATCCGGCCGGCCTCGTAGATCGTCGCGGGGATCGTCTGCAGACCCGCGAAGATGAGAACGGCGTTGTAGCCCATGGTCTTCCAGACGTTGAGCGCGGCCAGCGTCGGCACCGCCCAGGTGTCCGACCCGAAGAACATGACCGGCTCGCCGGTGACCCAGGTGATCAGCTGGTTCACGATGCCGAGCTGCGGGTCGAGCATCCACGTCCACACCAGCGCCGTGACGACGCCGGAGATGAGGAACGGCAGGATCATCAACCCGCGGACCGTCGTGTTGACCCCCAGGCGGTGCAACACGACGGCGGTGATCAGCGAGACGCCGACGCCCAGCACCACCGACAGCACGACGAAGTACGCCGTGACACCGAGCGAGTGCCAGAACCTGTTGTCGTTGACGAGTTCCTGGATGTTCTCGAGCCCTGTCCACACCGGTGGGCTGAGGATGTGGAACTCGGTGAAGCTCAGGTAGACGCCGCGCAGCATCGGGTAGGCGAAGAACACGCCGAACCCGAGCAGCGCCGGCGCGACGAGCAGCCACGCGACCCACGTGTCGTTGCGGCGGGAAGCGGGGCCTTTGCGCCTGCGTGTGGGCGGAGGCGCCGTGGTGGCAAGGCCACGCACGACCTGGGCGCTTGTGTCCTGCACGGTTGTCACCACGGCACCTCCTGGTCTCAGATGCGGATGCTGTCGACGTCGAACACGGAGTCGTCCGGGTTGCCGATCCGGATGGTGTTGTTGCCCTTCAACAGGTAGACGGGCACGGTGACCTTCTGCGGCGTGTTCCAGTCGTCGTCGTTCGAGCCGGCGACGGGCAGCTTGAAGCTGGTGCCGTTCACCGTGACGATGCCGGTCCTGCTGGCGTCAGCGGAGATGTAGGCCAGTTCGACGAGGTACGTGCCCTCGCGCGGGGCGACGACCGTCGGCATGGTGATGTTGCCGCTGCCGCCGATGTAGCCGACCTTGCTGCCACCCGAGCACGCGCAGCCGTAGACGGTCGCGCCGCCACCGGGGCTGCCCTTCTCCGCCTCGTACGTCACGCTTTCCTGCGGCGTCACGAAGTTCACGGCCTCGGAACGGGCGCCGTTCTGCACGACGGTGAACTCGTAGGCCGTCGCCGGGGTGAGACCGGTGACGGTCGCCTTGGTGTCCGTGGTCGTGGCGATCTTCTTGTTGCCCGCGTAGACGTCGTAACGGACGCCGGACTTTCCGTACCACTTCAGCGACACGCTGTTCGGGGTGGCTGCGGTGCCCTGCACGACACCGGGCGCGACCGAGCCGCGCGGGGTGATCGTGAACAGCTTCGAGCCGTGCACCGGCAGGTCTTCCGTGATGGAACCGGACTTCTGGCCGACGTCCTTCCTGGCCCACACGTCGCGGACCTTCGCGTTGCCCTGGATGCCGAGCTGACCGAGGTCGGCCGTCACCTGCGCGGGCCTGGAGCCGAGGTTGAACAGCGCCACGGTGTAGCTGCCGTCGCGGTTGCGGGCGTACCAGATCTGCTGGTCGGACGACTGGTCCACGGGCCTGGCCGGGACGCCGGCCTGGTTGATCGCGATGACCTCGTTGTTGGTCAGCAGCTTGTAGCCGTAGTCGTCGATCTTCGTGAGGTCGTCGCCGATGTAGAGCGGCGACGACGAGATCGACCACAGCGTCATGTAGCTCTGCCGCTCGGCCTCGGTGAGGCCGTCCATCTGGCCGTTGCCGACGGCGAGGCTGTCGAGGTTGTTCCAGTGGCCGGGGCCGGCGTCGTCGATCCACTGCACGACGTCGCTCCACCGCTGCTTCACCGACTGGTTCCAGGTGACGAGGGTGTCGCAGTAACACTCGACGTCGGTGTCGACGCGCCAGCCGTTGGTGTTGGCCTTCCACACGTCGGCGTGGCGGTGGCTCAGCGCCCACGAGATGAGGAACTCGATCGGGCGGCCGGTGCTCTTGAGGGCTGAGTTCCACGCCTTCACGTCGGTCGTGTTGTCATAGCGCTCACCGCCGCGGAAGCTGCCGGGACCGACGCCGTCGAGCTTCAGGAAGTCGACGCCCCAGCCCGCGAGCACCTGTGCGATCGAGTCGATGTACTTCTGCGAGCACGGGTTCGCGAAGTCCATCTTGTAGGCCATGTCCCACCCGTTGGTCTTGCGCAGGTCCGGGTAGACGATGTCCTTGGTGGTGCAGCCGGGCGCGTTGTAGATCGGCGTCTTGCCGTCGTTGTAGGCCTTCAGGTCCAGGCCGACCGCGAGGTAGGAGCCGAACTTCATGCCCTTGCCGTGGATGTAGTCGCCGAGCCACTTGAAGCCGCGCGGGAACTTCTTCGCGTCCACCACCGGCCGCCCGTACTCGTCGAACGAGCCGAGCCAGCCCGCGTCGACGTTCACGTGGTCGTAGCCGGCCTTCTTGAACTTGGCCGCCAGCACATCTGCCTGGGCCAGCACGTTCTTCTCGTTGAGCCAGCTGGCGGGACCGTCCGGGTTCACGCCGGGGTAGTTGGTCGCCTGCAACGTCCAGCTGCTCCAGCCCATGTACGGCTTCTCGGCTTTGGCCGCGGTCTGCTGTTGGACCTGGGGTGCTTGGGCCTGGGCTGCGGGGACCGCGACCAACGACGCGAGCAGGCCGGCAACGACACCTAACGCTCTCAAGACCACTCCTTTGTGATTTTCCGGCGGTGACTTCAGGCGACTCGAAGGTCATCCATCGCGTCGCGGTCCCAGTCGATTCCGAGACCTGGCGTGTCAGGGGCGAGCGCGTGTCCGTTGCGGACGGTCATCTCGCTCTTCGTGATCCCGCGCAGCTGCGGGATGTGCTCGACGAACTTCCCGTTGGGCAACGCGGCCGCGAGGCTGACGTGCAGCTCCATCAGGAAGTGCGGGCAGACGTCGGCGTTGAACGCCTCCGCGAGGTGCGCGACCTTGAGGAACGGCGTGATGCCACCGATCCGTGCCGCGTCCACCTGGATGATCGAGGCGGCACCGCGTTCGAGGTACTCGCGGAACTGCGCCACGGAGTACAGCGACTCCCCCACCGCGATCGGGATGCTGGTGGCCTTCGCCAGGCGTTCGTGGCCGCTCACGTCGTCCGCCGGCAACGGTTCTTCGAGCCAGGTCAGGTTGACGTTCCGGAACGCGTCGGCTCTGCGGATCGCCTCGGCGCCGGTCATCGACTGGTTTGCGTCGACCATGATCGCGAACCGCTCGCCGACCGCCGCCCGCACGGCCTCGAGACGTTCGACGTCCTCGGTCAGGTCCGGCTTGCCGACCTTCATCTTGATGCCCTGCCAGCCCTGCGCGGCCGTCTCCTTGGCGCCCGCGACGAGTTCCTCAGTGCTCAGGTGCAGCCAGCCGCCCTCGGTGTCGTACAGCGGCACCTCCTGGCGGAACCCGCCTGCCATGCGCCACAACGGTTCTTGGGCTCGCAGGCACCGCAGGTCCCACAGCGCGGTGTCCACGGCGGCCAGCGCCAGCGAGGTGATCGCCCCGACCGTGGTGGACCGCGTGTAAGCGAACAGGTCGTGCCAGACGTGCTCGATCCGGCGAGCGTCGACGCCTTCGAGCCGAGGCAGCAGGTGGTCCTTCAGGAGTGCGAGGACCGAGCTGCCGCCCGTGCCGATCGTGTAGGCGTACCCGAGCCCGGTGAGCCCGTCGTCGGTCTCGACCTCGACGAAGACGGTCTCCTGCTTGATGAACTGCTGGACCGCGTCGGTGCGCAGAGTCTCCACCGGAACGTCGACCTGGAACGCCTCGGCTCGTCGGACCTTTGCCACGCCAACTCCTCGGATCTCTGATCCTATAGGATATTTGACGGGGATTGAACGCTGGCGTTACGAGCATGTCAACCGTCGTTTGGTCACGGTCTCACGCAGGTGAGAGCGTTTTCAACGGGTTCGGGCAGCCGGATCTAGTTCCGGTCCTCCGATGTTTGCAGCTCACAGCCGCACCACACCGGTCACCAGGGATGTGTCGGCGTGTTTAAAAGTGAGTGATTCTGTCTGGTTGTCAGACCAACTCGACAGCGCGCTTCAGCCGCTCCAGCGTCGCCTCGATGTTGCGCTGGTTCGTCACAGCGCGGTCCTTCACCCCGGTCGCGAGCTGCGTGATCGGCACGTACCAGCCGGGCCGGCGATCCCACGTGGACTCGGTGACCCGGCAGCCTTCCGGCGTCGCCTCGATGTCGTACTGCCAGCGCGACACGGCCATGCCGAGCGACTTCACCTCGAACGCGAACCGGGTCGGCGAGCAGTCGGTCACCGTCGAGGTCGTCGGCCACCTTCGCCAGCCGCGCTTGTTGAGGCCGCGGAACCGCGCGCCGACCCGAGGCCCGGCCGCGTTCAGCCACTTGCCGCCCGCGTACTCCTCGGCGCACCCGCTGAGCCCGCGAAGGTCGCTGACCAGGTCGAACACTCGCTGCGGCGAGGCGGCGACATCGATGTGCGCGGAGGCGTCCGGCGTCATGCCGCTGAACTTACTACCGGTAGGTAACCGGCCGCTAGAGCGTCCGGATCGGTTCACCCGCGAGGAAGGCGTGGATGTCCTCCACGGCCTCGGTGAAGTAGGTGCGGTAGTTCCCCTCGGTGACGTACCCGACGTGCGGCGTCGCGAGGACGTTCGGCAGCCCCCGCAGTTCGTCGGTCAGCGGCAGCGGCTCGACCTCGAACACGTCGAGGCCCGCGCCGGCGATCCGCTTCTCCCGCAACGCGTCCAGCAACGCCCCGGCGTCGACGATCGGCGCGCGGGAGGTGTTGATCAGGAACGCCGACGGCTTCAGACACGCCAGCGCGTCCGCGTCGACCAGCCCGCGGGTGCGGTCGCTCAGCACCAGGTGGATGGACGCGAAGTCGCTCTGCGCCAACAGGTCGTTCAGGCCACCAGCGAGCCGGACGCCCTCGGGCTCGACGCGATCAGAAGTCAGGTTGGGGCTCCACGCCACGACGTCCATGCCGAACGCCTTTCCGACGCGCGCGACGGCCTTGCCCAGGTGACCGAAGCCGAGCAGGCCCAAGGTGCGCCCGGACAGGTCGGCGCCGACGGTGCTCTGCCACGGGCCGCCGGCGTGGAAGGCCGCGTTCTCGACGACCAGGTTGCGGGCGAGGCCGAGGATCAACGCCCAGGTCAGCTCGGTCGGCGGGGTCTTGGCGCTGCCGGTGCCGCAGACCGTCACACCGCGCGAACGAGCGGCCTCCAGGTCGATCGACGCGTTGCGCATGCCGCTGGTGATCAACAGCTTCAGGCGAGGCAGCCGGGCGAACAGGGCCGCGTCGAACGGGGTCCGCTCACGCATGATCACCACGCACTCGGCCTCGGCCAGCTCGGCGGCCGGGTCGGGCAGGTGGTCGCGCAGTACCGTCACGTCGAGGCCGGACCAGTCCGCGTTCGCCAGCGCCACGCCCTGGTAGTCGTCGAGCACCACACACCGCATGGGCTGATCATGTCAGAGTAGGCGGATGGGAGCCTTCCACCTGGCACAGGCCAACATCTCGACCGGGCGGTGGGCATTCGACCACTGGAGGATGCGCGGGTTCGTGAGCCGGGTCCAGGCGATCAACGACCTGGCGCAGCAGGCTCCCGGGTTCGTGTGGCGGCCGACTTCCGAGCGGATGATGGACGACCTGAGCCGGTTGGGACGCGATCCGATGCTGGAGGCCTACAACCTCAGCGTGTGGGAGTCGGTCGAAGCTTTGTGGGCGTACGCGTTCAGCGGCGTGCACCTCGAAGCGCTCAAGCGCAGCAAGCAGTGGTTCGAACCGGAGAGCGCGCTCGACGTGATGTGGTGGATTCCCGCCGGTCATCGGCCCACGACAGAAGAAGGCCTCGCGAAGCTCGCCCTGGTGAAGCAGAACGGGCCGACGCCGGAGGGCTTCACGTTCCGGAAGCGGTTCCCGCCAGCGCACCCCGGACGATGATCTCGACCAGTGGCCGGGGATCGATCGCCTCGCCCCGCGCGAACTGCTGCAGGAACAGGCCCTGCACACACGCCCCGAGCGTGTCCGAGGCCGCCAGCGGGTCGCGCGCGCCGAGACCGGCGAGGGCCGGCACCAGCATCGACGCCATCGTGGCCCGGCCTCGCAGCAACGCCTGCCGCACCTGGGGATTGGTCGCGGCCTCCACCCACAGCACCATGCGGGCGGTGACCGTGACGGCGTTCGGGCCCGTCATGAACTCGTAGAGCCGGCACAACTCGTCGACCAGTTCCTCGGGTGACGCCGGCGTGAGCGTCGCCTCGATCTGCGGAACCTCCTTGCGCACCATCCAGTCCACGACGCCGTCGAGCAGCGCGGCACGGCTGCGGAAGTAGTTGGACGTGGAGCCCTTCGGCAGGTCGGCGCGGTCGTCCACGCGGGCGTGGGTGAGGCCTCGCAGGCCTTCGGTGCCCAGGAGCTCGACGGCGGCGGCGAGAGCGCGGTCCCGGTTCGGCATCACCACGACACTATAAACGTAGTGACCGGACACTACGAACGTAGTACCGTCGATCCATGACCGCGACCATCGCCCTGATCGCCTGGATCGCCAACACCGCGATCGGCTTCGCACTGCTGCTGCGCCTGCTCCGAGCACGAAGACGGATACCGGCCCTCGCCCACTACCACCTCGCCACCTCGTTGATCGGGCTCGGCATCTGGATCGCCTTCGTGGCAACGGGTTCGGCACTGCTGGCGTGGGCCGGGTTCGCCGTGCTGACGCTGCACCTCACCCTCGGGGACACCCTGATGGTGAAGGGCTGGCGCAGGAGCAACCCCGACGCGCGGGGCATCGTCTACTTCCGGGCGACGATGTCCCTGCTGAAGAGGCCGCTCCCGCTGGCGCACGCCTGGCTCTCGCCACTGGCCTGGTTCCCGGCCTTCGCCGCCGCGGTGATCAGCAGTTAGGACGCGTGGACTTCCCGGCGAAACGGTCACCCAGCCACAGCAGTGCGTTCGAACCCCACGCGCTGACGGCGGTGACGTGCCCGAGCAACGGCAGCGGCGTCCACTGCACGTCGGCGCCCAGCGAGCACCACTGCGAGCGCAGCTTCTGCCCGACGGCGAACGGGATCAGCTCGTCCAGCGTGCCGTGGTAGAGGTACACGGGCGCGGCCGGCTTGACCGAGCCGAGCGCGTTCTCCTTCAACCGCTTCTGCCACAACGGGTTCTGGATGACGTCCGGCGTCGTCGTCAGCGAGTTGAGGCGCGTGAACGGTGCCACCAAAGCGATCTCGGCGACGCACGACTCGCGGATCCTGTCGATGACCTGCTTGCCGCGCGCGTTGAGCAACGACGTCAACGGCAGTTCGGGGTAGGCCGCGGCGTATCCCGCGGCCGCCGCGAACACCAGTCCCGAACCGGCGTTGCCGTCGTTGAACTTCGCGACCGCGTTGAGGTCGGCCGGCACTCCGCCGGCAGCGACACCCACGACGTTCAGCGAAGGCGCATAAGACTTCCACTGCTCGGCGGCGGCCGACGCGGCCTGACCACCCTGCGAGTACCCGAAAACGCCGACCGGCGCGTCCGCGGACAGTCCGGGGACGCCACTCGCGGCACGGGCCACGTCGAGCAGCGCCCGTCCCTCCGAACGCGACACCGCGTAGGTGTGATCCCCTGGCGTGCCAAGGCCTTCGTAGTCGGTCACCGCGACGGCCCAGCCGTTGAACATCGCCTGCGCGAGGAACGCGATCTCGACCTCGGTGCCGTTCTGCAACTGCCTCGACGGCGCGCACTGGTCGCCCATGCCCTGCGTGCCCATCGCGTACGCCACGATCGGCCGCGGGCCGTTGTTCCACGGCAGCGGCGACACGAGCACCATGCCGGACACGACGGTGCCCTCGCCCGTCGCGGACGTCGAGCGGTACCGGATGTCGTAGGCCTTGACCGGCGCGGGCAGGAGTCTCAACGGCTCCGGGTGCCACGCCACCTCCCGGCTGCTGACCAGCTCCCCCGGTGCGGCCGCGGAAGCAGGCGTGACCAGCGTGAATAAGAGAAGGACGGCGGCGAGCACGGCACGGAGCTGCATCGTTGGACCCCTTTGTGGTAACCGGCGTTACCGCAATGTAGGGCCGAACGCCGCAACAGGACAATAGTCCGTTCGGCTTCATGGATTCACACGAGGCCCTGAGCGAACGAGAAAACGCGGTCGGGGTCGTACTTCCGCGCCACCTCGCGAAGCCGGGTCAACGATGAGCCGTAGTACGCGTTCGCCCAGTCCGGCATCTGCGGATCGAGGTAGTTGACGTACCCGCCGGCGCCGAACATCTTGCCGAGCTCATCGCGCGCCACACCCATGGCACGCCGCGCGTTCGCCTCCCCTGCGGCCAAGGTCAGCTCGACCTGGATGCTCGCCAGAGCATTCCGGTGCGGGAAGGCGGAAGCCGGGCCACGGCCGACCGCGCCGCCCAGGGCGTCGATCATGTTGTACGAGTTCGGGGTGTTCTTGAAGATGTCGGCGAGCTTCTGCGGGTCGGCGATCGGCTTCGTCAGCATCCGCGACGTCGCGACGTAACTCCCGCGCGACTGCGAGCCGCCGCCACCATTCCAACTCGGGCGGCACGAACCGTCGTTGACCTTGCACCACGCGAACCGTTCCATCGCGGCGAGGAAGCTCTGCTCCTGCTCACGACGGGAGGTCGGCTGCGAGCCGACGCGACGGACCAGGTCGTCCAGCAACGGCTTCAGGTTCACCGGCGTGCCGACGAAACAGCCGCCGACCTCGACGTACGGGGTCGAGCCACTGCCCACCCCCACCGTCGAGGTGAGTGCGTCCGGCGCTTTGCCCTGCCAGTCCGGCCAGACGCTGAGCAGCGAGGCCAACGCCGCCGACGGGAAGCCGAGGGTGAACGTCGTGAGGTTGCGCGCCGGTTCGGTGCGGAACACGAACGACGTGACGACGCCGAAGTTGCCGCCACCTCCGCCGCGCAACGCCCAGAACAGGTCGGAGTGTTCCGCGGCCGAGACCGTGCGGTGCACGCCGTCGGGCGTCACGATCCGCGCGCTGACCAGCCGGTCGCTGGTGAGGCCGAACTGCCGGGCGGTCACGCCGATGCCGCCGCCCAGCGTCAGCCCGGAGATGCCGACGGTCGCGCACGTGCCGGCCGGCATCATCCGGCCGGCGTTCGCCAGCGCGACGTACAGGTCCATCAGCAACACGCCCGCGCCGACCTCGACCGTCCCGTCGGCGCGGACGTCGATCCGGTTCAGGCCACGCACGTCGACCACCAAAGCGCCGTCCGCCGTGGAGTAGCCGGGATAGCTGTGGCCGCCGCAGCGGGCGGTGATCCGCGTGCGCTCAGCGCGCGCGATCTCGATGCAGCGCTGAACGTCCGCCGGTGACACGACACGGGCGATCGCGCTGGGACGTTGAGCGTCGTACTGCGTGAAGTAACCGAGCTTGGCGTCTCTGTAGGCGGCGTCGCCGGGCCTGATCAGCTGGACGTCCATTGTGGACTTGCCGGCCAACGCCGACACAGCTCCCAAAGCGGCCGATTGCAGAAGTGCCCTGCGACGCAACATCCCACGAACGTAGGAGTCGGACAAACCGGGGCACAACGGATCAAGCGACCGGTCAAAATCCCGGCTAGGGGTTCACAGCCAGGAACAGGAACGCCGCCAGCAGCACCAGGTGCACGCCACCCTGCAGACGCGTCGCACGACCCGGCACCACGGTGAGAACGCTGACCAGAACCGTGAGCAGCAGCAGGATCATCTGCGTCGACCCGAGGCCGAGCATCAACGGCCCGTCCAGCCAGATGGTCGCGAGCGCGATGGTCGGGATCGTGAGGCCGATGCTCGCGATCGCCGAGCCGTAGCCGAGGTTGATGCTGGTCTGGATCCGGTCGCGCAACGCGGCGCGGGCGGCGGCGATCGTCTCGGGCAGCAGCACCAGCAGGGCGATGACGACGCCGACGAACGACTGCGGGAACCCGGCGGCGCGCACGCCCGCCTCGATCGCGGGCGACTCGATCTTCGCGAGGCCGACCACGGCGATCAGCGCGACGAGCAGGAAGCCGAGGGAGAGCAGCGCGGCCTTGCCGGACGGCGCCTCGGCGTGTTCGTCGGCCTCGATGACGCCGTCCTCGTCGACGGGCAGGAAGAAGTCGCGGTGCCGGACGGTCTGGGTGAAGACGAACATCGCGTACAGGCCGAGGGACGCGAACGCGGCGAACGCGAGCTGCGGGCCGGAGAACTCAGGTCCGGGCGTGGTCGTGGTGAACGTCGGCAGCACCAGCGTGAGGGTGGCGAGCGTCATCACCGTGGCGAGCGCGCCGCCGCTGCCCTCCGCGTTGAACAGGATCGTGTGGTGCTTCATCGCCCCGAGCAGCAGCGAGATGCCGATGATGCCGTTCGTGGTGATCATGACCGCGGCGAACACCGTGTCGCGCGCCAGCGACGACGCCTCGGGCCCGCCGGACACCATCAGCGTGACGATCAGCGCCACCTCGATGATCGTCACCGCGACCGCGAGGACCAGCGATCCGTACGGCTCCCCCACCCTCAGCGCGACGACCTCGGCGTGGTGCACGGCGGCGAGCACGGTCGCGGCGAGGACCAGGGCGACGAGCGCGACCAGCACGCCCCCGAGGTCACGGCCCCAGGTCACGGCGAGCAGGAGCAAGCCGAGCACGGGGGTGATGGTCGTCCAGTGCAGCAGTGGGAAGCGCGGGGCGGCGGCCATGATCCAACCCTCGCATACCGGGCGGGCCGTCCGCCATTCGGCGCAGACCTCATTCCGGACGCAACAAAATGTGGAGCGGAGCGCCCCTGCCGCGCCCCGCTCCACATTTTTATTTCGATGCCGTGTTCGATCCCTAGAAATCGAAGAGGGCACCGGTGTGCGCCAGCATGACGCACGAGTTCGGGTAGGTGTGAACCTCGTTCACGGGCTCACCGCGCCAGAAACCGAACATGGAGACCTCGACAGGCGCGTAGTGGAACGTGCACGCCCTGTCGTCCGCCTGCATGGTTCCCAGGTCGGTGCCCGCCGAGGCCAGCGTCGCGCAGGCGAGGGCCCTGCGCGGGTGCTGGTCACCTCGTTCGCAGGTCAGGACGGTCGCCTTGAAGACGCTGTCGTCGAACTCCGAGTACTGGACGGACAGGAACAGCGCGGTACCCCGATGTGCGGCAGGGGCGGCCGGTGCGGCCTGCGCGGTGCCGGTGAAGACGAAAAGTGACGCGAACAGAGCGACGATCGCAAGAATGCGGCCGAACATGAAAGCGGTCCTCCTGAGACCTCATTAAAACGGGCCGGTTCTCGGCCGAGGCAGATGTTGCCATCATGTTTCGTCGTCGCGAAAGGGGCCAGCACCTGTTCACCGATCACATTTCCACGCTCCACCGAAAGCGTGATTGGGCCGAATGGATGTGGCGCTCGCCACGTTCACCGAGACGCAGCTGCCGACGGACTGTTACGGGTTGCTGACAGACGAGGTTGCGCGCGGACGTATTATTCGAATCATGTCCAAGACCTCCAGACGCGTCGTGTTCGGCGTGCTCCTGATCGTCACACTCGTGGTTTCCGCCGGCGGCGCGCTGGGTTACCTGGGCAGATTGACGCTCGTGTTCGACCGCCATCCCGGAAAACCGCTCGCGATTGTCGAGGAAGTGCCCGGACCACCGGACGGGCCGAACTGCTCGATCGACGCCCGCTACTTCGACGAGGACCCGCGAGGCCTGCGTCCGGAGGTGCTCAAGGCGTGGCTGGCGCTGCGCGCCAAGGCCTCTGAGCAGGGCGTGAAGCTCTGCCTGAACGACGGCAAGCGCAGCCGCGGGCAACAGCAGGCCGAGTTCGACGAGGCGGTGAAGAAGTTCGGCACCGCAGAACTCGCCTCGAAGTACGTGCTGAACCCGCCGGACCGTTCGATGCACGTGATCGGATTCGCCGTCGACATTCAGCCGATCGAATCCGCGAAATGGGTCGAGAAAAACGGCAACAGCCTCGGCTGGTGCCGTCGTTACGAAAACGAGCAGTGGCATTTCGAGTACAACGCCGGCTACCCCACCGGGGGTTGCCCCGCCCTGATCCCCAGCGCGACGGGCAGCTGACCCCCGCGCAAAGGTCTAGACGCCTGGGGTGCGCGGAAGGTTGCGCCGACGTAATCTGACAAGCCCAGTTACCAGATTGGAGCACCCCCGGTGGCCCGTGCCTACGGCGGCATTTCACCCGAGCAGCGCAAGGCGGAGCGCCGGGCGAAGCTGCTCCAGGCAGGCCTCCAGCTCTTCACGAGCGCGGGCTTCGCGGCCACCAGGATCTCCGAGCTGTGCACCGAGGCCGGCGTCTCCACGCGCAACTTCTACGAGGAGTTCGCCTCGAAGGAGGACCTGCTGCGCGACCTGCACGACCTGATCAACGCCACGGCGTTCGCCCAGGTCCGCACGGCGCTCAGCGAGCTGGAGAGCGCCGACGTGGCCGTCCGGATCACGACGCTGCTGGACGTGTTCGTGCGCAGCGTCACGGCCGATCCCCGTGCGCCGCGCCTCAACTACGTCGAGGCCGTGGGCGTGAACGCCGAGATCGAGCAGCAGCACGTGCGCTGGGTGAACACGTGGGCGGAGTTCATCGAGTCCGAGGCGCTGCGTGCGGCGGCCACGGGCGTAGCACCACGGCGGTCATACCGGCTCACCGCGATCGCGCTGGTGGGGGCCATCACGGGGCTGCTGCGGGAGTGGCAGGCGCACCAGCCGCCGCTCGCGGTCGACGAGATCGCCGCAGAGATCCGCGAGCTGATGCTGGCGGCCATCACTCGCCCGTGAGGGTGTTCCGGCACGAAAGCGACCGCACGCTCGCCGCGAGGCTCGTACGGTGCCCGCATGGTCGAGCTTCCGGCACCGCTGGCGCAACTCGCGGCCGACCGCGGCCTCGGGCCGTGCGACCACCGGTTCCGCCGGCGCGTGACGCTCTTCACCGTGCTGGGACTGGTCGCGGCGGCCGCGGTCGTCTTCCTCCTGCTGACGCTCACCGCGGCGCCCCTGTTCATCCTCGCGCTGCCGGTCCTGGTCGCCCTGCTCTTGCTGCAACGCCGCCGCGGCGCCGGTCTGTACCTGTTCGACGGCGGGTTCGTCGTGGCGAGCGGCTGGACGGCACCGCGGGTCGTGACGTGGGAAGAGGCTCAGGGCTCCACGGTCAGGCTGGACGGCACCTACGAGGACTTCCAGCGGGCGGCGACCATCATCCAGACGCGCACTGCCCGCAAGCCGCGCTGAACCGGTGGGGCATCTCTGTCCGTAACCACCCATGTGAGCCGATTCGCCGTTCTCGCGCTGTTGGTGTGCCTTGGGGCCTGTTCCGCGCAACCGGAAGAGGAGACAGCCTCGCCGGCCGAACTGGAGGCCGCTGCCGGTCCGGTGGCGGGGCCCACCAAGGTGTTGCCGGGCGACATCGCGAAACTGCAGGTCGAGGAGTCGCCCGCGGTCGGCGCAGTCGTCGCCGACCGCGAGCACAACACCCTCTACTTCAGCACCCAGGACGGCCCGTCGAAGTCGGCCTGCCTCGAACCCGAGTGCACGCTCGTGTGGCCGCCGTTGCTGGCCGCGGGCGGCCAGATCGAGGCGCCGGGCCTCGACCAGGCGCTGCTCGGCACCACGAAGCGCCCGGACGGCCTGGAGCAGGTCACGATCGCCGGCAAGCCGGTGTACCGCTACGTCGACGACGAGGGCGCCGGCGACACGACCGGGCACGGCGTGGACGACCGCTGGTTCGCCATCTCCCCCACCGGCACGAAGGCCGCCCGCTAGCACCCGAAATTTCGGCGTCCTGCGCAACTGCGTGGTGTGACGCCTGGGCCACACACTGGAACCGGCTGCTCTGCTGAGTAGCCGGTTTGTCGCGTTCGTGTTACTCAAACGATTCGTTTGTACCGGAAATCCCGAAACCGGTTTCGCGCGGAACCGGTTTCAGGTATCAACTGTGAGAGCGCTCCCATAGACGCTGCCGCCGCACGAGCCCTCTCGGAGACCACATGGATCGCGACGACGTGCCCTACCTCGACGCCACGCTGCCGACCCCAGAGCGGGTGGCCGACCTGCTGGGCCGCATGACGCTGGCCGAGAAGGTCGGCCAGATGATGCAGCTGGACTCGAGGGAGGACCTGGACGACCACGTGCTGCGCAAGCACGTCGGCTCGATCCTGCACACCTCGCCCGAACGAGTGCTGCGCGCGCAAGACCTCACCACTCAGACACGACTGCGTGTCCCGTTGCTCATCGCCGAGGACTGCATCCACGGCCACTCGTTCTACGAGGGCTCCACGATCTTCCCGACGCAGCTCGGCATGGCCGCGAGCTGGGACCCGGAGCTGGTCGAGCAGGTCGCCCGCGTCACCGCCGTCGAGGCCGCCGCGACCGGCGTGCACTGGACGTTCTCGCCGGTCCTGTGCATCTCGCGGGACCTGCGCTGGGGCCGCGTGGACGAGACGTTCGGCGAGGACCCGGTGCTGATCGGCGAGCTCGCGGCCGCCATGGTCCGCGGCTACCAGGGTGACGGCCTCGCCGACGAGACGGCGATCCTCGCGACCGCCAAGCACTTCGCCGGCTACTCGGAGACCCAGGGCGGCCGGGACGCGAGCGAGGCGGACCTGTCGCGGCGCAAGCTGCGGTCGTGGTTCCTGCCGCCGTTCGAGAAGGTCGCTCGCGCGGGCTGCGCGACGTTCATGCTCGGCTACCAGTCCACCGACGGTGTGCCGATCACGGTCAACTCGTGGCTGCTCGACGAGGTCCTGCGCGGTGAGTGGGGCTACAAGGGCACGCTCATCACCGACTGGGACAACGTCGGCCGGATGGTCTGGGAGCAGAAGCTCCAGCCCGACTACGCGCACGCCGCCGCGGCCGCCGTGAAGGCCGGCAACGACATGATCATGACGACCCCGCAGTTCTTCGACGGCGCGTTGCAGGGCGTCGAGGAGGGGCTGCTGGCCGAGTCCGACCTCGACCGCGCGGTCACCCGCATCCTGACGCTGAAGTTCGACCTCGGCCTGTTCGAGAACCCGCGCAGGCCCGACGCCGAACGCCAGCGCGTGATGATCAATCACGACGACCACGTGGCGCTGAACCTGCAGGTCGCGCGCCGTTCGCTGGTGCTGCTGCGCAACGACGGCGTGCTGCCGTTCGCGCAGGGCAAGGGCAAGATCGCCGTCGTCGGTCCCCTCGCCGACGACGCCCAGACCCAGCTCGGCGACTGGGCCGGTTCGTCCGGCCAGGCCGACTGGCTGCCCAACGGCCACCCGCGCGAGATGATCACCACGGTCCTGGACGGGCTGCGCGAGCTGTCGTCGCAGGAGATCACCTACGCCCGTGGCGCCGACATCCTCACGCTGGAGCCGGACCCCGAGGGCGACACGTTCCCCGACGGCCAGCCGCGCCCGCCCGTGGTGAAGGCCTGCGCGCCGGACGCGGCCCTGATCGCCGAGGCCGTCGCGGCGGCGCAGGACGCCGACTACGTGGTCGCCGTCGTCGGTGACGTGATCGAACTGGTCGGCGAGGGCCGGTCCACCGCCACGCTCGACCTGATCGGCGGCCAGATCGCCCTGCTGGACGCGCTGGCCGAGACCGGCAAGCCGCTGGTCGTGGTGCTGCTCGCGTCGAAGCCGCTGGTGCTGCCCGCGTCGGCGCGCAACGCCGCCGCGCTGCTCTGGGTGGCCAACCCCGGCATGCAGGGCGGCCGGGCGATCGCCGAGGTGCTGCACGGGCTGGTCGAGCCGAGCGGCCGGTTGCCGATCTCGTTCGCGGCGCACGCCGGTCAGCAGCCGACGTACTACAACCAGATCCGCGGTCAGCACGGCACGCGCTACGCCGACCTGACGCAGGAGCCGGCGTTCGCGTTCGGCGAGGGCCTGTCGTACACGACGGTCGAGTACGGCGACCTGCACGTGGAGACGGCGGTGCTGCGCCCGGACGAGACGGTCAAGGCGTCGATCACGCTGTCCAACACCGGCTCACGGCCCTCCCGCGAGACCGTGCAGGTCTACGTGAGCGACGCCGTCACGTCGGTGAGCTGGGCGGACAAGGAGCTCAAGACGTTCAGGCAGGTCGACGTGGCGCCCGGCGAGACCGTGAAGGTCGACCTGGAGCTCCCGGTCTCCGCCTGCACGATCGTCGACGCGGCCGGGCTGCGCGTGGTGGAGCCCGGCGAGTTCGTCCTGCTCGTGGGTCCGAGCTCGAAGGACCTGCGCCGGGCCGAGTTCACCGTAAAGCCGCTGTCTTGAAGGGACCGGGGACGATCGTGAGGTAGCGGGGAGGGATCTCCACCGCCTTCGTGATCGCCTTCTTCACCGCCGGGACCAGGTCCGCGTCGACGAGTGCGACAGCGGGCCTGCCCGGCGGGTCGATCAGCATGCTGGCGCCGCGCGCGCCTGCGGCCAGCGCCGCCCGCACCACCGCGTCCTGCTCGGGATCCGGGTCCTGGGCGCGGTGGTACGCCGACAGCGCGACGCCGAGGTCGTCCGCTTCCTGGACGTACGGCCGTTCCACCTGCGGTTCCTGCCGCCGGACCCGCGTGTCGACGACCAGCAGCCGTTGGCCGGGCAGGTCGAGGACCTCCTGTCGAGGTTCCTCGAACTGCTCGCCCGCGAGGTCCTTCAGCGCCAGCGCGACGGCCGTCCTGAGTGCCTCACCGGCGGACAGACCACTCCCCTGCGGCAGGTCGACGCTGCACATCAACGCGGCGCCGCCGTTCGCCTCGACTCCCGCCGCCCAGGCCGGGACGTCGTCGGACGGCAGCAGGGCGCGTTCGGTCGGCCGGTTCACCGACACCAGCTCCAGCAGGCCGTCGTCGCGCCGGTCCCCCGCCACGATCGCACCCCACCTGGCGTGCACCTTGATCGCACCGCCAAGCAGGTTCAGCACGCCCGGCGCGTACCAGACTCCTTCGGCGGGCCTGCCGAACGTGCGCCGGAACGCGTGCGGCACCAGCCTGAGCTCCGGCGCGAGCTCAGGCCGATCCGCGATGTCGATCATGCCTGCTCAGCCGATGCCTTCTGGGCCAGCAGCCGGTAGGCGTTGCCGTTGCCGGTGCGCGCGGCGACGAAGCGGTTCACCGTCTGGTCCAGCGCCAGCGCGACGAAGAACGCCGGGATTCCCAGCGACCACACCAGGAAGCTGCGGGTCCGGCGGAGCCTGACCTTCTCCGGGCGCCACGGCGCGGGCGTGCGCGGTGCCTTGTCGCCCAGCCACAGCAGCAACGCGAGCGTGAAGTCGTTGCAGAGGTGGGCTTCCTTGCGTTCGGTGGCCACCGTGGTCAGTCCGCGGTCGGCGAGCGCGTGCTCCAGGTTGCCGATCGGCATCATGTGCTGGTGCTGCGGCTGGAACCACGGCATCCAGTACTGGCCGAACAACCGGCCGAGCCGCCACTCCGGGTCCGGCAGCTCGATCAGCAGGTAGCCGCCGTCGGGCAGCACGTCCGCCGCGATGTCAAGCTCCTCCCACGGATCGCGCACGTGCTCCAGGTAGTGGTGCATGCTGATCACGTCGTACTGGCCCTTGAGCTCGCCCGCGAAGTCCTTGAAGCTGCCCCGGTAGGAGTTCTCGATCCGGCCGAGCCTGGCCGCGTCCTCGATGGCCGCGCCCTGGTCGAGCCCGTCGAACGTCGTGGCCGGCAGGACCTCCTTGGCTCCCAGGCAGAAGTGGGCGTGCCCGGAACCGACGTCCAGCCAGCGTTCGGGTTTCGTGAACGGCTCGACCATCCGCGCCCGGCCGTAGTACGGGTCGGTCTTGCCGGAGAACACCGCTTCGGCCGACGTCTCACCGAGGCCGTCGTAGAAGTCGCGGTAGTAGAAGCCCAGGCCTTCCTCGGTCAGCCGCGGGTTCTGCCAGACGTGTCCACATCGGACACACCGGTCCATCGTGAACGTGCCGGGCTTGCGCTGCACCAGGTCCGTCGCGGTGACCCAGCGGCGCAGGTCCGTGCTGCCGCAGGACGGGCAGTTGTCGCGCGGTGCCTCGTGGAAGTTCCGGTCGCGGTTCTGCTCGTACCAGGGCGCGGCGGCCTTGAGGGTCTCGGCCTGGCGCTTCTCGGCCGTGGACTTCTTGCCCCCGGACGTCTTGAACCACAGGTAGGGCGTGCGCAGCACCCGTGGCACCCACAGGTCGCGCGGGCTCAGCGGCGTTCCGGCGAACACCAGGATCGGGTGCGCCCAGTACGCGGCCAGTGCGACGAGTCCCCACTGCCAGTTCGTGATCAGGGCACCGATCACGGTCGCGTACCCGATGACCGAGCCCGCGATCCACAGCGACGGCCGCTTCCCGAGCCGCCGCAACGTCGCCGCGCGATAGCCGAGGTCGTACGGACCGGCCTTGAGCCCCGGCGCGACGGCGATGTCGACCACCGCGTGCACGTGGTCCTTGACCCGCCGCACGTAGGCCACGAACTCGGTCGGGTCGTCGGGATCGACCTCCTCGACGTACTTCTCCCGCACCAGAACGGCCTGCGACGCGCTGATGCCGCGCGCCCACTGGTCGTCGCGGTACTTGCCGGGATCGAACGCGCCGAGCAGGTCCAGCGCGGCCACCGTCGGCAGGTCGCGCGGCACGAGGTCGACGAGGTCCGCGTCGGTCTCCCACGAACCCTCCGGGTGCACCCCCGTGGCGGTGAGGAGCGAGTGCTCGCTCACGCCCGGAGCGAGCACTCGCAGCTTGGACGCGCGGGAACGCAGGCGCAGCACGTCCAGCAGGACGACGAGCACCACCAGCACGGTGAGGATCACCCGGCCACCACCTTCTCCAGTCGGTCGGCTGCGGCCGCTGCGCCGCCTGCCGCCAAGAACGATTCGCGCACCAGTCCGGCGGCGGCCGCGTACTCCGGCTCGTCCAGCACGGACTCCAGTGCGCTGCGGATGTCTGCCGCGCGCGCCCGCGAGTAGGTCAGTCGCACTCCGGCACCGGCCTCCACGACCTGGGCGGCGACGGTCGGCTGGTCGTCCCGGATCGGTGCCACGACCAGCGGCAACCCGTGTGCCAGCGCCTCGCAGACCGTGTTGTGTCCGCCGTGCGTGACGACCGCGTCCAGGTGCGGCATCAGCGCGAGTTGCGGCACGGACGGGAGCATCAGGACGTTGGGCGGCGCGGGCCGCGGTTCGGCGACCATCACGACCCGGACGGCGAGACCGGCGACGGCTTCCAGGACCTGACCGAGGAAGCGTTCGCCGGCGGGTCCGTTCAGGGTTCCCAGGGAGACCAGCACGGTACGTGGCTCCGCTCCGCGCACCAGCCACTCCCACGGGAAGTCCACCCGTTCCACGCGATGGCTCAGCGCGGGCCCCACGAACGCCACCTCGTCGCCGAACTCCCCCGCCACCAACGCCTTCGAGCTGTAGACCAGCACGAGCAGCTCGGAGAACCTGATGTCCCCGTCGGCGAAGTCGTGCAGCAGATCGCGCACCCAGGCGTCGACCTTCGGCATCGTCCTCAGTGGATTGACCAGCTCCGCGGAGGTGCTGGCGGACGTCACCCAAGGCACGCCTGCGTTGCGCGCCACCAACGGCCCTGCCAGTGCCTGTTGATCGGCGACGATCACGTCCGGCTGGAAGCCCCTGACCGCCAGGTCGACTCCGGGCACCATGGAGTGCCCGAGCGGGATCAGGAACTCCTCCCAGAAGAACTTGAGCACCGCCATCCCGCGCAACGCGAGCCAGCGCTCCCGTTTCGCGCGGATGTCGGCTTCCAGCAGGTCGTCGATCGCGGGGAAGACCCGTGCGTCGTCCGGCAGGAGTGGCTTCAGCGTGCCGGGATGCCCGACCCACGCGACGTCGTGCCCGCGCGCCAGCAACTCGCCGCCCACCGAGGCGGTCGGGTTGACGTGGCCGGTCAGCGGCGGCACCACGAACAGGAACCGGCTCATGACGGCAACCAGTCCAGCAGCACGTCGAGCAGCTCGGCCGTGGCTTCGCGGAGCACCGTGTGCCCCAGGCCGGTCACGACGTGCAGCCGGCACGCCGGAATCCGTTCCTGCAGCTCCGCGGCCGCCCCGATCAGTTCGGACTCGGCGCCGTAAACCCCGAGCACCGGGCACTGCACCTGCGTCAGGTCGAGCTTCGCGCCGGAGCCGAGGTCGTCGATCAGCGTCGTGCCGTTGAGCAACGCGTGGGCGTTCACGGCGAGCTTCGCGATCTTGCGTTGTCCCAGGGCCATCAGCTGGTCCTGCGTGCGGTCGAACTCCAGGCCGAGCGCGGCGACGGTCAGCGTGTTCGTGATGTCCTCGAACCACGCGTCGCCGACCACTCCCCCGACCGCCGACTCGACCAGCACGACGCCGCCGACCCGTTCGGGAGCCTGGACGGCCGCGTGCATCGCGACGACGCCGCCGTAGCTGTTGCCCAGCAGGAAGACCGGCTCGGTCACGCCGATCTCGTCCAGCACGGCCACCAGGTCCAGCGCGCTCTCCTCCGGCGTGTAACCGGACGGCGGCCGCTCGGACAGGCCGTGCCCGCGCAGGTCGAACAGCACGGTGCCGAACCCGGCCTGGGCCAGCGGCGCGGCGAGCGTGTAGTAGAAGCTGGACAGGTTGTCCATCACCAGTCCGTGCACGAACACCACGGTCGGTCCCGTTTCCGGCCCGAGCCGCTGCACGTGAAATCGCAGCCCTCGGGCGTGAACGTCAGACACGCGCCGTGATGTGGTCGACGAGGCGGCCGACGGACATCGCCATGATCTCGTCGATGTCCATGTCCGCCAGGAAGGCCACGAGATCCACGCCGTAGTGGGCGTTGAGCTTGTCCGCGAGCGCGACGAACTCGATCGACTCCAGGCCCAGGTCGTCGCTGAACGTGGTGTCGCGGGTGATCTCCACGCCCAGCAGGAAGTCCGGCCCGACCACCTCGGTGATCAGCTTGGCGACCTGCTGCAGCACCTCGTCCATCACATCTCCGTTCGCACGCGGGCCGCGGCTCGCCCGAGTTCTGCAATGACTTCGATCCGGGGCACGGCGAACGCGCCGCGCACCCGGCCGTCGGCGGTCACGGTCAGCTCCGCCGGATAGACCGGCCCTGCCCCGCGATCCCACAGCCACCCCCGCACGGCGTCCTTGGCCGCGATCACGCGCAGCAGCCAGTCGCGCTGGGCAGGCACGTCCAGGCCGCCGTAGTGCCGTCGTTCGGCGGAGTTCAGGTAGCGGCGCATGATCAGGTCACGCGTCGCGCTGTCGGACCAGGTCTCGGTGACCCGCAGCCACTCACCGTCCGGTGTGGACAGCATCTCGGTGCCGGGCTTGAGCTTGACCTGCCAGATCCGGTCGTTCGTGGTGAAGCGGCGGGTGGTCCAGCCGGTGATCCGGCACCACAGCGCGCCGTTCACGGTCAGTTCGGCGTCCGCGATCATCACCTGCTCGGTGACCTCGCGGATCCACGCGGTGCACTGGACGTCGGCGGTCGGCACCGGCCCGTGGAACGTCACCTGCTCGATCCCGGTCGGCAGCACGGTCTGGTCCTCGGTGCGGCAGACCTGCATCCAGTGGCCGATCAGCTGCCCGGCGCTGTCCAGCAACGCTCCCGGCGCGGGCAACGGCGTCAGCACGCCCGCGATCCCGTTGTCCGCCAAGCAGTCGATCTGCGTGACGCCCGCGAACGCCGGTCCGTGGAACATCCAGTTGTCCTTGTACAGCTCGTCTGCGGACACTGGTGCCTCACGAACGCCTTGCAGCTCCTTGCGTTCGGACTGGACCGCCTGCGGTGCCATCAGCACGATGCCCTCGGCGTAGTCGCCGACCTTGACGACGACCCGGTCCTGGCCTTCCGCGCGGGCGGAGATCTTCACGGTCGTCGCGGGCAGGGCCGTGAGCCAGCGCTTGGCCTTGACCTGCGCGAACCCGTGCACGGTGCCGCCGGTGAGCCGGCGCGCGGCGTCCGCGAACACCTCCAGCAGGCCGGTCGCGGGCACGATCGGGAACCCGTCCGCGAGATCCGGCCAGCCGGGTGCCTGCGGGAACACCGAGTGGTCGGCCAGTTCCGGCATCGTCCGCAGCGAGAACTCGCGGGTGAACCCGGCCTCGTTCGGCCGGAGCGCACCGACCACCTCGCGTGCGACGGCGTTGGTGTGGGCCAGGAGCTTGTTGACCGCCGCGGACATCGGGCTGTCGTCGGCCACCAGCACCGGTTCGGTGCCGAGCGCGTCGAGCCTGATCTTCGGCGTACCGAGCTTGAGCTTGACCTTGTGGGCCGTGCCGCGCTTGAGACCGAACGCCCACAGGGCCTCCGGTGCGATGTCGGCGTTCACGGCGATGTGCGGCCGGTCGGTCAGGGTGTCCCCGATGAAACCGGGCAGGCTGCCCTGTCCGATTTGGACGAACGCGCGGAAGCCGGCGCCGTGCAGGCGTTCCAGCAACGGCCGGAACCGGACGGGCTCGACCAGGTGCCGCAGGACCAGTTCGCGGACATCGCCGGCGGCCATCGGTTCGAGGGAGTTCGCCGACCACACCGGGATGTCCGACGTGCGGACCGGCAGTGCGTCGAGCATCTCCTTGGCCCGGCCCAGGTACGGGGCGAGCGCCGGGGTGTGGAAACCGGTGCGAAACGGCATGAGCTGCGCCATCACGCCATTGGCCTTGAGCGTGACGAGAACTTCTTCAAGGCGGTCGATCGGGCCGCAGATCACCGACTGGTGCGGGCAGTTGTCGTGGCTGACCGTCACGCCGTCGACCAGGTACCGCTCGGCGGTGTCGGCCGAGCACCCCAGTGCGGCGTAGGCGATGTCGACGACCGCGACCGCGCCGGGTCCGAGTGCGGAGACGAACTCGTCGATCGTCGGGTAGATGCCGCCGACGACCATCGCCGTCCACTCGCCCATGCTGTGCCCGGCGAGCGCTCCCGGCGTGATGCCGAGTGCCATCAGTTCGCGGGCTTCGCGGCGGCCGTCCTGCAGCAGCCCGACGGCGTGGTCGACGACCTCGCCGCTGAACTCGCGCTCGAAGCCGGGGAACACGAACGCGACCTGGTCCGTGCCGGTCAGCAGCGGTTGCGGGGAGAACCAGATGTCGTGCCGGCCTGGCCACGCCTTGCCCTGGGCGAGAACGCGTTCGGCGAGCTTGAGCTTGCGGTCGTCCGGGTTGCCGATGGCGAGCCGGAACGCCCTGTCCGCGCTGGACGTGCGGCGTTCTTGGAGTGCCCTGGCCAGTTCCTCCGCGGTGTCGGCGGCGAACGTCATCACCGGCTTGCGCGGCTTGGCGATGGTGTGGCCGTCGAGCACCGCGTGGGCGTTGATCCCGCCGAACCCGAACGCGTTGACGACCGCGCGGTGCCGTCCGGTCCACTCGCGAGCGGTCGTCACGGGCGTGAACCTGGTGCCGGTCAAGCTGCTGTGCGGGTTCTCGACGTGCAGGGTCGGCGGAAGCGTGTTGTGGTGCAGGGCGAGCGCGGCCTTGATCAGCCCGGCCATGCCGGCGGCGGGCATCGCGTGGCCGATCATCGACTTCACCGTGCCGATGCCGATCTCGTCGCCCTGCCCGCCGAACGCGGCGATCATCGTCTGGAGTTCGGCGGCGTCACCGGCGGGTGTGGCGGTGCCGTGCGCCTCGATCAGTCCCGGTGGGTTCTTCCGCGGGTCGAGGTCCGCGCTGGCCCAGGCCCGTTGCACGGCAAGGATCTGCCCGTCCGGGTTGGGCGTCATCATGCTCGTCGCGCGGCCGTCGCTCGCCGTGCCGATGCCGCGGATCACCGCGTAGACGCGTTCGTCGCCGACGTCCTCCAGCCGCTTGAGCACGACCATGCCGACGCCCTCGGACAGCAGCGTGCCGTCGGCTGAAGCGTCGAACGGCCGGATGCGCTCGGTCGGGCTCAACGCCCTGAGCTGCGTGAACACGCTCCACAGCGTCGGGTGGTGGCAGACGTGGACGGCGCCGGCGAGCATGGCGTCCGCGCGACCCTCCTGGAGTTCGCGGACGGCGTGCTCGACGGCGACCAGTCCGGACGCGCACGCCGCGTCCACGGTGTAGGCGGTGCCCTTGAGGTCGAACCGGTTGGCGATGCGCGACGCCGCGAGGTTCGGCACGAGGCCGATCGAGGCTTCCGGCTGCTCCGGCCCGAGACGGTCGCGGATGGCCTGGCGCACGGTGTTCAGCTCGGTTCCGGCGATGTTCGGGAAGAGGTCGCGCACCACCGACATGACCTCGTCGGCGAACCGGACCCGTTGGTCGAGCCGCGCACAGCCGGGCGTGAGGTACCCGCCGCGTCCGACGACCACGCCGACGCGGTCCCGGGACGGCAGCATCGACTCACCGCCCGCGTCGGCAATCGCCTCCGCGGCCGTGGCGAGCGCGAGCAACTGGTCGGGCTCCGCGCCGTCCACTGTGGACGGCATGATGCCGAACCGGGTCGGGTCGAACTCGGCCAGGTCGTCGACGAACCCGCCCTTGCGGCAGTAGAACCGGTCGCCCGTCCTGCTGTCCTGGTCGTAGTAGGTGGCCGGGTCCCAGCGGCCGGGCGGGATCTGACCGATCGCGTCGACGCCGCTGACGATGTTGCGCCAGAACGTCGCCGCGTCGGGGGCACCGGGGAAGACGGCGCCGATCCCGACGATCGCTATGCCTCCCATCGGTAGACCACCTGCACGTCCTGACCGTTCGCGATCTCGTTCAGCAGCGCGTCGACGCCCTGCTTCGGCTCGATCAGCGGGATGCCGCGCCGCGCGTACTCGTCGGCGAGCCCGACCGCCATCCCGGCACCGGCCCAGGGGCCCCAGTCAACGGCGACGACCCGTCGTTGGGCTCCCCAGAACCTCGCCATGCGGTCCAACGCGTCGTTGGCGGCCGAGTAGTCGGCCTGGCCGCGGTTGCCGAAGACGCCGCTGACACTGCCGAACAGCACGAGGAACCCGTCGCCGAACGCCTTGGCGCCGTTGACCTTCGTGGCCCAGACGCGGTCGAACGACTCCTGCGTCTTGGCCTCGATCAGCTTGTCGTCCAGCACTCCGGCACCGTGGATGACCCCGTCGATCCGGCCGAACCGCGCCTTGACGTCGTCGATCACCTTGCCCACGGCCTCGGCGTCGGTGACGTCGCACTCGTGGTAGCGGACACTCGAGGCGTTGGCGCGCAACCGTTCCATGGTCTGCCGGACTTCGCGTTCGGCGAGCACCTTGCGCGCCTTGGCCGGCACGTCGTCCTTCTCGCCCAGCTCGAACAGCGCCTTCACGAGCTCGGGCTCGGTCGTGGCGTGGCTCAGCCGGTGGTCTTCGGCCGCGATCGGGGTGCGGCCGATCAGTTCGACGTGGCAGCCCGTGCGCTCGGCGAGTTCGATCGCGGCGAGCGCGGTGATGCCGCGGGCGCCGCCGGTCAGCAGCACCACGCTGTCGGCGTCCAGGTCGAGGGTTCCCGCTTCGAGGTCTCCCGGGATCGCCTCGATGACCTGCCGCCTACCGGCCTGGTAGCCGACGACCGCCGGGCCTGGCCCGATCTCGGCGAGCAGCGCGGTGGCGATGTCGCGGTGGCTCTCCTTGGGGTTGACGTCGACCGAGCGCACCACGAGGTCCGGGTACTCGAGCGCGGCCGTGCGGATCAGGCCGTGCAGACCGATGTCCGCGGGCAGCTCGTCGGGCGTGTGGTCGAAGCCGAACGTGCCGCCGCCCGTGGTCACCACGACGAGCGCGACCCCGTTCGTCACGCACCGCTTGACCTCGCTGAAGGCCTCCGGCAACCGCGCCTGGAGCCGGATCACGACGTCGATGCCGGTCAGGTCGTCCGGGAACGCCGGTTCGACGCGCGGGCGGGCGGTGTGGCGTTCGAGCAGGTCGGCGAGTTCGAGGCCGATCCCGTTGTCGTCGATGATCAGCACGGTCCTGCCGGTGAGGTCGGCCGGTGAGGCGGGCTCGGCGGGCACCACCTGCGGCACGAGCCGGACGAGCTTGCCTCCGGACACCGGCAACGCGAGCGCGGGCGCCGGAGCGGGCAGTGCCGGGGTCTCGCCGAACCACGCGACGATCCCGTCGATCGTCTTGAGCTGGGCCAGTTCGTCGACGCCACCCGCCGCACCCAGTTCCTGGGCCAGCTCGCCCACGATCTCGGCGCGCTTGATGGAGTCGATCGACAGGTCCGCTTCCAGGTCCAGGCCCGGCAGCAGCATCTCGATCGGATAGCCCGTGCGCGTGCTGATCGTCTGGAGCACGACCGCCCGGACGTCCTTCGCGGGAGCGAGGACCGGGACCGCCGAGCCGAACCAGCCGACGATGCCGTCGATGGTCTTGAGCTGCGCGAGTTCGTCCACCTCACCGGCCGCGCCCAGTTCCGCCACCAGTTCGCCGACGATCTCCGTCCGCTTGATGGAGTCGATCGACAGGTCGGCTTCCAGGTCCAGGCCCGGCTGCAGCATCTCGACCGGATAGCCCGTGCGGGCGCTGATCGTGCGCAGCACCACCGTCGCGACGTCTTCCTGCGGCGCGGCCTGCGGTTGCGGCACGACGACCACCGGCTGGTCGATCACCTGCCTGGGTGCGGGCACCGCGGCCGGTTCGGTGCCGAGGTAGCTCAGCAGCACGTCCCGCTGGGCGCTCACCGCGTCCCGCATCCCGTCCAGGAACTTCTCGATGATCTCGTCGCGTCCCAGCCCGGAGCCGACTCGGAGAGTCGGGAACTCGGTCGCGGGCCGGAGCCCACCGGGTAGAGCGTCGCCGTTCGCGTCCCGCACGAGTCCTCCATCCACGTACCAGCCCGGCCGTGGCGGCACGACCGTGGCGGGTTCGGCCCTGTCCTCGAACAGCGGTGCGGTGTCCACCTCGACACCGGCGACCGCGAGAGCTGCCAATGTGCGCAGGAACGTCACGTGGTCGTCGCAGCGCAACGCCTGGTGCGGCCGGTCGCCGAGGGTCTTGCCGACGAGCGACGTCAGCACCCCGCCGGGGCCTGCCTCGACGAAGATCCGCGCACCCGCCGCGTACATCGACTCGATCTGGTCCACGAACCGAACCCGGCCCGCGAGTTGCTCGGACAGGCCTTCGCGCACATCGGCATGAGGAGCCGCGGATACGTTGGACCACACCGGGAACCGCGTCTCGCCCAGGTCGATCGCCGCGAGCCGGGCCGCGAACCGGTCGCGGGCACCGGCCATCAGCGGGCTGTGGAACGCGGCGGCGACCGGGATGTTCTTCACGGTCAGCCCGGCGTTCTTCAGCACCTCGACGGCGTTGTGCACGGCCTCGGTCGGACCCGAGATGACGACCTGGTCGGGCGCGTTGTGGTTCGCCACCACGACATCGGCCGGCAGCAGGGCCTCGACCTCGGCCACCGCGGCCGTCACGGCGGCCATCGTGCCGGGGTCCTCGCCGACCGCGTCCAGCATCGCCTGGGCGCGGGCCGCGCTGAGGTCCAGCAGGTCGGCGGCGCCGAACGCACCGGCCGCCGACAACGCGACCAGTTCGCCGTAGCTGTGGCCACCGGCCAGATCCGGTCGCACGCCGACGGAGTCCAGCAGTGCCGTGACCATGAGACCGGCGATGCCGAGCGTGGGCTGGGCGTTGCGGGTGTCGGTGATCTCCGCGCGCTGCCGGGACACGTCCTCGGCGGTCAGTGCAGCCGGCGGGTACATGACCCGCTCGTAGCGCGCGTCCAGGAAGTCCTGCAGTCGCGGGAAAGCAGTGACCAGGTCGAGCAGCATGCCCGGCCGCTGGCTGCCCTGACCTGGGTAGAGGAACGCGATCTGGGGCCGTTCCCCGGACCTCAGCGACACCACGCCGGACTCGCGCCAGGCCTCGACATCCGCGAGTGCCTTCCGCAGGCCCTCGTGATCGCTGGCGACGAACGCTGCCTGAACGGTGCCTTCTCCGCACGCTGCGGCCAGCGAACGCAACGGGGTGCGCTCGTCGACCAGGGCGGCGAGGCGAGCGGCTTCCCGTTGGGCGGCAACCTGATCGTCGCCGCGGATCAGGAACAGCTCGGCGGGCCAGGCGGTCAGGCCGTGGCGGGGTTCGTCGGCGCCGGTGTAGCCCGCGATGACGGTGTGGAAGTTCGTGCCGCCGAACCCGAACGCGCTCACGCCCGCGACCCGGTTCCTGCTCGCCCACGTGCGGTGGCCGAACGCGAACGGGCTGGTCTGCGCGTCCCAGAAGGCGTTGGGCTGCTTGACGTGCAACGTGCCGGGCCGAAGTCCGGTGTGGATGGACAACGCCGCCTTGATCACGCCCGCGAGGCCCGCCGCGCACTTGGTGTGGCCGATCTGCGACTTGACCGAGCCGATCGTGCAGGTGCCGGGTTCGACGCCGGAGAACATCTCGGTGAGCGACTTGAGCTCGGTCCGGTCTCCCACCACGGTTCCAGTGCCGTGCGCCTCGACCAGACCGACGTCGGTGACCGGCAGCCCGGCCGACGCGTACGCGCGGCGCAGGGCTCGTTGCTGGCCTTCCGGACGGGGCGCGGTCAATCCCAGGGACCGGCCGTCACTCGACGCGCCGATGCCCTTGATCACCGCGTAGACCCGGTCGCCGTCGCGTTCGGCGTCGGCCAGCCGCTTCAGCACGACGGCGGCCACGCCCTCGCCGAGCGCGATGCCGTCCGCCGCCGAATCGAACGTGGCGCAGCGCCCCTTGGCGGACAGGGCTTTCACCGAGGCGAACATCTGGTAGTCGTGCGCGCTGTTGTGCAGGTCGACCGCGCCGCACAGGACCATGTCGCTGGTGCCGCCGACGAGTTCCTTGCAGGCCACGTCGAGCGCGGCGAGGCTGGACGCGCAGGCGGCGTCGACGGTGCAGTTCGCGCCGCCGAGGTCGAGCCGGTTCGCGACGCGGCCCGCGATCACGTTGCCGAGCACGCCGGGGAACGAGTCCTCGGTCAGCTTCGGCAGGTGGTCGTCCAGGCCGGTGACTCCCAAGGCGGGCAACGCGGTGCGGACCGTGTAGGCGTTCGCGAGGTCCGCACCGGCTTCGGCGCCGAAGATCACCGATGTGCGTTCGCGGTCGAACACCCTGGTCTGGTACCCGGCGTCGGCCAGCGCCTTCGCCGACACTTCAAGCGCCAGCAGCTGGGCGGGTTCGATCGAGGTCAGCGAGGCGGGCGGGATCCCGTACGCGAGCGGGTCGAAGGCCGTGCGCGGGAGGAAACCGCCCCAGCGGAACGGGCTGCCGTAGCGCTCGGGCGACCAGCGGTCAGGTGGGATCTCGGTGATGGAGTCGGTACCCGCCAGGACGTTCGCCCAGAACTCGGTGACGTCGCGGGCGCCCGGCATGATCGCGGCCATCCCGACGATGGCGACGTCCAGCGGTTCCTGGGCGGTCTCGTGCTCGGTGGTCTCGGGGACGACACCGGAGACGATGTCCTCGTGCAGCTGGGCGATCGTGGTGCGTTCGGACCGCAGGGTCGCGACCTGGCCGATCATGAACATGCCCTCGCGGCGCTGTTCGTCGTCGCCGACCTCTTTGAGGACGCCGTCGTCGCGGACGAGACCGCGGCTGGCGAGCCGGAGCCGTCCCAGGTTGAGCTGTTCGAGCCTCTCCCAGCTCTCCTGCTTCGACAGTCCGGTGAGCTCGGCCCGCGCCTGCTCGAAGGTGTCCACATAGGACGTCTGTGCGCAGCGGACGGCGTGGCCTGGTGAGGTCTCCAGCAGTGCGGTGTCCTCGCACTCCAGCGCGACCTGCTGGAACACCGGCCGGATCGCGCCGTGCGACACGGCTTCCTCGGTGAACAGGTAGGCGGTGCCGACGAGAACGCCGACGGCCGCACCCCGTGCCGCGATGGACGCGGTCATGGCGGAGATCATCGCGGCCGAGCGGGCGTCGTGAATGCCGCCGGCGAACAGTGCGACGACGTCCTTCTCGCGGCCTTTGAGGACGTCGATCTGCTGCTGCCACAACGTGAAGCTGGTCCGGGGTCCGGTGTGACCGCCGCACTCCGAGCCCTCGAAGACGAACTTGCGCGCGCCCTCGTCGAGGAACCGGCGCAGCAGCGCGGGCGACGGCACGTGCAGGAACGCCTCGATGCCGGCGTCCTCCAGTTCGCGTGCCTGCGTGGGCGTGCCCCCGGCGACGATCGCGTACTTCGGCCGGACGGCCAGCACGGCCTCCATCTGCCGCGCCCGCAGTTCGGGCGGCGCGAAGCCGAGCAGCCCGACGCCCCACGGCCGGTCGCCGAGCTTCTCCGCGGTGTGCTCGAGCAGCGTCCGGACAGCCGGGCCCTCCATCAACGCGAGTGCCAGGAACGGCAGCGCGCCACCCTCGGCGACGGCCTCGGCGAACGCGGGCTGGTCGCTGACGCGGGTCATCGGCCCCTGCGCGATCGGGTACCGCAGGCCGGGGACGCGGTCGCAGAACGGTCCGCCCGACCGGATCGAGCGGTGCTCACCCGCCAGGGTGAGATTGTCCCGAATGCCCGCCGCAATCGCGCCGACCACGCCTCCGACGGTCCCAAACGAGGTACGGTAGAAATCAGCCAAGGAACCTTCTTGACCAATTTCGAGCGTGTTTTGACGAACATGAACGCGTAACCCGCGGTTCACGACGGTGTCGGCGCCATCCATCATCCGGACGGCGTTGACAATTTCGCCGGAAATATGTTTTCGAGCCTCCGCGACGAGCGTGAGCTGGCCTTCCAGCACCACTCCGCGCGCACCGCCCGCGACCGCCGCGGCAGCCGTGTCAGGGCCGATCGAACCCGCCACCCAGACCGGTAGATCGGTCAGCGCGAGCACCTGCTGGAGCAACACGAACGCGGGCGAACCACCCACTCGGCCGCCTGACTCGGCACCCTTCGCGATCAGGCCGGTGGCCCCGAACTCGATCGCCGCAACGGCTTCCGCCACCGAGGTGATCACCGCGAGAACACGGCGTTCACCCAGCTCAGCGAGGTTCGGCGCGAAGAGGGCGAGATCGACTACGACGGTGTCCACGGCTTCTGGCAGCGGCACCGTCAACGGTCCGTGCAGTCTCACCCCGAACGCGCGCGGATGACGCGCGGCCACGCGGGCGAGGTCGGCGGCAGCGTCCGGCCCGAGGTCGAGCACGCCGAGCCCACCGGCTCGTTCGGCCGCGACCACGAGGGCCGGGTTGGGGGTGCTGAACGGACTCAGACACAGCACCCGTTCTCGATCCGACAGCATGTTCACTGTGCTCACTTCCTCACCCTGCAGGGGTGGGGAGAAAGGAATTCAGCTAGGGTTCCTACTGACCGGTACGGTGACAACGCGCTCACCGTACGCACAAACCCGATGCGCCGTCGAGAGGGTGATGAAACTTTCTCACATACGTAACCTGACGAATGGCCCCGGATGGCGGGGGGCCTTACTCCAGTTCGCGGATAGCGCGACGTGCTATGGCAGACCCAGCACCTCGGTGATGTCCGCCCGGACAGACACCGCCCGTTCACCAAGATCGGCAGGCACCTCGGCGTGCGCGGTGTTGATCCGCACCAACCGAGCGCTTGGCAGGGCGCGGACCAGCGACTCCACCGGCCGGCGAATGACCGTGGGCGTGCTGAACCCGGCCCCGATCTCGATCACGAGCACGCCGTCTCCCAGCCACTCACGCAGCCGCGCTCCCGCAGGCACGTAGTGATCCGGCACGTACTCGGGCCCCTTGTGCACGTTCAGGAACACCGCTCCGCCGCATCGCGGACATGACGGCAGCGTGTCGGACTCCCCTGTCAAGACGTCATAGGTGGCCAATGCGGCGTCCACGATCGGCCTACTGGGCCACGTTTCCCGTGTGCACGGCGTCTCGCACTGGTAGCGGCCGTAGTCGCCCTGCGGCGTCCACACCCTGTCCTCCGCGAACCCGTTGCGCGCGAACAACCCGTCCACATTGGACGTCAGTACGAAGTGGTCACGGGTACCGACCAGGTCCCGCAGCCGCGTGTAGACGGGGTTCGGTCCTTCACCGAACCTGATGTCGTTGACGTGCACGGACCAGTAACCCCACAGCAACCTGGGCGGCAGCGGCAGCCCGATCAGCTGGTACCTCGCCCACAGACCCTTCTCGTGCAGCACCGGGAACAGCTCCGCGAACCGTTCGGCGTCCGAGTAGTCGTAACCCGCGGCGGCGGACAGTCCCGCGCCCGCCGCGATGAGCACGCGATCGGCTTCGTCCAGCCAGCGTTCCAGCGTCACGACAACTCCCGGTAGACGGCCTCGTCCTCGCCCCTGAACGCCACGAACACCACGCGGTCGAACCGGCCGGGGTGTGCGGCGAGCCAGTCCCGGACCGTGCCGACCGCGATGCGCGCGGCCGGTCTCCCCGGAAATCCGAAGATCCCGGTGCTGATCCCGCAGAACGCGACCGTGCGGATTCCTGGTACCTCGGCCGCGACGTCGAGGCACGCCCGGTAGGAGTCGGCGAGCGCCGTTCCGTGCGCGGGCAACAGGTTCCCGCGCACGATCGGGCCTACGGTGTGCAGCACGAACGGCGCGGGCAGGTGGTACCCGCGGGTGATCTTCGCGGTCCCGGTCGGCTCCGGCGCGCCCTGCAGGGTCATGATCCGGTGGCAGTCGGCCCGCAACCGCGGCCCCGCGGCGTTGTGGATGGCGTTGTCGACGCAGGCGTGCATCGGCTGGAAGCAGCCGAGCAAGGCGTCGTTGGCGGCGTTGACGATCGCGTCCACCCTCAGCCGGGTGATGTCGCCCCGCCACACCGCGATCGGCGCGGGCAGCGCCAGGGCGTTCGCGGACGGCCGCTGCTGACGTTCGCCGCCGAGCAGCGCGTCCAGCACGGCGACGAGTTCGGGGTCCAGCGGCGCCGGTTCGCGGACGGTGAGCACCGCCCGCAGCATGCGGCGCCGCTCCCCCGCCTCGCGCGGCAGCCGGAACCGGCCGACCCACGGGTCGTCCCCGAGCATCCGCAGGGCGAGGCTGGTGAGCAGGTCGAGTTCGCCGGCGGGCGCGGGCGCGCTGAGCGGCCGGAAAGGCTCGTCCAGCGCGACCGCGTGCCGGTAGTCGGGCAGTGTTGTGAGCACGTCAGAACAGCCCGTTGGAGTGCGGCAGCTCGGCCGGGATGGGCGCGATGACGTCCCAGTGCTCGACGATCCTGCCGTCCTGGACGCGGAACAGGTCCCAGTACGCGACCGGCTCGCCGAACTCGCCTTCCGACTGCAGCAGAACGAGATCACCTTCGGCCACCACCTGGTGCACCGTCTTGTAGACGAGGTTCTTGCCTTCCCCCGCCCACTTCGCCGCGGCCGCCCCGAACCCGTCGAGCCCGTCTGCCGCCTCCGGGTTGTGCTGCAGGTAGGTCTCGGTGGAGATGTAGTCGGTCAGCACCGAGTAGTCGGCGTCCTGAAGGATCCGCTGCGCGAACTCCTTCACCAGCTCACGACTGCGTTCGGTGCCCTCGGCGGCGGGCTGCGCCGCACCGTCCGTCTGGGACCGTCCACTCGCGGTGTTCGCGACCACGGGCGTCAGTGCGTCCCAGTGTTCGGCCAGTTTGCCGTCCCGGACCCGGAACAGGTCGAACGCGACGAGCGGCTCCGGCCCGAACCCGTGGTAAACGCCGTGCAGCGCAACGAGATCACCATCCGCGATCACCCGCGCCAGTTCGTAGCGGAAGCCTTCCGGCAGGCCGGCGACGAGCCCGCGCAACGCCTCGGGTCCGTCCGCGATGAGAGAGCTGTGCTGGCGGTAGTCGGCGGCGACCCAACGGTCCACAGCGGACGGGTCCTTGTCGCCGAACAGTTCGCCGGTGGCCTTGAGCACGAGTTCCTTGTTGTTCATGGCTGCAACGATGTCCCAGCCAGGCGCCTGCGACGAGGTAGGATCACGCCTCACCATGGTCAGAAGTGGACAGGTCGCGCAGTTCGGCTTCAGCAACCCCGACCGCGGGCAGCTGGGCCTGGAAGCGCTCGACCTCGGCGTGCTCCGCCGCAGACTCACCGAGGAAACGCTGAGCAAGGTGCACCGCACCGACTTCCACCAGCTGTTCCTGTTCACCGCGGGCACCGGCACCACCATGGTCGATTTCGTGGACCACCCGTGCTCCCCCGGCACACTCCTGCACGTCAGCCCCGGCCGGGTGCTCCGCCTGCCGACCGGTGCGGCAGAGGCGCTCATGGTGCTTTTCACCCCGGCGTTCCCACCCCTGGCGCTCAGCCCGTTCGGCCCGGTCCGGCATCTGGTCCCGAAGGCTGAGCTGGCGGTCTTCACCCGCGCCGTGCAGGACCTCCGCCAGGAGTACCGCCGCAACCTGCTGACCAACGAACCGGTGGACCTGCTCCGCCAACTCCTGGGCGCGTTGCTGCTGCGCGTCGCCCGCCTGCCCGGCTCCACCCCCGGCCACGCCGACGCCCGTTTCGAACGCTTCCAGCAGGAACTGGAGCGCTCGTTCGCCGCCACGCGCAACGCCGCCGAGTACGCGGCCCGCATCGGCTACTCGACGCGCAGCCTCAACCGCATCTGCCTGGCCGCGACGGGCCAGTCCGCGAAGGCGTTGATCGACGCCCGCGTGACGCTGGAGGCCAAACGGCTGCTCGTGCACACCGACCTGTCGTCGGCGGCGATCGGGCACCGGCTCGGGTTCAGCGAGGCCACGAACTTCACGAAGTTCTTCGCCCGCGAGACGGGCACGTCACCCGGCGCATTCCGCGAGTAGCTGGCCAAGAGCGTGGCGGGCGATGCCGGCGACGAACGGGTTGCTGTCGCCCCGGCGGGCGAGGGCGAGCACCGACAGTTCCATCGCCCAGCCTCGCGCGCGCACCCAGGTGGCGTCGTCGAACTCGGTGAGCTCGCGCCGGAACTGCGCGCGGCCTCGTTCGTCGAGGAACAGCCACGCGGTCATGAGGTCGCCCGCCGGATCACCGGCGGCGGCGCAGCCCCAGTCGATCACGCCGGTCAGCTCGCCGCCGGCGAACAGCAGGTTGCCCCGGTGGAGGTCGGCGTGCACCCACCGGAGCGGCCGGTGCCAGCGCGGGGCGCTGATCGCGTCCTCCCAGATGCCGGTGAGCCGCGGATCCCCGCCGAGCTTCGCGATCGCCCAGCGCACACCCGCGTCGCTGACGGAGATGTCGTGGCGGCCGCGGTAGGTGGTCCACGGTTCGCCCGTGGTGTCGATCTTCTGCAACGCCAGGAGCACCTCGGCCAGGCGCGCGCCGGTGTGCGGGCTGACGGCGTCGATCGTGGAGAGGTCGCCCGGCAGCCAGCGCACCACCGACCACCGGTACGGGTAGTCCTCCGCGGCCTCGCCCAGTTCCAGCGGTTCCGGCACCGCGACCGGGAGGTGCGGGGCCAGTCGCGGCACCACCTGGAAGTCCCGTTCGGCCTGGTCCTTGGCCTCTTCCAGGCGCGGGAGCCGCACCGCGAGCTCGTCGCCGAGGCGGTAGATGGCGTGGTCGGTGCCGCCGTGCCTCAGTTCGGTGAGTTCGAGGCCGTGCCAGCGCGGGAACTGGTCGCGGATCAGTCCGTCCACAAGGGACACGTCGATCCGCATCAGTCGTCCCAGCCGGGGCAGAGCTGGTCGAGCGTGCGGCTGGCGATGCCGGCGAGGAACTTGTTGGTCTCGCGGTAGTAAGGCAGCGCGAGCACGGCGAGGTGCAACGCCCAGCCCTTCGCGCGCACCCAGGTGGCGTCGTCGAACTCGGCGAGTTCGCGCCGGAACTGCTTGCGTCCACGTTCGTCCAGGTAGAGCCAGGCCGTCATGAGGTCCGCCGCCGGATCGCCGACGCCGGCGCTGCCCCAGTCGATCACGCCGGTCAGCTCGCCGTCGCGGAAGAGCAGGTTGCCGACGTGCAGGTCGGCGTGCAGCCAGCGGCCGGACCGCTCCCAGCTCGGGGCGTTCAGCGCGTCCTCCCAGAGGGTGACGAGCCTGGGATCGCCGCCGACCTGGGCGATGCAGCCGCGGACGGCGTCGTCGTGGTCAGCACCGTTCACCCGGCCTCGACCGGTGGTCCACGGCTGCCCGGTCGCGTCGATCTCGTGCAGTGCGCGGATCAGTTCGGCCAGCCGGAACGGGGTGTCCTCGCCGACGTCCCCGATCGGGGCGGTCTCGCCGTCGAGCCAGCGCACCACCGCCCACTGGTACGGGTAGTTCCCGGCCGGTTCGCCCAGCGCGAGCGGTTCCGGTACCGCGACCGGCACGTGCGGCGCGACCAGCGGAACGACGACGGCTTCCTTGCCCGCCCCGTCCTGGGCCCACTCGCGGCGCGGCAGCCGCACCGCCAGGTCGTCGCCCAGCCGGTACATGGCGTTGCTGGTGCCACCGTGCGCCACCTCGCGAATCGGCAGCCCGTGCCAGTGCGGGAACTGCGTGCGGATCAGTTCGTCCACAAGGGACACGTCGGTGGCGGTCTCGCCGTCGAGCATCGATCAACTCCCCCAGAGGCCCGGTCGCCCTCGCATGCAACACCGGGCCGCTGACCGCAGCAACCCGTTTTAGCGCCGTCCTCGGATTCCACGCGTCGTCGTGCCGGGTTCGTGGTATTCACGGGCGCCGGAACGAGCGCCCGTACGGACCACGCCGTGTGGTCGCGTTCCCAGACCGTGCCGTGGAAACGTTCCCAACGAGCAGAAGCTGTGGAATCCACTACAGGTCCGGCTGTTCGAATGTGCCAACGAGGATCGCCTCGGGGAGCACCGCGGGATTCGGACTGACGGAGCGCAGAGCATGAGCAACTCCAGTGAGAAGGTTGTCGAGGCGCTGCGTGCGGCCGTGAAGGAGGCCGACCGCCTGCGCCGTGCCAACCGGCAACTGGTGGCCGCGGCCAGTGAGCCGGTGGCGATCATCGGCATGGCCTGCCGCTTCCCCGCCGGAATCACGTCCCCGGAACAGCTCTGGGACCTGGTGTCCACCGGCAGGGACGCGATCACGGGCTTCCCCGCGGACCGCGGCTGGAACGTGGAGGAGTTGCTCGGCAGCGGGGTCGACGCCCGCGGCAACAGCGTGTCGGTGCAGGGCGGCTTCCTGCACGGCCTGGCGGACTTCGACCCGGCGTTCTTCGGCATCTCACCGCGCGAGGCCGTGACCATGGACCCGCAGCAACGCCTGCTGCTGGAAGTCTCCTGGGAGGCCCTGGAACGAGCGGGCCTCGACCCGTCCACCCTGCGCGGCTCCCGCACGGGCGTGTTCATCGGCACCAACGGCCAGGACTACGAACATCTCCTGATCCGCGGCCTGGACGACGCGACCGGCGACGTCGGCACCGGCATCGCCGCCTCCGCCGAGTCGGGCCGGATCTCCTACGCGTTCGGCTTCGAGGGCCCGACCCTGACCGTCGACACGGCCTGCTCCTCGTCCCTCGTCTCCCTGCACCTGGCCGTGAACGCCCTGCGCGGCGGCGAGTGCACGCTCGCTCTGGCCGGCGGCGTGAACGTCATGTGCACCCCAGGCTCGCTGGTCGAGTTCTCGCGCCAAGGCGGCCTGGCCCGCGACGGCCGCTGCAAGGCGTTCTCCGACGACGCGGACGGCACCGGCTGGTCCGAGGGCGTCGGCGTCCTCGCACTGGCCCGCCTGTCCGACGCGCAGGCCCTGGGATACCCCGTCCTGGCCGTGGTGCGCGGCTCGGCCGTCAACTCCGACGGCGCCTCCAACGGCTTCACCGCCCCGAACGGCCGCGCCCAGCAACGCGTCATCCGCGCCGCCCTGGACCGCGCGGGCCTCGGTCCGTCCGATGTGGACGTCGTGGAGGCGCACGGCACCGGCACCGCGCTGGGCGACCCGATCGAGGCCCGCAGCCTGCTGGCCGTGTACGGCGCGGACCGCCCGTCGCCTCTGCTGCTGGGTTCGGTGAAGTCGAACATCGGCCACACCCAGGCCGCCGCCGGTGTCGCGGGCATCATCAAGATGGTGCAGGCGATGCAGCACGGCGTCGTGCCCGCGACTCTGCACGTCTCCCGCCCGTCCACGCACGTCGACTGGTCCGCCGGTGACGTCTCCCTGGTGACCACGGCTCGGTCCTGGCCGGAGTCGGAGCGTGCGCGACGTGCGGCGGTGTCGTCGTTCGGCGTGTCGGGCACCAACGCGCACGTGATCATCGAGGCCGCCCCGACCGCTCCGGAATTGTCAGACCTGCCTGAGATGATTGGGATGGGGGGTAGTTCCCCCCAGGGGGCCGGCCAATCCGAATCGATCCCGAAGAGCGCGCCGGCCCCAGCAGGCAGCGCGGGTGCGGCAGACCAGGTGCCACTGGTCGTGTCGGCCAAGTCCGAAGCCTCCCTGCGAGCCCAGATCGACCGCGTCCGCACCCACCCCGGCGACCCGCGCGACATCGGCCACTCCCTCGTCACCACCCGCACGCTCTTCGAACACCGCGCCGTCCTCCTCGGAACCACCGAGATCACCGGCCAGGCCAAGCGCACCGAGCTCGCGATGCTCTTCACCGGCCAGGGCGCCCAACGCCTCGGCATGGGCAAGCAACTGCACGCCCACTACCCAGCGTTCGCCGAGGCCTTCGACGCCTGCACCACCCCCGAACTCAGACAGATCATCTGGGGCGACGACGAAGACCTGCTCAACCAAACAGGCAACGCCCAACCGGCGCTGTTCGCGTTCGAAGTGGCGCTCTACCGCCTCCTGCAGCACTTCGGCGTCGAACCCACCCACCTAGCCGGCCACTCCATCGGCGAGATCGCCGCCGCGCACGTCGCCGGTGTCCTCAGCCTCGACGACGCCAGAACCCTCGTCACCGAACGCGCCCGCCTCATGCAGGCCCTCCCGCAGACCGGCGCGATGGTCGCCGTCCAAGCCTCCGAAGCCGACGTCACGCCGCACCTCACCGGCAACGTCAGCATCGCCGCCGTCAACGGCCCCACCTCTGTCGTCCTAGCCGGCGAAGAAGAGGCCACCCTCGAACTCGCCCAGCGCTGGAAGCACAAGCGCCTCCGCGTCTCGCACGCGTTCCACAGCCCGCTGATGGAACCGATGCTGAACGACTTCCGCGACGCCATCAGCACCCTCACCTTCCACCAGCCGCAAATCCCCATCCAAACGCACGCAGACGTCACCGACCCTGAGTACTGGGTACAGCACGTCCGCAACACCGTCCGCTTCCACGACAACGTCCAAGCCCTGCAAGGCAAGACGTTCCTGGAGGTCGGCCCGGACGGCGTCCTGGCCGCACTGGTCGAGGGCGCCATCCCGACGATCCGCAGGGACCGCGACGAGGTCGAGGCGTTCGAAACCGCACTGGCCCACCTGCACGTCAGCGGCACGCGAGTCGACTGGCTCCCCTGCTACCCCAACGCCAAACGCGTCGACCTGCCCACCTACGCCTTCGAGCACGCGCCCTACTGGCCGTCGGTCTCGGTCAGCGCGGGCGACGCCACCGGACTCGGCCTCTCCCCCGCCGGGCACCCGCTGCTCGGCGCGGCCATGACCGTCGCCGGGTCGGGCGAACTGATCCTCACCGGCACGCTGTCCGGCGCGCAGTGGCCTGCCTTCCCCACGGCCGGATTCGTCGAGCTGGCGCTGAAAGCCGCGGACCTCACCGGCCACAGCGCCGTCGAGGAACTCACCACGATCGAACCGCTCCGCCCGGGCAACGGTTCCGTGCAGGTCCAGCTGCACGTCGGCACCGACGGCCGCTTCGCCCTGCACTCGCGTGCCGACCAGCAGGAGTGGGTCAAGCACGCCGAAGGCAGGCTCGGCACCGGCACGCAGCCTGAGAACATCGCCGTGTGGCCGCCGAAGGGCGCGCAGGTCGTCGACAGCTCCCACGACGAGAGCCTCCGCGCGGTCTGGCGGCGGAAGGACGAGATCTTCGTCGAGGTCGCACTGTCTCAAGACGCCACCGGTTTCGGCATCCACCCGGCCTTGCTGGACGCCGCACTGAACGCCGCGTCGTTCCTCGGCGTCGAAGGCGATCCCGCGGACTGGCGTTCGGTCACCCTGCACGCCACGGGCGCCGAAGTCCTTCGCGTCCGGCTGTCCGAAAAGGACGGGCAGGTTCAGCTCACCGCCGCCGACGCCAACGGGGAGGCGGTCCTGGACGCCGCCATCTCGTTCCGCGAGTTGGCGGCGACGCAACGCACCGAACTGTACCGGCTCGACTGGGTCCCGATCGAGGTCCACGGCGCCAACGACTGGGCCGTGCTCGGCGAGGACCTCCTCGAACTCGGTGTTCCGGTCGTGGACTCGTTGGCGGGCGAGTTCACGCCGGACACCGTCCTCGTGCCGGTCACCGATTCCTGGCAGGCTCTGCTGCTGATCCAGGAGTCGCTCCTGACCTCCGCGCGACTGGCGTTCGTCACGCGAGGCGCCCTGTCCGGAGACGACCTGGCGGGCGCGGGCGTGTGGGGCCTGGTGCGGTCGGCGCAGGTCGAGCACCCCGGCAGGTTCCTGCTGCTGGACGTCGAGGACTCCCTCCCGGACGGCCTGACGTCGCTCTTCGACCTCGGCGAGACCCAGGCCGTCGTCCGCGACGGCGAGGTGCGCGTCGGCCGGTTCAGCCGCGCCGCCCACTCCACCGAACACTCGTGGAACGGCACCGTCGTCGTCACGGGTGACGTCCCCGAGATCGCGCAGCACCTCAGCGAGCTACCAGGGGTGCGCGGGATCGTCACGATCACCGACTGGGACTCGCTGCCCGAAACCCTGTCCACCGTGGACGATCTGGCCGCGGTCGTGCACGCGGCCGACCTCCAGGACGACGGCGTCGTCGGCGCCCTGACCCCGGACCGGCTCGACACCGTCTTCCAGGCCAAGGCCGACACGGCGTGGCTGCTGCACACGCTGTGCGGCGACGTTCCGTTCGTCGTGCTGACGTCGGTCGCCGAGGTCGTCGGCGCGGTCGGCAAGGGCGCGCACGCCTCCGCGAACAGCTATCTCGAAGCCCTCGCCGCCCACCGCCGCGGTCTCGGCCTGCCGGGCCTGGCGCTCGCGATGGACACGTGGGACCCGGCCCTGTTCGACGCCGCGATCGGGACCGACGAGGCGTTCCTCGCGCCGTTCGTGCCCGAGCGCGCCCGCCCAGGTCGCCGCACCGCCTCGAACGCCCGCAGCGGCGACCTGGCACTGAAGCTCACCGGCCTCCCGTCCGCCGACCGGCTGCCGTTCGTGGTCGAGGTGGTCCGCGAGGAGGCCGCGAAGGTCATCCACGCCGGCGCGATCGCGGAGGACAGGGAGTTCCGCGCGCTCGGCTTCGACTCGCTCACCGCCATCGAACTGCGCAACGCGCTCGCCCTGGCCACCGGCCTCTCGCTGCCCGCGACGCTGATCTTCGACTACCCGACCCCGCAGGCCGTCGCCGAACACCTCCTGGCCGAACTGACCGGCGAGGGCCTCTCCGACGACGTCGTCGCCCAGGGCCAGGCCGATCTCGACGACCCGATCGTGATCGTCGGCATGGCCTGCCGCCTGCCCGGCGACGTGCACTCGCCGGAGGACCTCTGGCAGTTGCTCGTCACCGGCGGCGACGGCGTCACGACGTTCCCCCACGACCGCGGCTGGGAGGCCGAGGCGATGGGCGGCACCGTCGAGGGCGGTTTCCTGCACGGCGCGACGCAGTTCGACGCGGGCTTCTTCGGCATCTCCCCGCGCGAAGCCCTCGCCATGGACCCGCAGCAACGCCAGCTCCTCGAAGTCGCCTGGGAGGCCGTCGAACGAGCCGGCATCGACGCGACGTCGTTGCGCGGCACGAAGACCGGCGTCTACATCGGCACGAACGGCCAGGACTACACGAACCTGATCCTGCGCTCCCGCAACGAGGTAGAGGGCCACGCGTCAACGGGCCTGTCGTCCGCGGTGATCTCCGGCCGCCTCTCCTACACCTTCGGCCTCGAAGGCCCCGCCCTCACCGTCGACACCGCCTGCTCGGCCTCGCTGGTCGCCCTGCACCTGGCCGTGAACTCGATCCGCTCCGGCGAGTCGACGATGGCCCTGGTCGGCGGCGTGACGGTGATGTCGACCCCGATGAGCTTCGCCGGTTTCAACGCCCAGGGCGGCCTGGCCGGTGACGCGCGCTGCCGTTCGTTCTCCGAGGACGCCAACGGCACGGGCTGGGCGGAAGGCGTCGGCGTGCTGGTGATCGAACGCCAGTCCGACGCCCTGCGCGCGGGCCACCAGATCCTCGCCGTAGTGCGCGGTTCCGCCATCAACCAGGACGGCGCCTCGAACGGCCTGACCGCCCCGAACGGCCCCGCGCAACAACGCGTGATCCGCCAGGCCCTCGCCAACTCCGGTCTGTCCACTTCGGACGTCGACGCCGTCGAGGCGCACGGCACCGGCACCGTCCTGGGCGACCCGATCGAGGCCCAGGCACTGCTGGCGACGTACGGGCAGAACCGCACGTCGCCGCTCCTGCTGGGTTCCATCAAGTCGAACATCGCCCACGCCCAGGCCGCCGCCGGCGTCGCGGGCGTGATCAAGCTCGTCCTGTCGCTGCGCAACGGCGTGCTCCCGCGCACGCTGCACGTGACGTCGCCGACCTCGCACGTGGACTGGTCGGCGGGCAACGTGTCGCTGCTGACCGAGAACACCCCGTGGCCCGCGGTAGACCGCCCTCATCGCGCCGGCATCTCGTCGTTCGGCCTGTCCGGCACCAACGCCCACGTGATCATCGAGGCCGCTCCGACGGCCCAGGAATTGTCAGACCTGCCTGAGATGATTGGGATGGGGGGTAGTTCCCCCCAGGGGGCCGGCCAATCCGAATCGATCCCGAAGAGCGCGCGGGCCTCGGCAAGCGCCCCGAATTCGACGGGCCCGGCGCCGTTGCTCGTGTCCGCGAAGTCGCCCGAAGCCCTCCAAGCCCAGATCGACCAGATCAACGCCCTCGTCCAGAGCGGTGCGAACGCACAAGACGTCGCCTACTCCCTGCTGCACCACCGCGTGACGTTCGACCATCGCGCCGTGCTGCGAGACGGCACGACACTGGCAGAAGGCATCGCCTCCCCCAAAACGCTCGCATTCCTGTTCAGCGGCCAAGGCGCCCAACGCCTCGGCATGGGCAAGGAGCTGTACGAAACCCAGCCGGTCTTCAAAGCCGCACTCGACGAGATCTCCCAGCACCTCGACGTCACCCCGGTCATGTGGGGCGACGACGCCGACGCGCTCAACCAGACCGGCAACACGCAGCCCGCCCTGTTCGCCTTCGAGGTCGCCCTCTACCGCCTCGCCGAAAGCACCGGCCTCACCCCGAAGTACCTGGCGGGCCACTCGATCGGCGAGATCGCGGCCGCCCACGTCGCCGGCGTCCTCACCCTCGAAGACGCCGCCAAACTCATCCAGGCCCGCGCCCACCTCATGCAGGCCCTCCCGCAGACCGGCGCGATGATCGCGATCCAGGCCACCGAAGCCGAGATCACCCCGCACCTCACCGAGAACGTCTCCATCGCCGCCGTCAACGCGGAGAACTCCGTCGTCATTGCAGGCGACGAAAACGAAGCACAGCGGATCGCCGCCAAGCTCAAGGGCCGCAAGTCCACCCGCCTCAAGGTGAGCCACGCGTTCCACAGCCCGCTGATGGAACCGATGCTCAACGACTTCCGCGAAGCCATCAGCACCCTCACCTTCCACCAGCCGCAAATCCCGATCCAAACGCAGGCGGACGTCACCGACCCCGAGTACTGGGTGCAGCACGTCCGCGACACCGTCCGCTTCCACGACAACGTCGAAGCCCTGAAAGCCAAGGGCGCCAACGCGTTCCTGGAGATCGGCCCCGACGGCGTCCTGAGCGGTCTCACCGACGCCGTCCCCGCCCAGCGCCGCGACCGGACCGAGACCGACGCGTGGCTGACCGCGCTGGCCCGCCTGCACGTCATCGGCGTCAAGGTCGACTGGCAGCTCGAAGGCCGCACGATCGACCTGCCCACCTACCCGTTCCAGCACGAGCGCTACTGGCCGGAGATCGCCCAGGCACCGGCGGCCGGCCGCGACCCGATCGACGCCGAGTTCTGGGCCGCCGTCGAGCAGCAGGACGCCACTCAACTCGCCACCACGCTCGACATGGACCCGCAGACGTGGGCCGGCGTGCTGCCGGGCCTGTCGGCCTGGCGGCAGAAACGATCCGCGAAGTCCACTGTGGACTCCTGGCTGCACGAGGAGTCGTGGACGCCCATCACGGGCCTCAAGCCCGCGCAAGGCGCGTGGTTCGTCGCAGTGCCGATGTCGCTGTCCGAGGACGCCTGGGTGCAGACGTTGCTCGCCTCTCTCGGCAACGACGTCACGGTGCTCGAGGTGGCATGGGCCGACCGCGAGTACCTGACCGGGCAGCTGGTCGAGTTCAACCAGAAGCGCTACACGGGCGTGATCTCGTTGCTGGCGCTGGACGATCTCGACGAACTGGCGCCGGTAGTCGGCACGACCGCGCTCATCCAGGCGTTGGGCGACGTGGACATCAACGCGCCGTTGTGGGTCATCACGCGCGGCGCGGTGTCGACCGGACGCCACGACCTGCTCACGCAACCGTGGCAGACCGGTGTGTGGGGCCTGGGACGCGTCGCGTCGCTGGAGTACCCGCAGCGCTGGGGCGGTCTGATCGACCTGCCGGACGACATCGACGACCGCATCGCGCACCGGTTCACGTGCGTGCTGTCCAGCGACGAGGACCAGGCGGCGGTCCGGTCCGCCGGGGTGTTCGGCAGGCGCGTTGTCGTTGGCGCGCAAGCGAACGGTGTCGAGTGGACGCCGTCCGGAACCGTGGTGATCACCGGTGGTACCGGCGCTCTCGGCGCGCACCTGGCCCGTGACTTCGCTCAGCGCGGCGCCGCGAAGATCGTCCTGGTCAGCAGGCGCGGCCTCGGTTCCCCAGGCGCTGTGGACCTCCGGGCCGAGATCACCGCGCTCGGAGCGGAAACCGTTGTCGTGGCGTGTGATGTCGCCGACCGGGACGCTGTCGCCGAGCTGCTGACGCCGGACGTCAAGGCCGTCGTGCACGCGGCCGGTGTGCTCGACGACATGATGTTCGACAGCCTGACGCCCGACGCGTTCACCAAGGTGTTCGAGTCGAAGGTGAACTCGGCGTTCGTTCTCGACGACCTGACGCGCGGCATGGACCTGGACGCGTTCGTGCTGTTCTCGTCGGTGGCGGGCTCGGTCGGCAACATGGGCCAGGGCAACTACGCCGCCGCGAACTCCGTGCTCGACGCGATCGCCCAGCAACGCCACCAGGCAGGTCGTGCCGCGACGTCGATCGCCTGGGGCGCCTGGGCGGGCGACGGCATGGCGGGCGACGACCGCGTCGCCGAGCACATCAAGCAGGTCGGCGCGGCGTCGCTGGACCCGGAGCTCGCGATCACCGCGCTGCGCCACCTCGTCGCACACGGCACGCCCACGGCGGTCGTCGCGGACCTACGCGCGCCGCAGCTGCTGATGGCGTTGCTGAGCCTGCGCCCGACGCCGGTGATGTCCGAACTGCCCGGCGCCCGCGAGGCCCTGGACGAACTCGCCGCCGCCCGCGCCGAGAGCGACTCGGCCGCCGCGGAGTTCCGGCGTTCGCTGCGATCCCTGCCCGCCGACGAACGCGTCGGCCCGGTGCTCGACCTCGTCCGCGAGCGTGCGGCGGTGGTGCTCGGACACGCGGGCAAGGAGGCGGTCGCGTCCGACAAGGCGTTCCGCGACATCGGTTTCGACTCGCTGACCGCCGTCGACCTGCGCAACCACCTCTCCTCGATCACGGGACTCGCGCTGCCCGCCAGCCTGGTGTTCGACTACCCGACACCGCTGGCGCTCGCGGAGTTCCTGCTGGACGAGCTCCTCGGCGACACCTCCGTCATCGCCGAGGAGCACGTTCGCCTCGCGGACACCGACGACATCGCGATCGTCGGCATGGCCTGCCACTTCCCCGGCGGCATCGACTCGCCGGACGACCTGTGGCGCGTGCTGATGGCGGGCGAGGACGTGATCACCTCGTTCCCGGCGGACCGCGGCTGGGACACGACCGAACCCATCCGCGGCGGTTTCCTCGACGGCGCCGCGGACTTCGACGCGTCCTTCTTCGGCATCTCCCCGCGCGAAGCCCTCGCGATGGACCCGCAACAACGCCTGCTGCTCGAAACCTCCTGGGAGGCCTTCGAACGCGCGGGCATCGATCCCGCTCAGTTGCGAGCCTCACGGACCGGCGTCTTCGTCGGCACCAACGGCCAGGATTACCAACACGTCGTGATGGCCTCCAACGAAGACCTCGAAGGCCACGCGGGCACGGGCCTGGCCGCATCGGTGATCTCCGGCCGAATCTCCTACGCGCTGGGCCTGGAAGGACCCGCCGTCACCGTCGACACCGCCTGCTCCTCAGCCCTGGTCGCGCTGCACCTGGCCGCCCAGTCACTGCGCGGCGGCGAATGCTCCCTGGCCCTGGCCGGCGGCGTCACGGTCATGGCGACCCCCACCTCGTTCTCGGGCTTCTCCCGCCAGGGCGGACTCGCCCAGGACGGCCTGTGCAAGGCGTTCTCCGACTCCGCGGACGGCACGGTCTGGTCCGAAGGCGTGGCCGTCCTGGTGGTAGAGCGCCACTCCGACGCTGTCGCCGCCGGACACCCGATCCTCGCCCTGGTCCGCGGTTCGGCGTTCAACTCCGATGGCGCCTCCAACGGCCTCACCGCCCCGAACGGCCCCTCGCAGCAACGCGTGATCCGCGCGGCCCTCGCCTCGGGCGGCCTGTCGGTGTCCGATGTGGACGCCGTCGAGGCCCACGGCACGGGCACCGTCCTGGGCGACCCGATCGAGGCGCACGCCCTGTTGGCCACCTACGGCCAAAACCGCGCCGAACCACTGCTGCTCGGCTCCGTGAAGTCCAACCTGGGCCACACACAGGCGGCAGCGGGCGCGGCGGGCGTCATCAAGATGGTGCTGGCGATGCACCACGGCCAACTCCCCCGCACCCTGCACGTCACCTCGCCGTCGTCCCACATCAACTGGTCCACGGGCGCCGTCGAACTCCTGACCTCCACCACCGCCTGGCCCGCGGTGGACCGGCCTCGGCGCGCGGGCGTCTCGTCGTTCGGCATCTCGGGGACGAACGCGCACGTGATCTTGGAAGCGCCGAGCGCCCCAGAACTGTCAGACCTGCCTGAGATGATTGGGATGGGGGGTAGTTCCCCCCAGGGGGCCGGCCAATCCGAATCGATCCCGAACGGCGAGGCGAACCCCGCAGACACGGCGGGCACGCCAGGCGCGGCGAGTGCGGTGCCGTTGCTCGTGTCGGCGAAATCAGCGGGCTCGCTGCGCGCCCAGGTCGAGCGGATCAAGGCCGTTCTCGCCGCCGGAGCGAACCCGCTCGACGTCGCCCACACCCTGTCGAAGCGGTCGCGGTTCGCCCATCGCGCGGTCCTGATCGACGGCGAGGAAGTCGCGAACGGGATCGCCGGCGAGCACACGCTCGCGGTGCTCTTCTCCGGCCAGGGCTCGCAGCGCCTCGGCATGGGCAAGGACCTGTACGAGCGGTTCAGCACGTTCGCGGACACGTTCGACGCCGTCCTCGCCCACTTCGAACCGGGCCTGCGCGACCTCATCTGGGGCACTGACGCCGACGCGCTCGACCAGACCGGCAACGCGCAGCCCGCCCTGTTCGCGTTCGAGGTGGCGCTGTTCCGGCTGCTGGAGGAGTTCCGGATCAAGCCCGCCCACGTCGCGGGCCACTCCATCGGCGAGATCGCGGCCGCCCACGTCGCCGGAGTCCTCACCCTCGAAGACGCCGCCAAGCTCGTCCAGGCACGCGCCCGCCTCATGCAGGCCCTCCCGCAGACCGGCGCGATGATCGCGATCCAGGCCACCGAGGCCGAGGTCACGCCGCACCTCACCCGCAACGTGTCGATCGCGGCCGTCAACGCTCTCAACTCCGTCGTCATCGCCGGCGACGAGCAAGAAGCCGTCACGATCGCGGCCAACTGGAAGCACAAGCGACTCCGCGTCAGCCATGCGTTCCACTCGCCGTTGATGGAGCCGATGCTCGACGACTTCCGCGAGGCGATCAGCGGGCTCACGTTCCACGCACCGGTTGTAGGAATGTCAACATCCGGCGACGTCGCCACCGTCGACTACTGGGTGAACCACGTCCGCGACACCGTCCGGTTCCACGACAACGTCCAGTCGCTCAGGAGCAAGGGCGTCACGCGGTTCATCGAGGTCGGACCGGACAGCGTCCTGTCGGCCCTGGTTGACGGCGTGCCGACGTTGAGGCGTGACAGGACTGAACTGCACAGCTTGATGACTGCACTCAGTCAAGTACATGTTGACGGAATCAATGTTGACTTGACTCAGATGTTGATTCGAGGTGTACAAATCAACATCCCGACGTACGCCTTCGAGCGCGAGCGGTTCTGGCCGAAGGCATCCGTCGGCGGCCGTACAGGTGACCTCACGGCCTATGGCCTCGCATCGGGCGGACACCCGCTTCTCGGCGCGGCGGTCACCGTCGCGGGCACTGACGAGTTGGTGCTCAGCGGACGGCTCGCGAAGGCGACGCATCCGTGGCTCGGCGAGACGTTCCCGGCGACCGGGTTCCTGGACTTCGCGATCCGCGTGGGAGACCTCGTCGGCTGCGATCGCGTCGAACACCTCGCCACGGCCGTGCCGTTGCGTCTGCCGGAACGTGACGCCGTCGCCGTGCAGGTGCGCGTCGGCCCACCGCAGGACGGCAAGCGCACGGTGAGCGTGCACGCCCAGCACGGCGACACGTGGGTGGAGCACGCCACTGGCACGCTCACCACCGAGCCGTACCACGCGACGTTCACCGGTGACGGCGTCGAGGTCGAACTGCCCGACGGCGTGGACGACGCCGCCACGTTCGGTGTGCACCCGTTGTTGTTGGCGCAGGCCCTCGAAGGCACGAGCGAACTGCTCGGTGAGGGCGTGCCGTTCGAGTGGCGAGACGTGTCGCTGCACGCCATCGGCCCGGAGCGGCTGAAGGTCCAGCTCACGCGCAACGGTGACTCGGTCGAGGTTGCGGCCGCCGATGCCGAGGGCAACCCCGTGTTGTCCGTGCGCGCGTTGACCGTGCACGTGCCTGAGGTTCCGCAGGACCAGCGGGTGCGTGAGGCGTTGTTCCAGGTGAACTGGGTGCCGGCGCGACTCGGCGAGGCGTCCGAGATCAACGCCCGAATCGTCGAGGTCCGGGGCGGCATCGACGCCGAGGCCGCACACCGGGCGACGATCGAGGCGTTGGAGGTTCTACAGAACGCCGACGAGCGCACGGTGTTCGTCACGCGGGGCGCTCAGGAGCCTGTCCGCGATCTTGGTGCGTCGGCGGTCTGGGGCCTGGTGCGGGCCGCGCAAGCCGAGGATCCCGGACGTTTCCTGCTGATCGACCTCGACGAGTCGAGCACCGTCGAACCCGGCATGCTCATGAGCGAGGAGCAGCAGCTCGTCGTACGGGACGGCGTCGCCCACGCCGGTCGGCTGGCGCGCCTGGGCGAGCACGAGACGCTGCCCGTCGACTGGTCCGGCACCGTGCTGATCACCGGTGGTACCGGTGGCCTGGGTGCGGAACTGGCGCGGCACCTCGTCGCGTCCGGAGCACGAAGCCTGCTGCTCCTGAGCCGGCGCGGACCCGACTCCCCTGGTGCGGTGGAGCTGCAGGCGGAACTGATCGCGCACGGCGCCATCGTCACGATCGCCGCCTGCGACGTCGCCGACCACGACGCGCTGGCCGCCGTCCTCAATGGACACGAAGTGACCACCGTCGTGCACACGGCGGGTGTGCTGGACGACGGTGTGATCGCGTCGATGACGCCCGAGCGGTTGACGAAGGTGTTGCGGCCCAAGGTGGATGCGGCCTGGAACCTGCACACGCTCGTCCCGGAGGCGCAGTTCGTCCTGTACTCGTCGGTGTCCGGCGTGCTCGGCACCGCGGGCCAGGGCAACTACGCGGCGGGCAACGCGTTCCTCGACGCGCTGGCCCAGTACCGGCGTTCGCTTGGGCTGCACGCGGTGTCGCTGGCGTGGGGCGCGTGGACGTCCGAGGTCGGCATGACCGGGCAGATGGACGCGGCGGCGTTCGAACGGCTGGAGAAGTCCTCGATGCCGCCGATCTCGCTGGAGCTCGGCCTGGCGCTGTTCGACGCGGCGGTCACCACAGACGCGGCGCAGGTCGTGCCCGCACGGGTGATCAGCGGCACCACGAACGGCATGGTGCCGCCGCTGCTGCGCGACCTCGTGCGCGGCGGGCGCCGAACCGCGGCGAACCGCTCCGACGTGCAGCTCGGCCCGGACCGCCTGGTGGACCTGGTGCTGTCCGAAGCCGCCGCCGTCCTAGGACACGGAACCGCTGCGACGATCGACGCCGGTCTGGAGTTCAGCCAGCTCGGCTTCGACTCGCTGACGTCCGTCGAATTGCGCAACCGCCTCGACGCGGCGACCGGCCTCACGCTCCCGGCGACGCTCGTCTTCGACTACCCGACTCCCCAGGCGCTCGCCGGCCACCTGGCCGTCGAACTGTTCGGCGGCACCGCCGAGACCGAGTCGTTCGCGGGCGCCGTCAGCGACGAGCCGATCGCGATCGTGGGCATCGGCTGCCGGTTCCCCGGCGACGTCATGAGCCCTGACCAGCTCTGGGACCTGGTGGCGGCCGGACGGGACGCGATCAGCGGCTTCCCTGCGGACCGCGGCTGGGACGCGGGCGTGGTCGGCGACGGCGACGGGCAGTCGGTGACCGGCCACGGCGGCTTCCTGAACGGCATCGCGGACTTCGACCCGGCGTTCTTCGGCATCTCCCCGCGCGAGGCCGTCGCGATGGACCCGAACCAGCGCCTCGTCCTCGAGACCGCCTGGGAGGCCCTCGAACACGGCGGCCTCGACCCGCTGGCCCTGCGCGGGTCGCGCACCGGCGTCTTCCTCGGTGCCGGCGGCCTCGAATACGGCCAGCTGGTGATCAACTCCGAACAGGCCCGTGAGGGCTTCTCCAGCACCGGAACGTCTCCGAGCGTCGTGTCCGGCCGCCTCTCTTACGTACTCGGTCTGGAAGGACCGTCGATCACGGTCGACACGGCGTGCTCGTCGTCGTTGGTGGCGCTGCACATGGCCGTGTCCGCGCTACGGAACGGTGAGTGCACTCTGGCGCTCGCAGGCGGCGTGCAAACGTTGGTGTCGCCGGGCACTTTCATGGAGTTCAGCCAGCAAGGCGGCCTCGCGCGTGACGGCCGTTGCAAGGCGTTCTCCGATTCCGCCGATGGCACTGCATGGGCCGAGGGCGTCGGCGTGCTCGTGGTCGAGCGTCTGTCCGATGCACTCGCTGCTGGGCATGACGTGCTCGCGATCGTGCGCGGCTCTGCGGTGAACTCGGATGGCGCGTCCAACGGCCTGACCGCACCCAACGGTCCGTCGCAGCAACGTGTGATCCGTGCGGCGCTCGCTGCTGCTGGGTTGTCGACCTCCGATGTGGACGCCGTGGAAGCGCACGGCACCGGAACGGCCTTGGGCGACCCGATCGAGGCGCAGGCACTGCTCGCGACCTACGGCCAGGACCGCGCGGAACCACTGCTGCTGGGTTCGTTGAAGTCGAACATCGGCCACTCGCAGGCCGCGTCGGGCGTCGCGTCGGTGATCAAGATGGTGATGGCGATGCGGCACGGCGTCCTGCCGCGCACGCTGCACGTCACCGCACCGTCGTCGCACGTGGACTGGTCGGCGGGGTCGGTGTCGCTGCTGACTTCGGCGACCGCGTGGCCCGCGGTGGACCGGCCTCGGCGCGCGGGCGTCTCGTCGTTCGGCATCTCGGGGACGAACGCGCACGTGATCTTGGAGGCGCCGGCCGCGGGGATCCCCCCAATTTCCAGCGTACCGGCCGTGAGCGCTGGTCAGAGGGGCGCGCTGGAATCTGTGGACAACTCCGGGCCTGTGGACAACCCGCCCCTTGTCGATCTTGCCGACTCGGAATCGTCCGTCTCGCGTGCGACGATTGGAGTGGGGACTTCGCGTCCCCCCAAGGGGGCCCCCGTCGTTGTTTCGGCGAAGTCCCCCGATTCGCTGCACGCTCAGATCGAGCGGATCACGGACTTCGCCGAACGAACCGGGGCGAGCGCGCACGACGTTGGGTTCTCCCTGCTCAGCCGGTCGCGCTTCGACCACCGGGCGGTCCTGCTCGACGGCGCCGAAATCGCCACCGGACAGGCGAGCAAGAAGAAGCTCGCCGTGTTGTTCTCCGGGCAGGGCTCGCAGCGGCTCGGGATGGGCCGGGAGCTGTACGAGCGGTTCGAGGCGTTCAAGACGGCGTTCGACGAGGTCGATCGACACCTCCGCATCAAGAACGTCGTCTGGGGCACGGACGAAGCCGCGCTGAACAGCACGGCCAGGACGCAACCCGCGCTGTTCGCGATCGAGGTCGCTCTCCACCGGCTCGCCGAGAGCTTCGGCGTCGAGGCCGACGTGGTCACCGGGCACTCGGTCGGCGAGATCGCGGCGGCGCATGTCGCCGGCGTGTTCAGTCTCGAAGACTCGGCAACGCTCGTCCGAGCGCGCGCGAACCTGATGCAGGCGTTGCCCGCCAACGGTGCGATGTTCGCGGTCAGGGCGAGCGAGAGCGAGGTCATCAAGCACCTCAACGACGCCGTGTCCATCGCGGCGGTCAACGGGGAGAACGCAGTGGTCATCGCGGGCGACGAGGCGCAGGCGCGGAAGATCGCCGGGAACTGGGAGCACAAGCAGCTCAAGGTCAGCCACGCGTTCCACTCCCCGCTCATGGACCCGATGCTCGACGACTTCCGCGACGCCATCCAGCACATCCGTTTCCAGGAGCCGAAGATCCCGGTGCAGGCCACCGGTGATGTCACGACGGCCGAGCACTGGGTTCGGCACGTGCGGGACGCTGTGCGGTTCGCGGACAACGTTGCGCACATCGGCGACGCCACGTTCCTGGAGATCGGGCCGGACGGGGTGCTGAGCGCGCTGGTCGACGGTGCGATTCCGGCGCTGCGCAAGGACAAGGACGAGGTCACGGCGTGGACGACGGCGCTTGCGCGGTTGTTCGTGCAAGGGGTGGACGTCGACTGGGCGCCGTTCTTCCCGGAGAACAAGAAGATCAAGCTGCCCACCTATCCGTTCCAGCACGACCGGTACTGGCCCACGCCGCGCAAGAACGCCGGTGACGTCGCCGCGGTCGGGCTCGGGCCGGTGGACCACCCGGTGCTCGGTGCCGCGATGACGCTCGCCGGGTCCGATGCCGTGGTGTTCACCAACAGGCTCACGGAAGACCACCCCGAGGCTGCGTTCGCGGAGATCGCGTTCCGGGCGGCCGATCAGGTCGGGTGCGGGCTCGTCGAGGAGCTGGTCGTCAGCGGGCCGTTGACGGCAGGCGTGTTGCAGGTGTCGGTTTCGCCGCTACAAGAAGGAAAGCGGCAGCTCACCGTCCACACGCGACAGGGTGACGAATGGGTGCTGCTGGCGAGTGGTGTGCTCGGAGAAGGTGAGTACGCGAGCGACTTCCCGGTCGGTGAGTGGCCGCCGAAGGGTGCCGTCGAGATCGGGGAGAACACGTGGCAGCTCGGGGACGCCACGTTCGCCGAGGTGTCGCTGGAATCCGGCGACACCAACCAGTACGGCGTGCATCCCGAGCTCATCCAGAAGGCGATGCTCAGCGAGGACGTGCCGCTGGAGTGGCGGAGCCTGTCGTTGCACGCGATCGGTGCGTCGACGCTGAGGGTCCGGCATCTGGGCGGCGCGATCGACGCCGTTGACGGGCAAGGGTCGCCGGTGTTCTCGGCACGGACCGTGGTCCTCGGCTCGCCTCTGACGAAACAACAGCAGCAGGATTCGCTGTTCCGGCTGGAGTGGGTGCCCGCGCCGCGGTTCGCCGAGGCTGAGGCGGCCGTCGTCGAGATCAGTGGCGGCGAGAACTACGTCGAGGAAGCTCATTCTCTTGCTGTGCAGGCACTTCACACGGTTCAGCAGGACGAGCGGGTCGTGTTCGTGAAGCGCGGCGACGACCTGGCGGCGTCGACGGTGTGGGGGCTGGTCAGGTCGGCGCAGTCGGAGAACCCCGGACGGTTCCTGCTGGTCGACACGGACGACTCCGCGCCGCTGCCGATCGGGTTGCTGGACGTGGGCGAGACGCAGGCGCGAGTGCGGGACGGGCAGGTCCAGGTCGCTCGGCTTGCCCGCGTCACCGACGCCGTGGAGACCGCGAAATGGGATCCGGACGGCACGGTGCTCATCACCGGCGGAACGGGTGGGCTGGGCGCGGAGCTGGCGCGCCACCTCGTCGCGGAACGGCGTGCCCAGCGGCTGCTGCTGGTCTCGCGGCGCGGACCGGATGCGCCGGAAGCCGTTGCGTTGCAGGCGGAACTGACGGCGCACGGTGCGGACGTCACGATCGCCGCCTGCGACACCGCCGACCTCAAGGCGGTACGGAAGGTGTTGAAGGGCGTCGAGTTGACGGCCGTCATCCACACGGCGGGTGTGCTCGATGACGGCATCATCGGCTCGTTGACGCCGGAGCGGCTCGCCACCGTCCTCACGCCCAAGGTCAACGGCGCGTGGAACCTCCACGAGGCCACGAAGACGCAGAAGCTCAAGGCGTTCGTGCTGTATTCGTCGGTCTCGGGCATCGTGGGCGCGCCGGGACAGGGCAACTACGCCGCCGCGAACGCGTTCCTGGACGCACTCGCCGTCCATCGGCGCGAGCAGGGGCTGCCGGCGACGTCGCTGGCGTGGGGTCCGTGGGCGCAGTCGAGTGGCATGACGGCGCATCTGCAGGACAGCGCCATCGATCGCATGGGGCGGGGCGGGATGCCGCCTTTGACCGTCGAGGAGGGCATGCGGCTGTTCGACGACGCCACGTCGCGTGACGAGGCGTTCCTGGTGCCGGCGCGGATCAGCACCGGGCGTTCGGACGGGCCCGTCGCGGCGGTGTTGCGCGGTCTGGTCCGCGGCGGCAAGCGGGCAGCAGGGGCGTCCACTGTGGACTACGGAGCGACGCTGGCGGCGCTGCCCGCGGAGGACCAGCTCCAGCACGTCCTCGACCTGGTGCGCGGGCACGCGGCCGGCGTCCTCGGGCACGCGACGCCCGTGGCGATCGACCACGACAAGCAGTTCCGCGACCTCGGTTTCGACTCGCTGACCGCCGTGGAGCTGCGCAACAGCATCGCGGCCGCCGCCGGGCTCAAGCTCGCGGCGACGCTCGTCTTCGACTACCCGACGCCCGCCGAACTGGCCGCGCACCTGCACGGCCTGCTGGTCAGCGCGCAGGACGAACGGCCCGCGCTCACCACCGAGCTCGACCAGGTGGAGATCGCGCTCGCCGCCGGAACGCCGGGGGTCGCGGCGCGGCTGCGCAAGCTGCTCGCCCAGTACGGCGGCACGGCCAAGAAGGAAGCCGCGCGCGAACGCCTCACCGAGGCCTCCGCGGACGACGTGTTCGCGTTCATCGACAACGAGCTCGGCCGACGCACCGAGCGCTGACCCACTTCACGACGGAAGGTTTCCGGCGATGCCGAACGAAGAGAAGCTCGTTGAGTACCTGAAGTGGGTCACGGCTGACCTGCACGAAACGCGTCAACGGCTGGAGGAGGTCGAGTCCGGGCGCCACGAGCCGATCGCGATCGTCGGCATCGCGTGCCGCTTCCCGGGCGACGTGCGTTCCGCCGAGGACCTGTGGGACCTGGTCTCGGAGGGCCGTGACGCGATCACCGGTTTCCCGACGGACCGCGGCTGGGACCTGGGAACGCTGGCGGGCGGGGACTCCGCGACGTTGCAGGGCGGGTTCCTGTACGACGCGGCGGAGTTCGACCCCGGTTTCTTCGGCATCTCGCCGCGTGAGGCTCTCGCGATGGACCCTCAGCAACGGCTGCTGCTGCAGACCACGTGGGAGGCCATCGAGCGTGCGGGCATCGACCCGGCGTCGTTGCGTGGCAGCGAAACGGGCGTGTTCGTCGGCACGAACGGCCAGGACTACGGACACGTGCTGATCGCGTCGGAGGAGGACGTCGAGGGTCACGCCGGAATGGGCACGGCCGCAAGCGTCATCTCGGGCCGTATCTCGTACACGTTCGGTTTCGAGGGTCCTGCCGTCACCATCGACACGGCGTGTTCTTCTTCTCTCGTCGGGTTGCACCTCGCTGCTGCTGCGCTGCGCAACGGCGAGTGCTCGCTCGCGGTCGCGGGTGGCGTCACGGTCATGGCGACGGCGTCGAACTTCGCCGGCTTCACGCGTCAGGGCGGCCTCGCGGTTTCTGGGCGTTGCAAGGCCTTCTCCGATGACGCCGACGGGACCGGTTGGTCCGAGGGCGTTGGCGTGTTGTTGGTGGAGAAGCTCTCGGACGCACAACGCAACGGACACCCCGTGCTCGCCGTGGTGGTGGGCAGCGCCGTCAACCAAGATGGCGCGTCCAACGGCCTTTCCGCGCCGAACGGCCCCTCGCAACGGCGGGTGATCCAGGCGGCGCTGGCCTCGGCGGGGTTGGCGGCCGACGAGGTGGGCGCGGTCGAGGCGCACGGCACCGGGACCGTGCTGGGTGACCCGATCGAGGCGCAGGCGCTGCTCTCGACCTACGGCGCCGAACGGGCCGAGCCGCTGCGGCTGGGCGCGGTGAAGTCGAACATCGGGCACACGCAGGCGGCCGCGGGCGTGGCGGGCGTGATCAAGATGGTGATGGCGTTGCAGCGGGAGACGCTCCCCCGGACGCTGCACGTGAGCGCGCCGTCGTCGCACGTGGACTGGGCGGCGGGCAACATCGCGCTGCTGACGGAGGCGGAGCCGTGGCCGCGCGGGGAGCAGCCGCGGCGGGCGGGGATCTCGTCGTTCGGCGTGTCGGGGACGAACGCGCACGTGATCATCGAGGAAGCCCCGGAATTGTCAGACCTGCCTGAGATGATTGGGATGGGGGGTGGATCCCCCCAGGGGGCCGGCCAATCGGGATCGATTCCGAACGGCGGGCGGGCATCAACGCCGGGCGACGGACAGACCGCGGCTGCTGACAGCGGGCAGAGCACAGCTCCCACCAACGGACAGAACAAGACGACCGGCGACGGGCAGGGCGCGGTGTGCCCGTTCGGCTTCGGCGCGACCTCCACATCGGCAGACGAGGCTCCTCTGGTCGTGTCCGCGAAGTCCGCGCGCGCTCTGGAAGCGCGAGCCGAGCAGGTCCGCGAACTCATCAAGAGCGGCACGAACCCCGCACACCTCGGCCATTCCCTCCTCACCACCCGCAGCACCGGCTTCGAGCACCGAGCCGTCCTCCTCAACGGCGCCACCCTCGCGAGCGGCCAGACCCAGCGCAAACCGGTAGCCGCTCTCTTCAGCGGCCAGGGCGCCCAACGCCTCGGCATGGGCAAGGACCTCTACGAAACCTCCGACACCTTCCGCACCGCGTTCGACAACGTCGCCCAACACCTCGACGTGGACCTCGACGACGCCATGTGGGGCACGAACGAGGACGCGCTCAACCAGACCGGCACCACCCAGCCGGCACTGTTCGCCCTGCAGGTGGCCCTCTACCGGCTTCTGGAGAGCTACGGCTTCAAACCCGACCACGTCGCCGGCCACTCCATCGGCGAGATCGCGGCGGCGCACGTCGCCGGCGTCCTCAGCCTCGAAGACGCCGCCACTCTCGTGCAAGAACGCGCACGCCTCATGCAGGCCCTACCGCAGAACGGCGCGATGTTCGCCGTCAAGGCGACGGAAGCGGAAGTCAGGAAGCACCTCACCGCACAGGTCGACATCGCCGCCATCAACGGCCCCAACGACATCGTCATCGCCGGCGAAGAAGAACCAACGAAGACCATCGCGCAGAACTGGGAGCACAAGCAGCTGCGGGTCAGCCACGCCTTCCACTCCCCGCTGATGGAGCCGATGCTCGGAGCCTTCCGCAACGCCATCAAGCACATCACCTTCACCAAGCCGCGCATCAACATCCACACCAGCGGCGACGTCACGACCATCGACTACTGGGTCAGCCACGTCCGCGACACGGTCCGCTTCACCGACAACATCAACACAATCGGCGAGGCCACGTTCATCGAGATCGGCCCGACCGGAGTGCTCAGCGCACTGGTCGACGGCTGCATCCCCACGCTGCGCAAGGACAAACCCGAACCGGCGGCGGTCCTCACCGCGCTCGCGAAGCTCTACGTCAGCGGCGTGAACGTCAACTGGCAGAGGTTCTACCCCCGCGGCAACAAGATCGCGCTGCCCACCTACCCGTTCGACACACAGCGGTTCTGGCCCAGGGGCGGTACAGCACCAACAGGACCGGCCAAGTCCCAGCCCGCCCTGCACGAACTGCACTGGGTCGACGCCACCGTCACCGCGAGCCCCATCGCGGCGGCCAGGTGGGCGATCATCGGCGGGGACGAGTTCGACCTCGCGCACGTCCTCTACAGCGCCGGGCAGACCGTCACCGGATACGGGGAGACGCTCGCCGAGGCCGCGAAATCCACCAAGCCCGACGTGTTCATCGTGGCGGTCAGCGGTGACGGAACACCAACAAGTACCCACGCACAGACTCAGCGCGTCCTCGCGATCCTCCAAGAGGCCAACGACTACAGCGCGCACATCGTGTTCGTCAGCGGGGAGAACGACCTCACCGCGGCGGCCACGGCAGGTCTCGTGCGCAGCGCGCAGATGGAGAACCCGGGAAGGTTCCTGCTGTTCGACACCGACGGGCTGGACGTTTCCGGCGCGTTGCTGCCCAAGCTGGTGGCGTGGGACGAGCCGCACGTGCGGGTCCGCAATGGACAGACGACGGTGCCACGACTGAAGGAAGCCCAGAAGACCGAAGGCAACCACGAGTGGGACCAGGACAAGACGGTCCTGATCACCGGCGGCACCGGCGGCCTTGGTGCCGAGTTGGCGAAACACCTCGTCACCAGGCACAACGTCAAGCACCTGCTGCTCGCCAGCCGGAGAGGCGAGGAGTCGCCCAAGGCCACCGCACTGCGCCAGGAACTCGAAGCACAGGGCGCGACGGTCACGATCGCGGCGGCCGACGTCTCGAAGGCCGACGACGTCACCGGTCTCCTCAGCGCGGCACAGAAACCCTTGCAGGCCATCATCCACACGGCCGGCGTGCTGGAGGACGCGCTGATCGACGCGCTCACCCCGGACAGCGTCACGAACGTCCTCACGCCCAAGGTCGACGCGGCCTGGCACCTGCGCAACGCCACGGACGTCCAACTGATCCTCTACAGCTCCGTGTCGGGCGTGATGGGTGCGGCGGGGCAGGGCAACTACGCGGCCGCCAACTCCTACCTCGACGCCCTCGCCCAGAGCACCGAGAACACCATCAGCCTCGCCTGGGGACCGTGGGCGCAGGACTCCGGCATGACGGCCGGGCTCAGCCAGGCCGCGATGGACCGGATGCAACGGTCGGGCATGCCGCCGCTGGCCGTCGAGCAGGGCCTCGCGTTGTTCGACGCCGCACTCGCGCACCGCACACCCCTGCTGGTCCCGATCCACGTCGCCGCCCAGCGAGGCCCTGTCTCCAAACTCCTGGGAGGCAACGCAGAACAGCCGCAGGAGAAAGCCGCCGTCACGGTGTTGGACCGGCTGCGCAACGCCACACCCCAGGATCGCGAGGGAATGGTCCGCGACCTGGTCACCGGCACCAGCGCGGCACTCCTCGGCCACCCGGACCCGAGCGCGGTCGACCCGCAGAAGGACTTCCTCGAACTCGGCTTCGACAGCCTCATCGCCGTCGAACTGCGCAACCAGCTCAACGAACTCCTCAGCCTCAAGCTCGCCGGATCAGTCGTCTTCGACCACAAGACCCCGGCGAACCTGGCCCAGCACCTCGTCACCGAGCTCGGCACCCTCCACAGTGGAGGAACCAGCGCGACCGGCCTCGAGGTGGCCGCGGAGGACACGGTGTTCGGGCTCTTCATGGAGGCCGTGACCAAGAACAACGTCGCCGCCGGCCTGCAGATGCTCAAGGGCGTCGCGAACCTGCGCCCGATGTTCTCCTCCCCCGCCGAACTGGACGACCTGCCCGAGGCCGTCACGCTCGCGGACGGGCAGAAGCTGCCCAAGCTCATCTGCATCAGCGCACCCGGCGCGACGGCGGGCGTGCACATGTACGCGCGGCTCGCGGCTCACCTGCGAGGCAAACGGCAGGTCAGCGCACTCCCGCTGATCGGGTTCGGCTCAGGCGAACCACTTCCGAAGGACGCCGCCGCGGTCAACCGGTGGGTCGCCGAGGCGGTGCTGCACGCGAGCGACGGCGACCCGTTCGTGCTCGTCGGCCACTCCTCCGGCGGCACCCTCGCCTACCTCGCGGCGGGCGTCATCGAGGAGACGTGGGGCATCAAACCGGACGGCGTGATCATGCTCGACACGCTGAGCCTCAACTACGACAACCGCGAGGGCATGGACTTCGAGTCCGTCACCAGCAACTACTTCAACACGATGGACTCCCCCGCGGTCAACATGAACAGCGCGCGCCTGTCCGCCATGGCGCACTGGTTCCCGCGCATCATCGACACCGGCATCCACACGACCGTGCCGAAACTGCTGGTCCGGTGCGCGAACGAGGTCAGGGGAACGGATCTGGTGACCACGAACCAGGACGTCTCGGTGCCCGCCGACGACATCCGGCTCGTGGCCACCGACCACATGGCGATGGTGAAGGAGGACGCCCACCTCACCGCCGAGGTGATGGAGGACTGGCTCAAGGCCTTCCGCCCCGTCACGTCCTGACGAGCAGGGCCTTCTCGAACGGCAGCGGCCCGGCCGGCGGGACCGTCACGTCGAACAACGGCGTGTAGCCCGCCGCCAGGTACAGCCCGCGTGCCTCCGGCTGGCGCGGGCCGGTGGTCAGGTAGAGGCGCCGGTAGCCGAGCCGGACCGACTCGGCCTCCAGCACCGACAGCACCTGCCGGGCCAGGCCCTGGCGGCGGTACGACGAGTGGGTCCAGATCCGCTTCAGCTCCGCGGTCTCCGAGTCGTACCGCCGGAACGCGCCGCCCGCCACGGCGGTTCCGCCCCGCAGCAACACCATCAGCCGTCCGTCAGGCGGTGTCAGCGACTCGTCCGGGAACCGTTCCATCCGCTCCCGAGCCGCCTGTCCGTACCTGCTCACGTACTCCTGCAACAACTCCGCCATCATCCCGGCGACCTCGGGAGCGTCCGGCCGAGTCCAGACGACCTCGTCGGTCATCCGGCGCGCCGGTCCGCCAGCCGCACGACGTTCGGCGAGCGCTCCACCCGGACCCGGCTGCTCGACGCGACCAGATAGCCGACGCCGCGCACGGTCTGGATCACGTCCGAAGCGTCGGCCAGCTTCTGCCGGATCCGCCGCACGTGCACGTCGACCGTGCGGGCACCGCTGTAGTCGTCGTTGACGCCCCAGACCGCCGCCAGCAGGTCACGACGGCGATGCACCCGGTCGGTGTGCTCGCACAGGTGCAGCAGCAGCTCGAACTCCAGCCGCGTCGTCTCGACCACCACGTCGTGCACCAGCACCTGCCGCGTGTCCGGCAGGATCCGGACGTCCACCGCCTCGACCGCCGCCTGGGCCGCGGGCATCAGGCCCACGTCGTTCAACGCGCCGAGGAGCCGCAGCGCGGTGTCCTCGTCGTCAGTGTCGATGGTGATGCTGAACCTCATGACGCACCTCCCTGCTCAGCTCTTCGGCAGACCCTGCGGGTTGATCTCGGACGTCGGCACGGCCTCGTCGGACAGGCCCCAGCGCTGGAGCACCTCGGCGTACTTGCCGTTGGCGATCAACTGGTTCAGCGCCTCCTGGACCGGGCCCACCAGCCCGCTGTCCTTCTTCGTGGTCACGGCGATCTTGCCCTGGACGCTGGCGCCGCCGGAGAAGTTGCCGATCACCTCGGTCTGCCCGGACGTCGCCGCGTGGTACGCGGAGGTCGGGTTCGGGCCGAGGTAGGCGTCGATGCGGCCGGACTGCAGCGCGAGGTAGTAGTCCGACGAGTTCTGGAAGTACTTGATGTCCGTGGCCTTCAGTCCCGCCGCCACGTTCTGGGTGCTCCAGTCGACCAGGATCTTCTCCTGGTTGGTGCCCGACGTCACGGCGATCACCTTGCCCGCCACGTCCTTGGGCTCCTTCACCTTCCAGGTGCCGCCCTTCTTCGCCTCGAACGCCAGCGTGTCGAGCCGGTAGGTGGCGAAGTCGTACTTCTCCTTGCGCGCCTCGGTCACGGTGATGTTCGACAGGCCGAGGTCGTAGGCGCCGCTGTCCAGGCCGACGAACAGGTTCTCCCAGGACGAGACCTCCAGCTTGGGCTTGAGGCCCAGCACGTCGGCGACCAGCGACGCGATGTCGGTCTCGACGCCGATCACGGTCTTGTCGTCGGTGGCGTAGAACCGCAGAGGTGGTGCTGTGCCGGCGGATCCGCCGATCGTCAGCTCCCCCTTGGTTCTGAACTTCTCCGGCACCTTCGACGCGATCTTGTCGTCCTTGGTGGCGGTGACCCTCTTCTGGTCGGGACCGAGGTTCACGCTCAGGCCCGCGACCTCGACGGGCTCTTCGCCACCGGCGGTGCCACACGCCGCCAGACCGAACACCAACGCGGCGAGAAGTACTTTGCGCACAACGAACTCCTTCTACAGAACCTTGGACAGGAAAGCGCGGGTGCGCTCGTGGACCGGGTGATCGAGCACCTGCTCCGGTGTTCCCTCTTCGACGATCACGCCGTCGTCCATGAACACGATCCGGTCGGCCACCTCGCGGGCGAAGCCGATCTCGTGCGTGACCACGACCATCGTGGTGCCGGAACGGGCGAGGTCCCGCAGCACGTCGAGCACCTCGCCGACCAGTTCCGGGTCCAGCGCCGAGGTCGGTTCGTCGAACAGCACGACCTTCGGTCGCGTGGCCAGGGCTCGTGCGATCGCGACGCGTTGCTGCTGACCGCCGGAGAGCTGCCGGGGATACGCGTCCGCCTTGTCCACCAGCCCGACCCGTTCGAGGAAGTGCCGGGCCTGCACCGGATCGGCGACCTCCGCGATGTTCTCCAACGCGGTGAGGTGCGGGAACAGGTTGAAGTTCTGGAAGACGAACCCGATGTCCTTGCGCTGCTTGAGGATCTCGCGTTCCTTGAGCTCGTGCAGCTTCCCGCCGCGCCGCTGGTAGCCGATCAGCGCGCCGTCGATGGTGATGAACCCGCGGTCGACCTTCTCCAGGTGGTTGATCGTGCGCAGCAGCGTCGACTTGCCGGAGCCGGACGGCCCGAGCACCACCACGACCTCACCGGCCGCGACGTTCAACGACACCCCGCGCAGCACCTCAAGTGAGCCGAAGCTCTTGTGCACGCCCAAAACCTCGATCACCGGCGGTCTCCTCGCGCGAAGTAGCGCTCGACGTAGTGCTGGCCGATCGAGAGCAGGGTGGTCAGGATGATGTACCAGACGGTCGCGACCATCAGCAGCGCCACGACCCGTGCGTTGCGGCCGTAGATGACCTGCACCTGGTAGAAGAGCTCGCCGATCGCCATCACCGAGACGACCGAGGTGCCCTTGAACAGGCTGATCACCTCGTTGGCGGCGTTGGGCAGGATCGATCGCATCGCCTGAGGCAGAACGATTCTGCGGAACTGGCGGAACCTCGGGATACCCAAAGCGGCTGCTGCTTCCAGCTGCCCGCGGTCGACGGAGATCACGCCGGACCGGACGATCTCCGCCGCGTAGGCGGCCTGGTGCAACGCGAGGCCGAGCACGGCGGCGCCCATCGGGCTGATCAGCGCGATCGTCTCGAAGCTGACGAACTCCGGCCCGAACGGAATTCCGAGCGAAAGCCGTTGGTACAGATAAGAGATGTTGAACCAGAACAGCAGCTGCACGATCAACGGGATCGAGCGGAACGCCCAGATGTAGGTCCAGCCGACCGCCGAGAGGAACGGGCTCTTCGACAGGCGCAGCACCGCGACCACGATGCCGAGCGCGAAGCCCAGCACGGTGCCGAGCACGGTCAGCACGATGGTGGTGCCGACGGCGGTCAGGATCGACTGGGCGGTGAAGTACCGCGCGAACGTCGGCCAGTCCCAGGCGGGGTTCGTGACCAGGCCGTGCACGAACTGCGCGGCGAGCACCAGCACGAACGCGACTCCGACCCAGCGCCACGGGTGGCGGGCCGGCACGACGGGTAACGAGGAGAGATCATCGTCCTTTGTGGACACAAGCGTCAGCGTGCCGGAAGAGGTCATGGCGAGTCCTTGCTGCGGCGGGGAACGTGAGACGAGCGAGAAGAGTCAGCTCGTACAACAGTCGATGCGACAGCGGGAGGACAGGATCAACGCGGCGGCGCCGTTCATCCTGTCCTCCCTTCCCTGCGCTCTTGAGGAGAGCACTCACTCAACGACGCTCACGTTAAGTACCGATGAACCACTCCGGCAAGGACGTCCACGTGCTGAACAACTATCGGATACCGAGATGATCCCTCAGCGTCGGACCTGAGTACTCGGACCGGAAAACGCCGCGCTCCTGCAGCAGCGGCACGACGGTGTCCGCGAACTCGTCGAGCCCGCCCGGCGTCACGTGCGGCACGAGGATGAACCCGTCGGCCGCGTCCTGCTGCACCAGGTCGTTGATCTGCGTGGCGACGCTGTCCGCCGAGCCGATGAACGTCTGCCGGGCGCTCACGTCGATCACGAGGTCGCGGATGGACAGGTTCTTGGCAGCGGCCTTGTCACGCCACTCCCGCACCGTGGTGGCCGGGTCCTTGAACATCCGCACGCTCGCCCGGCCCTTCGCGATCGTGTTCTCGCCGATCAACGGCTCCACGTCGGGCAGCGGGCCGTCCGGGTCGTAGCCGCTGAGGTCCCGGTTCCACACCTGCTCCAGGAACCGGATCGCGGTCGCCCCGCTGACCTGCTGGCGTCGCACGACCGCGGCCTTCTCCTGCGCGTCCGCGTCCGTGTCGCCGAGGATGAACGTGGCTGCGGGCAACACCACGAGCTGGTCGTGCGTGCGACCGTACTTGGCCAGCCTGCCCTTCACGTCGCCGTAGAACTTCTGACCCGCCTCCAGCGTGCCGTGCCGCGAGAAGATCGCGTCGGCGGTGGCGGCGGCGAACTCGCGCCCCTCCTCGGAATCGCCTGCCTGAAGGATCACCGGACGTCCCTGCGGCGAACGGGGAACACCGAACGTGCCGCTGATGTCGAAGTGCTCGTCCTTGTGCTCGAAGGCGCCCACGCCGGTGTCGAACAGCTTCCACGCCGTGCGCAGGAACGACTCCGCGCGGGTGTACCGGTCCTCCTGCTTGAGGAAACCACCGCGCCGGAAGTTCTCGCCGGTGAACGCGTCCCACGAGGTCACGACGTTCCAGGCGGCACGGCCGTCCGACAGGTGGTCCAAAGACGCGAACTGCCGGGCCACCTCGTAGGGTTCGTTGAAGGTCGAGTTGATCGTGCCCGCGAGGCCGAGGCGCGAGGTGACGGCGGCCAGCGCGGCGAGCACGGTGAACGTGTCCGGCCGGCCGACGACGTCCAGGTCGTAGATCTCGCCGCCCTGCTCGCGCAGCCGCAATCCCTCCGCGAGGAAGAAGAAGTCGAACTTCGCCCGTTCGGCCGTCTGTGCCAAGTGGACGAACGACTCGAACTCGATGTGACTGCCCGCCTGCGGATCGCTCCACACGGTCGTGTTGTTCACGCCGGGGAAGTGCGCGGCGAGGTGGATCTGCTTGGTCATCTCGCGCTCCCTCTAGGCGAACTGGTTGGCGGGCCGGGCGAGGCCGAGGTGGCCGCGCAACGTCCTGTGCTCGTACTCGGTGCGGAACAGCCCGCTCCGGCGCAGTTCCGGCACGAGCTCGCGGGTGATCTGCCGGAGATCGCCGTGCAGGCGGAAACCCGCGAACCCCTCGGAGTGCCAGGCGACCAGCTGCTCCAGCGGGGTGGACACGTCGACATCTCGGAACACGAGCCTGTCGGTGGCCGAGACTTCGTCGGCGAACACGATGTCCCCCAACGGGTGCGAGGCCGCGATCAGGGGATGGCCCTGTGGCGGGCGCGGCGTGATCGACGGCCCGCGCACCTTGAACCACCGGCCCTCGAAGTCGATGTAGTGCAGCTTCTCGCGGTCGATGAACCGCCCGGTGGCCTCGTCGCGGATCTCCGCGTCGTCCTCCCAGCTGTCCCACAGCCGGCGCAGGACCTCCGCGTAGTCCGCCGCCTCCTCCCACAACTCGGGCTCGGCGCCGACCGAACGACGCCCGAAGTGCCCGGCGTCGGCGGGATCGGGCGCCACGGCCAGCTGAACGCCCGCCCGTCCCCCGCTCACGTAGTCGAGCGTCGCGATCGCCTTCGACAGGTGGAACGGTTCGGTGTGCGTCACCACCGCCGTCGGCACCAGGCCGACGTGCGTGGTCAGCGGCGCGATGCGCGCGGCGGTGAGCACCGCGTCCAGCCCCGGCTGCCCGCCGAGCGAGTCGCCGAACGTCACGAAGTCGAGCGTGCCGTGCTCGGCCTCGCGCACGAGCTCGGCCCAATGCCTTGCGGTGAAAGCCTCTTCGCCGGTCGCGTGGAGCGCGGCGGCCAGGTGCAGTCGTGTGCCCACCGGTCCCCCTCTCATCGTTTACTCGCATTCTGTGCGCGCGGAAGGGGCTCGTGCCGGGGCGGCCACTGGGTGGGAATCTCGGCCGCCGGGGGAATATTTTTCGGGCTTGCGGATTGCGAGGAGTTGGTGTCACGATCTTCCGCATGACGACTCGAAAGGGCGTGCGCGCCCTCGCGCTGTGAGCGCACCGAGCGGGCTTGAGACCCGCTCCCCCGATCGTTCCCCGCTCCGCGAAGACTGGCTCGCCCACGCGCTGAGCACCGCACCCGCTGATCGTCCGGCGGCCGAAGAGGCCGTGGGCCTGCTCTACGCGGCCACCGGCAGGCCACCACCGGAGTTCGTCTGGGTGCGTTCCCCCACCGAAGCGGCGACTGTGTTGCCCGCCAAGGACATCTTCCGCTATCGCGACGACTGGCAGACCGTCGAGGCGCAGATCGCCGCGCTGGTCTCGGACCTGCGGCACCGCGGCGACTGGCAGGGCGCCCCGAGCCGCCGGGGCGGAGAGCTGCGCCGAATCGTCCGCGACAGCCTCATCCCGGCGGTCAACTCCACGATGCCGGGCTCGCTCGGCATCGGCTGGGCCGGTCAGCACGAAGCCGACTGGCTGGCGGACCTCCGCCCGCGTGACCGGGCACTGCTCGGCGAGTGGGTGACCCTCACCCGGTCGACCGGGTGGTGGTGGCCGCGCGAGGAAGTCTGCGTGATGTCCGATCGCCCGACGGCGGTGCACGTGGACGCGAACTCGTTGCTGCACAACGAAAAGGGCCCTGCCATCGCGTTCGCCGACGGTACGCACGCCTACGCGTGGCACGGCACGACCGTGCCGAGGTGGGTGATCGAGGAGCCGGACGTCGTCCGGATCATGACCGAACGCCGCCTGGAGCTGCGTTTCGCCGCCGCCGAACGCCTCGGCTGGGAGACCTACGTCGACCAGGCCACGCCGCCGTTGATCGCCACCGCGCCCGACCCCGGCAACCCCGGCCACGACCTGCGCCTCTACGACCTGTGGGGCCAGGTCAACCTGCTGCTCGTCGTCAACGGCTCGGTCGAGCGCGACGGCACCCGGCGCCGTTACGGCCTGCGGACGCACCGCTGGCAGCGCGACCCGCTCGACGCCGCGGCCACGACCTACGGGTTGCGGGCCGACCAGTACGCCCAACTCCTACGACGCACCTAAAACACACATGAATCTCGCAGAACTCGTCGACCGCACCAGCGTCGACGCGCTCGACCACCTCGAGCGACAGTCCACCATCCCCGTCGTCGACGGCCTGCAGGCCCAGGGCGACCTGATCGTCATCCCGTTCTCGATGCTCGACGCGCTGCCGGACGACGTCGCCGACCGCGACGTGCCCCCGGAGGGCGTCCACCTCATCGCCGGCTTCCACGGCGCCAACCCGCACGTCCTGGTCGCGGATCCCGGCACCTGCCGCTGGTCCACCGGCCGGGACCTGGCCGTCGTCGAGAACACCGCTCCCGTCTACCTCCTGCACCCCGAACACGGCGGAACCGGCATCGCCGCGGGCCGGTGGCTGATCCGCCGGCAGTGGACGGCCGCCGGTCTGGTCGCCGACTGAGAAAGGGTTGCCTTGACGTGCGCGTCAAGGTTTAGCGTTCCGTTCATGAGGATCGGCGAACTGGCCAAGCGAGCCGGCACCACCACCCGTGCGCTGCGCTTCTACGAGTCCGAGGGGCTCCTCGAAGCGCAGCGCACGCCCAACGGCTACCGCGAGTACGGCGAGCACGACCTGCGGCTGGTTCGCGAGATCCAGTCGCTGCAGGCGGTCGGACTGTCCCTGGAGGACACCCGGCCGTTCGTCGCCTGCCTGCGCGCGGGGCACGAGTCGGGTGACTCGTGCCCGGACTCGCGGGAGGTCTACCGGCGCAAGCTCGCCGAGGTGGACGCCTGCCTGGACCGACTCAACACCGTCCGGGAGTTCCTGCTGGCCAGACTCGCCTTCCAGGACCCGTGTCTCGTACCCGAGGAGATCCAGTGCAGCTGACCGACGCCACGTTCGAGGAGAAGACCCGGACCGGCACCGTTCTCGTGGAGTTCTGGGCGCAGTGGTGCGGACCGTGCCACATGCTCTCCCCCGTGCTGGACGAGATCGACCGCGAGCGCGACGACCTGACCGTGCTCAAGATCAACGCCGACGAGAACACCGCCACCGCCCGCGACTACCAGGTCATGTCGCTGCCGACGATGCTGCTGTTCCGCGACGGCGTGCCGATCCGCCAGATCGTGGGAGCGCGCCCCAAGGGCCGTCTGCTGGCCGAATTGGATGACGCGCTCAGCGCCTGAGCCGCCTATCTTTTAGCGCATGCTCGGTCTCGAACTCGTAGTGGTGCTGGGCGTGTGCATCCTGGCGAGCAGTGTCGTGTCGGGACGGTTGCGCGTCGCCGCCCCCGTTCTACTGGTCGTCTGCGGTGCCGTGCTCGGCTTCGTGCCCGCGCTGGAGAAGGTCAGCCTGCCGCCCGAGGCGATGCTGCTGATCTTCCTGCCGGCGTTGCTGTACTGGGAGAGCCTCAACACGTCGTTGCGGGAGATCCGCAACAACCTGCGCGTGGTCGTGCTGCTCAGCACGCTGCTCGTTCTCGCCACCGCCGCCGCGGTGGCCGCCGTCGCCCACGCGCTCGGCCTCGACTGGGGTCCCGCGTGGGTGCTCGGCGCCGCCCTGGCCCCCACCGACGCGACCGCCGTCTCGGCCATCGCGCGGGGAATGCCCCGCCGCACCACGACGGTCCTGCGCGCGGAGTCGTTGATCAACGACGGCACCGCCCTCGTGATCTACGCGATCGCGGTCGCCATCACGACCGGCGAGCAGCAGTTCAGCACCGGGATGGTCGGGCTTCAGCTGGTGCTGTCGTACGCGGGCGGTGCGGCGGCCGGGTTGCTGGTGGCGTGGCTGGCGGTGCAGGTGCGCAAGCGGCTCGACAGTCCGTTGCACGAGAGCGTGGTCAGCATCCTGACGCCGTTCGCGGCGTTCCTGGCCGCCGAGACCGTACACGGCTCCGGTGTCATCGCCGTGGTGACGTGCGGCCTGACGTTGGCGCGGGTCGGTCCACGGATCGTGCGTGCCGACACCCGCCAGGTGAGCTACGCGTTCTGGGGCATCGCGACGTTCTTGCTGAACGGTGCCCTGTTCGTCCTGATCGGACTCCAGGCGCACAGCGCCATCCGCTCGCTGGACGGTTCGGAGACCCTCGCGACGTTCGGCGCCATCGGGCTGGTCTCGCTGACCGTGGCCGGGACGCGCCTGTTGTGGAGCTACACGACTCCGTACGTGATTCGCGCTTTGGATCGCCGGCCCCAGCAACGGTTGCGGCGCGTGGGAGCCCGGCAAAGGCTGGTGTCGTCGGCCGCGGGGTTCCGCGGCGCGGTGTCGCTGGCCGCCGCCCTGGCCGTGCCCGAGACGGTGGTGGGTGGCGGGCCGTTCCCGTTCCGGGACGAGATCATCCTCATCACGTCCGGCGTCGTCGTGCTGACCCTGATCGTGCAGGCGGTGATGTTGCCCTCGATCATCCGGTTCTCGCAGCTGCCCGAGGACACGGCGCTGGACGAGGAGCTGCGGCTCGCCCAGTCGACGGCGTCCGAGGAGGCCTACGAGGCGCTGCCGCGGCTGGCCGACGAGGTGGGCGTCTCCGACGTCGTCTACAAGCGGGTGCTGGCCGAGTACGAGCACCACTTGGAGGTCGTGCGGGCGAAGGAGGCCGGTGACGAGGAGGTGGCGCAGTCCGAGGTCGAGTACGCGGCGCTGCGGCTGGAGCTGATCGCGCACAAGCGGGCGACCGTGGTGCGGTTGCGCGACGAGGCCGCGATCGACGACATCGTGTTGCGCACGATCCAGCGGAAGCTCGACGTGGAGGAAGTGCGGTTGTCTCGGCGCGAGGTCGACGAGGACTGATTTTGTAGGGTTGAGCGCATGATCACTCTGCGGGAGCGCGTGCTGGGCCGGATCGCCGATCACCTGTGCGGCCGGCTTCCGGGGCATCCGTTGCGGGTGGCGGTGGACGGGATCACGGCGTCCGGCAAGACGACTCTCGCCCGTGAGCTGACGGCTGCTGTTGCGGCTCGCGGGCGTTCGGCGGCGCACCTGTCGATGGACGGGTTCCACAACCCGCGTGCGGTGAGGCATCGGCTGGGGCGGGACTCGGCTGACGGGTACTACCTGGACGCGTACGACTTCGGGAGCTTTTCCCGGCTGGTGCTGGAGCCGCTCGGGCCCGGCGGGGATCGGCGGTATCGCTCGCGGATCATCGACCTGCGCTCGGACACTCCTCTGGACGAGCCACCGGTGACCGCGCCTGAGGACCTGGTGCTCGTGGTGGACGGGAGCTTCCTGCAGCGGGAACTGGAGTGGGACGAGGTGGTCTTCGTCGACACTCCGTTCGCCGTCGCGCGGGAACGCGGGACTCGCCGGGACACCGAGTTGCTGGGTGGGCTGGAGCACGCCGAACGTGCCTTTGACCAGCGATATCACGCTGCCAGCCGCCGGTATCTGGACGAGGTCGGGCCGGCTGGGCGGGCTTCCGTCGTGGTGGGGAACTCCGACGTCGCGAACCCCGTGCTGCAGCGGATCGGTGGTCCGGCCGACGCCGTGGTGAACCTGTTCTCGTACGGGACGTTGCAGACGCCGCCGGTGCAGATCGAGCACTTCGGGCGGACGCTGGCCGGCAAGGAGGACGTGCTGCCCGGTTATCGGCAGGACTGGGTGACGATCACCGATCCGGCCGTGATCGAGACGAGCGGGAGCGATCGGCACCCGATCGTCTCCTACACCGGCTCGCCGGCGGACGTGACCGCCGGAACGATGCTCGAGGTGACGACCGCGGAGCTCGCGGCGGCCGACATCTACGAGGTCGACGACTACCGGCGAGCGCTCGTGCGGCTCGGATCGGGCGCGGACGCCTGGGTGTACCTGGCTAGCTGAACCTGTTGCGCGCGAAACCCGACCTGGTCTGGCCGAACTTGTTCAGCGCGTACTCGGTGAACGCCTGGTTCCCGCTGTCGCTCCACGCCTGGAACAGGCCGAGGTTCTTGGTGAGGCTGATCAGCTTCAGGAACGTGACCCGGTCGTCGCTGAACTGCGCGGACGGTGCCCGGGAGTGGGCGTGCAGCAACGTGTTCACGTGCCCCTCCAGCCGGCTGCTCGCCGTCTCCCGGTCGTTCTGGTAGAGGTCGTCGAGCGCGTAGAAGGTGATCTCGCTCGTCCACAGCCCGACCGCGTGCGCGAACACGGTCTCGGGGGCGATCGACGTGTCCGCGCCCAGTTCCAGGACGTGCCGGCGGTTGTCCCTTGCCAGCGCGTCGACGTACTGGACGGTCGCCGTGCCGAAACCCGTCCAGTTCGCGGGCGCCTGCACCTCCAGGACGACCCAGTACGTCTCGTCGTAGGCCAGGTCCGGGGCGAAGATGCGGATGCCGTCCTCATCGGTGACCAGGTCGGGCAACGACTCGACGCCGTACTCCTCGCGCGCCCGGTGCTTGGCGACGGCGACGTCCCGCTCGACACGGGCCCGCGTCGGCGCGTCGGTGATCAGGTCGTGGCCGTAGAGGTGCCAGGCGGTCACGGTGGCGTCGAGCTTGATCTGCAGCTGGATGTTGATCGCGGCCAGGTGCTCGCGCCTCGCCAGGTCCTCCGCGAGGTTGAGCCGGAGGTCCTCCGAATCGGTGACCAGGGCGCAGGACCCGCCGGTGATGCCCGCCAGCGCTTCGAGCTCACGCATGCGCGCGTCGGCGCCGAACCCGAAGCACGACAACGTCAGCTCGCCGCGCGTCTTCTCGGCGATGTTGCGGCGAATGGTGATCCAGTCGCGCACACCCGACGTCGGATCGCCGTCGGAGAACAGGTAGAGGCAGTTGACGATGTCCGTCTGGACGTGCGCGTACCTGGCGATCTCGTCGATGCCGTACTGCACGCCCATGTTGATGTCGGTGGCGCCGTGCGCCCAGAGTTCCGCCACGACGGCAGCGAGTTGCGTCTCCGAGAGGTCCTTCTTCGGCGTGGCCTTGAGCAGCGTTCTGACGTTCGTGTCGAACGACACGATGCCCAAGATGTCCGTATCCCGAAGTTGCGCGTAGAGCTCGCGAATCGCCGTCTTCACCGTGTTGAGCTTGGCGCCCTTCATCGACGAACTCGTGTCGACCACGAACACGAAGTTCACCGGCATCGCCTGCCTCGACGACGATTCATCGGCGGTTTTCGCGGATCGCAGTGCGACTTCCACGAAGTGCGTCGTGTTTTCGTTGGCGCGCAAGTTCGCCTCTGCGGGACATGCGCCGTAGCTCACCGCGATGGCGTTACCGGCGGAGGGCGTGGGAATGCCGGAGGAGTTCGAGGTGACGAAGTCGTCGAACCTGATCTGGGTCTGGTCGATCAGGACGCCCTGCTCGATCAGGTCCTTGATGCCCAGTGTCGCCTTGGTGCCGAAGGCGTTGTTGCGGCGCACGAACAGGCCGCTGCGGGGAAGCGGGTGCTGCCGGTCGGCGAGCGGGAGGTCTGCCGAGGGCCAGTTGCCGATCTTGCCGACGACCCCGGACACGCGGCTCCCTGGTCTGGCACTGACCGGCGTCGCGTCGGAAGCGAGCGGCTCCGCTCGCAGCCTGTTGGACAGCGGCAGGTGCAACTCGGACCGGTCTCTGTGAGGGATCGCCTCACGTGCCTCACGGTGTGCGCTGGCCGGGGCCTGTGCCTCGGTCTGAGGAGAAAAGGCGGTCGTGGGCGCGTCCGTCCTGTGCAGTCGCCTGGCCTTCTCCATTTCATAGCGGCGGTTCAGCGCCGGTCGCTCTGCGGACCGCCGCTCCTTCCAGAGCGGGTCGGCCGGCGGCGAGTCCGGGTCGGGCCGATCCAATGACCCTCGCTCCAGCGACGGCCTCTCCGGCTCGGGTTCCGGATCAGGATCCCTCGCGGGCTTGGCCTGACGCTCTGCGCAACGGGTGTCCTCAAGAACCTCCGGCGTCGGCGGCGCCTCCGCGCGCCTCAACTTGCGCCAGCGCGCACGCCGGATTCCCACACCTCCCACAACCAGAATTACCGCCACGACCAGAATCAAAAGCCAGACGAGATTCATGAGATTGTCCCCTGCACACGATCACGAGGAGGTGACAAAGTATCAGGCTCGTCCGTCTGGCGGTAGCGGGAAATTTTGCGCCGGGCACACCAATTCTAATCGACCAGGAATTGTCCACTAAATGGCATCGAACACCCTCTATGAAACGAGAGAAAGGCGCCTGGCCGGTTCGGGAGCCTTGACCTCGGCCGACGGGATCTCGACCTCCTCGCCGCCGATCTCGCGGGTGATCCACGCGCCCGACTCCACCATGACCTTCAACGTCCGGGTGTCGAGGGCGTTGACGCGGCCGTAGTACCACTCGTCGGTGGCGAGCGGGCCCATGCGGTCGCCCATGCGCTTCTTGATGTCGAGGACGCGCTCGAACAGCGTCTTCACCAGGGCGGCGCGGTCGTAGGGGCCCTGGAGGCCCTCGCGGATTCGGTCTTCGATGCCGCGCGGGGTGCCTTCGGAGTCCGGCATGAGCATGGTGGTCCAGGCGCGGGACTTCTCGCGGTACTGGAGCTGCTGCATGATGCCCTCGTGCTGGGCGAAGTCGGCGGCGCGGAAAGCCTTGCCGCGCCAGCGCTTCTGGAGGTTCACGGCCAACGACAGCGCGCTCTTCAGGCCCGTGTTGAGGCCTCGGCCCGGCCAGAAGTGCAGGGAGTTCGCGGCGTCGCCGAGCAGGAAGCCGAACGTGTCGGGTGCCAGTTGGGCGGTGAACTTCGACATCTGCTGCATGCCGAGCGTGAACGAGTTGATGCCGACGACGTCCGCGACGCCGACTCCGAAGAAGCGCAGGCCGTCGAGGATTCGGGGCCACAGGTAGGAAAGCTTGTCGACGGACGGCTTGAACACGGCGCGGTGGCGGTCGCAGACGAAGCGGCCGTTCGCGGAAGGGCGCATGGTGCAGCCGAACTTGCCGATGCACGAGACCGGGCCGCTCTCCCCCAAAGCGACGATCTCGGAGGCCTCCTCGGCGGTCAGGCGCATGTTGATGAAGCCGCCGCCGAGCGAGTTGAAGAGGAACCTGTTCTGCGCCACGGTGAGCGGGACGGTGTGCTCGTCGGGCGACTTCGCGGTGACGCGGATGCCCAGGACGCGCTCGTCGAGCGGCGAACCGTCCACAGAGAACAGTTCGCGGCTCGGGGTGCCGAACTGCGCCGAGAACGCGTCGCGGGTCGCGGAACGGGCGCCGTCCGCGATGGCCAGGACGTGCAGGCCGTCGAACTTGGTGGGCGCGGTGTAGGCGGCGGGGACGACCTCGATGCCGTAGACGTCCTGCGCCATGTCCAGCAGGCAGTCCTCGATCCAGCGGATCTTGATGTTGCGCGGACGGCCCTTGGACGCCGGCGAGTCCGGGCCGAGCGGCCACATCTCCGAGAACTTGCCCGGCGTGAAGAGGCGCTGCTGCACGGCGGACGGCAGGGCGGCCCAGACATTGCTCTGCAGCGTCACGACCTGCTCGCGCCGGTTGTTGCCCTCGGACGCACCCTTCCACACGACGCGATTGCCCTGGCGCATCCAGCGGCGGTCGTGGACGCGGACCGAGACCTGGTCGCCCAGCAACGACTTGACGGTGCACGCGAAGGCGAGACCGACAGGGCCGCCACCCGCCACGTCCACCCGCAGCGGGGTGGACCTGCGCAGCGGAACGATCTTGCTGCCCTGCTTGGGCAGCATCACCGTCGGGCCGCAGCGGCCGATCAACACCGTCTTCTCGTCAGCCATGGCCCATCCCCCTCGTTCCCGTTGTACGGCGGGAACACGTAGCGAGACGGGAGGCGGTTCAACGAGTTTCGAGGAAATTTTTCCCGGCTAGCCGAACCGGTTGCGCGCGAAGCCCGACCTGCTCTGACCGAACGCGTTCAGCGCGTGCACGGCGACGGCGTCACCGCTGTCGGAGAACGCCCGGACCGTGCCCAGGTTCGCCGTCAGGCTCATCAGCTTGCGAAATGTCACCTGGTCGTCGCGGAACTGCGGTGCCGGGGTGTGCGCGTGGGCCTGGCGCAACGTCTCGACGTGCTCGGAGAGCCGGGAGTTCGCCGTCTCCCGGTCGTTCTGGTAGAGGTCGTCGAGCGCGTAGAAGGTGATCTCGCTCGTCCACAGGCCCACGGCGTGCGCGAAGACGGTTTCCGGGGCGATCGTGCCGTCGGCGCCGAGTTGTAGCTCCTGCCGGCGGTTCTCACCGGCGACCACGTCCACGTACTGCACGGTGGCGGTGCCGAAGCCCGCGTCGGCCGGGGCCTGCACCTCCAGGACCACCCAGTAGGTCTCGCCGTGGGCGAGGTCCGGGGCGAAGATCCGGATGCCCTCGTCCTGGGTGACGAGATCCGGCAGCGACTCGACGCCGAACTCGTCCCGTGCGCGCTCGCGAGCCGCGGCGACGTCTCGCTCCACACGGGCACGCGTCGGGGCGTCGGTGATGAGGTCGTGGCCGTACAGGTGCCAGGCGGTGACGGTCGAGTCGAGGCTGATCTGGAGCTGGATGTTCAGCGCGGCGAGGTGTTCGCGCCGCGCGAGGTCCTCGGCGAGGGTGACCCGCACGTCCTCGGGATCGGTGACGAACGTGCAGAACCCACCGGTCGTGCCCGCCAGTGCCTCCAACTCCCGCATACGGGCGTCACGGCCGAACCCGAAGCACGACAGCGTCAGTTCGCCCCGCGCTTTGGCGGCGATGTTGCGCCGGATGGCGATCCAGTCGCGTTCACCCGAGTTCGGCTCCCCGTCCGAGAACAGGTAGACGCAGTTCACGACATTCGGCTGGGCGTGCCGGGAGAGCTCGTCGATGCCGTAGAGGACGCCCAGGTTGATGTCGGTGCCGCCGTCCGCGCGCAGTGCCGCGACGATGGCGTCCAGCCTCTCCTTCTTGAGCGACGCTTTCGGCGTGGCCTTGAGCAACGTCCTGGCCGTGGTGTCGAACGCGACGACGCCGAGGACGTCCGTGTCGCGCAGTTGGGCGTAGAGCTCGCGGATCGCCGTCCTGACCGTCTCGATCTTCCCGCCGGCCATGGAACCGCTGGTGTCCACGACGAACACGAAGTTCACCGGCACGGACTGCGCGGCGGACCTGCCCGCTTCCCCGGCCCGCAACGCGATCTCGACGAAGTGGGTGGTGTTCTCGTTGGCGCGCAGACCTGTCCGGGCGGGACAGGAGCCGCTGCTCACCGCGAGCGCGTGGCCGGGCGGCGGCAACGGGATGCCGGACGGGTCCGACGCGATGAAGTCGTCGAACCTGATCTGCGCCTGGTCGATCAGGACCCCCTCGTCGATCAGGTCCTTGATGCCGAGCACCGCCCTGGTGCCGAACGCGTTGTTGCGGCGCACGAACAGGCCGTCCCGAGGCAGTGAAGACTTCCTGCCGCCGAGCGGGACGTCCTCCGAGAGCCAGCGCCCGACCTCGCCGGCGATCGTGAAGTCGAACCTCGAGGCGGCCGACTCGACGTCGTCGTAGTCCGTGTCGTCGAGGTAGTCCGTGTCGTCGTTGTTGAGAACCCGACGCCGGCGGAAACGAGGTCCGGGATCAGATCCGCCGCCAACACCTCCGATCCGGCGTCCTCGAGAACTCGCGGAGCACCGCCACCGCATGAAGAACCCAGCCGCCACGGCGAGCAACACCAGCACGGCGACAGCTAGGGCCCACCAGAGGTTCATGTGATCGTCCTAGCAGGCAGTGCTGCCGGACGGAGCCGCTGTCAACTAACTGGCAACCTCTGGACGAAGTTCGCCCAGGCGGCGGAGCCGAACGTCAGAACTCCCCCGGCCGGATTCTTCGAGTCACGGACGAGCGCGTCGAAGGACAGCGACACCTCAACGCAGTCGCCGTCCTCAGCTCCGCCGCTGTAGCTGCTCTTACGCCAAACGCGTTCCTGCGTCATAGAGGTCCTCTCGCGGTCCGCCGACGTATTCCGCCAGCTTGCTCCGCGATTGTTCCTCATCCAAGGCGACCTCAGCCAAACGGTCGAACAGCAGTCGAGTGCGCACGATGGCGCCGGGGTCCTGTACGAACACGTTCGCAAGATCGGTCTCGAGGAACGCCACCGACATGGCTTTCTCGTACTCCCACAACGCGCAACTGGACGCGATCACCGGGGTGTCTGCGGGGATGATCCGGATCAGGTGTGCGCTGAACAGCAGCCGTGCGTACTGGTCCTCCATGATTCGGTCGTCGCCGATATGCGTCCGCAGCGCGTTCTCATGGATGTAGAACAGGCAGGCGGGCCGATCGTGCCGTCGCAGGATCGCCTGACGCTCCATCCGCCACTGGACGAGTGTGGGGATCCGGTCCTCGGTGACCAGTCCGGCCACCCGGTACACGCCGTCCGCGTACTCCGGCGTCTGCACGAGGCCGGTGATCGTCTGCGAGTCGTAGCGCATGATCTTCGTCGCGGTCGCCTCCGCCATCGCGAGCGTGCGGAGGTTGTCCGGCACCAGGACGATGTACTCCTCGAACGCGTTCTTGAACCGGCGCTTGAAGTCCTCGAAGAAGTCGATGTCCTTGCCACACATGGACAAGTACTGCACGAGGTCGATCTCACTCGGGCTGTACTTACCGCGTTCCAGAGTCGAGACCTTGCTCGGGTCCCAGCCCAACCGCAGGGCGAACGCGGCACCGGTGAAGTTGGTGGAGGATTCGCGCACTTTGCGGAGTTCTTCGCCGAGATCCCGGCTGTACGCGGTAGATGATGTGCTGGTGGCCATGGTTCGACCGTAGGGCTTGCTCTCAAAGCAACAAGGTGCTCATTCGGGTGAAAACGGTCGAACTGATCTTCAGCTCGTTGCCAGGAAACTCGCAGCCCTGACACAGCTTGCCGGACGACGATCCCGAGCCATGACTCGACGTCGCAGATCCTTGTTGATCAACGGACTGCTGGTGGTGGTGCTCCTCGGTGCCGGTGTGGCCGGCTACCTGGTGTTCTTCGGTTCCTCCGGCAATGCCCAGTCCACCACCACCGCTCGCACGGCCGCCGCCGCGAACCGGGACGTCAGCGAGGTGGTGACGGCTTCCGGGACGGTGCAGAGCTCGTTCAGCGCCGCCGCGTCGTTCGGGGCGAGCGGCACGGTCACCGAGATCAACGTCAAGGTCGGCGACGCGGTGACGAAGGGGCAGCAGCTCGCGAAGCTCGATCCCACGCAGGCGCAGCTGCAGGTGGACATCGCGCAGGGCAACCTGAACGCGGCACTGGAGAAGGGCACGGGCACGAACGCGCTGCTGACGGCGTACCGGCAGACGCAGCTCGCGCTCCAGCAGGCCAAGGACAACCTCGCCGCCACCGTGCTGACGGCTCCTGGCGACGGCACGATCACGTCGGTCACGGGTGCGATCGGGCAGAAGGTCGGCAGTGGCAGCACTTCCAGCAGCACGGGTTCCACCTCCAGCACGACGACCACCACGACGGCGTCCGGGTTCGTGGTCGTCACCGACCTGAAGAACCTCGTGGTGAAGGCGAACGTCTCCGAGTCCGACGTCAGCAAGCTCAAGGCCGACCAGGCGGCGACCGTGACGGTCAACGCGATGGCAGGAACCCCGGTGCAGGCCAAGGTCACCACAGTCGACCTCACGCCCACGACCGCGAACAACGTTGTGCAGTACGGCGTGAGCCTCGCGTTGACGCAGCCGCCCGCCGAGCTCAAGCCGGGTCAGTCGGCGAGCGTCGAGATCACCGTCGCGTCCGCGCAGGGTGTTCTCGCGGTGCCCGCGGCGGCCGTGCAGACCGTGAGCGGCACGAGTTCGGTGCAGGTAGTGGAGAACGGCGCCGAGACGCGCAAGACCGTCGAGGTCGGGGTGCGCGGCGATCAGTACGTGGAGATCAAGTCCGGGCTTACCGCCGGCGAGGAGGTCGTACTGCCGCAGGTGAGCACGTCCAACAGCACCAACCGCCAGCAGCAGCCGGGCACCGGGCAGTTCCCGGGCACGGGCACCGGTCAGCGCAACGGCGGCGGGTTCACCGGGACCGGTCGATGAGCCCGGTCATCGAGGTCCGTGATCTCCGCAAGACGTACGGCAGCGGTGACACGGCCGTGCATGCGTTGCGGGGACTCGACCTCACCGTCCAGAAGGGCGAGTACATCGCGATCATGGGTGCGTCGGGCTCCGGCAAGTCGACGCTGCTCAACATCCTCGGCTGCCTCGACATCGCGACGTCCGGCAAGTACCTGCTGGACGGGATCGACACGGGCGAGTTCGACGAGGAGCAGCTCTCGTTGCTGCGCAACAGGAAGATCGGGTTCGTCTTCCAGTCGTTCAACTTGGTGCCGCGGACCACGGCACTCGCGAACGTCGAGCTCCCGCTGGTGTACGCGGGAGTTCGGCGTGCCCAACGTCGGGAACGGGCGCTGGCCGCGCTCGATCTCGTTGGCCTGAAGGACCGCACGCACCACCGGCCGAACGAGCTTTCCGGTGGCCAGCAACAACGTGTCGCGATCGCGCGGGCGTTGGTGACGTCGCCCGCGATCGTGCTGGCCGACGAGCCGACCGGCAACCTCGACACCGAGTCGAGCCGGGAGGTGCTCGGCATCCTCGACCGGCTCAACGCGAGCGGACGCACCGTCGTGCTGATCACGCACGAGGACGAGGTCGCGTCGCACGCCATGCGCACCGTCCGCGTGGTCGACGGGAAGGTCGCGGGGGTGCTGGTGTGAGGATCTTCGAGATCGCCGCGTTCGCGGTGAGAGGCCTGACCGCGAACAAGATGAGATCCGGGCTCACGACGCTCGGCATCCTGATCGGTGTCGCGTCGGTGATCCTGCTGATCGCGGTCGGCAACGGCGCGTCGAGCGCGGTGCAGCAGAGCATCGCCGGGCTCGGCACGAACATCCTGACGATCAGCCCGCAGCGCGCCCAGCCCGGCAGCACGGCCAAGCCGCTGACCACGGCGGACGCGGCGGCGCTGGTGGGTCAGGACTCCCCCGACGTCAAGTACGCGTCGCCGGTGGTGAGTGCGCAGGCGACCGCCGGTTACGGGGACACGACGCACGACATCGGGCAGTTCATCGGCTCCGACCCGCACTACTTCGACACCACGAACAGTTCGATCGCGCAGGGGAACCTGTTCTCCGACAACGACGTTCAGCAGGCGCGCAAGGTCGTCGTGATCGGCGCGACGGTGGCCACTGAGCTGTTCCCCGGCACCGATCCGGTCGGGAAGTCCATGCTGGTCAACAACATCCCGTTCACCGTCGTGGGGGTGCTGGCGGCCAAGGGTTCCAGCGGGTTGCAGGACGCCGACGACATGGCCGTGGCGCCGTTGTCGACGACGCAGAACGCGTTGACCGGCTACGGCAGTCTCACCCAGATCGTGGTGCAGGCGCAGTCTGCCGACGCGTTGCCGAACGCGCAGGCCCAGGTGACGACGATTCTCAACGGCCGGCACAAGATCACCCAGACCGCCGACTACCGGATCCTGAGCCAGGACCAGCTGCTGACCGCGCGGACCGCGACGACGGAGACGTTCACCGTGCTGCTGGCATCGGTGGCCGCGATCTCGTTGCTGGTGGGCGGGATCGGCATCACGAACATCATGCTGGTCACCGTCACCGAGCGGATCCGCGAGATCGGCATCCGCAAAGCCGTGGGGGCGCCTCGGTCCTCGATCCTCGGACAGTTCCTGATCGAGGCGACGCTGCTGAGCCTGTTCGGCGGGGCGCTGGGCGTGGCGGCCGGGATGATCGGCAGCCAGTTCACCATCGCGGGCATCAAGCCCGTGCTCGTGCCGTCATCGGTGCTGCTCGCGTTCGCGGTGTCGGCGTTGATCGGCCTCTTCTTCGGCAGCTACCCGGCTTCCCGCGCGGCGAAGCTCCGCCCCATCGAAGCCCTCAGGCATGAATAAGGAGTTTTCGACGTGACCAACCCACTCGATCAGCCGCTCGAGAACGACATCTCGGCCGAGCTGAAGGAACGCAAGACCGGCTTCGGCAAGACGACGGTGATCCTCGGGGTCGCGGTGCTCGCCATCGTGGCGTTCGTCGGCGGGGTGTTCGTGCAGAAGTCCTTCGGTGCAAGCGAGACGCCGGCCCGGACGAACGCGGCCGGGCGGCAGTTCCCCGGCGGCAACGGTGGTACTCCCCCGTCCGGCACCAACCGGCAGGGCGGCGGCCAGTTCGGGCGAGGCACTGTCGGCACGATCGACCACGTCGAAGGCACGACCGTCTACGTGAAGACGCAGAACGGCCAGATCGTGAAGGTGTCCACTTCGGACGCCACGAAGGTCGAGGTCACGTCGGAGGGCAAGCTCGCCGACCTGAAGGCCGGTCAGCAGGTCGTCGTGCAGGGTCAGGCGGGTTCGGACGGCACCGTGACCGGGCAGACCATCACCCAGCGGCCGACCACCGGGTGATGCAGGATTCACGCGTGGAACGGGGCCGGTTGCTCGTCGTCGAGGACGAACCCAGCATCCGCGAACTGCTGTGCGCCAGCCTGCGGTTCGCCGGGTTCACCGTGTCCAGCGCGGCGACCGGCTCCGAGGCGTTGACGGCGGCTCATTCCGACGCGCCAGATCTGGTGTTGCTCGACGTGATGCTGCCCGACCGGGACGGCTTCGAGGTGGTGCGGCGACTGCGTTCCAGCGGGGTGCGGGTGCCGGTGCTGTACCTGACGGCGCGGGACAGCACGGACGACCGCATCACCGGGCTGACGATCGGCGGTGACGGGTACATCACCAAGCCGTTCAGTCTGGAGGAGGTCATCGCGCGGGTGACGGCCGTGCTGCGCCGCACCCGGCCCGGCGTGGAGAGCGAGCAGCTGATCTGCGGTGATCTGTCGCTGGACGTGGAGAGCCATGTCGTGCGGCGTGGTTCGCGGGTCGTGGAGCTGTCGCCGACCGAGTTCCGGCTGCTGCACTACCTGATGCGCAACAGCGGGCGGGTGTTGTCGAAGGCGCAGATCCTGGACCAGGTGTGGTCGCACGACTTCGACGGCGACATCGGCGTGGTCGAGTCGTACATCTCGTACCTGCGGCGCAAGGTGGACGCCGCCGAGCCCCGGCTGATCCACACGGTTCGCGGCCTGGGGTACATGATCCGCAGATGACGTTGCGCGTGCGGCTGGTGGTCGTGCTCGTCGCCCTGGTGGCCGCGGGCCTGTTCGGCACGTGGCTGATCGGGTCGCAGGTGATGGAGCGCTATCTGCTCGGCCAGCTCGACGCGCGGCTGGACCGGGTCGCGTCGGCGCCGCGGCCGTTCCCGATGCGCGACAACATGATCCTGCGCGACGCGGACGGGGTGCTGTCCGGGACGACCTTCGAAGGGTTGCCGGCGTACGGGACGTTGACGCCGGGCGAGCACGTCACGGTCGGCTCGCACCGGCTGGTGATGCGGCAGCTCGACGGTGCCGAACTGGTCGTGGTGACCGACCAGTCGGAGGTGGATCGGGCGGTCGACGATCTGCGGCTCGCGTTCCTGCTGATCAGCCTCGGGGCGTTGATCCTCGTCGGGATGGCCGGGTATGCGCTGGTCAGGGCTTCGACACGGGCGTTGGAGGAGGTCGAGCAGGTCGCCGGGGAGATCGCGGCCGGTGATCTGTCGCGGCGGGTTCCGGTGCAGCAGCCCGGTTCGGAGGTCGGGCGGCTGGCTTCCGCGCTGAACACGATGCTGGGGCAGATCGAGCAGGCGTTCGCGATGCGGGTGAGCTCGGAGAACCGGATGCGGCAGTTCGTCGCGGACGCGTCGCACGAGTTGCGGACGCCGTTGACGTCGATTCGGGGATATGCCGAGCTTTACCGGCAGGGTGCGGCTTCGGACGCCGCCGAGGTGTTGAAGCGGATCGAGGACCAGGCCGAGCGGATGGGGTTGCTGGTCGAGGACCTGCTGCAGCTGGCGCGGCTCGACTCGGAGCAGCCGCTGACGTTGTCCACTGTGGACCTGGTGGTACCCGTGAGCGATGCCGTGGTCGAGGCACGGATGCGGGACGCGGACCGGTCCGTCTCGTTGGTGCTGTCCGCGGGGCCGGTGCTCGTGGAGGCCGACGAGGCGCGGGTGCGGCAGGTGCTGACGAACCTGCTCGACAACGCGCTGATCCACACGCCGGCGGGGTCGCCGATCGAGGTCCGGCTGACCGCCGAGGCGATCGAAGTGGCTGATCACGGGCCTGGGATGACTCTTGAGCAGGCTTCGCGGGTGTTCGAACGCTTCTATCGCGCGGATTCGGCGCGTGGGCCCGGCGGAAGCGGTCTGGGACTCTCGATCGTGGCGGCGCTGGTCGCGGCGCACGGGTGGCGGATCGAACTGGACACCGCGCCCGGCGAGGGCGCGGTGTTCCGGGTGCTATTCGGGGCGTGAGCGGTTCGGCCAGGCGCGTTCGTAGTGCTCCTCGGGGAAGTCGCTCGGGCTGGAACCCGTCGCGTGGGCGTGCTCGATCTCCTTGGCGTAGCGCTCGTTGCGGGCGCACCAGGGCGCGGCCGGGATGTACATGACGTTGCCCCAGCCCTGTTGACCGGTGACGGGCGCGACGCTGTGGATCATGTCGCAGTGCCACCAGACCGAGTCGCCCGCCCGGACGTCCGGGATGCCGCTCAGGGCCTCGATCAGGAGTGAGTGGTACTTCGGGTTGACCGGGAAGACCTGGTTGACCGTGACGCCGCACATGTCGTCGTCCGGGACGTCGTCGAGCAGCGGGCGCAGCATCAGGTACGCCATGGCGCCGGGGATCGGGACGGTGTGCAGGACGCCCTGATCGTGGGCCATGTCCGAGAGCGCGGTCCAGCCCTGGAAGGTGCGGAACACCGAGCACATCGTCGTTCCGGGGTACTGCGGGCCGGTGGTGCGGTGGGCGGCGTCCCACGGGTCGTACTGCTCGGGCGTGCCGTTGAACAGGTGCCGGAACGCCTGCTGGTACTCGCGTGTCATCCACAGGTCGAGCGTGCCGGGGTCGAGGTGGGTGCCCAGGCCGTTCGAGTTCGCGCCGGGTGGGCGGCGGCGGATGCGGTCCGGGTAGCCGACGTCGGTCGCCGGGTCGAACCAGCCTTCGTGGTGCCACAGGCCGTTCAGGAACTGCTGGACCGCGGCCATGCGCTTGTGCCGCCTGGCCTGGGTCTGCGCTTCGGACCAGTAGATCGGGTAGATCTCGGGCTTCGAGCCGACGCTGCCGAAGAAGTCGTCGCCGGGGCCGCGGTAGTTCTCGAAGAAGTCGTTGCCCTCGACGTAGTCCACAATGGACTTGTCCCAGGCCAGGGCCTGCTCGCGGTCGAAGTGGTTCCGCACGACCAGGCAGCCTCGGCGTTTCACGAGGTCGGTGCTCGCGGTGCCGGCCTCGATGTCGGCGTAGTCGATCACCGGCCACGCCTGCCCGGCTTTGACGTCGTCGACCTCGCGCCGGATCTGCTGCTCGACGACCGCGAACACCTCCTCGACGCTGCGACCGGACGCCTCGATGTTCGCCCTGATCGCCTTCTTCACCTCCCGGACGGCTTTCGGCAGGTCAGCGGGGGTGGTGTCCCAGTTAGGCAGCACCTTCGACTCCTTCCAGTAAGGCCTCCTAACTTAGAACCATAGGCGTGTCGGACCGTTGTAGGCAAGACCCCTAACTAGAGTGCGGCGCGTGACCAAGCCGTCCCAGGAGTTGCTGCGCTCGATCTCGGACGAGCACGTGCTGCGGTCGTTGATGTCCGCGCGCAAGCTGACGCGGGCGGAACTGGCCGTGGAGACCGGTCTGTCGAAGCCGACGGTGAGCGAGAGCGTCCGCCGTCTCGTGGACCAGGGTCTGCTCGCGGACACCGGCGAACGCACGCCGGGCGGGCGCGGCAAGGGCAGGGTCGGCTCGTTCTACAGCCTGGCCGAGGACATCGGCGTCGCGCTGGTCATGACGATCGCGCCGGACGGCGTGACGGCCGAGTGCGTCGACGCCTACGGGGACGTCGTCGGCCGCACCCACCATCCCATCGACGATCCGGCCGAAGTCGCCGCCGTACTGCCGTCGGTCGCCGCGGAAACCGTTGCGGCGCACAACGTCCGGCTCTGCACGGTGAGCGCCGCGGATCCCGTGGACCGGCGCACCGGCAGGCTTGTCCAGCTGCCCGACTCGCCGTTCCTGGTGGGAGAACTGGATCCGGTCGCGGTGCTGGGCCCGTTGCTGCACGGGCCGGTGATCGTCGACAACGACGTGAACTGGGCGGCGCAGGCCGAACACGCCGCGCTGGGCGTCGCAGACTTCGCGTATCTCTTTTTGGGCGAGGGCCTGGGTTGTGCGGTCGTGTCCGACGGCGAGGTGCGGCGCGGACACTCGGGGCTGGCCGGTGAGATCTCGCACCTGATCACGGCCGGGCCGTCCGGCGCTACGCCGTTCATCGAGGTGTTCGGCGAACTCGGGTTGCGCCGGCCGGGGACGACCGCGATCGACGTGGCACGGTTGCGGGCGGCGGACCCCGTCGTGCTCGCGCGGGCCGTCGGCGGGGTCGTCATGGCGTTGGTGACGCTGGCCGATCCGGAGGTGGTCGTGGTCGGCGGGTCCTGGGGGCCGTCGTTGCTCGACGCGATCAGGAACGAGTGCTCGCGGTTGCCGCGTCAGGTCGACGTGGTCGCGGCGTCCGTGGCGTCTCCGTCGCTGACCGGAGCACGGGCGGCCGCGCTCGAATTGCTGCGAACGGCGCTCGTCACGGCGTCGCGCTAGGTCACTTCCGCGCCGCCCAGACGGTGCGTTCGGTGCGCAGCGAGAGGTCGTCGCGTCGCAGGGCTTCTTCTGCCGCCTCCGGGCCGCGCTGCCTGCGCAGAACGATGCGGGCGTAGCGTTCCACGGCCTCGGACCGTTCGATGTGGACGGTGATCGTGCGTTCGCCCTCGACGGTGAACCCGGCCTCGGCCAGCTTCGGGCCCCAGTCCGCGCCTCGGTGGGGCAGGCGTTCGTCGTGGGCGTCCGGGGCCTGCTCGGGGAAGAACTGCGGCATGCCGGCCATTTCGACGACGGCAAGCACGCCGTCCTTCGCGAGGGTGTCGTGGAGCCGGCGGAGGGTGCGGTCGGGGGCGGCCATGTGGTGCAGCGAGCCCGAGGCCCAGATCAGGTCCGGGGTGCCCAGGTCCGGCCAGTCCGCGTCGAGGTCGGCCAGGACGGTGTGGACGCGGTCGGCCAGGCCTCGTTCGCCGGCCTTCTGGCGCAGTCGCTGGAGGTGGTCCAGTGAGGAGTCGACCGCGGTGATGTGGGCCTCCGGGTAGCGGGCCAGCAGTGCGAACGTGCCCGCGCCCGTGCCGCTGCCCAGGTCGACGACGTGGCGGGGGTTCGAGGTGGGCAGCCAGTCGATGATGTCGGCGGTGTGGGTGGCGAGGAGTTCGGCGTCGAGGTCCAGGATCTCGGCCTGGTCGTCACTATCACCGTGCCCGTGCCCGTGCCCGTGCCCATGTCCGTGGCCGTGCTCGTGCTCGTGTCCGCCGCCGTGGCCATGTCGTTCGTCGCTCATGTGACCAACGTAGGTCCGCCATGCTCTAGATGCACGGTGGCTTGCGCAAGACGCAAGAAGGTCGGTCGAACCGGTGCCGTCCGCGCAAGATCACGCCTTCTTGTCGGCGTTGTGACCGCGGCGCGCCTCCCGGTCGAAGATGCCGAGGATCTCGCACGGGCCACCCGCCGTGCCGATGGCGTGCGGCAGCATCGTCGGGAACTCGGCGGCCTGGTTCTTCTCCACGCGGAACCTCCGGTTGCCCAGCAGCAACAAGGCCGTGCCCGACAGGACCACCAGCCATTCGCGGCCGGAGTGCGCCCGAAGCAAGGCCGGGTTGTCGGGTGGCGGGGTGGTCATCCGCTGACGCATGACGGTCATGCCCGGCTCGGCCTTGATCGGCCAGCGCATGTTGCCGTGCGCGCCGTCGAGCATCGGGCTGACGATCACGTCGTCGGTGTCGGTCTCGACCAGTTGGTCCAGCGAGGTGTCGAGGGCGCGGGCGAGGGTGACGAGCTGGTCGAGGGCGAGGCGGCGCTGGCCGTTCTCGATGCGGCTGAGCGACGACGGGCTGAGCCTGGCGCGGGTCGCGAGTTCGTCCAGCGACCAGCCCTGCGCCACCCGCAACGCACGGATCCGCTTGCGCACGAGGCCGTCCAGATCGCCATCTTCTTGCGTCATACGCACGATCGTATGCCTCTCCAGCAAACAGTGCTTAGCGTCGCGGCCATGAATCGAACGAAAACCCTGGTCGCGGTGTGCGTGGCGTTGATGGCCGTGATCTCGTCGGTGACCGGGCTCAACGTCGCCCAGCCTCACCTCTCCGCCGAGTTCGGCGCGTCGCAGGGCACGGTGTTGTGGATCATCAACGTCTACGTGCTGACGCTGTCCGCGTTGCTGTTGCCGCTCGGCGCGGTCGGTGACCGGTGGGGGCGCAAGCCGGTGCTGATCGCCGGGCTGGTGGTCTTCGGCGCGGCGAACGTGATCGGCGGGCTGGCCCCGTCCGTCGAGGTGCTGCTGGCGGCGCGGGTGCTCGCCGGCATCGGAGCGGCGACGATCATGCCCGTCACGCTCGCCGTGATCACCTCGACGTTCCCGGAGCAGGAACGCAGCCGGGCCATCGGTGTGTGGACGGGCGTCGCGGGTGGCGGCGGGCTGCTGGGCATGTTCCTGTCGGCGCTGCTGGTCGACGTGGCGGACTGGCGGTTCCTGTTCGTGCTGCCGGTCGTGCTCGTGGTCGTCGCGCTGGTCATGGCGCTCACAGCGGTGCCGGACTCACGGGAGGCGCGGCCGTTCGACGTCGTCGGCTCGCTCACCTCCGTGGTCGCGGTGGCCGGACTGATCCACTTCCTGCACGAACGCGACGTGCTCAGCCTGCTCGTCGGGGTGGCCGCTGCGATCGCGTTCGTGGCGTGGGAACTCCGGCATCCCGCGCCGTTGCTGGACGTCCGGCTGTTCCGCGAGCACCGGTTGGCCACCGGGTCCGTGGTGCTGCTGGTGGTGTTCGGGGTGCAGGCGGGTGTGTCGGTCGTGCTGTACCCGTTCTTCCAGACCGTTCTCGGCTGGTCCGGGCTGGTGTCGACGGTGGCGTTGCTGCCGATGGCCGGGATGATGATGGTCGCGTCCGGTCTCGCGCCGCGGCTGGCCGAACGGATCGGTGCCCGCGCCACGATGGCGACGGGGATCGCGTTGGGCGGCTTGGGTTTGGTGCTCATGGCGGTGTTCGTGGACGCCGCCTACCTCACCGTGCTGCCGGGCATGATCGCGATGGGCGCGGGCATGGGGTTGTCGATGCCACCCGCCACCGAGGCGATCACCAGCGCGTTGCCTCGCGAGCGGCAGGGCGTGGCGTCGGCGCTCAACGACGTCACGCGCGAGTTCGGCACCGCACTCGGTGTCGCGCTGCTCGGTGCGATGGTGGCGGGCGCCGTCGACGGCGGGGAGTCCTTCGTGGACGGGTGGCGGACCGCCATGTGGACCGGGGTGGCCATCACGGCGGTCCTGTTCGTCCTCGTCGTCAGGCGTCGATCAGCAGATCCAGCAGCTTCTGCGGGGGCTCGTCGCCGAACAGGCTCTTGAGCATCTCCTCGGAGTCCTCGGCTGTGTGGGCGGCGCGCGCGAACATCGCCTCCTCGTACTCGGCCAGCGCGGTCTCCACGTCCTTCGTGGCGAGCGCCCGGCCGAGTTCGGCGGCGTCCAGCATGGCGAGGTTGGCGCCCTCGCCGTTGGGCGGCATGAGGTGCGCGGCGTCGCCGACCAGGGTCACCCGCGGCACCCGTTCCCAGCGGTGCTCGGCAGGCAGGGTGTAGTGCGGGCGGAACACCGGCTCGGTGTCGGACTCGGTGATCAACGCGGTGAGCTCGGGTGCCCAGCCCTCGAACTCCGCGGCGATCTTGGCCGGGTCGTCGAACCACTCCAGCGGCCGGTTGAACTCCACGTAGGCGTGCAGCGTGTCGCCGGCCTCCCGGTGCGCGAAGATCCCCTTGCCCTGGCCGGGAGCGAACATCGAGCCGCCACCGACCGCCTTCGCCACCTCCGGGTGCCGCGTGTCGGCGTCGTAGAGGTAGGTCTCGACGAACGACATGCCGGTGTACTCCGGCTTGGCGTCCGTGACCAACGCGCGCACCCGCGACCACGCGCCGTCAGCGCCGACCAGCACGTCGGCGTCGACGGTGCTGCCGTCCTCGAACGTCACCGTCCTGTCGTGGACGCCGGTCACCTTGCTGCCCCACCGGACGGTGCCCTCGGGCAGCGAGTCGAGCAGCATCTGCCGCAGGTCGGCGCGCTGCACCTCGGGACGGCCGCCCGTGCCGTCGTCGCCCTGCTCGTGCAGCACCGTGCCGTCGGGCTCCAGCACGCGGATGGCCTGGCGGCCCGGCAGGACGAGGCCGCGGAACTCGTCCATCAGGCCCGCGTCCTCGACGGCGATCTGGCCGTTGTAGTCGTGGATGTCGAGCATGCCGCCCTGCGTCCGCGCCGTCGGCGACTCCTCCGCCTCGTAGACGGTGGACGGAATGCCGTTGACGTGCAGCACACGGGCGAGCGTGAGACCGCCGAGACCGGCACCGATGATCGTGACGTGCATGAATGGGCTCCCCTGGAGATCGTGCCGCCTCCCTGACGGCACGATCAGGTTCACCCGGCCCGCTGGCAGCGGACGCACACGTCACTGGCAGCGGCTGGCAGGCCCTGTCACCACTCCGCGAACGAGCCGTCGTCGTGCCGCCAGACCGGCGACCGCCACGCGTGCCCGGACTCGGCCGCCCTGCGCACCGCCGCCTCGTCGACCTCGACCCCCAGGCCGGGCCCGGTCGGCCGGGCGATCCAGCCGTCCACGACCCGCACCGGCGCCATGTCCACCAGGTACGACGGGTCGGAGCCGTTGTAGTGCATGCCCGCGCTCTGCTCCTGGATCAGGAAGTTCGGCGTGGTGAACGCGACCTGCAACGACGCCGCGAGCGAGATCGGCCCGAGTGGACAGTGCGGCGCGATCGACGCACCGTAGATCTCGGCCAGCGCCCCGATCCGGCGCAGTTCCGAGATGCCGCCCGCGTGCGACGGGTCCGGTTGCACGACCGCGACACCGGCGTCGAGGACGGGTTTGAACTCCCAGCGGGAGAACAGCCGCTCCCCCGTCGCGATCGGCACCGTCGACGCCTGCACCACCGACGCCAGCACCACGGCGGGCAGTTCGGGCAGCACCGGTTCCTCGACGAACATCGGCTGCACCTCTTCGAGCATGCGCACGAGCCTGCGCGCCATCGCGGGCGAGACGCGGCCGTGGAAGTCGATCGCGAGATCTCCTTGTGAGCCAAGGGCTTCGCGCGCCTCACGGGCCCTTTGGAGAACCGCGTCGGCTTCGGCGGGCGAGGCGATCGGGCGCATTTCCGCCGTGGCGTTCATCTTCACGGCGCTGAAGCCCGCCGCGACCTGCCGCGAGACCGCGTCGAAGATGCCGTCGGGCCGGTCGCCGCCCACCCACGAGTACGCGCGCACGCGGTCGCGCACCGGGCCGCCGAGCAGTTCGTGGACGGGCAACCCGCGGGCTTTGCCGGCGATGTCCCAGAACGCGTGGTCGTAGCCGGAGAGAGCCGACGACAGCACGGGGCCGCCGCGGTAGAAGCCGCCGCGGCGCAGCACCTGCCACAGGTCCTCGACGCGCAGCGGGTCCTGGCCGATGACCAGCTCGGACAGTTCGTGGACGGCGGCGCGGACCGTCTCCGCCCTGCCCTCCACGACCGGCTCACCCCAGCCGCTCACCCCCTCGTCGGTGCTCACCTTGAGGAACAGCCAGCGGGGCTCGACCAGGAACGTCTCGACCGCCGTCACCTTCATGAAGAGTCCTTCGCCGCGGACCAGCCGCCGTCGACCAGAAGCTCCGCGCCCGTCACGAACGACGCCGCAGGAGACAGGAGGAAACCGATCACCGAGGCCACCTCGGCCGGGTCGCCGAGGCGGCCGGCCGGGGTGGCTCGGGCACTGCGTTCCCGGTCCTCGGGCGAGACCCGGTCCCAGGCCGCCGTCAGCACCGGACCGGGTAGCACCGCGTTGAACCGGACGTCCGGCGCGTACTCGACGGCGAGCTGGCGGGTCAGTGCGACCAGCCCGCCCTTCGTGGCCGCGTACGCGCCGTGGCCGGGGATGCCGAAGTGCGCGTGCACCGACGAGACGAGCACGACCGAGCCCTTGCGTTCGCGCAACGACGGCAGGCAGGCCTGGACGCCGTGGAACGTGCCGCCGAGGTTGACCGCGAGCTGGCGTTCCCACTCGGCGGGCGTCGTCGCGTCCAACGGCTTGACCGTGACCGTAAAGGCGTTGCTCACCAACGCGTCCACGCTGCCGTCGCACAGTTCCAAAGCCCGCTGCCAGGTCTCCGGATCGCTGACGTCTCCCCGCACGGCCACATCACCGCGCAGGTCGATCCCGACGACCCGGTAACCGTTGTCCGTCAGGTGTTTTGCCGTCGCGGCACCGATTCCGGCACCCGCACCCGACACCACCGCGCACTTCATGCACGTTCTCCTAGAGCTTCTGCCGGTAGACCTTGTTGTCCGGACCGCGCACGACCGTCCACGCGGAGCCGTCCGGACCAGCAGTAGCACCGACGGCGCCGACGAGCGAGTTGCTCGGGAACTCCGGACGGTTGAACCAGCCGCCCCAGACGCCGGCGGAGGCGTTGACCTGCCAGAGCGTGTAGTCGCTGGCCCGCGCGAACAGGTAGATCCGGTCCTGGAACTCGACCAGGGTCGGGCTGCCGGAGATCACGCCTCCGAGTGACGTCCACTGGCCTCCGCTGACCGGGCGGACCCAGACGGCGTCGGCGGCGGTGCGGACGGCGACCTGGCCTCCGGCGACGCTGGGCCTGCCGTAGATCGGGGCGTCACCGGGAGCGCCCAGCGAGGTCCAGGTGCCTTCGTAGAGCCAGACCTCGCCGTCCTCGCCGCGGGCGACGATCGTGCCGTCCTGCGCGACGCTTGGTGCGTCGGTGAGCTTGCCGCCCAGCGACTTCCACGATCCCCAGCGTCCGTTGTGGAGGGTGCGCTGCCAGGCGCGGTTGTCGTTGCCGCGGACGGTCACCTCGACGTCGGTGCCGACGGTGCGGACGGCGGGCTGGCCCTGGATCGCCTTGCCCAGGCTCGACCACTTGCCGCCCCGCAGCATCTTGAGCTCGCCGCCCGTGCTCCGGCTGAACACCAGTGCCTCGTCGCCGACCCGTGCGATCGCGGGCGAGGCGGTGGCGTCGGAGCCGACTGCCTCACCGGGCACGAGGTCGGTGCCGCGCAGCTTGAGCATCGCGGTGCCGTGCGCGGGAACCGTCACGGTGTACTTGTCGGTGGCAGTGCCGCGATCGGCGCGGGCCCGCAGGTCGCGCACCGAAACGTTGCCCTTGAGTCCGGCCTGGGCGAAGTTCACGGTCATCTCGGCGGGGACGTCGCGGCGGTTGAGCAGCACGACCGAGCGCTCGCCCTTGCGGGACAACACCTTGCTGTAGACGTCGGTGTCACCGGTCGAGGCGACCCGCACGCCCTGGATGGCCAGCGGGTCCTGGTCGACCGCGAGGATCTCGGGGTTCTTGAGGGTGTTCACCATCGACGGCGGCAGCGTGCGCGGGTCGGAGCCGATGATCAACGGCGAGGACATCTGCGCCCACATCACGAACTGCGAGGTCGACTCCTCCTCGTTGAGCTCGTAGGTGCCCTGCTGCGTCCTGCGCATCGGGATCAGGTAGTCCGGGTCGTTGTAGCGGCCGGGGCCGTTCGACTCGGGGTGCGCGGCGTTGCGGTCCATGTTGCGCAGCACGTCGCGCCAGATGCCCTCGTACGGCGTGCCGAACGCGATGTCGGTGCTGGTGCGCCACGAGTCGCCGGCCAGCGGGCCGAACGTGTAGGAGATGTCGGCGGTCTGGTCCGGCTCGTGCGGGACGCCCCACTCGCCGGTGACCGGGTTGCAGATGTTGAGGATCATCGGCCGGCCCGCTTTGGCGAGGGCCTTGCTGAAGTCCGTGAACGCCTGCGCGGGCTTGAGGTTCGCGAAGATGCCGCAGAGGAAGTCGACCTTCACGGCGTCGAACTTCCAGTCGGCGAACCTGCGCGCGTCCTTCTCGTAGTAACCGCCGCCGCTGCCGACCGCACAGTTCTTGCCGTCGGACGGGCCCGCGTCGGTGTAGATGCCCGCCTTGAGCCCCTGGGCGTGCAGGTCCTTGACCAGCTTCGGGAGTCCGCCGGGGAACTTCGCCGGGTCCTCCTGGAGGTTGCCGCGCGCGTCACGCGGGGTCGGCGCGGTCCAGCCGCCGTCGATCCACACGATCTTGTACCCGGCGTCGCGCATCCCGCTGCTCACCAGGAAGTCGGCGACACCGCGCACGTCCTTCTCGGTGGGCGCGCCGAGGCCGTAGTACGTGTTCCAGCCCATGTACGGGGTCTTGGCGACACCACTGTCGTAGTAGGTGGGCGCTCCCTGGTCGTCACCCGCGTATGCGGGCGCCGCCACCAGGGACATCAAGGCGAAGGCCAACGCGACTCTGCGAACCGACATGCCCGTGAGCCTCCCCCGCGCCCGATACAGGTGTCAAGAATAATTCGTAATTTATGTGTAGTAGGCTGGCGGGCGTGAGCTACCGCTACGAGATCACCCAGGCAGTCGTGCGGCAGGGCATCATCGCGATCGTGCGCACCGCGTCCGCCGCCACCGCCGTCGAGGCCGCCGTTCCGTTGCTGGACGCGGGTCTCACGTCCCTCGAACTGCCGCTGACGAACCCCGGTGCGCTGGAGGCGATCCGGCAGTTGCGCGCGGACTACCCGTCGGCGGTCATCGGCGCGGGTTCCGTGTTGGACGAGACTTCCGCTGTGGCCGCGGTGCGCGCCGGGGCGCAGTTCCTGGTGGCGCCCAACCTGAACGTCGCCGTGATCCAGGCCGGGCACCGGTACGGCGCAGCGGTGCTGCCGGGTGCCGGGTCGGTTTCCGAGGTCGTGCAGGCGTTGGAGGCCGGGGCGGACGCGGTGAAGGTGTTCCCGGCGCCGACGCCTCAGTGGGTGCGTGACGTGCTCGCCGTGCTGCCCTACGCGCCGCTCGTGCCGACCGGCGGCGTCGCGCCGGCGGACGTTCCCGCGTGGCTTGAGGCCGGGGCTGTGGCGTGCGGGGTCGGATCGGCGCTGGCCCGCACGCCGATCGAGGAGATCAAGGCCCTACTGCGGCGCTGACCAGCGTTCGATGAGCCGGGTGGCTTCGGACGGGGAGATCCGGCGCACCGAGTAGTGGTGCCGTTCGCGCGACTTGCCGGACGGCTCCCAGATGAGCCACTGACGGTACTCCTCGTCGTGCGTGACTCCGGCCCGGTCGATCCATCGGCGACACAGGACGGGTCCGCGCCCGTCGTTCTTCTCCAGCACGGCGAAGTACCCCACCGAGGTCATGAACCGCTCGGCGGCCTGTTCGGTGATGGGCTCGAACCGGCCGTCGATCTTTCCCCGGTGCCAGTCGTCGCGCAGGTCGCTCCCCCACCACCCCGAGCCGGGCCTGCAGCTCTCCTCCCGCTCGTACCCCCTGGGGCCGATCCAGTTCCTGATCACGGCGGTCGGCTCGGTGACGGTGTACCCCTCGTCCACCCAGGCGAAGTACACGTACACGGGCCTGTGCTCCCGAGGGTGGAGCAGCTGGGCGCGGCACTGCTCCAGGAACCGTCCAGCGTCCTCCTCCGGGATCCGCCGCACGACGGCCGTTCCCTGCCCACGCAGCCCACCCGACGGTTGCCAGGAACTCCCGTGGACGTAGATCTCGTCCCGCGTCTCCCCGTTCTCGTCCACCCGGCGCCGACACAACTCTTTCCCCACGGCGAAGTACTCCACGTGAACCCCCCAGCTCAGGGGTTCAGACTATCGGCTTCAGCACCACCACGTCAGCATCGTTCGTGGCAGTCCAGTTGAACGGCAGCCCGACGTGCGTCAGGTGCGCCGCCGAGTAGACCTGACCGCTCTCGTCCACATAGGACTGCGCCGTCAGCCCCCGCAGCTTCACCCGGGACGACTGGCCGGGCACCACGGGCACGCCGGTCAGCGAGCCCGTGTTCCAGGCCAGCACGACGATCCGGTCCTCGGCCGAGTACTGGATCGCGTCGTTCAGCAGGTGTGCCTCGCCACCGTGCACGACATCGCGGACGTCCTTGTAGCGGGCGATCAACGAGGCCGCCTCGGAGCGTTCCCCGGCCGACCAGTGCCGCACGTCCGCGCCGATGCCGAGCACACCGGCCATGGCGAGCACGAACCGGAACTTCAGCGAACGCGGGCGCGCGTCGAAGAAGCCGGGAGCGTCCGTCACCCACGACGACATCAGGTGCGGGGCGTGCATGTGCAGGAAGCCGTGCTGGATCTTCAACCGGTCGAGCGGAGCGGTGTTGTCGCTGGGCCACACCACGTCCACGCGACCGGTGGTGGCCAGGTCCGTCCGGCCGCCGCCGCCCGCGCAGCCCTCGACCAGCACGTGCGGGTGCTTCTCGCGCAGGTGGTCGAGCACGCGCCAGTAGTTGCGGACGTGGGCGTTGTCCTGGTCGAGAGGGCGTTCGGTGGCGGGGCGGTTCATGTCCCACTTCAGGTAGCTGATCCGGTGGTCGGTCAGCAGTCTGTCCAAAGTGGAGACGACGAACTCGTGGACCTCCGGCAGGCCGAGGTTGAGCAGCATCTGGTTGCGGATCAGGGTCGGTTCACGGCCCTCCAACCGGTACACCCAGTCCGGGTGTTCGGCGTAGAGCTGCGACTTCGGGCTGACGCACTCCGGTTCGACCCAGAGGCCGAACTCCAGGCCCATCCCCCGGACGTCCTCGACGAACGCGCCGAAGTCCGGCGACTCCGGGTACCAGTCGCCGAGGCCGCCGGTGTCGTCGTGGCGGCCGACGAACCAGCCGTCGTCCACCACGAACAGCTCGACGCCCAGGTCGGCGGCGATGCGGGCCAGGTCCCGCTGCTTCGGCAGGTCGACCTCGAAGCCCGTGGCCTCCCAGGAGTTGTAGAGCACGGGTTTGCGGGCAGGCCTTGACCGCAGCCGGTCGTAGGCGTGCCAGACGCGGGCCAGGCCGTCCGTCGAGCACGCCAGCGCCAGTTCCGGGGTCGTGAAGGTCTCCCCCGGTCCGACCACGACCGGGCCGAGCATTCCGGCACGCACGCGCGTGAGTCCGGACGGCTCGACCTCGGCCGTGATCTCCCAGGAACCGGACCACGCCAGCGACACGCCCCACGTGTCGTCCACGGACAACCAGGGCGCGTAATTGTGCCCGGGAACGCCGTAGGAGCTGCCGATTCGGAACCCGCCCGCGGGCAGGGAGACGTGGTCCAGCTGGAACTCGCGAGCCCACTCACCGTGCAGAAAGGACAGCCGGGGCTCCCGGACGGGCAGGCACACCCCCGCCGAGCCGATCCTGGCGAGACGAACCGGTTCGTCTCGCAGGTTGGTCACCTCGACCCACCGAGCGAGCACGTCGACCGCGGTTTCGGGTCGATAGCAGAGCACGGTGCGCAGGCCGGCGACCTCGTCGACGAAGGCCAGCCGCAGCACGCCGTCCGACTCGTCCGCGCCCTCGAACGTGCACCACGAGTCGCCGTCCACCTCGAGGTCGGCGCCGGTGAACGGGCGCTCGCCGCGCGGCGCGTACTCGACCGGCGCCGCGTCCGCCTCGGTGATGAAGTGGATGTCGCCGAGGTTCTTGAGAGGCGACGGGCCGGTCTCGACGCCGTGCGGGCCCCAGGCCACGAGCTCGGCCCAGCGGCCGCCCGGTTCGACGGCCACCGTGTAGGAGGTGGTGGCCATCCGGAGGGTCCAGGTCATTTGACTGCTCCCACAGCGAGTCCGGAGATGAAGTGCCGCTGGAACCGAAGGAACACCGCCACGGTCGGGATCGCCGCGATCACCGACCCGGCCGCGATCACGTTCCAGTTGGAGACGTACTGGCCCTGCAACGCGAGCAGCGCCGGGGTCACCGGCATCACGGCCGAGGACCGCAGCACGGTGATCGCCCACAGCAGGTCGTTGAAGATCCAGGTGAACGCCAGCGCTGCCAACGCGGCCAGCGCGGGCCTGGTCATCGGCAGCACGATCCGCCAGAAGATCTGCACGGGACCGGCGCCGTCGATGGTGGCGGCCTCCTGCACCTCGTTCGGCATGGCGCGCATGAAGCCCTGCAGCACGAACGTGTAGAAGCCCAGTCCGAAGCCGACCTGCACCACGATCAGCGCGAAGAGCGTGTCGTAGATGCCGAGCAGTTCGGTCAGCTTCGACACCGGCACGAGCAGGATCTGCGGAGGCAGCAGGTTGCCCGCGAGCATCAGCAGGATGATCGAACGCCGGCCGGGGATCTCGAAGCGGCTCAACGCGTACGCGGCCGCCGCGCTCAGTGCGAGCGAGAGGAACACCGTCGGCACCGTGACGAGGACGCTGTTCCACATGGCGCCCGCGCCGCCGTTGGTCCACGCGTCGGCGAACCCGGCGAACGTGAACGACCGGGGCACCGACGCGAGGCCGTTCGCGGCGATGTCGTCGAAGCTTCGGACCGCCGTGACGAGCACGGCGACGATCGGCAGCAGCCAGAGCACGGAGATCGTGCCCGCCACGGCGTGGAAGACGCGATTGGACATCAGTTCTCCCGGAACGCGCGGACGAGGTAGGTCACGATCACGCCGAACGCCAGCACGAAGATGACGACGGCGAGTGCCGATGCGTAGCCGAGCTTGAGCGACTGGAACGCGGTCGAGTACATGTACGTGCTGAGCAGCTCAGACGAGTGGTAGGGGCCGCCGCGCGTCATCGACCACACCACGTCGAACGACCGCAGCGAGTCGATCACGATGACCGACAGCACCACCGAGTTCACCGAGCCGAGCTGCGGCCAGGTGATGTGCCGGAACTTCTGCCAGGCCGTGGCACCGTCCAAAGTGGCCGCTTCGTAGAGCCCGGGGTCGATTCCCTTGAGGCCGGCCAGGTACAGCACCATGACGTACCCGACCTGCCGCCACAACGCCGGCACCAGCACCGCGTAGAGCGCCGTGTCCGGGTCGGCCAGCGGGCTGCTGTCGAAGATCCCGCCGGGCTGGTAGAGCACCTGCCAGATCAGCGAGGTGGCGACCAGCGAGAACACCACCGGCACGAACAACGCGGCCCGGTAGACGCCGACACCGCGGCGTTCCTTCTGCAGCAGCACGGCCATGCCGAGGCCGCCGACCGCGGACAGCCCGCCGAACAGCACGAGCCAGATCGCGGTGTTGGTGACGGCGGTGTGGAAGACCGGGTCGTCGATCATCCTGGCGTAGTTGTCGAGCCCGACGAACCGGGGCGGCGAGACGCCGTCCCAGTTCGTCAGCGCGAGCCAGAACCCCTGCAGCGCGGGCCAGAAGACCCAGAACCCCTCCACGAGCAACGGGATGAGCACGAACAACAGCAGGATCGGAGGAACCCTGGTGAAGCTTCTGGTCATGCTGGTCATGTCAGGACGACCACACCTGCTCGGCGGCCTTCTGCCACGTCGTCAGGATCGTGTCCAGCTGGTCGGGCTGCTGGAGGAACTTGACCAGCGCGGCGTCCGCGGTGGGCTGCAGCGCGTCGCTGGAGTCGCGGTTGAAGAACTGGGTGATCTCCGCGGCCTCCTTGAGGTGCTGGCGGCCCTTCGTGACCAGGGGCGTGCCGGAGTCCTTGGCGTTCGGGTGCGTCGGCAGGACCGTGCCGGACGAGGCCTTGATGTAGGCCTCCTGACCCTCCGCCGTCGCCGCGTAGGTCAGGAACTCCTTCAGTTCCTTGACGTGCGGTGACTTGGCGCTCGCGAAGAAGCCGTCGGTCGGGCCCTCCTCCGCCAGCGGGACGTTCGGGTCGATGATCGGGAACCGGAAGAAGTCGATGTCGTCGATCGCGTCCTTCGGTGCCGCGTCGGCGAAGAACGCGCCGGTGAGCAGCATGCCCGTGCGGCCCTGCAGCATCGCGGTCGTGGCCTCCTGGAAGCCGATCGCGGTGCCGTTCGGGTCGGTGTAGGGCAGGACTTCGCGCCACGGCGTGAAGATGGCCTTCACCTTGGGGTCGTCGAACTTCTGCTTGCCCGCGAGGAGCTCGCGGTGGAACCCGGCCCCGTTGACGCGGATGTTGAAGTAGTCGAACCAGCTGGACGCGGTCCACGGCGAGTCCGATCCCGCGCCCATGCCGAGCGGGATCACACCCTTGCCCTGCAACGTCTTGCACAGATCGACGAACTCGGTCCAGGTCTTCGGCGGGGTGACACCCCACTTGGCGAAGTTGGACTTGCGGTAGAAGAAGCCCCACCAGTAGTACGTCGTCGGCACGAACACCTTGCCGCTCAACGTCTTGAACGACTGGGGGTAGTCGCCCATGGTCTGCCAGACGTCGCTGATGTCGAGCAGCAGCCCCTTCTCCTCGTACCCCTTGAGCAGTGCGCCGGGGTACCAGGTGAAGAGGTCGGGCGGGTTGGCCGAGGTGAGGTAGCTCGGCAGCTGGGTCCGGAAGGTCTCGGAGGCCACGGTGTTGACCGAGGCCTGCGCACCCTTCTTGTCGTTGAACGCCTTCACCAGTGCGTCGATCGCCGCTTTGGCAGCAGGCGCCGAGAGGTTCGACTGGATCGTGGCCGTGCCCGCGGCCTGGGTGACCGGGCCTGAGGACGCCGAGGTGGCGCAGGAAGCCGTGCCGCTGACCAGCAACCCGGCTCCCGCGGCAGCGGTGACGCGGAGGAAGTGACGCCTGTCCATGGCGGACAGATTGCGCGCAGGTCATGATCATGTCAAGAATAATTCATAATTTATGATGTGCCGTATGCTCTCGGTCATGAGCGAGAAGCGGCTTCGTGGCGTGCACGGCCAGACCGTCGAGGCGCTGGCGGGCCGGATCCTGGCCGGCGAGATCGGCGAGGGCGACACCCTCGACCTCCCGGCGCTGCGCGAGGAACTCGACGTGTCGCTGACCGCGCTGCGCGAGGCCCTGAAGGTCCTCTCCGCCAAGGGCATGATCGACGCCAGGCAGAAGCGCGGCACGTTCGTGCAGCCGCGCTCGTCGTGGAACCTCCTCGACACCGACGTGATGCGCTGGCAGACCCAGGCCAGCAACACCGACCACAGCCTGTTCGACGAACTCACCGAGATGCGCGTGATCGTCGAACCGGCCGCCGCCCGCCTGGCCGCCGAACGCGCCTCGGCCGCCGACATCGAGGCCCTCGGTGCCGCCTTGGAGCGGATGGCGTCGGCGCGCGACCTCGCCGCGACCGTTCGGGCAGACCTGGAGTTCCACCGGTTGCTGATGGGGTCCACGCACAACGCGTTCCTGACGCACGTCGAGCGGATCATCGCGATCGGGCTGGCCGAGCGGGACAAGCTCGTGCACGGGAGCGTGGACGACGATCCGGTGCCGTCGCACCGGGCCGTGCTGGACGCGATCTCGGCGCGGGACCCCGAGGCGGCCTACGAGGCGATGCGGGCGCTGGTCGACAAGTCGGGCGCGGACCTGAACCGCCTGCGCTGACGTCCATCCGTTCTTAATCGATACGACACCATCGGGTCTCGCTTCAGCGGTTGTGAAAGACATTCACGTCCGTCAGCATCGGGTTTCATGCGCCTGATCACGCTCGCCGCCGCCGTCGCGCTGACGATCTCGGTCGCCACCCCGGCGGTCGCGGCCCCTGCCGCCCCGAAGATCGCCACCTACAACGTGTTCATGCTGTCCAGGAACCTGTACCCGAACTGGGGACAGGTCGCCCGCGCCGACCTGATCGACAGCACCGGCGTGCTGAACGGCCAGGACGTCGTCGTGCTCAACGAGGCCTTCGACAACGCCGCTTCAGACCGATTGCTGGCGAACCTGCGCGACACCTACCCGAACCAGACGCCGGTGCTGGGCCGCAGCCGGGCCGGGTGGGACGTGACGAGCGGCAGGTACAGCGACTCGACGCCGGAGGACGGCGGCGTCGCCGTGCTGAGCCGGTGGCCGATCACCACACGGGTCCAGCACGTCTACCGGGACGGGTGCGGGGCTGACTGGTTCTCCAACAAGGGGTTCGCGTACGTGCGGATCGAGGCGCCGACCGGGCCGCTGCACGTCATCGGCACGCACATGCAGGCAGAGGACTCGACCTGCACCAGCGCGCCGGGCGGCTACCGGGCCAAGCAGCGGGCCGAGATCAAGGCGTTCCTGACGGCGCGCAACATTCCCGCCTCCGAGCCGGTGTACGTGGCCGGCGACATGAACGTCATCAAGGCGAGTGCCGAGTTCCCGCAGATGGTCGCCGAGCTGGGCGCTCAGACGCCTGAGGTGGGCGGGCATCCGTTCTCGTGGGACTGCGCGGACAACAGCGTCTGCCGCGACCAGTACGGGCCGGAGTACGCGTCCGAGCACCTCGACTACGTGCTGACGGTCCAGGGGCCGGTGCTGCGCAACGAGACCCGGCGGGTGAAGAGTCCTGAGTGGTCGATCTGGTCGTGGGGGCGCAAGTACACCTTCAACGACCTGTCCGACCACTACCCCGTGTTCGCTAGCTGAGCGGCGGCGCGACGGTCAGGCCGAGTTCGGGCATGCCCAGCCAGTCCAGGGTGGCGCCCGACTCGGCCAGCTTGATCCGCACGGCGTAGACGCTGAGCAGCAAGGCTTGCAGCGAGTCGACCCCGTAGGCGGCGGCGACCTCGTCGTCGCCGATCTGGTGTGGACACTCCCAGTCGCCGTTGTCGCTCAACGGGTCCGGGCGCGGGGCACCGAACCGGATCACCACCTCGAAGGATGATCCGTCCGGTGCCTTGCCCTCGATCTGCCGTTCCGCGACGACGACGCCCAAGTCCATGCGACTCAGCCTAGCGCGCTCACCAGCCGCTTCGCCTGGACGACGGACTTGCTGGAACCCTTGCGGGCCGCCACCTCCGCGAGGCCGTCGACGGTACCGCCCGGCTTGAGCTGCTGGGCCAGTTCGACCGCGAGCTCAACCAGGTCCGCGACCCTGTTGTGCGACCAGGCCTTCGGCAGCGCGGCCGTCAGCAGGTCCCAGATCTGGGACGCGGCGCCGGAGCGTGCGGCATCGCGCAGGCACGGGACCACTCGGTTCAGCGCGAGTTCGCCTCGTTCCAGCAGCAGGCCGACGACTTCGCCCAGTGCCTTGCCGTCGAACTGGTCGCGGGCGGCGAGGACGAGCAGCGCGTCGACCGCGTTGGCGCGGCCGACCGTCGCCTCGGCGCCCAGTCCGTACGCGAGCGCCAGGTGCGAGGCGACGCCCATCGGGCCGTGCGCCTCAGCGAGTGCGGGCAAGATCGGGCCGTCGTCGCCCTTCGACTCGCGGCGGTTCGCGAGGTGCGGCACGAGGTGTGCGGCGATCACCTCGCGTTGCACGGGCAGGACGGCGGGCCACCACTCGATCATGACGCCCCACTCGTTGTGGCCGTACCAGTGCTTCTCCGGGTCGGGCAGGCCTGGCGAGAGCGTCACGAGCAGGCGCTTCTCCGTGACCGCCGGGCTGATGTAGCCGTAGCGCGTCTCGCGGGTGCGTTCGACCAGTTCCACCACCGGGTCGGTGAGGTCGGCGAGCCAGTCGCGCAGCAGCCTGCCCGCGTTGCTCGTGAGCGACGCGAAGTCCTCTGGCCGGGTGTCGCGGGGCAGCCGGTGGTAGGCCTGTCTGAGGTCGCGCGGCCACGGTTCCCAGTCCTCGGCGTCGGCCTTGGCGAGGCGTTCGAGCAGGGTGGCGGGGTCGAGCAGGCCGGACGTCTCGGTCGGCGTCGACACCAGGGCCGGGCGTGGTGACTTGACCAGGCCCTTGGCGATCTCGTGCAGCCGCTTGGCGAGCTGCTCGCTCACCGAGCCCATCTCCGCGCGTTTGAGCTGCTTCATCCACGTCCTGGCGGCGTCCATCGCCGACTCGACCGGGCCGATCGGCGTCAGGGGCTCGGACACGGCGGCGATGATCGAGATGAACACCGACCAGCTGTCACGGCGGGCATGATCGGGGAAGGACTCGTAGGCGTTGCGGTTCATGATCCACGGGTGCTTGTCGTAGATCGGCTCGAGCGCCTTCGCGACCGCTTCCCTGTCCTGCCAGGCGAACCGGACGACGGCCTCGATGATCCGTTCCGCGGTGACCGGGTCGACGTGACTGGCGTTGCGACCGAACAGGCCGTGCACCTCGCCGGTCAGTTCGTCGAGGGTGGCGATCGGGTCCGGCCACGGACGCGCCGCGAACGCCGCGAGCGCGGCGACCTCCTCCGCGACGGTCTCGACGCCGAGTTGAGCGGCGAGGTCGGCCGGCAGTTGTTCGGCCAGCGCCAGGAGTTCGATCCGAGGCGCGTCGCTGATCTTCGCCTGGTGCTTGGCGATCAGCTTGACCGCCTGGCCGCGCAGGTCGTCCGACTCGTGCGCGAACAGCTCCGCCACGGCGAGCACGACTTCGTCCGGAGTGGACTTCGCGTGCTTGCCGAGCCAGGTGAGCTGGGCGCGGATGAGCTTCTTCTCGGTGCGGCCGAAGACCCACCGGCTCGCGTCGGTGAGCAGGTCGAAGTCGAGCCTTCCCGCCTCGTCCAGCGCCTTCAGCCGGTCCTGCGCGAGAGTGGCCACCACAGACCGCGAGTCGGGCAGCATCGCGACGTAGTCCCGTGCGTGCTCGGCGGTTTCGTCCAGCGTCACGTCGAGAATCTTGTGCAGCGCCAGGAAACCCTCCATCTCCTTCGCGCTGCCGCCCTGCTGGAGCCGGGCGAGGCAGCCGTCGAGGAGCACCTTCCGGTCTGCCCGCTCGTGCAGGAACTGGGGCCACTGCCAGATGTTCGCGAAGATCGCCCCGGCTCCGACCACCTCCAGCATGCGCGGGATCAGCGCGTCGAAGGCCGGACGCCAGCGCGTGTGGCCACCGAAGTCCATGAACGCCAGCAGGAAGCCGTCGGTGTCCGGTGGGTCCTCGCCGCAGAACTCCAGCACGATCCGCAGCAGGTCGTGACGGCCGGGTTCACGGGTCGGCATCCTGGTGGCGATCCGGGTGAGCAGGTCCGGCAGCCACGCGGGATCGCGGTGCCGCAGCACGTCCAGGGCTTCGAGGCTGCCGTTCTCCTGGCTCATGCGGTGCCACCAGATCTGGTAGCGCACCAGCCACGGTGCGAGCGTGGAAGCGTTGGGCAGCAAACCGATGCCCGCGATGTGCATCGCCGCGTGGTGGCGCCAGTTCTCCCCGGACGCGCGGCGCTTCTTCTCGTACGCGACGAGTTCGGCGGCGCGTTCCTTGCGTTCGTCCGGGGTGAGGCTCTTGAGCACCTCTCCCAGCGCGAGCAGTTGGTCCGACTCGATCAGCGCCTGGATCCTGTCGAAGCTCATGCCACCCCTCCGAGCGCGCTCACCAGGCGCTTCGCCTGCACTACCGCCTTGCTGGATCCCTTGCGGGCGGCGACCTCGGCGAGTCCGTCGACCGTGCCGCCCGGTCCGAGCAGCTGGGCCAGTTCGACCGCGAGTTCGATCACGTCCGCCACCCGGTTGTGGGCCCAGAGTCTTGGGAGGGCGGTGGTGAGCGCGTCCCAGATCTGCCGTGCCGCGCCGGAACGGGCCGCGTCGCGCAGGCCGGGCACGACCCGGTTCAGCGCGAGGTCACCGCTGTCGAGCACCCGGCCGAGAAGATCGCCGAGCACGCGGCCGTCGAGTTGGTCGCGTGCCGCGAGGATCAGGATCGCGTCGACCGCGTGGGCGCGGTTGATGGTCAGTTCTGCCCCGAGCCCGTAGGACAGGGCCAGGTGCAGAGCGAGGCCTGCCGGGCCGTGGGCTTCGGCGAGCATCGGCAGCAGCGGGCCGTCGTGGCCCTTCGAGGCCGTCCGCGAACGCAGGTGCGGAACGAGGTGGGCGGCGACGACCTCCCGCTGGACGGGCAGCAGCGACGGCCACCACTCGACCAGCGGGCCCCACTCGTCGTGCTCGCGCAGCGACTGCTCCGGCTCCTCCAGGCCCGGGGTGACGGTCGCGTACAGGCCGGTGTCGGCGGGCTCCTGCGAGTACCGCCACGAGTAGCGGTAGCTGCGTACCTCGATGGCGATCTCGGGATCGGTCCTGGTCGCCAGCCGGTCGCGCACCTCGGCACCCGCCTTGCTGGTCAGCGACGCGAACAGGGCGGGGTCCGTGTCACGCGGCAGGCGTTGGACGGCCTGCCGGAGGTCGCGCTGCCACGGCTCCCAGCCCTCGGCCTCGGCCCTGGCGAGACGGCTGACCAGCGTCGCCGGGTCGATCAGGCCGGACATCTCGGTGGGGGTGGAGACCAGAGCGGGCTTCGGCAGGCGGATCAGGCCTCGCGCGATCTCGTACAGCCGCTTGGAGAGCTCGTCGGCCACTCCCCCGATGCTCGTGGTGCCCGGCCGCTCCCACTCGTGGTCGAAGTCCACTTCGGACTGCGCTTCCAGCGGATGCGGCGTGCCGCGTCCGGCGAGAACGGCCTGGACGAACTCGGCACGGGGGTTGCGCCGCGAGCGGTCGTACCAGGGCGCCTTCTCGTAGAACGGCAGGATGGCCTGGGCGAGCGCTTCCCTGTCCTGCCAGGCGAACCGGACCAGTGCCTCGATGATCCGTTCCGCGGTCGACGGTTCGAGGTAGTCGGAGTTGCGGCTGAACGCGGCCAGCAGTTCCCCGGTGAACTCGTCGAGGGTGGCGATCGGCTCGGGGAACGGCCTGGTCACGAACGGGGCCAGTTCCACGGCCTGGTCCTGGGAGGTGGTGCCTCCCAGCTGCTGGGCCAGATCGCCCGGCAGTTGCTCGGCCAGGGCCCGGACCTCGGCCTGCGTCTCGTCGCCGGCGTTGCCGAGGTGCTTCACGATCAGTTTGACGGCCTGACCGCGCAGGTCGTCCGACTCGTGCGCGAACAGCTCCGCGACGGTCAGCACGACCTCGTCCGGGTTCGCCTTGGCGTGCTTGCCGAGCCAGGTGAGCTGGGTGCGGACGAGCTTCTTCTCGGTGCGGCCGAACACCCACCGGCTCGCGTCGACGAGCAGGTCGAAGTCGAGCCTTTCCGCTTCGTCCAGCCGCTTCAGCTGGTCCTGGGCGAGGCCGGCGACGGTCGACCGCGAGTCCGGCAGCATCGCGACGTAGTCCCGCGCGTGCGCCGCGATCTCGTCGAGGGTGACCTTGACGGCCTCGTGCAGGCTCAGGAAACCGTCGATCTCGCTGGGTGTTCCGTTCTGCTGCAGGCGGGCGAGGCAGCCGTCGAGTAGCACCTGCCGGTCCGCTCTCGCGCGCAGGAACTTGATCCACTCCCGTCGGGAGCCGCCGAGGATCGCGCCGGCGCCGACGACCTCCAGCATCCTCGGGATCAGCGCGTCGTAGGAGGGCTTCCACCTGGTCTGCGCGTCGGAGTCCATGAGGTGCAACAGGAATCCGTCGGTGTCCGGAGGGTCGTCGCCGCAGAACTCCACGATCACCCTCGTGAGGTCCTGCCGGAAGCGGTCCCGCGTCCGCATCCTGGCGGCGAGCCTCGTGACCAGGTCCGGCGTCCAGGCGAGGTCGCGGTGCCGCAGCACGTCGACGAGCACCTCGATGCCGTTGTCCACCTCGTCCCCGTAGTGCTGGAAGATCCGGTGGCGGACCAGCCACGGCGCGAGAGCCGATGCGCTGGGCAGCAGGCCCGCGCCCGCGACGGAGAGCGTCTCCTCGTCGTCCCAGCGGCGATCGCCCGTCCGGTGCGCCTTCTCGTACGCGATCAATTCCTTCGCGCACGCCTTGCGTTCGTCGGGCGTCAGGCTCTTCAGGAGTTCGCCGAGCGCACGGGTCTCGTCCGACTCGATCAGGGCCTGGACTTTGTCGAAGCTCACGCCTTGCCCCTGACCATGTCCGCGGCCAGCACGTGCTTGCATTTCCCGCGTCCGCCGCGGTACTCGGCCCACCACTGGCAGGTGCAGGCCTCGCCGTTGACGCGGTAGTCGCCGACCAGCGCGGTGTCGCCGTCCCAGCTGACGGCGTTCTGCTCGACGAGCGCCTTCGCGTTGCGCAGCCTGGGGTTCATGGCCTGGATGTCGACGCCGCCGTACGGGAGTTCGCGGTGGAAGTACGACGCTTCGGCGAGGTCGTAGCCCACGCGTCCGGACGTGCCGAGCTGCGCCAGCGCGTCCTTGACCCTCGCCGGGGTGAGTCCGGAACGGTCCGCGAGGTCCGCGATGTCCACGCGGGGTTCGAAGTCGAGGAGAGCGCCGACCAGTTCGGCGTCGGTGTCGGCGTCTCCGGCCGCGAGACCGTCCAGAACGGCACCCTCACCGGACAGACCGCGGGTCACCTCGGGCGAGAGGACCAGGGTCAGGCGCTGCGAACCGAGGTCGACCTCCCAGCCGCTCGCGACGGGTTTCCCGTCGGCGGGCGGGCCGTAGAGCCGGACGGCCTTCGCGAAGCGCAGCAACGGGATCAGGGTCTCCAGGCGGTTCGGGCCCGCCAGGCAGACGGCGTTGGCCGAGGCCGTTCCGCTGAGCCGCAACGACTTCCCGGACGGCACCGCCCACACCGCCGCGCGTCCCTTGGGCAGCGTCTTGAGGAACCTCTGCGCGTCCATCGGGGCGAGTTCGGCCTTCAGGTCGAACTTCGAGGTGAGGACCTGGGTCTCGGCGAAGCCGCGCAGCCAGCGCGGTGGCAGCGGGACCTTCTTCTCCACGACCGCGCCGTCGAGCGTGCCGACCTCGACCTGGTCGGGGCCGACCGTGAGGTGCAACGGGTCGCCCTTCGTCACGCGGGCGAGGGCTCGGCGCAGCGGCTCGTTGACGTCGACGTTCGTGGTGCCGCGGTCGTGGACCTCGCCGTCGAGGGCGTCGCCCAGCACGTCCAGGCGCGCGTAGACGCCGCAGCAACCCGAGAACGACTCGAAGCGCAGCCGGTCGCCGTTGCAGGTGACGACCGGGTCGCGGAGGCGTTCGGTGGTGGGCTGGAAGTAGCGGGTGCCCGCGATCTTGGCGATGGCGAGCAACGCCGTGGCGGCCTGCTGCGAGTCACCCAGGAAACCGGTGAAGAAACGCGGGTTCGGCGCCCTGCCGCCGGAGGTCTGCAGTCCCAGGGCGTGTCGCGTCTCGTCCAGCCGGGAGTCGGCGACGTAGGCGTACGAGTGCATCGCGCCACTCTAGGGAACAAACGTTCGACTCGGCGGCGGTTTGATCAAAGGTATCGGCGCAACAGGTCCTCCTCGGTCTCCCTGCGCACGATCGGCCTCGCGATCCCGTCCCTGACGGCGATGATCGGCGGCCGGCACACCTGGTTGTAGTTCGAGGCCAGCGCGTGGTGATAGGCACCCGTCGCGGGGACGGCGAGCAGATCACCGGCGTGGATGTCCTGCGGCAGCAACACGTCCTCGGCCAGCACGTCGCCGGCCTCGCAGTGCCTGCCGACGACTGTCACCGGCTTGGGCTGCCCTCCGCGACCGACCAGGCGGACCGCGTACTTGGCGCCGTACAGGGCCGGTCGGGGGTTGTCGCTCATGCCACCGTCGACGGCCACGAACGTCCGCGCTGATGTCTTGACCGCGCACACCCGGTAGAGGGTCACGCCCGCGTTGGCGACGATGGACCGTCCGGGCTCGATGAGCACGCGCGGCGGCGGCACGCGGTGCAGCGCGCACTCGTAGTTGAGGGCAGCGGTGATCCGGTGTGCGAACCCCGCGAGGTCGAAGTCGCTGTCCCCCTGCAGGTACGGCGCGCAGAAGCCGCCGCCGAGGTCGAGCTGCTCGATCCTGGTGCCGCAGGACGCGATCAGGCCGACCATCAGCCGCACCGCTTCCTCGTAGCTCGCGACGTGCCTGACCTGCGAGCCGATGTGGCAGTGCAGGCCCACGAGCTTCAGCGACGGCTGCTCGACCACGCGCAGGACCGCCTCCAGCGCGGCGCCGGACGCCAGGGAGAAGCCGAACTTCTGGTCCTCGACGCCGGTCGCGATCTTGGCGTGCGTGTGGGCGTCGACGCCGGGCGTCACCCGGATCATGACCTCCTGGCCGTGCGTCGCCAACGCGCCCAGCTGCGCGATCTCGTCGAGCGAGTCGACGACGATCCGGGAGACCCCGTACTCCAGCGCGGCTTTCAGGTCCTCGGCGGTCTTCACGTTGCCGTGCATGATGATCCGCCGCGCCGGGAAGCCTGCGGCCCTGGCCAGTGCGAGTTCCCCGGCCGAGGACACGTCCAGCGACAGGCCTTCCTGCGCCATCCACCGGTAGACCTCGGGGCAGGGCAACGACTTGCCCGCGAACACGACCTCCGCGGCCGGCAGGGCGGCGCGGAAGGCCTGTGCCCTGGCGCGGACCGTCCGTTCGTCCAGGATCTGGCACGGGGTGCCGAACCGGGCCGCGAGCTGCGTGGCCGGGAGTCCACCGATGACCAGGTCCTGGCCGGCGAGGTGCGTGCCGTCCGGCCAGAGACCGTCTTCCAGCACCGGTTCGGTGGCGCATCCGATGCTGGGCAACAACTCGGCGAGTGTCATGCGTCCAGCACACGCCTGGCGGCGGTCCGTGCCCAGATCCCGGACGAGACCCTGACACGGGTGGCCGCCACCTTGACGCGATCCTGACGATCACGGTGGCGGGGGCCACATCAGTGCAGGCAGCACCCCATCGGCGTCGCCGGCACCTCCACCGGTTCCTGTGCCGCGGCCTCGATCTCCCGGAGGATCCGCGCGCGGTCGGCCGGGCCGAGGTACCGGCCCCGGCTGACGACGGAGTGGACGCGGCTGACGTTCGTGATGTCCCGCAACGGGTCCGCGTCCAGCACGACCAGGTCCGCCTGCTTGCCGGGCGTGACCGTGCCCGTCTCGTGCTCCAGGCCGAGGCAGCGCGCGGCGTCACGGGTGGCCGCCTGCAGAACGGCCATGGGCGAGAGCCCGGCCTGCGCCAGGAGCGCGAGTTCGTCGTGCAGCGAGAAGCCGGGGAAGACGTAGGCGAACCCCGCGTCCGTGCCCGCGACCACGCCGACCCCTGCCTCGTGCATCGCTCGCAGCAGGCGCATGCGGGCGTCGCCGAACTTCCGCAGTTCGGCCACTTCCTCCGGCGTGCGCGGCTGGCGGCCGGCCATGATCGCCTGCCACTGCTCGCGCAGGCCCACCGGGATGTAGCGGATCCGTTCGAGGGCCGCCGGGTCGTTCGGAAGGGTCTCGGGTGAGAGGTTCATGTTCCGTTCGACGAACAGCGTCGGCGACTCCCAGGTGCCCTGCTCGACCATGGCCGCGAACAGCTCGCGGGCGCGGGCCGGTGAGTGGGTCGCGACCGCGGCTCGTTCCATCCGGCCCGCGTGCCGGCCCCACCAGTTCGGGTCGGCCATGTCGTCGGGCATGGCGCGGAGCTGGGCGTAGAGAGCGTCGGCGTTGTCCGAAGTGGACGTGAACAGGTTGTACATGTGTTCGTGGGTGTGCTGCGCGAGCGCGTCCTGCACGGGCACGCGGGCCGGAACGTGGCCGGCGAACGGGATCCGCAGCCTGCGGGCTTCCTCGGCGATGGCGGCGTGGCACTCCGGGGACAGGAACGAGTAGACCTTGACGAAGTCCGCTCCCCCGTCCTTGGCCCTGCGCACGGCGGCGCGAGCTTCCTCCGGGGTGCGGACGATGTCCGAGCCCGGCCAGATGGCGGCGGGACCGTCGACGATGGCGCTGGCGATCACCATGCGCGGGCCGAGGATCTCGCCGGATTCGATGCGCCGGCGCGTGGCGTGGACTTCGGGCAGACCCATCATCTCGCGGATGCCCGTGACGCCTTGGACGACGTGCAGTGGTGCGACGGTGTCCTCGTAGTACGTCGCGTGGGTGTGCATGTCCCACAGGCCCGGGATCACGTACTTCCCGGTCACGTCGATCACCCGCACGCTGCGCGGGATCTCCCGGTGGCGGCCGGCGGCCAGGATCCGGTCACCGGCCAGGACGATCGTCGCGTCACGAACGGGCGCACGGCCGGTGCCGTCGATGAGCGTCGCCCCGCGCAACACCGTCACGCCGCTCGCCGCCATCGCGGGTTGCCCCACGACACCCAGCGCGACTGCTCCGAGCGCGCCTTTCCCCAGCCAGGACAACACGTCCCGGCGCGCCAGATCCCCCACTGCTCCACCTTCCCCCGAAGTCCCCTGCTGCCAAGCTAGCGGCCTCGGGGTGGTGGAGCAGTAGGGCTGACCCCCATTCTACGGCCGGGTCCACACCGCCACGTAGTCGACCAGCATCGGCCTGCCCGGCGTGGTCTGCGCGGTCGGCGTCGCCCGTCCCGCCACGCCGTTCGGGAACGCGCCACCCACCGCCACGTTCAGCAGGATGAAGTAGCCCTGGTGCGAGGTCATGTTGTTCCACGAGGTGGCGTCCATCTGGTTCTGCCGCACGCTGTGGAACTGCTGGCCGTCGACGTACCACCGCAGCTGGTTCGGGCTGACCGAGCGGTCCCACTCGAAGCGGTAGGTGTGGAACGCCGACTGGCAGGTGCTGCCGGGGCAGGCCCGGGACGCGCCGAGGCCGTTCGTCTCGTTGCACGGGCCGCCGGGATTGACGCCGCAGTGCAGCACGCCCCAGACGGAGTTGATGCCGTTGACGTTCTCCATGACGTCGAACTCACCGATGCTCGGCCAGTTCCAGTAGTTGCCGCGGTACGGCGAGCCCAGCGCCCAGAACGCAGGCCAGTAGCCCAACGCGGCCGCGCCGGTCACGTTCGGCATCTGGATGCGACCCTCGATGCGCAGGATGCCGCCCGCCGGTGCCTTGAAGTTCGAGCGACGGGTCTCGATGCGCGCCGAGGTCCACTCGCCCGAGCCGGACCGCAACGGGGTGATGCGCAGGTTGCCGGAGCCGTCGAGGGCGAGGTTGGCGCGGTCGTTGGTGTAGCGCTGGATCTCACCGGTGCCCCAGTTGCCGGGGCCACCGGGGTAGCCGTGACCGGTGTCGACGATCCAGTTGTTCCCGTTCGGCGCGGTGTTGTTCGCGCCGGTGAAGTCGTCCGACCAGGCCAGAGACCAGCCTGTCGGGGTGGGCGGGACCGCTGCCTGCGCGATGCCGGAGAGCGGGAGGACCAGGGCCAGTCCCAGCAGGGCGCGCGTGAGTTTTCGAGCCACGATGATGACCTCTCTGTCACGATCGCACGGCAGCGGAACTCCATGGAAGCGCTCTCACGGTCTCGCGTCAACCTCACATCTCGAAGCGGTACCCCATTCCGGGCTCGGTGATGAGGTGCCGCGGGTGGGCCGGATCGTCCTCCAGCTTGCGCCGCAACTGGGCGAAGTAGACGCGCAGGTACTGGGACTCGTTGACGTGCATCGGCCCCCACACCTCCTGCAGCAGCTGCTTCTGCGACACGAGCCGGCCGGGGTTGCGGGCCAGGATCTCGACCAGGCCCCACTCGGTCGGCGTCAGGTGCACCTCGTGGCCGTCGCGGCGCACCTTCTTCACCGCCAGGTCCACGACGAACGACGACGTCTCGACCACCGGATCGCCCGCCTCCCGGGCGAGGTTGCGGCGCACGGCCGCACGCAACCGGGCCAGCAGCTCGTCCATCCCGAACGGCTTGGTCACGTAGTCGTCGGCACCCGCGTCCAGGGCCTCGACCTTGGCCGACGAGTCGGTGCGCGCGGACAGCACGATGATCGGGATCGTGGACCAGCCGCGCAGCCCGGCGATCACGTCCACGCCGTCGATGTCGGGCAGGCCGAGGTCGAGCACGACCACGTCCGGCTTGCCCTCGACCGCCACGCCGAGCGCGGATTTGCCGTCGTAGGCCGTCATCACGTCGTATCCGCGCGCGCTGAGGTTGATCCGCAACGCGCGCACGATCTGCGGTTCGTCGTCCACTACCAGCACTGACGTCATCCGGAAGTCTCCTCGTAGGCGGGCAGCGAAATGACCACGGTCAGGCCGCCGCCCGGGGTGTCCTCGGCACTGATCTCCCCGCCCATGGCCGCGGTGAAGCCCTTCGCGACGCTCAGGCCGAGCCCGACGCCCGGTGTGGCGGAGCGGTCGCCGAGGCGTTGGAACGGCGCGAACACCTTGTGCCCCGCCTTCTTCGGCAGTCCTGGGCCGTGGTCCACGATCCTCAGCTCGACGTGGGAGCCGTGCGCGCTGGCCCGGACCGCCACTTCGGACCCGCCGTGCCGCACAGCGTTGTCCACGACGTTCGCGACGACCCGTTCCAGCAGTCCCAGGTCAGCCAGCACCGGCGGCAGGTGCTCGTCCACCACGACGGAGACGGTGTGCCGGTCGTCGACACCGGCCAGCGCCCGAGCGACCGCCTCGTAGTAGCTGACGGGCCGCAGCACCGGTTCCACGGACCCGGTGGCGAGCCGCGACGAGTCCAGCAGGTTGTCGACCAGTCCGGTCAACCGGTCCGCCGACTCCTCCACGGTCGCCATCAGCTCCGACACGTCCTCAGTGGACAGTGGCAGCGACTCGTCGCGCAGGCTGCCGATCGCCGCTTTGATCGACGTCAGCGGCGTGCGCAGGTCGTGCCCGACCGCCGACAGCAACGCCGTGCGCAGTTCCGTCGTCTCGACCTTGCGGTGCGCGTCACGCGTCTCGTCGGCCATTCGCTGCTGCCGCAACGCCATCAGCGCCTGCCCGGCCGCCGCTTCCAGCACGCGCTGGTCGCTCGCGGGCAGCACCCGGCCGCGGAGTGCCAGGTGGATGTCGGACGTCACCATGACGTCCGCGTCGGCCTCGTCCGGTTCGTCGCACGGCCGCGGCCCCACGCACGCGACGCGTTCCCAACCGCCTGCGCGGCGTTCGAGCAGCGCCACCGACTCCAGGCCGAAGTTCACCCGGATCTTGTCCAGCAGCCGCGCCAGCGGGTACGGACTGGTGAGCACGGTGCGCGAGTAGGAGGCCAGCAACGCGGCCTCGGTCCGTGCCCGCGCGCCCTGCTCCCCCAGCCGTGCCGCCCGGTCGACCGTCAGCGCCACGACCGTCGCGACGATCACCATGGCGGCCAGCGTGATCACGTTCTCCGGCGACCGCACGGCCAGGCTGTAGTAGGGCTCGGTGAAGAAGAAGTTCAGCAGCCCGGCGCCGAGGACCGCGCAGAACAACGCGGGCCCCAGCCCGCCCGCGATCGCCACCACGCACGTGACCAGCAGGAACGCCACCAGGTCGGTGGAGAAGTCCAGCTCGTCGCGCCACAGCATGCCGAGCCCGGTGACGGCGGCCGGCAGCACGAGCGACAGTCCCCAGCCGGTCAGGCGTCGTTTCAACGACAACGGGTCGGTCGCGACCTTCCAGCGGAGACCGCGCCGCGCCTCGTCGTGCGTGACCATGTGCACGTCGATCGCGCCGGACTCCTGCACCACGGCGGCGCCGATGCCCTCGTCGAACGCCCGCGCGACCCGTGACCTGCGCGAAGTCCCCAGCACGAGCTGGGTCGCGTTGACGCCGCGGGCGAACTCCAGCAACGCCGTCGGCACGTCGTCGCCGACCACCGAGTGGAAGGTCGCGCCGACGTCCTCGGTGATCTTGCGGGAGCGGGCGATGTGCTCGGGCGTCACGCCGGACAGCCCGTCGCCGCGCATCACGTGCACGACGAGGAGTTCCGCACCCGCTCGCACCGCGATCCTGCGCGCCCGGCGGATCAGCGTCTCGCTCTCCGGCCCGCCGGTGATCGACGCGACGACCCGTTCCCTGGTCTCCCAGGTGTCGGTGATCTCCTTCTCGCTGCGGTAGCGCTGCAACGCGACGTCGACCTGGTCCGCCACCCACAGCAACGCCAGTTCGCGCAACGCCGTCAGGTTGCCGAGCCGGAAGTAGTTGCCCAGCGCGGCGTCGATCCGGTGGGCCGGATAGACATTGCCGTGCGCCAGCCTCCTGCGCAACGCCTCCGGCGTGAGGTCGATCAGCTCGACCTGCTCGGCGCGGCGAACCACCTCGTCCGGCACCGTTTCCCGTTGCCGCACACCGGTGATCCGTTCCACGACGTCGTTGAGCGACTCCAGGTGCTGGACGTTGACCGTGGACAGGACGTCGATGCCCGCTTCGAGCAGTTCCTCGACGTCCTGCCACCGCTTCTCGTTGCGCGATCCCGGCGCGTTGGTGTGCGCGAGCTCGTCGATCACCGCGACCTCCGGCCCGCGGGCCAGGATCGCGTCGACGTCCATCTCCTCGACCTCGAGGTCGCGGTGCCGGATCACCTTGCGCGGAAGCACCTCCAGGTCCTTGAGCAGGGAGGCGGTCTTGTCGCGGCCGTGGGTCTCCACGAGTCCGACGACCACCTCCGTGCCGCGCTCCCGGCGCCGGTGGGCCTCGCCGAGCATGGCGAAGGTCTTGCCGACGCCGGGAGCGGCGCCGAGGTAGATCCTCAGCTCACCCCGGCGACCGTCAACGGGCGCTGTCGATGGCACGGTTCAGCGCAGTCACGTTGACGGTGGTGGTGAAGGTGCCGTGAGTGTTGGCAGCGACCAGCTCGCGGACCTTCTCCACCGGCAGCCCGGACGCGCGCGCCACACGAGGCACCTGCAACGCCGCGTACTCCGGGCTGATGTGCGGGTCGAGGCCGGATGCCGACGCCGTCACGGCGTCCTGCGGAACCTGGCTCTCGGGCACGCCTTCGCGTTGCGCGATCTCGGTCGTGCGCTCGGCGATGACCTTGGTGTAGTCCTCGTTCAGCTCGCCCTTGTTCGAGCCACCGGACGCGGGCAGCGTCGCGGCGGACGGCCTCGGCACGAAGTACTGGTCGCCTTCGCGGGTGACGGCGACCAGCGTCGTGTCGGTGGCCTCGGCGTTGGCGTGCAGGCCGGGAAGCCGCGACACGCCCCACACCGACAGCGGGTAGAGCACCCCGAGGAGCACCGTGAGTGCGAGCAGGATCCGCAGACCCGCCCACGACTGCTTCAGAAAGTTGTCCATGGTTCAGCCGATCCCGGGGATGAGTCGCACGAGCAGGTCGATCAGCCAGATCCCGGCGAACGGCGTCACGACGCCGCCCAGGCCGTAGATCAGCAGGTTGCGCCGCAGCAGCGCCGACGCGCTGGACGGCCGGTACCGGACACCCTTGAGCGCCAGCGGGATCAGCGCCACGATGATCAGCGCGTTGAAGATCACCGCCGACAGGATCGCGGACTGAGGCGTGGCCAGGTGCGTGATGTTGAGCTTGTCCAGCGCCGGGTAGATCGCCGCGAACATGGCGGGCAGGATCGCGAAGTACTTCGCCAGGTCGTTCGCCACGGAGAACGTCGTCAGCGCACCGCGCGTGATCAGCAACTGCTTGCCGATCTCCACGATCTCGATGAGCTTGGTCGGGTCCGAGTCGAGGTCGACCATGTTGCCGGCCTCCTTCGCGGCCGACGTGCCGGTGTTCATCGCGACGCCGACGTCCGCCTGGGCCAGCGCGGGCGCGTCGTTCGTGCCGTCACCGGTCATCGCGACCAGACGGCCGCCCTCCTGTTCCTTGCGGATCAGGGCCATCTTGTCCTCGGGCTTGGCCTCGGCGAGGAAGTCGTCCACCCCGGCCTCGGACGCGATGGCCTTGGCGGTCAACGGGTTGTCGCCGGTGACCATGACCGTCCGGATGCCCATCGCGCGCAGCTCGGCGAAGCGTTCCTTCATGCCGGGCTTCACGACGTCGGACAGCCTGATGACGCCGAGGACCTGGCCGTTCTCCGCCACCACGAGCGGAGTACCGCCCTGTGAGCTGATCTCGTCCACGATCTCGCGGGCCGTGTCGGTCAGCTCGAACGCCGACGCGGCACCCTTGCGGATGATCCGGTCGCCCAGGTCGATGCCGGACATGCGGGTCTGCGCGGTGAACGGCACGAACTCGCCGGTCTTCTCGTGCTCACTGGCGGGTTGCCCGCCCGCGAGTTCGAGGATGCTGCGGCCTTCCGGGGTGTCGTCGGCCAGGCTCGCCAGTCGCGCGGCCGCCACGAGCGTCTCCTGGGAGGTGGGGCCGACCGGGATGAACTCGGTGGCGCGCCGGTTTCCCCAGGTGATCGTGCCGGTCTTGTCGAGCAGCAACGTGTCGACGTCGCCGGCGGCCTCGACCGCCTTGCCGGACGTGGCGAGCACGTTGCGCTGCACCAGCCGGTCCATGCCCGCGATGCCGATCGCGGACAGCAACGCGCCGATCGTCGTCGGGATCAGGCAGACCAGCAGCGCGGTCAGCACGACCACCGACTGCTCGCCGCCGGAGTAGATCGCGAACGGCTGCAGCGCCACCACCGCGAGGACGAAGATGATCGTCAGCGTGGACAGCAGGATCGTCAGCGCGATCTCGTTCGGCGTCTTCTGCCGTTCCGCGCCTTCCACGAGAGCGATCATGCGGTCCACAAAGGACTCGCCCGGCTTCGTCGTGATCCTCACGACGATCCGGTCCGACAGCACGGTCGTGCCACCCGTGACCGCGCACCGGTCGCCGCCGGACTCGCGGATGACGGGCGCGGACTCGCCGGTGATCGCCGACTCGTCCACGGTCGCGATGCCCTCGACCACGTCACCGTCGCCGGGGATGACCTCGCCGGCCTCCACGACCACCAGGTCGCCGATCTTGAGCTCGGTGCCGGCCACGACGTCGCCGTTGAGCATCCTGGCGACGGCGTCCTTCTTCGTCTTGCGCAACGAGTCGGCCTGCGCCTTGCCGCGCCCTTCCGCGACGGCTTCGGCGAGGTTCGCGAACAGCACGGTGAACCACAGCCACAGCGCCACCGCGACGGTGAACACGCTCGGGTCGGTCGCCGCGAACACGGTGACCAGCAGCGAGCCCACCCAGACCACGAACATGACGGGACTGCGCAGCTGGTGCCGCGGGTGGAGCTTGCGCAACGCCTCCGGGATCGCCGCGGCGATGCTGGGCTTGGCAGGTGTCTTCTCCTGTGCCACAGCCGGTTTCTGAAGTGTGGTGGTCACAGCAGTGCCTCCGCGATGGGACCGAGGGCGAGAGCGGGAACGAACGTCAGCGCGGCGACCAGGACGATCGAGCCGGTCAGCAGCGTCGCGAACAACGGTCCGGTGGTGGGCAGCGTGCCCGCCGTCACCGGCACCTTCTTCTGCGCGGCAAGGGATCCGGCGAGCGCCAGCACCGCGACGATCGGGATGAACCGGCCGAACAGCATGCACAGGCCGAGCGACGACTGGAACCAGTCGTTGGTCACCGTGATGCCGGCGAACGCCGACCCGTTGTTGTTCGACGCCGACGCGTAGGCGTAGAGGATCTCCGACAGGCCGTGCTCTCCCGGGTTGTTCAGCGCACCCTGCGTGCTCGGCAGGATCGCGGCGATCCCGGCGCCGATCAGCAGCACGGTCGGCATCGCGAGGATCGACACCGCGGCGGCAGTGACCTCCTTGCGCCCCAGCTTCTTGCCGAGGTACTCGGGCGTGCGGCCGACCATCAGACCTGCCAGGAACATCGCGATGATCGCCATCACGAGAATGCTGTAGAGCCCGGTGCCGACACCGCCCGGCGTCATCTCGCCGAACAGCATGTTCAGCAGCGTGCCGCCACCGCCGAGGCCGGTGTAGCTGTCGTGCAGCGAGTTGATCGCGCCCGTCGACGTGCCTGTCGTGGAGTTGGCGAACAGCGCGCTGGCCGGGATGCCGAACCGGAGTTCCTTGCCCTCCAGGGGCCGCAGACCGTTCGCCTCTGCCACCCAGATCACGGTCAGCATCGCCGCCCAGATCACGCCCATCACGCCGATCAGGACGTAACCCTGCTTCCTGTTGCCGACCAGTTGCCCGAACGTGCGGGTCAGCGCCACCGGGATCACCAGCAGCAGGAAGATCTCGATCAGGTTCGACCACTCGTTGGGGTTCTCGAACGGGTGCGCCGAGTTCGCGTTGAGCACGCCGCCGCCGTTGGTGCCGAGTTCCTTGATGGCTTCCTGGCCGGCAACGGGCGCGTTCGCGATCGTCTGGCCGTCAACGTCCACACCGGACTTGAGGCTCATCGTGACGCCCGTGATCACCAGCACGATCGCCGCGATGAACGCGATCGGCAGCAGGATGCGGACGGTGCCGCGGACGAGGTCGACCCAGAAGTTGCCGAGCCGGTCGGTCTGGCTGCGCACGAAACCGCGGATCAGGGCGATGGCGACGGCCAGGCCGACTGCGGCCGACACGAAGTTCTGCACGGTCAGGCCGATCATCTGGACCGTGTGGCCCATGACGGCTTCCGGCACGTACGACTGCCAGTTCGTGTTCGTCACGAAGCTGATCGCCGTGTTGAACGCCATGCCCTCAGGCACGTTGCCGCGGTCGAAGTTGAACGGCAGCACGGACTGGATCCGCTGGATCACGTACAGGAACACGATGCCGACGAACGAGAAGCCCAGCACGCCGTACGCGTAGGTGCTCCACTTCTGTTCGGCGTCGGGGTTGATCCGCGCGAACCGGTAAATGGCCTTCTCGGCTTTCAAGTGGCCCTTCGCGGTGAAGACGCGGGCCATGTAGTCGCCGAGGGGCCGGTACACGACCGCGAGGGCCGCGACGAGGATGCCGACTTGCAGGAGGCCGGCCACGAGAGGTGACATCAGAACTTCTCCGGCCTGACGAGTGCGATGAACAGGTAGACGATCAGCGCGAGCGCGATCACACCGGCGACGGCGTTCGCGACAAGTCCCGTGCTCACAACTTCTCCAGTCCACGCACCGTCAGGCCCAGCACGACGAAACTCCCGATCAGCAGCAACGCGTAGGCCAGGTCGGCCATGACGCCGCTCCCTTCAACGACAAGGATTCTTGATGACGCACGGAAGCGTGCATCACGAAATGCCTGATCAGGGGGTGCCTGACAGCGTCCTTACGGGGTCGGGCCCGGCTTTTACGCGTTCTTGAGGCCGGGGAGACCTGGGCCTCATCCGATAGGGCCTGTGGCGGTCACGATGTGTGAGAACGTCGGTGCCATGACGCGTGCGGAGATGCTCGACGAGGTCGCCGATCTGCTGCCTTCCCGAGGCCTGGTCGGGGTCGACGGCGTCGACGGCGCGGGCAAGACGACGTTCTGCGACGACCTGGCTCAGGTGCTGCGTTCCAGGGGCCGCGAAGTGGTGCGCGCCTCCGTGGACGACTTCCACCACCCGCGCGCGATCCGCTGGCAGCGCGGGCGGGTGTCGCCGGAGGGCTTCTTCCTGGACAGCTACGACTACGAGCGCTTCACCGGGCTCCTGCTCACGCCGTTCGCGGCCGGGCTGCCGTTCCGGCGGGCGAGCCACGACCTGGAGACCGACGAGTACGTGGACGCGCCGGCCGAGGTCGCGTCACCGTCCGCACTGCTGCTGGTGGACGGCATCTTCCTGCACCGCGACGAGCTCGTGGGGCACTGGGACTTCTCGGTGTTCCTGGACGTCGGCTTCGCGATCTCGGTGGCGCGGATGGCCGTGCGCGACGGCAGCCCGCCCGATCCGGACGACCCCTGCAACCGCCGTTACGTCGAGGGACAGCGCCTGTACTTGGCGCAGTGCGATCCGGCGGCGCGGGCAAGGCTGCTGATCGACCACCGGGACGTGATATCCACTCGCGCGTGATCAACCCGGTGAGCCGCGGCGAGACGTGGCACCGCCCTGCCAGAGGCGGCCATCCCGACCCCTTGAAGATGCTGGGGTACGTCTGGCCGGTCGTCGAAGACCTGCGGGCCAAGCCTCCTGAGGACTGGCCGAGCCCGGACGCGTTGACGGATGCACTGGTGGAGCTGGCGGAGTGGTTCGAAGAGGCGGGCTGGGACGACTTCGCGTTGCGGACGCACGAAGAGGTGCTGGAGTTCCGCCGCGAGGCCGGTGACGCCGAGAAGCTGCGACGCGTCCTGACGTTGATGCGCGACAACCTCATGCGGCAGGAACGCCACGAGGAAGCGCTCGCGATCGTCCAGGAGGAACTGCCGCTCGCGCAGCAGCTGGCCGTGCCGGGCGAGTACAGCACCGAGATCGCCAACGTGGCCAGGTACTGGATCACCAACCTACTCGGCAAGCTGGGCAGGCACGCCGAGGCCGCCGACAACGCCCGCGAGGCGGTCGCCGAACTGCACGGGCAGGTGCCGTCCCAGCACGGACCACCACCCGGCTACGGCCTCACGAACGCCCGGTTGGAGTACGCCCACCGCCTCACGACGATCGGCGACTACGAGCAGGCGGCCGACTTCACCGCGCAGAGCGCCGAGTTCTGGCGGCAGAACGGTTCATGGCGGGGCATCAACGGTTACAACGCGTACGACGAGCTCGGTCTCCTGCAGCTGCGTCTGGGCCGGTTCGAGGAAGCCCGCGCCTCCGCCATCGCGGCCGTGGCAATTCTGCGGCAGCACGCGGAGAGCGAGGGCGACTCGGACACCCTGCGCAACCACGCCGACGCGCTGCACAACCACGGCAACCGGCTCGCCGACCTGGGACTCGACCAGGAGGCGCTGGAGGCGGCCCAGGAGTCCACTCACCGCTATCGCGAGCTTCTCGCGAACACGGAGGGCCGGGCCATGATCATGAAGATGGAGCTGCGGGTCGCTCTCTCACTCGTCAGTCTCGGCACCCGGCTGCGCGCTGTCGGCAGGCTCGACGAGTCGCTCGCGGCCAGCGACGAGGCCATCGAGCTCGCGACCAAGCACGAGGACCGCGAGCTGGGCCGCAAGGAACTCGCACGGGCGTGGACGAACCGCGCCAGCCTCCTGATCTCGCGGCAGGCCTACCCAGAGGCAGCGAACGCCGCCGCGAAGAGCATCGAGTTGTCCCAGACAGCGGACGGCAAAGCCATGGCGCGCAACACCTTCGCCCTGGCCTCCGCGCACGCGGGAGAGCTCGGCATCGCGGTGGAGACGTCACTGGCCGCGGTCGCCCACTACCGGGAACAACACGCTGCCGACCCGTACGAGTACAGCTACTACCTGGCCGACGCGCTCGCCGACCACGCGCTGATCCGCGTCCTGCGCGCCGAACGCGCCGAGGCCGAGGCGGCGATCAGCGAATCCCTGGCGATGTACGCGGAACTCGCCGCGCACAACCCCGGCCGCTACCAACGCGAACTGGACCACGCCCGTGGCGTCGCCGCACGGATCTAGAGGTTCTTCGCGAAGAACTCGGTCACCCGCTCGACGACCTGGGGCACGTACCTGTCGTACAGGTCGACGTGCGTGGCGCCGTCGACCCAGTGGAACTCCTTGGGGCCGCCCGCTTTCTGGTACGCCTCGACGCTCATCCAGGACGTGACCGCCTCGCGCCCGGCCACCAGCAGCAACGGCCGCGGCGCGATCAGGTCGACCGCGCGGAACGCGTCGAACGCGGCGATCCGGCCGACACTGCTCCACGTCACCGTCTTCGCCGAACGCGGGTGCTCACCACGCGGCGTGCAGTAGTACTCCCAGCCCTCGTAGGAGTGCGGGCCGCCGGCACGGGCCTGCTCACCGGTCTCCGGGAACAGCGTGAAGCCGCCGTCCCGCACCTGGTCCAGCATGCCCTGCAGGACAGCGGGTTCTTGGGTGCCGTCGGCGCCGAACCGGAACTGGCGGGCGATGTCGGCCAGGCTGACGGTGGCGATCGCCCTGATCCGGTGGTCGGTCCCGGCGGCCGCCACCCCGTACCCGCCGGACGCGCAGATGCCGAGCACGCCGACCCGTTCGTCCTGCTCGCTCAGGAACGCCGCGGCCGCGCGGATGTCCTCGACCCGTTGGAACGGGTCCTCCAGGCCGCGCGGTTCCCCCGCGCTCTCGCCCTGGTAGGCGGCGTCGAACGCCAACGCGAGAAAGCCCTGTTCAGCGAGCTGCCGTGCGTACAGTCCCGCCGTCTGCTCCTTGACGCCGGTGCCGGGATGCCCGACGACGATCGCTCCACGCGGAGCGCCTTCCGGCCGGTACAGGTGGCCGGCGATCTCGAGTCCGTTGCTGGGGAAGGTCACGTTGTCCATGTCCACCACGTTCGTCCCGTGAGATCGGCGCAACCAGGGACGACTCAGCCTATGCACACCAGTACCAGGCACACGTCGGCAGAAACACGGACACTGGAGGCATGACCGACCTGGGCGAGTTCCTCCGCACCCGTCGCGCCGCGGCCGCCCCGCAGCGCGCGGGATTCCCCGACGACGGCAGGACCCGTCGCGTGCCGGGGCTGCGCCGCGAGGAACTGGCCCAGCTCGCGCACGTGAGCGTCGACTACGTCGTCCGGCTGGAACAGGGCCGCACCAACCGGGTGTCCCGCACCGTCCTCGACGCACTGGCCGACGCGCTCCAGCTCGCCGCGGACGAACGCGACTACCTGTTCACGCTCGCGGACGTCACCCCGGCCAGGCAGCCCGCCGCTCCCGAGGTAGCCGGGCGGTTGCAGCAGTTGCTGGACGGCATGCCGGACATTCCGGCGATGGTCCTGCACCGCCGCATGGACGTGCTCGCCTGGAACACCGCGGCGTCCGCGCTGCTGACGGATTTCGGCGCTCTTGAGGCGCCGGAACGCAACCTGATCCGGCTGACGTTCCTCGACCCGGCGTTCCGCGCCCTGTACGGCGACTGGGAACGCTCGGCGCAGGAATGCGTTGCGGTGCTTCGGATGGAGGCGGGTCGCACCCCGCACGATCGCGCTCTCGCGGCACTCGTCGGCGAGCTGAGCGTGAAGGACCTCGACTTCCGCACGTGGTGGGCGACGCATCAGGTGCGCGGGCCGCGTCAGCTCGTGAAGACCTACCACCACCCGGTGGCGGGCACGCTGACCCTCGACGTGCAGCAGTTCACTGTGGACACTCACCCGGACCAGCTGCTCGTCGCCTACACGGCGGCGGATGACGCGTCACGGGAGGGCCTGCGCTTCCTTCTGCTGTCGGCGCAGGCCCTCCCGTCAGATCACTTGCCGGCGCGGTAGGCCGTCCAGGCGCTCTGCATGCGGGTGTTCTGACCAGGGATCCGCATAGTCGTGGATCGGGTCCAGCCCCGTCGCCACGAAAGAGTCACGGCCGGTCGGGCAGCCGACGCGGAGGCGGCCTGCGGTCGCGGCGAGGGGAACCGCCGAGCAGGGTGCTCGCACCGGCCGCACGGTCCTTTGTGGATCTTGACGTATTCACACAGTACGAACGTCGTGGGCCGGAAGGCCGCTCCACCACCGTGCGTAACGTTTGTAGACCTGAGGTTCCCGATCACCGAGGAGCTTGCGCAGCGCTGCGGCCTCCTCCGCCAGTCCGGCCCATTGTTCCTCGTCCAGGGCGTGGAACGCGGTCGCTTCAACGCCTCCGTCCTCGGTGGGACGCCACACTCCGGCCACGTGGCCGTCGACGAGAAGTGTCGGCAGCGTGTCACCGTTGTTGCGGATGACGAGCTTGCGGTATTCGTCCGGAATGATCCGGCTGCGGTCGGCGTAGGCGAGCAACGTGCTGTCCCACATGGCCATCAGCCGCGGCGGTGCCGGGGTGTCTTCGTCCGGGATCGTCCGATCGGGAATGTCGTAGAGGTCGCCGTGCTGAACGAGGTCCAGCAACGCCAGCGCTTCCCGGATCGTGGTGCGCGGCAGCATGCTGAACTGGTTCATGTCGAGGACGGTCGCGGGCCCGAAGCCGGCGAGGTAGCGGCGCAGCATCTCGGCGACGGCCGCCATCCGTTCGCGGGGCTCGGCCGCCACGGCCTGATAGGACGGTCGCAGCCCGAACGACCACGGCCCGCCCGTCGGCGCGTGCACGAGGCCGCCGTAGGTCCGCAGCGCCCACCAGACGCCGGGTTCACCGACGTCGCCGACGTGCGAGTGCAGCAGTTCCTCGATCTCCGGCTTCTGCCGGGGTGTCGCCGCGAACTCCAGCAGGTGTTCCAGCAGTGCGTCGGCCTGCTCGATCGTGACGTTCATGGACTTGAACCGCTTGTCGTACAGCCGTGACGCCCTCAACGCGGGCAGCATCGCGTGGTGGAACACCTCGTGGTCCGCGGCCGTGACGGCGTGCAGGGTGATCCGCATCAGCGATGCCTTGCGGACCACCCCGCTCGTGAACGCCTCGTCCAGATCAGCGGGGTCGAAGCCCTCGATCCGGTTCCACAGCGCGATGTACGGCGACGCGGGTTCCTGCGCCTGGATCGCCACGACCCGCTCCACGGCCGTCAGCAGGTCGACCGGTTCGCGCCGCAGCAGCATCTGCCGGTCGAGCGTGGCGCGGTTGAGCTGACGTGCCGTGAAGGTCATGCCGGGAATCCTGACTCACCGCAGCTTCGACGGCCACCAGATTCGCCCGCCGATGTCCACCGACAGCGCCGGCACGAGCAACGACCGCACCAGCAACGTGTCCAGCAGCACGCCGAACGCCACGATGAACGCGATCTGCGTCAGGAACAGGATCGGCAGCACGGCGAGCGCCGCGAACGTGGCCGCCAGCACCACACCCGCCGACGTGATCACGCCACCGGTCAGGCTGAGTCCTCTGAGCGTGCCTTCGACCGTCCCGAGTTGCTGGGTCTCTTCACGGACGCGGGTCATCAGGAAGATGTTGTAGTCGATGCCCAGCGCCACGAGGAACACGAACCCGAACAGCGGCACCACGGGATCAGCGCCCGGGAAGTCGAAGACGTGGTTGAACACCAGCGCCGACACGCCCATCGTGGCCGCGAACGACAGCACGACCGTCGCGATCAGCAGCAACGGCGCCAGCAGCGACCGCAGCAGCAGGGCCAGGATCAGGAAGATCACGAGCAGCACGATCGGGATGATCAGCGCTCGGTCGTGCTCGGACGTGGTCCTGGTGTCGAGCAACGTCGCCGTCGGCCCGCCCACCTTCGTGCCGTCGATGCCGTCCACGGCCGCACGAAGCCGTTGCACGGTCTCGACCGCGGCGTCGGAGTCCGGCGCGTCCTTCAGCGTGGCCTCGATCCGCACGAGCCCGTCGGCCGTTCCGGACGGTCGCACGTCCGCGACACCGTCCACCTTGGACTTCTGCACGACCTCGGCGGTCTGGCTCTCGGCCGTGATGATCACGGTCGGCGAGCCGGTGCCGCCGGGGAAGTGCCGCGACAGCACCTCCTGTCCCGCAACGGACTCGACCGGCGTCAGGAACACGTCGGACTGCGCGGTGCCGGAGGCCTTGAGCTGCGGCAGGAACGCGGCGCCGGCGAGCAGCACCAGCGACGTGACAATCCAGATCGCGCGAGGCTTGCGGCGCACGAGGTTCGCGACGCGGCCCCAGAGCCCGCTGGTCTCGGGGTGCTTCGAGCCGAACTTCGGTGCGAACGGCCAGAAAGCGCCCCGTCCGAGCAGTGCCAGCGTCGCCGGCAGGAACGTCATCGTGGTCAGCAGCGCGGCGCCGATGCCGATGGCCGCGACCGGCCCGAGGCCCTTGTTCGAGTCGAGGTCGCTGAACAGCAGGCACAGCACGCCGAGGATCACCGTGCCGGCCGAGGCCGCGATGGGTTCGATCGTGCCGCGCCAGGCCAGGCGGATGGACTCGTACTTGTCCTGCGTGTCGCGCAGTTGCTCGCGGAACCTGGACACGAGCAGCAACGCGTAGTCCGTCGCGGCGCCGAAGACCAGGATCGAGAGGATGCCCTGGCTTTGCCCGTTCAACGCCAGCACGTCATTCTTCGCGAGCAGGTACACGACGAAACTGGCCAGGCCGAGCGCGAACACCGCCGACACGAGCACGACGAGCGGCAGCAGCGGACTTCGGTAGACCACCAGCAGGATCAACGCGACCACGGCGCCCGCGACGATCAGCAGCAGCCCGTCGATCCCGCCGAACGCCTCGACGAGGTCCGCCACCTGCGCGGCTGGGCCCGTGACCAGCACCGTCAGCCCCTGCGGAGCGCCACGCGTGCCGTCGCGGAGCTGGAAGACCGAGTCCTTGACGTCGTTGCCCGGGTCGAGCAGCACGACGATCTGGGCGGCGTCCTTGTCGTTCGGCGCGGAGATGACCGGCGACGCCTGGAAGCCCTTGGCCTGGTCGGCGAGGTACTTCCGGTCCTCTTCGGTCAGTCCGCCGGACCGTTCGATCACGACGATCGCCGGGATCGCGGTCTCGCGCTGGAACTTCTTCTGCAGCTCGGCGACCTGAGTGGACTCGGCGGAGTTCGGGAGGAACGCACTGCTGTCGTTCTCCGCGACCTCCGACAGCTTGCCCGCGTACGGCCCGGTGAAGCCGCCCAGGGCCAACCAGACGACGAGCAGTACCCCGGCGAGGACTCGCATCACGCATTCCTTCGATCGTCGAACGTTTCGATGGCCGAAACAGTAAGCTGTGACCGTGAGCGACGCAAGTGACTACGACCTGAGCATGATGCTGCGCGCTTTGGTGATGGAGTCGAACCGATTCCTGGAGATCTTCAGCGCCGCGCACGCCCTGCACCCGACGGACATGACAGCGCTGAACCTCATCATGACGGGTCCCATGACACCCGGCACGCTGGCGAAGGCCCTGAACCTGAGCGCGTCGGCCACGACGTCCGTGCTGGACCGGTTGGAGAAGGCCGGTCACGTGACGCGCGAGCGCGACCCGGACGACCGCCGCCGGGTCGAACTCCAGGTGCTCGACCGGGCGACGGCGCTGGCGGCGACGTTCTTCCAGCCGCTGGCCCGCGAGTACGCGGCGGTGTGGGGCGAGATGAGCGACGCGGACCGTCAGGTCGTTCTTCGGTTCCTCGTGGCCACGACCGAGGCGACGGCCCGCGTGCGCGACGCGGTCAGCTGAGTCGTCCCGGCGGCAGCGTCCGTCCGCAGACCAGCAGCAACAGGTCCTGGGCCAGCCCTCGGACGGGTTCTCCCCCGCCGAACGTCCAGTCCAGGTCGGTGGCCTCCAGCCGTTTGCCGTCCAGGTCGGCGCCGAAGTACTTGACGTTGCCGGGCTTCATGCCGTCCAGGACGATTTTCAGCCGTTCGTGCGGGACTTTGCGGTCGATGCCCAGCGCGGTGGTGATGTCGAGGCCGTGGATGACGTCGTGCGAGAGCGCGCCTGCCGGACCGCCGCCCGGTGGCGTCCACGGGTGGTCGATGTTGTTCTTCAGCGCGCCGAGCAACTCCGCGGTGGGGAGCTGAGCGTCCTTGCGGGCCATGCGGTCGGAGGCGTGGTTGAAGCGGCCGGCGGACTTCAGGATTTCCAGGACCACTCGCGTGCCGGAGGAGCGGAACGGCAGTGTCGTGTGCGCGACGACGTGCTTGACGGTCCAGCCTTCGCACAGGCTCGGCGCGTTCCACTGGTCCTCGGTGAGGCCGCTCAGAAGTTCGGCCTGATCTCGTCGTTCCGCCGCCACCGCGGCGCGGATGTCTTCAGTCATGCCTGTTGTACGCACCGGCCGCCGGGAACTCATCGGTGGCGGCTGAACGGTCCGGTGAGAACAAGACTGTTACTGCGCGAATCCGCCGTGCACCCTCGTCGTCACCGATCGCCGAACAGCTGGGAGTTCTGGGGTGCCGACCAGCAACGAGGACGAGCTCGTCGCCGAGCAGGAGTACGTGACCGCGCTGTACGCCAGGCTGGACGCCCTGCGCGAGCAGGCCCGGCGGTCGACCGGCGAGGCGGGGGTCTGGCGGAGAGAACTGGCCCGCCTGGATGCCGCGGAGGACGGACTGTGCTTCGGGCGGCTGGATCTGCGGGACGGGCGCCGCGTCTACATCGGCAGGCTGGGGATGTTCGAGGACGACGAGCCGCTGCTGCTCGACTGGCGCGCACCGGCGGCCCAGCCGTTCTACACCGCGACCATGGCCGACTCGCAGGACGTGCGACGGCGGCGGCGCATCACGACGCGTGGCAGGACCGTCCTGGCGCTGGACGACGACCTGCTCGATGCCGACACTGCCGACCAAGCCGGCCTGGTCGGCGAGGCCGCGTTGCTGGCGGTGCTGACGGCGGAGCGGACCGGGCGGATGCGCGACGTCGTGACGACGCTGCAGGCGGAGCAGGACCGGATCGTCCGCGACGGGCACGGCGGGGTGCTGGTGGTGCAGGGCGGTCCGGGGACGGGCAAGACGGCGGTCGCGCTGCTGCGGCTGGCGTTCCTGCTGTACACGCGTCCGCACCTGCGCACTCGGGGCGTGCTGGTCGTCGGGCCCAGCGAGGTCTTCCTGGACTACATCGGGCAGGTGCTGCCCGGCCTGGGCGAGCACGCCGTGGTGACGGCGACCATCGGCCTGCTGCGCCCGGAGATCCAGGTCGGCCGCACGGACTCGCCCGACGTCGCCGAACGCAAGGGCCGCGCCGGCATGGCGGCCCGGATCGCCGCCGCGGTGCGGGCTTCGGTGCCTGCTCCCGGCGAGCCGGTCGAGGTGGAGTTCGAGCAGCAGGTGGTGCGGCTGGATCCGTCAGGCCACCAGGACGCCCTGGACGTGGCCTTCCGCAGCGGGTTGCCGCACAACCAGGCCAGGCTGGTGTTCCAGCGGCGGGTCGTCGACCTGCTCGCGCGCCGCCTGATCGACGAGATGGAGAACGTGGTGTTCACCGACACCGGCGAGGCCATCGACGGCGGCGATGCCGACGGCCGGCTCAGCGCGGCCGAACTGCGCGCGCTGGCCGCCGCTGGGGTGGTGCTCGGCCAGGACGAGGACCCGGACGGTCCGCGGCACCTGCTCGACGAGGTCGACGCCACCCGGCTGTGCGGCGCGTTGTCGGCGGACGCCGGGGTGGCCCGCGTGCTGGACGGGCTGTGGCCGCCGCTGACCGCGAGGGACGTGGTGACCGGGTTGGTCGGCGGGGCCGGTCGCTGGAGTGCGGCGGACGTCCCGCTGCTGGACGAGGCCGCCGCGCTGATCGGGGAGAACGGCCGGGCGACGTTCGGGCACGTCGTCGTCGACGAGGCGCAGGAGCTGTCCGAGATGGCCTGGCGGATGGTGATGAGGCGGTGTCCCAGCAGGTCGATGACGATCGTCGGCGATCTCGCGCAGACCAGCGACCCGGCCGGTGCGTCGTCGTGGGATCGCGTGCTGCGGCCGCACGTGGACGATCGCTGGCGGCTCGCCCAGCTCACGGTCAACTACCGGACCCCGGCGGAGATCATGGACGCCACCGCCGACCTGTTCGCCGCGCACCACCCCGGCCTGCTCCCTCCCCGTTCCGTACGCGCCACCGGTGAACCGCCCTGGCGCCGAGGCGTCGCGCTCGCCGAACTTCCGGGGGTCGTCGCGGGTCTCGCGGCCGCGTCGGCGGGCGGCCAGTGCGCGATCATCACCCCTGCGGCCCACGTCGCCGTGCTCGGCCAGGCGCTGCGCTTCACCACGCCACCCGCGATCACCGATCCGGTCGTTCTGCTGACGCCGGCGGAGGCCAAGGGACTGGAGTTCGACTCCGTGCTGGTCGTCGACCCGGCCGCGATCCTCGCCGCACCGTTGGGGCACAACGATCTCTACGTCGCCATGACGCGGGCCACCCGGCGGCTCGGGATCGTGCACCCCGGCCCGGTGCCGGACGAACTGGCGCGGATCCGCGTAGGGTCCGGTGCGTGATCGAGACGCTGGAGCCGTTCCGGGTCGAGCTGACCGGCTACTGCTACCGCATGCTCGGCTCGGGCTTCGAGGCCGAGGACGCCGCGCAGGAGACACTCGTGCGCGCGTGGAAGGCGTTCGACAGCTACGACTCCGCACGCGCGTCACTGCGGACCTGGCTCTACCGGATCGCCACGAACATCTGCATCGACATGCAGCGCAGCGCCCAACGCCGCGCCCTGGCCGTCGACCTGGGACCGTCCGGCGGAGATCTCGGGGCTCCCCTGCTGGAGAACGTCTTCGTACAGCCCGTTCCCGACGCGCTGGTGCTGCCGGAAGACCAGGCGATCCGCCGCGAGACCGTGCGGCTGGCGTTCGTGGCGGCGTTGCAGCACCTGCCCGCGCGCCAGCGAGCCGTGCTGATCCTGCGCGATGTGCTGGCGTGGCAGGCATCCGAGGTCGCCGCGCTGCTGGACATCTCGGTGGCGGCGGCGAACAGCGCGTTGCAACGGGCACGCGCGACATTGCCGGTCGTGGACGCCGGCGAGCCTTTCCTGCCCTCCGATCCCGCGCAGAAGTCGCTGCTGAGCCGCTACTGCGAGGCGTTCGAACGGCACGACGTGAAGACGCTTGTGGCTTTGTTGCACGAGGACGCGACGATGTCGATGCCGCCGTTCAGCTGGTGGCTGCGAGGGCGTGGGCCGATCTCGGTGGCGTTGAGCGATCCTGGCGCTGCCTGTGTGGGTGCTTGGCTGGTGCCGGTGCGGGCCAACGGGTCGCCCGCGTACTGGCAGATGCGGCCGGGGATCTCGCAGCCGTTCGGGCTGGTGTTCCTGGACGTGCGGGGTGGGCTGGTGACCGGTTGCACGACGTTCTTGAACGTGGAGGAGTTGCTGCCTTTGTTCGGCGCACCTCCGATGAGTTCCGGGCAGTCGTCCCGTATCCCTGTGGACGACTAGGAGGATTTCATGGCCATCCAGCCCATCATCGTGACGCCCGGCCTCGACCGGATGCAGGCGTTCTACGAGCAGGTCCTCGGAGCGCGCGAGGTGTATTCGTACCCGCCGGACGGTCCGGTGTTCTACCGAACGCTGAAGATCGGCGACGCGGAGCTCGGGCTCGTCGCCGAGCCCGCTGACCTGTCCGCGCCGCCGCGCATCGCGCTGAGCATCGGAGTGGCCGACGTCGATGCGTTGCTGCCGTTGGTCGAGGCCGCGGGCGGGCGCGTGCAGGGGCCGCCGAACGACATGCCCTGGGGGCAGCGTGTGGCGCACGTGTTCGATCCGGACGGGAACCCGGTCAACCTGACCCAGGAGCTCTAGGGACGTTGACCCTGCTGCAGGCGTGGCCTCTGCCTGCGGGTGTGGCCTCTGCTGCAGGCGTGGCTCCTTCTTCAAGCGTGGTCCAGAACGGTGCCGGACACGTCCGGGGTATCGCGCCGTGGTTGTCGCGGTCACCGTGGTTGTCGCGGCATCTGCAAGCACCACCGACACAGATCGAATCTTCTGCGACCACGCCCCTGCCGAGTGGCTCAAGATCTCAAGTTGTCCACAGGCTTGCGGTTCGCTGACCTGCGTCTTCGCTGATCACGGTAGCCTGTGGACAGAGCGGGAACCGGAATCGCGATCTGTTCGTTCCGCATAAGAGGAAGCGCGGGGGGCGAGGAGTCAGGTCGGGCCGGGCCGCCGGGATGGGACCTCGTCATCGGTCGGGTCAGGCCTCGTCGCCGGTCGGGTCAGGCCACACCGCCGGTCGGATCAGGCCTCGTCATCGGTCGGGTAGGGCCGGGCCGCCGGGATGGGACCTCGTCATCGGTCGGGTCGGGCCACCGGATCGGCCAAGTCGGGACAGTGCCCGTCACGACCGCCCGATCGTTCTAGTCTGGCTGACATGATCCGGATCGTGCCGTCGGACGAGGTGCCGTGGGAGGACGTCGAGGCGATCTTCGACAGCTCCGAGCCCGGCAAGTGCCACTGCCAGCGGTACAAGGTGAAGGGCTGGGCGTGGCGCGACTCGACGCTCGACGAACGCGTCGCCGCGCACGAGGAGCAGTCCGCGCGTGGCAGCGGCCTCGTGGCCTATGTGGACGAACAGCCCGCCGGGTGGGTGGCGGTCGAGCCGCGGTGTGACTACGCGAAGCTGCTCGACATGCCCATTCCGTGGAAGGGCCGCGCCGAGGACAAGGACGACGACGGCGTGTGGGCCGTGACGTGTTTTGTGGTGCGCAAAGGGTTCCGCAAGCAAGGGCTCACCTACGAGCTGGCGGCGGCGACCGTGGAGCACGCGCGCAAGCACGGGGCCCGGGCCGTCGAGGCGTATCCGATGGTCGCCGCGCCTGGGCAGAACGTCACGTGGGGCGAGTTGCACGTCGGTGCGCGGCAGGTGTTCGAGGAGGCCGGGTTCGCGCAGGTGACGCACCCGACGAAGCGGCGGTTCGTGATGAGGGTGGACTTCTGATGCGGTTCGACGAGATCGTCATCCAGACTGAGCGGGGCGATGTTCCGGCGCTGGCCGCGGGCGATGGGCCGGTCGTCGTGTGCTGGCATGGGTTCCCAGACCACCCGGCGTCGTTCGGGCCTCTCGCCGAACGGCTGGTCGCCGCCGGGCGCCGGGTGGTCGCGCCCTTCCTGCGCGGGCATCACCCGTCGACGGTGGACCGACTGACGTTCAGCGACGGGCTGACGCTGGCCGCGGACGCCGCCGCGGTGAACTCGGCGCTGGGTGGGGCGGTCGACGTGATCGGGCACGACATCGGGGCCGGAGTGGCCGGGCGGCTCGCGGCCGTCAGGCCCGACCTGGTTCGGCGGGTGGTCACCATGTCGGTGCCGCCGCCGGCGACGCTGGGGCGGATCTTCGACGAACCCGCGCAGCAGCAACGGTTCTTCTACCTGTTCCTGTTCCAGGTGCCCAGGGTCGGTGAGGCGCTGCTGAACGACAAGTTGATCGACTACCTGTGGCGCACCTGGTCACCGGGTCTGGACGTGCCGGACTACGTCAGCGACATGTACGCGGATCCGGCGATCCGGGCCAACGCGCTGAAGCTGTACCGGGCCAACTTCGACCGGTCGTTGCACGATCCCGAGCTCGCCGATCTGGCCAAGCGAGCCGAGAAGCCCGCGGAGGTCCCGATGCTGGTGCTGGCCGGCGCCCAGGACGGGTGCATCACGCCGGACAACTACGCCGACGCCGCCACGGGTCTCGCGCCCGGTTCGCGGGTCGAGATCGTGGCGGGCGGCGGGCACTTCCTGCAGTTAGACAGCACCGACGAGGTCGCGGCGCTGGCCCTTGACTGGCTGGGCTGACTTGCGGATCCGGCCCCACGGCTTGAATACCGACAGGACGTAGGCGAACAGCAGCAGGGTGGGCGCGACTACTACCGGGTGGATGAGTCCCGAAGGGATCACGGCGGTCGGGTCGCCCGCCAGCATGCGCCGGCCGATCCGGGCGGCCTCCGCCACGCCGGGACGGAGTGCGAACGCGATCAGCAGGGACATGCCTACGTTCAGCACCAGCTTGATCGCGACCCACCAGTACCTGACCAGGCCGTACTTGCTGCCGACGCCGAGCACGACGCCGGAGATCATGCAGACGACGCTGGCACCGAACATCGGCCAGATCGCGAAGAGGTCCACCGCCTGGATCGCGACGCCCGCGATGCCGGCGTCCTCAGTGGACAGTGCGATCACGACGAGGATCCCCAGCGCGAGGTCGATGCCGAGCCACGCCGCCGCCGACAGGACGTGCACGAGCAGCACGGCCTTGCGGGCGCGGCCACTGAGCTTGCGGGTGGTAGCCATTGCTCTCCCTCTCTCGTGGTGTCGAGATCCATGCTCGTCACCACGAGGGGCGGCATCATCCGCTCACGTTCTGATCTCGCCTACGTCAGATTGCGTACGAAGAGCATCAGGCCAGGCCGAACTTCTCGGCGTGCACCTGGCCGCGAGGCACGTTCAACTGACGCAATCCGCTCAGCACGGCCGCGGTCATCGCCGGCGGGCCGCAGACGTACACGTCGCGGAGCACGACGTCGGGCACCAGCTGGTGCAGGGCGCCCGGTTCGAACGGCCGGGCTCCCTGGCCGGTGCGGCCGGTGAGCAGGTGCAGCCGGCCTCGGCGGGCCGCGACGAGTTGGCGCAACTCGTTCAGCAGCACGGCCTCGCGCTCGTCACGCACCCGGTAGAGCACGACGAAGTCGCCGGGGACGTGCTCCTGCAGCAGAGCGCGGATAGGGGTGACGCCGACGCCGCCCGCGATCAGCAGCACGCCCGGCCGGGTTCGGTGCAGTGACGTGAACGCCCCGTACGGGCCTTCGACGAACACGCGCGTCCCGACCTGGAGGGTGCGCATGCCCGCGCTGCCCTTGCCGACGGACTTGGCGGTCAGCCGCAGCGTGCGGCCGTCGGGCTCGGCCGACAGCGAGAACGGGTTCGCGAGCCACCAGTGGCGGTGTCCGGGGAACCGCCAGATGCAGAACTGGCCGGACTTCGCGGCCAGCCGGTCGAGGTGTTGTCCGGTCACGTACACCGACACCGCGTCGGGCGACTCCGGCACGACGGCCGCGACCCGGAACCGGTGGCGGGAGTTGAGGATCAGCGGCGTCACGATCCGGCCCGCGACCAGCGAGCCGAAGGCGAACAGCCACAGCGCCCACCAGTAGACCATCGCGAACACCGACGACTTGAACGTCGTGGTCTCCAGCAACTGGTGGACGAACGCGAGCCCGAGCGCCAGGTACAGCAGCAGGTGCAGGCCGTGCCAGGTCTCGTACTGCAGTCGCCGCCGGATCGCCCGCGTCGAGACGACCCCGATCACCACGATGGTCGTCGCCGCGAGCATGCCGAGCAGCGAGGCGGGAACGCCAGCCAGCGCGAGGAACGTCTTCCCCATCGACGCGTCGTCCAGCGTCGCGTAGCCCAACACGACGATCGTGGCATGCGTGAGCACGGTCCACAGAAGAAGAAAACCGGTCCACCGGTGCCACACCGTCAGGCGGTCCATGCCGATGCGCCGGTCCAGCCACGGCAGCCGGGCGACCAGCAGCAACTGGAACATCATGATCAGCGCGGCGTGCAGGCCGAAGAACTTCGCGACGGTGAGAACCTCGTTCTTGCCCGCGCCCGCGGTCAGGAAGAGGAACTCGACGATCGCCAGGTTCACGACGACGAACGTCCACAGCGCCAATCGCGCCCAGGTGACCGGGGCCAGACCGTTGCGGCGCGAGTTCGTCGTCACCAAGCCCACCTCTCACGGCGATGTGAAGCCGGGACAGTATGAGTTCCCGACGGCTTCAGCCGCCAGGCGTGACGATCCCTCTCTCGTAGGCGAACACGACGGCGTGCGTGCGGTCGCGCAGACCGAGCTTGGTCAGCACGCGGGAGACGTGCGTCTTCACGGTGGTCTCCCCCAGGAACAACGTCGCGGCGATCTCCGCGTTGGACGCGCCCTTGGCCAGTTCCACCAGCACCTCGAACTCACGGTCGGTGAGCTCCGGCGGGCGCGTGCGTTCCCTTGGCGCCGTGCTGAAGCGGGCGATCACCCGTCGTGTCACCTCGGGCGAGAGCAACGCGTCCCCGCGCGCGACGACCCGCACGGACTCCACGAGGTCTTCCGGCGAGGCGTTCTTCAGCAGGAACCCGCTCGCGCCCGCCTGCAGCGCCTCGAAGAGGTAGTCCTCGCGGTCGAACGTGGTCAGGATGACGACTCGGGTGCCTTGACCCGCGGAAAGGATGTGGCGGGTGGCTTCCAGGCCGTCCATGCGCGGCATCTGGACGTCCATCAGGACGACGTCGGGGCGCAGCGACGCGACGAGTTCCACGGCCTGGGCGCCGTCGCCCGCCTCGCCGACGACCTCGATGCCGGGCTCGGTGCCGAGGATGACCCGGAATCCGGCGCGGACCAGGTCCTGGTCGTCGGCCAGCACGACTCGCAAACTCACGCCTTCTCCTCCACCACGGTCGGCAGTGACGCACGGACCAGATAGCCCGCGTCACGCCGTGGACCTACTTCCAGCGAACCGCCGTGCACGGCAAGACGTTCGCGCATACCGACGAGCCCGAATCCCGGATTCGTGGACGCGCCACGGCCACGGCCGTCGTCCGCGATCTCCAGTTCCAGAGCGCTGTCCAGGAACCGCATCCGCACGTCGACGTGGTGCGCGCCGGCGTGCTTGACCACGTTCGTGAGTGCTTCCTGCACGACGCGATAAGCCGACAACGCAACACCGGGTGGCACGTCGCGAGGTGCGCCATAGACGCCGTGCGAGACATCAAGACCGGCCGCGCGGGCGCTGTCGAACAGTTCCGGCAGGTCGTCCAGGCCGGGCGCCGCCTTCAGATCGGGCTCCGCGTCGGCCCGCAGCACTCCCAGCAGGCCGCGCAGTTCGCTGATCGCGGTCCGGGCGGTCTGTTCGACGGTCTGCAACGCGTCGCGGGCCATGACGGGATCGGAGTCGAGGACCCGGCGCGCGGCACCGGCCTGGATGCCCATCACGGACACGTGGTGCGCCACGACGTCGTGCAGGTCGCGGGCGATGCGCATGCGTTCGGCGGCGATGGCGCCGCGGGTGTTCTGTTCCTGCGAGCGGCGCAGCTCCTCGGCCTGGAACTCCAGCTGGGCCCGGCGCCGGGCTCCCGACCAGGCCATCTCCCCCACCACGTAGGCGAGCATGAAGAAGAAGATGTTGAACTCCAGTCCGTAGAGGACGGAGGCGAGCACCGGGTCCATCGGCCCGGCGGCGTCCTTGAAGTCGCCCTTGGGGCCGAGCAGGGACCGCACGAGGTTGAACCCGAGCCACAGGAACATCGCGCCGATCACGCCGATGCGGGACCAGCGGGCGAGACGGCGGTTCCGCTCCCACGCGCCGACCGTGTAGATCGCGAGGAACAGGATCGCGGAGGGCACCAGGGTGTCGCCGGCGCGGTTGATCTGCGCCGCGATGAACAGGGCCGACACCACGAGCATCACGGCCAGCGGGTAGCGGCGGCGCACGACCAGCGGCACGGACAACGCGAGCACCCAGGCGAGCTGCGCGGCCAGACCGGGCGGGTCCCGGAAGACGTACGCACCCATGCTGTTGACCAGCGTGGTGACCTCGACGGCGCACAGCAGCACGATCACGGCGATGCCGATGTCGCGCCGCCGTTGCGCGGGCGTCGGGCCTGGCCGCCGCCACTCGTTCCACACGGGCTCTTCCACCCGATCACGGTACCCGGCACGCGTTTTGCATCGGAAATCGAAGCAGTTCACCCCGCGGGGGTGTTCCGGGCCACAAAATTGGACGACCCCCGTCCCCCTGTTCAATACTGCGGCCCCGCCGCTGATTCATTTCTCCTGCGACAAGGCCTGGAATGTCCATTCGTCAGCTGTTCTTGCCCACTGTCCTCCTACTGGCGGCGCTCACCGGCTGCGCGGGGAATGACCAGATGAATCAGCCGGTCAGGACCGGCCCTGGCATCACCGACGAGGCAATCTCACTCGGCGTCCTGACCGACATGACCGGTCCCTTCAAAGGGACTTCAGTTCTCCGGATTCGCGGATATGAACTTTATCTGGACCAGGTCAACAAACGCGGCGGCGTGTGCGGACGGCGTATCGAACTGAAGCAGAAGGACCACGCCTACGACGTTCAGAAGGCACTGGACGGCTATTTCGAGCTCGAGCCGCAGGTGCTGGGATTCATCGACGTGACCGGCCAGCCGATGACGGCGGCGATCGAGCCCGACCTGATGCAGACGCGGGCGCTCACCGTGCCCGGCTCGTGGGCCGCCTCCCTGCTGGGCAACCCGCACATGATGATCGTCGGCACCACCTACGACCTCGACATCATCAACGGCCTCGACCACCACAAGCGCAAGGGCTCGCTGAAGGACGGCGACACGATCGGTCACCTTCACCTCAAGGGCAGCTTCGGTGAGAACGCGCTGGAGGGCAGCCGGTTCGTCGCAGAGAACTGGGGCATGAAGATCTCGGAGCAGGCGGTCACCGAGACGACGGCGAACCTCACCACCCAGATCGCCGCGCTGAAGGCCGCCGACGCCAAGGTCCTGGTGCTCAGCCTGACGCCGCCGCAGACCGCCGCGGCCGTCGGGATCGCCGCACAACTCGGCTGGACCGTGCCGATCCTGTCGAGCGCGGTCAGCTACGACCCGGCGATCATGGAGTCGCCGGTGGCCGCGGTGTTCGCCAAGCAGGTCCTGCTCACGGCACCGGTCGCGCCGTGGAGCGGCGAGGCGCGGGGCGTCCGGGAGCTACGCGACGCCTACGGGCAACGATGGCCGGGCGAACCGGGTTCGCTCAACACCGTGCACGGCTACACGGTCGCGTTGGCGTACGTCGCGGTGCTGGAGAAGGCGTGTGAGAAGAAGGACCTCACGCGTGACGGCGTGCTGCGGGCGTTCCACGAGACCAACTCCATCGACACCCTGGGACTCACCGGCGAGCTGCGCTTCTCGTTGGTGGGACGGCCTTCCGCGACGCAGTCGTACATGAGCAGGCCGGACGCGGCCGTGCCCGGCACCTTGAAGGTCGAGCAGAACCTGTTCGAGTCGGACCTGGTGAAGCTCAAGGGAACACGGGCCCGTTGATCTACGGTTGACCGATGGACCTCAGCCTGACCGTGCTCGGGTGCGCGACGCCGTACCCGAGCACGGACAACCCGTGTTCGGGCTATCTGGTGTCGCACGGCGACACTCGCGTGTGGATGGACGCCGGCACCGGCACGCTCGGCCCGTTGCAGCGCCACACGCGGCTGGAGGACCTGGACGCGATCTGGATCTCGCACCTGCACGCCGACCACAGCGCGGACCTGCTCACCACCTACTACGCCCTGCTGTTCGCGGACGTCGAACGCGAGCCGGTCCCCCTGTACGGCCCGCCCGGCATCGCCGACCGCCTCGCCGGGTTCCTCACCAACGGACCGGTGCGCAGCCCGATCGAGGACGCGTTCGCGATCACCGAACTGCACGACGGCCACCAGGCCGCGGTCGGCTCGCTGCGGCTGACCACGGCGGCGGTCGAGCACGGCATCCCCGCGTTCGGCGTCCGGATCGAGTCCGAGAGCCGCTCGCTGACCTACTCCGGCGACACCGCGGCGTGCCGGAGCCTCGTCGAACTGGCCCGCGGCACCGACGTGCTGCTGTGCGAGGCCGAGAGCGCGGAGAAGACGCCGGACATGGCCCATCACACGCCGGAAGACGCAGGTGAGACGGCATCCCGGGCGGGTGCGGGACGGTTGGTCGTCACGCACGTGGGCCGCTTCCTGACCCCTCAGGAAGCGGTCGCCCGTGCCTCGGCCCGGTACGCGGGGCAGGTCGACCACGCCGCGCCGGGCACCACGTTCAGAGTTGGTTGACGCGGACCAGGTTGCCGGCCGGGTCGCGGAACGCGCAGTCCCGAACGCCCCACGGCTGGTCCTCGGGCTCCTGCAGCACTTCGCCCGCACCCGACGATTCGACCCATGCGCGCGCACGGTCGAACGTGCCCTGTAGGTCCTTGGTGGCGAGCGAAACCGCCGTGTAGACGCCCTTCGCCATGAGAACGGCGATGGTGCGGCGTTCCTCGTCGCTCACGCCGGGGTCGGCGGCGGGCGGGTGCAGCACGATGCCGGTCCCCGGCTGGTCGGGCGGACCGACGGTGATCCAGCGCATGGTGCCCTGGCCGACGTCCTGGCGGACCTCGAAGCCGAGCGCGTCGCGGAAGAAGCCGAGTGACTTCTCGGGGTCGTCTGCGGGCAGGAAGGCCGCGGCGATGATGACTGACATGCCGGTCAACCTAATCGGACGGACCGGTCGCCGCTTCTCGATTCCTGATCGGCCTCATCACGGCCTTGGCCAGGCAGTTCGGGATGCCCTGCCCGTCCTCTCCGGCGACCTTCTTGTACTGACTCGGCGACATGCCGACCAGTTCGGAGAAGCGGGTGCTGAACGTGCCGAGCGACGTGCAGCCGACCTCGAAGCAGACGTCCGTGACGGACATGTCGCCCCGGCGCAGCAACGTCATGGCCCGCTCGATGCGGCGGGTCATCAGGTAGCTGTAGGGCGACTCGCCGAACGCCGCGCGGAACGCCCGCGAGAGATGCCCCGCGGACAGGTGCACCCCGCGAGCCAGCGCCGCGACGTCCAGCGGTTGCCGGTACTCGCGGTCGATCCGGTCGCGGACCTTGCGGAGCAGCAGGAGTTCCTGCAGGCGCGGGTCTTGGGCGGTCACGATGAACAGCCTAAGCCCCGCGCCTGACAGTTTCCTGACTAGTCAGCAGGCACCCTGGTCACGCCAGACGCCCCACTCGCCGGTGGTTCCGGGCTCCTCGCCGGTCGTCCACCACTGGGCACGCCACTTGCGACCGTTGTGCGCCACCTCGTTGCCACCGGTGTAGACCTTGCCGCGCTCCCACGCGGGCAGCGAGCAGGCCGGCGGGTTCGTGGTGGTCGTGGTCGTGGTGGTCGTCGTAGTAGTGGTGGTCGTGGACGTAGTAGTGGACGTCGGCGGGTTGCCGCCGCCGATGCGCGGGTAGTCCGCGGTGATCGCGTACGACTGGCCGCCGAACGTGAACACGAAGTTCGACGGCGTCGAGATCGGCAGCTGGTAGCTGACGGTCACGTCGATCGACGCGCCCGGTGCCAGCGACTGCCACGACGGCAGCGTGAGCTCCGCCTTCTGGAAGTCACCCTTCAGGCCGCCGACGTTGGACCCGCTGTGTCCCTTCGACACGATCTTCAGCCCGAAGCCGGACTGGTCGGCCATGCTGCCCGGCGCGCTGGTGCCGTAGTCGAACGCGATCTTCGTGCCACCGGGGATGGTGACGGTCGAGCGGTTCGTGAACTTGATCTTCGGCGTGATCGGGTAGTTGTTGTCGCCCAACGCGAAGCCGTAGACGTCCACGTCGACCGCGAGGGACTGGGTCTGCTGCGTCGTGGCCTTCTGGGCGCCGTAGGGAGCGGCGCCGTTCAGGCCGGTGTTGATGGTCGACAGCAGCGTGTCGCCGATGAAGTACTCCTTCTTCACGGAGTCGTACTTGTAGTCGCCGGCGAGCTCCCAGATCATGATGCCGCCGAGGCCCTTGTCCTTGACGTACTTGGCCTTCTCCGCGATCGACTGCTCGGTCTCGGTGGAGAGGAACACCTTCTTGTCGTCGTTCCACAGCCACGGCGACTTCAACGTCGAGTCGTAGTACGGCGCGTACGTGCCGGTGAGGCGGTCGGTCGGGTCGTTGACCGGGTCAAGGCCGTACTGCGAGGAGTACGAACCGGTGATCTTGGCTTCCAGGTTCTTGGTGTGCCACAACGGGTTCACACCGGACGGAACCTCGGCGCCACCCGCGGTGACGTCGTGCCAGATGTTGTCGATGCCGGCCGCGCCGTTACCGCACGGCGTGGTCGAGCCGACCGACGAACCGGTGCCGGGCGGGCACTGCGACTGGTTCGGCAGCGGAGCCTTGCCCCACAACCCGTTCGTGCCACCGGTGACGCCCTGCCAGCCGCGCGAGTAGAACGGCACGCCGATGTTGATGCGTCCGGCCTGCATGGAGCCGCGGAAGTAGTGGTACGCCCAGTCGGTGTTCAGGTATCCCATGCCCTCGTACTGACCCGCGCCGTACACGCCGCCGGCCGCGAGCTCCGCGTCCTTGCCGTCGTCGTAGAGAGCCGCGTTCGGGCCGACGAACTGGTTCCACGAACCGTGCAGGTCGTAGCTCATGACGTTGAGGTAGTCGAGGTACTTGGTGACCTGGTACGCCTCCTGGCCGCGCAGCAGCCAGCCGGACGCGGGCACGGCGGCGGTCAGCATGTAGTGCTTGCCGTCGGCGGCACCGGCGCGGTCGAGCTTCTCGCGCAGCGTCTTCATGATCTTGTCGTAGCCGGCCCACAGCGTGCCGCGGTTGGCGTTGGAGATCCAGAAGTCGTCCGGGTTGCCGGCGTGGTTGTTCGACGTCGCGTACTCGTAGTCGATGTCGGCGCCGTTGAAGCCGTACTTGCGCAGGAACTCCACGGTGCTGTCGGCGAACGTGTCGATCGCCGCCTGGTTCTGGCCGAGCTTGTAGAAGCCGCCCGACGCGTTGCGCGTGCCGTCGGCGTTGAAGAAGCCGCCGGTCTCCGCCCAGCCGCCGACCGAGATCAGCGTCTTGACGTTCGGGTACTGCTTCTTGAACTTCGTGAGCTGGTTGAAGTTCCCCTTGTAGGGCAGCGACGGGTCCATCTCGGCGCCGGCGACGCCCGGCCACTCCATGCCGATGGACGAGTTGTTCGCGTTGCTGTCACCGACCGAGATCTTGTTCTGGCCGTCGATGTGCGCGAACGCGTAGTTCAGGTGCGTGACCTTGTTCCAGGGGATGTCCTTGGCGAGGTACCCCGGCTGACCGTTCTTGCCGGTCCGCCAGCTGGTGAAGTACCCGATGACACGTCTGGACTTGTCCCCCATGTTCTCGCGGCCGGCGGTGTCGTAGACCGTGCAGTACGGCGATTCGACACCCGGCGTCTTGTACAGCCCGTCCGGCCGGCAGTCCTCGTGGGCTGCGGCTGCGGTGGGCGCGTTGGTCACGGCTATCACGGTCCCGGCTAGCAGAGCTAGCACCGGGACCACTCTGGCGAGCAGTCGCAAGGGAAAGGACCTCCTGGCTAGGGCGGCGGCCACTGGCAGGAACGGTAAAATGGTCCAGACCTTTGCGTCAATAGTCGATCACTGACAAAAGGTGTCAGTGAATCGGTTTAGCGTCTTTTCCATGAGTGAGAACGATTTCAACTTCCTGCACGGCCACTGGCGGGTCGCCAACCGCAAGATCGCCGACATCGTCGGGCGCGGCACCGAGTGGGTCGAGTTCGAGACGCGGGCCGAGGCCAGACCCCTGCTGGGCGGCGCGGCGATCATCGACAGCGTCTTCGCGGACGACTGGGAGGGCATGACCCTGCGCCAGTACGACCCGGCCGGCGACGTCTGGCGCATCTGGTGGGCCTCCACCCGCGCCCCAGGGCACCTCGACCCGCCGATGGAGGGGCGGTTCGACGACGGCCACGGGGTGTTCTTCGGTGACGACGTGGTCGGCGGACACGCGGTGAAGGTGCGGTTCGACTGGACGGTGGCCGCCGAACCCGTCTGGCAGCAGCAGTTCTCCTACGACAGCGGCGAGACCTGGGAGACGAACTGGGTGATGACGTTCAGCCGCGCCTGACCAGCACGTTCAAGGTTCCGCCATGACCACGTCGGCATCCTGGGACCTCACGCCGAACTGGGGAGGTTCCATGGTGGGCAGGAAGACCGCGGGCGCACTCGCGCTCGCAGCGGTCGCGCTCGTGCTGGGCATAGGCGCGGCGGCGGCCGCGGAGGACAACCGCGACCTCGGCACGACGGCACGCGGGTGACGTCGGAGCACGCCGACGCCACCAAGCCGCCGACGCTGGTCGCGCAGCCCGAAGGCAAGGGGCAGTGACGGGAAGGCCGGGGCACCCGCCCCGGCCTTTCTCTCAGTGGTGGTGCTGGTGGACGACCGCGTGGCCCTTGCCGCGCGCGATCATCCAGCGGTTCACCGGCACCGTCACCACGAACGCGACGGCGAGCGAGAACACCAGCGCCGCCCAGAACACCCAGTTCGCGAGGCCGGCGTTCATCGCGCCGGGCACGAGCAGCATCACCGCGTTGTCGACGACCTCCATGACCGCGATCGACACGGTGTCCGCGGCCAGCGCCACCCCGAGGGCCGCCTTGAACGCGAGACCCGAGCGCAGCACCGGGCGGATCGTCAGCGAGTAGCCGAACACGAACGCGAGCACCACGGACAGCACGACCGTGGCGAGGTTGCCCCAGCCCAGCGCCGTGCCGATGACCATGCCGAGCACCTCGCCGATCGCGCAGCCGGTGAGGCAGTGCAGCGTCGCGGAGATCGCCTGCCTGGTAAGACTCATGACGGGGAGAATACCCCTAGGGGGTACCCGTATCAAGCCCGGTCGTCGTAGGGTGTGCCCCATGACGAGGCGCCGGTTCACCCAATGGGTGCTGCTGTGCGCGCTCGTCTTCTCCGTCGTGGGAATGCACCACGTCGCGGCGGCGGAGACTCCCCACGCCGCGCACACGATGTCCCACCAACAGGAACAGCCCCACGAGCACGACCTGACGCACCTTTGCCTCGCGGTCCTGGTCGCCGCGGCCGTCGTGCTGCTGGGCTGGTTCCTGGTCCAGACGGCACTCCCCCGGCTCGCCGAGCCCGTGGGCGAAACGCCGCCGAGCACCCCTCAACGTCCGCCTCCGGGCGGAAGACAGCTCCTCACGACTCTCTGCGTGCTGCGGAACTGAGTTCGTCAGTCCACCCAGCACTGTCCACAAACGCAGAGAGAAGAATCCCTTGAAGAAGTCCCTCATCGGGGCTGTCGTCGGCATGCTCATCTTGAGCGCCTGCGGCGGTCCCGCGAACACGGCTGCCGACGTCACGTTCGCGCAAGGCATGGTCCCGCACCACGAGCAGGCGCTGGAGATGGCGAAGCTCGTGCCGTCGCGCAGCAGCGACGACAAGGTCCGCTCCCTCGCCTCCCGCATCGAGAAGGCGCAGGGCCCGGAGATCGCTCAGATGAACGAGTGGCTCCAGCAGTGGGGCGCCGAGCAGGACCACGCCGGCCACGACATGACCGGGATGATGAGCCAGGACGACATGGCGAAGCTGGAGAGGTCCAGCGGCGCCGAGTTCGACCGGCTGTGGCTCGACATGATGATCAAGCACCACGAAGGTGCCGTCAAGATGGCGAAGACCGAGCTCGCCCAGGGCGAGGACGACAAAGCGAAGAAGCTCGCTCAGGCGATCATCGACGGCCAGCAGCAGGAGATCACCGAGATGAAGGCTCTCCTCGGCTAGCCGATCTGGGTCAGCGCGAGCCCGCCGGCCATCAGCACGGCGCACGCCAGGCCGTGCACGACGGGGTTGCGGACCAGGAGCGCCACGAACTCCCGCAGGAACGCGCTCGGCACGAAGTACCAGGCCGTGGGCGCGCCGATGACCTGCAGCCGCAGGCCCTGCTTGCGGGAGAGCACGGCGGTGCGGAACACGTGGTAGTTGTTCGTGACCGCGACGACCCGGCCGTTGAGACCTCGTTCGGCGAGCAAAGCCTTGCTGTAGCGCAGGTTCTCCTCGGTCGTGGTCGCCTGGTCCTCCATCACGACGTCGGCGTCGGGCACGCCGTGCTCGAGGAGGTACTCGCGCATGGCGAAGGCCTCGGAGACCTCCTCGTCAGCACCCTGCCCACCGGACACGACGAGCACGGGTGACCGGCCGGCCTCGCGGTCGCGGTGGTAGAGCCGCATCGCGCGGTCGAGCCGGTTCGCCAGCAGCTTCGGCACGCGGGACCCGATCAGGCCCGCGCCGAGCACCACGATGCCGTCGAACCCGTGGCGGCGGCCCGTGCGGCCGTAGATCACCGAGTACAGCAGGAGGCTCACGAACAAGAACGCGATGTACGCCGACATGAGGAACAGGCCGATGGCGGTGCCGCGGATCCAGTCGTTGGGCTGGGCGATGCCCCAGAAGAAGTAGATCATCTCGCCGAGCAGGGCGATGCCCGCGAGCAACGACAGGAGGTTGCCCAGCGACCGGCCCTCGCGGCGGACCATCACCATGCCGTTGGCCAGCAGGGCGAGCGGGAGCAGCAGCAGGCCGAGCACGGCCAGCATGAACACCAGCAGCAACGGCAGGCTCAGCACCGGGTTGTCCCGCCCGGCCTCCGCCAGCAACAGCAGCAGCATCACCAGCGAGATGCCGAGCCAGACGGCGTTGCTCAGCCTGCGGCGGTCACGCACCATCCCGATGACGAAGAAAAGAGCGGGGATGAGGAAGAGCAGGCCTGCTAGCACCGGCCAAGGGTAGTACCGGTGATCACTCGTCGCTCTCGGGCGCCGGAACCGGCTTCGGGCGCGGCCTCAGACGCACCGCGCCCGCCGTCAGGTCGAGCGGCCCGGTCTCCTCGTAGTCCTCACCGGTGCCCGCGTCCGTCGCCTCGCGGCGGACCTTGGGGCCCGGGAACAACTCACCCAACTGTCCCATGCCTTCGACACTACCCTCAGAACAAGGCGATGAGCAGCACGATCACGGCGATCGCGACGACGATCGGAATCCACATCGAACCCTGCGGCCTGCGGTAGTGGCTGCGGACCGTGGTGCTGCGGAAGAAGCTGTACGGGGCGCTGCGGCGGTGGCGGCGAACCCAAGGCATGTCGTCCTCCTCGATCGGGGCTGTCCGCCACCGGTTACCCGGTTCTCAGCCGTTCGAGTACTCCAGCCAGCCCAACCTTCGTCATTTCCGCGTCGTCGGTGTCGTTGCCGCGCAGGACCTCGTGCCAAGGGCCGAGCCGGTGCCAGAACAACGCACGCTCGCGCAGTTCCGGCGTGACCCCGTAGGTCTCGGCGACGGCCTGGGCGAACTCGGGGGACGTGGAGTGCAGCGCCCACGCGAGGTCGATCGCCGCGTCACCGATGTGCAGGTCGCCGAAGTCGATCACGCCGGTCAGCACGCCGTCGGCGCCGAGCACGTGTTCGGTGCCGAGGTCGCCGTGCACCAGCGTGTCAGCGGGCAACCCGTCGATCCTGGCGAGCAACTCCTCGCCACCGGGCACCCGCACCTCGGCCCGGAAGCGGTCGACGGGCAACGGCATGAGGCCGACGCCTCGCCGCTCCGCCTCCACCACGGGTACCGCGTGCAACGCCAGCAGGAACTCCCCCAGCTGCCGGCCCTGAACGGCGTTGAGGCGGGTCAGCTCCTCGCCCCGCACCAGCTCGTGCCGCACCACCAGCGGCTCCTGCGACACGATCTCCGGCACCGGGACGGGCAGCGGCAGCACGGGCGCGAGCCACGGCATCACCACCGTCTCGCGCACGAGTTGCGGCTCGATCTCGGGACGGCGCGGCCGTCGTTCCACCCAGCGCCCGCCGACCAGGAACGCGGTGCTGTCCCAGCCTTCACCGAGGTACGTCACGTGCCCAGTTCTACCGGAGCGTGCAGAATCCTGGCGTGGCCGCCACCGTCTCCTCCAAGCTGCTGTCGCTGCTCGGCACGTTCGACGGCCGGCATCGCCGCCAGACCCTGAGCGGCATCGCGCGGCGCTGCGGACTGCCGATCAGCACCACGCACCGGCTGCTGGCCGAGCTCACCGAGTGGGGCGCGGTCCGGCGGCTGGACTCAGGCGAGTACGTGATCGGGCGGCGGATCTGGCGGCTCGGGTTGCTGGCGTCCGGCGAGGTGGAGCTGAGCCGGGTCGCCGAGCCGTTCCTGCACGACATCCACGCGGCGACGCGGGCGGTGGTGCACCTGGCCGTGCGGGAGGGCACCGAGGTGCTGTACCTCGATCGGGTGTCGGGGCACGCGTCCGTGCCGATCGTGAGCTCCACCGGCAGCCGGTTGCCGTTGCACTCGACGGGGGTCGGGAAGGTGTTGCTCGCGCACGCGCCCGCGGAGGTGCAGGACGAGGTGCTCGCGCACGGGCTGACGCGGATCACGGCGTTCACGGTCACGGAACCCGGCCGGATGCGGGCGCAGCTGCACCGGATCCGGCGCGACGGGTACGCGCAGACGTTCGAGGAGATGACGCTCGGGGCGTGCAGCGTGGCGGTGCCGGTCGAGGTGGAGGGGCACGTCGTCGCGGCGCTCGGGATCGTGGTGCCGGACCTGCGCAACGTGCGGGCGCGGCTGGTGGCCGCGTTGCAGGTGGCGGCACGGGGCATCGCCCGGATGCTGGAGCCCAGTTTCCATCCACCGGAAGCCGGGCTTGGATGATCACCCCGTTAGACGGTTGAATCGTCAACTGTGGCAAGCGACATGCGTGAGCTCCTCATCGGCGGCGAAAGCGTTCCTGCGCTGGACGGCCGCACCACCGACGATCTCAACCCCTTCACCGGCGAGGTGTACGCCGTGGTGGCCGCGGGTGGGCCCGCGGACGTCACGCGGGCCGTCGACGCGGCCTCGGAGGCTTTCGCGGGCTGGGCGGCGACGGCTCCGTCCGTGAAGCGCGGGATCCTGCTGCGGGCGGCGGACGTGCTGGAGACCAGGACCGCCGAGGTCGTGGCGCTGATGGCCGCCGAGGTCGGTGGTGTCGGCGGGTGGGCCGGGTTCAACGTCATGCTGGCGGCCAACATCCTGCGCGAGGCCGCCGCTGCCGTCACCCAGCCCATCGGCGAGGTCCTGACGACGGACGTGCCCGGTCAGCTGTCGCTCGCCGTCCGGGAACCGCTCGGCGTGGTGGCGGCGTTCGCGCCGTGGAACGCGCCGGTCATCCTGAGCGCACGGGCCGTCGCGGCGCCGCTCGCCGCCGGGAACACCGTGGTGCTCAAGCCCAGCGAGGACGCGCCGATCGCGGCCGGGCTGTTCATCGCCGACGTGCTGCGCGAGGCCGGGTTGCCGGCGGGCGTGCTCAACGTCGTGACGAACGCTCCGGCCGACGCCGCCGCAGTCGCCGAGGCGTTGATCACCGACTCGCGGGTGCGCGCCGTGAACTTCACCGGCTCGACCGAGGTCGGCCGGATCGTCGGAACCCTTGCCGCACAACACCTCAAGCCCGCCGTGCTGGAGCTCGGCGGCAAGAACTCGTTGCTCGTGCTCGACGACGCCGACCTCGACCACGCGGTCGACGCGGCGACGTTCGGCGCGTTCCACAACGCCGGCCAGATCTGCATGTCGACCGACCGCATCCTGGTGCACCGGTCGGTCGCCGAGGAGTTCACCGCGAAGCTCGCGGCCAAGGTCGGGTCGCTGCCGCACGGTGATCCCGCCGACCCAGGCACCGTGATCGGCCCGGTGATCAACCCGCAGTCCGCCTCCCGCGTAGCCGCACTGGTGGCTGATGCGGTCGAGGCCGGTGCCACGGTGCGTGCCGGTGGCAACGGCGGTGCGACCGTGCTGGACGGCGTGACCCCGTCGATGCGCGTGTTCCAGGAGGAGATCTTCGGCCCAGCCGTCATCGTCGTGCCCGTCGCCGACGACGACGAGGCCGTGGCCGTCGCGAACGACACCGAGCACGGCCTCACCGCGGGCATCCTCACCGAGGACTCGCGGCGTGGTCTCGCTCTGGCGCAACGGATCCGGACCGGCATCGTGCACGTCGGCAACCAGACGGTGGACGACGAGCCGCAGGCGCCGTTCGGTGGCGTGAAGTCCAGTGGCTACGGCAGGTTCGGTGGCCGGTGGGGTCTCGAGGCGTTCTCCGCGACCCGCTGGGTCACCGTAGCCAGCCAGCACGGCCACTTCCCGTTCTAGAGGCCCGCTTCGTGGGCCACGATCGCCGCCTGGACCCGGTTCTCCGCGCCCAGGCGGCTCAGGATCGCGCTCACGTGCCCCTTCACCGTGCCCTCGACCAGGTCGAGGCGGCGGGCGATCTGCGCGTTCGACAGGCCCTGGCCGAGCAGCGCGAGCACGTCGCGTTCCCGCACGGTCAGCGACTCGACCTGGGCCCGTGCCTGCCCGATCCGGCCGCCGCGGAACCGGCTGATCATCCTGGCCGCGACCTTCGGCGCCAGGTAGGCGCCGCCGGACGCGAGCGCGTGCACGCCCGCGATCAGTTCGCGCGGATCGCCTGACTTCAGCAGGAATCCCCGCGCGCCGGCGTCCAGCGCCCGTTCCAGGTAGCCGTCGTCGTTGAACGTCGTGAGCATCGCGACGCCGAAACCGTGGCGCACCAGTTCTTTGGCCGCTTCCAGCCCGTCGAGGCGGGGCATGCGGATGTCCAGCAGCACGACGTCGGGCCGGTGCTTCAACGCGAGGTCGATCGCCTCACGTCCGTCCGACGCCTCCGCGACGACCTCCAGTTCGGGGTCGGCGCCGAGGATGGCGCGCACGCCCGCGCGCACCATCGTCTCGTCGTCGGCGAGCAGTACGCGAATCACGAGTCCCCCGAGTGCGGTAGCACGGCGACCAGCTCGAACCGGCCGCCGCCACGACTGACGCGCAGGCTACCCCCGGCGAGCCGCACCCGTTCGCGCAACGCGACCAGCCCCAACCGGCTGCCCGCACCGCGCCGCCGTCCGGCGTCGTTGCCCGCCTCGACCACCGTCGTGGCTTCGCCGGTGGTGATGTTCAGTCGCAGCAACGACTTCGGCGCGTGCTTGGCGGCGTTCGTCAGCGCCTCCTGCACGACCCTGTGCACCGTCCGTTCCACTGTGGACGGGATCGGGCCGTCGGTGGAGAACTCGACGCGCATGCCGGCCTTCGTGGCGCGGTCGACGAGGTCGTGGAGGTCGTGGTCGGGCGGCGGATCGCCGTCGCGCAGCAGGAAGACCAGTTCCGAGAGACGTTCCGTGGCGTCGGCCGCCGTCTCCCGGAGCTGCGCGGCGGCACCCTGGTGTTCGGCGGGCAACGTCATCTCCAGCGCGCCCGCCCGCAGCGCGAGCAGGCTCAGTTCGTGCCCGAGCGAGTCGTGCACCTCATGCGCGATCCGGGTGCGCTCGCGCAGGTGAGCGGCTTCGACGGAGGCAGCGGCCAGCGCGGCCTGCTGGTGCGCGACCCGCCCGAGGAACCACGGCAACGCGACCGACAGCCCCACCACGGCCAACGCCATCAGCCCGCCGGCGACCGCTCCCAGGAGCACCAGCGCCGTCCACCCGGACTCGGTGCGGCGCCCGAGCAGGAACGAGATCACGAACAACGGCCCCCACACCGCGACCGTCCACGGTGGAACGCTGGTCTGCATGGCGAACGACACCGCGACCGCCGCCGCCACACACCCCGCGAGCGCCGCCGTCCTCATCGCCGCCACCTCGCGACCGCGACACTCAGGTTCATCACGCTGGACACGCCCAACCACACCACAAGCGGCAGCGAATAGTGCGCCAGTTGGAAGAACGTGATGTCGCGCCCGCCGCCGTACAGCAGCCCGAGCAACGTGGGCAACGCCAGCAGCACGGCCAGCGGCACGAACCTGAGCACCTGCCACGCCTTGTGGAACCTCCGGGGCCTCCTCAGCGCTCGAATGCCCAGTCCTACGGAGAGGAGCGTCAGCGCGGCCAGCACGAGATCGGTCAGCAGCCGGTACGACTCCGGCTCCGGCGGCGTCCTGCCTTCGAGGACGTCGGCGATCCCGTTCTCCAGCCCGTACGTCCCCTCGTTGCCGAGGGTGATCCCGCTGTTGGCCATGACCGCGATCCCGTACCCGGACGACGTCAGCAGCTGCCCTGCCGTGCCGGTGAACCAGATGCCGCTGTGCCGCAAGCGTCCCTGCTGGTCGGCCTCCCAGCCCATGCCGTCCTTGGGGGCGAGCTTCTTCTGGGCGGACAGCCACTTCGCCATGTCCGCCGCCGTCGTGATGACGCCGTCCGAACCGGTGACGAACCGGTCCGGTTCGGTCAGTGGGATCGAGAACCCGTAGGCGTAGCCGTAGCCCTTGCGGTAGTCCGGTGGCAGATCGCGCGGCGTCACGTCGATCGCCACGGTGTCCTTCATGTTCAGCGGCTCGAAGACGTGGTGGCGCAGGTAGGCGTTGAAGTTCTCGCCCGACGCCAGCTCGACCAGCCGCGCGGCCAGGTGGTAGTTGGTGTTGGTGTAGCGGAACTCGTTGTCCGGCACGGCTTGCTGGAGCGCTTCCCGCGCCCGTTCCACCGCCTCTGCCGGACTGCCGGGCTGCTTGAGGCTCTTCTCCGGCAACGTCCGGTCGCTGATCCCCGACTTGTGCGCCAGCAGTTGCCTCGGGGTCACGCGCGAATCGAACACCGGCCGGTCGAGGTCGATCTTGCCGGCGTCCGCGAGCTGCCGGACCGCCAGCGCCGTGAACGACTTGCTGACCGAGGCGATGGCCATCTTCGTGTTCTCGGTGATCGGGGCGCCGGCCGAGTCGTGCCCGAAGCCCTGGACCGCGACCACCTGGTCGCCCTTGGTGATCGCGACGGCGACGCCCGGATAGGCGGCCTCGCCCATGTACGTGGAAACGAGCAGCGTGAGCGCCGCACCCCAGATGTTCATGGGAGAGAACGTATGGAGCCACGAGAGCGGAGGCCCGACCTGAAAGTCAGAGCGGACCCCCGACGAAAGTAAGGGATCACCTGTCGGACCGAACCGCCGGTCGCGTCACTCCACGTCCTCCAAGGCGGCGAGCTCCCCAACGAGTTCATCTGCCGCCAGTCCGGAACGTCTGACAGGCGGGCGAGGACGACCCCTGGGACGGCTACGCCTCCGACGGCGACGAGCGGTGGACACCGGACGCCGTCCGCGCCTGGTGGAACAACCGAGCCGAGGTCGTGAAGCACGTCAACGACCTGATCGCCGAGTGGTCCGCCTCGTCCAGCACAGAAGTCCTGGACGCCGCCGAAGGCGGCCGCGACTTCCTCTCCTACCTGGCCGGCGACCTCGAATCCGACCTGCGCGCCTACCTCTTCCGCCTCGAACACGGCCGCTACCCCGACGCCCACGATCAGCTCCCGGAGCTCTGAACGCGTCGAGGCCCCCGATCACGAAGGTCGGGGGCCTCGGCAGATCGAGCGAATCAGTGACCCGCGGCCATCTCCGCAGCCAGCCGGTCGTCGCCACTCGTCTCCTTGAGCGGCTTCTCCTTGATGAACGCCACCGCCAGCAGCGCGAGCACCGCGAACGGTGCGCCCACCAGGAAGATCTCCGCGGTCGCCGTCGCGTAGATGTCGGCGATCACGGCCTTGATCTCCGGCGGCAGCACCGAGATGTCCGGCACCTTGTTCTCGCCGCCGGTGCCGCCCATCGCGCCGAACTTCTCGGCGGCCAGGGACGAGACCTTGCTGGCCAGCACGGCACCCAGCGCCGAGACGCCGATCGCGCCGCCCAGCGAGCGGAAGAACGTCAGGGTCGACGTGGTGGCGCCGAGGTCGCGAGCCGGCACGTCGTTCTGCGCGGCCAGGACGAGGTTCTGCATCATCAGGCCGACGCCGACGCCGAGCACGAACATGTGCACGGACACCATGAACACGGTGGTCTGCGCGGTGATCGTGGACAGCAGCAGCATGCCGCCGACCATGAACACGCCACCGGCGACCAGGAACGCCTTCCACTTGCCGAACTTCGTGATCAGCTGGCCGGCCACGGTGGACGAGACGAGCAGGCCGAAGATCAGCGGCAGACCCAGCAGACCGGCCTGGGTCGGCGTCTTGCCCAGCGAGAGCTGGAAGTACTGCGAGAGGAACACCGTGCCGCCGAACATCGCGATGCCGACCAGGGCGCTGGCGACGGTCGCGAGAGACACCGTCCGGTTGCGGAAGATCGACAGCGGCACGATCGGGTCGTGCGCGGTGGCCTCTACGCGGACGGCGGCCACGAGCAGCAGCACGCCCAGCGTCACGAGGCCCGCGGTCCAGCCCGACGCCCACTCGAACTTCTGGCCGGCCAGCGAGGACCAGATCAGCAGCGTCGAGACGCCGGACACGATCAGGAACGCGCCCAGGTAGTCGATCTTCGTCTCGGCCTTGCGCACGACCGGCAGGTGCAGGGTGCGCTGGAGCATGTAGATCGCGGCCAGGGTGAACGGGATGCCGATGAAGAAGCACCAGCGCCAGCCGAGCCACGAGGTGTCGACCAGGACGCCGCCGATCAGCGGGCCCGCGACGGTGCCGACGCCGAAGACCGCGCCGAACATGCCGGAGTACTTGCCGAGCTCGCGCGGCGGGATCATCGCGGCCATCACGATCGTCGCGAGTGCCGTGACGCCACCGGCGCCCAGGCCCTGCACCACGCGGCTGACGATGAGCATCTCGATGTTCTGCGAGAAGCCCGCGATCAGCGAGCCGACGACGAACAGGCTCAGCGACGCCTGGATCAGCAGCTTGCGGCTGTACAGGTCGGCGAGCTTGCCCCACAACGGCACGGTCGCGGTCATCGCGAGGAGTTCGGTCGTCACGATCCACGCGAAGATCGACTGCGAGCCTTCGAGCTCGGAGACGATGCGCGGCAACGCGTTCGAGACGACGGTGCCGGCGAGGATGGCCACGAACATGCCGAGCATCAGGCCCCACATGGCCTGGACGACTTCCCGTTTGCTGTGGACCGGTGTTGCTTCTGCCTCGGTGCTCATGATCCCCCTTCGTGGTGGTGCGGTACGTGGGCCAGCCCGGTGCCGAACAGGCCGAGCGCCTCACCGACGAGTTCGCCCAGCGCGACGCTGTCGTCCAGGGCCCACCTCGTGACGGCGCAACGGAAAGCGGCGCTCCCGGCGGCGACCAGCAGCCGCGGGTACACGTGGGACTCGGGCAGCCCCGCCCGCTGTCCCACCGCGTTCGCGAGCAGCTGCTCGGACTCGGCGCTGTTGGCGAACGCGCGGACCAGCAGGTCCGGCCGCTGCATCAGGACTTCCTTGCGCAGCAGCCACAGGTCACGCGCGTTGTTCAGCTCGTCGGTGATCTCCGCGAGGATCGAGAGGCGGTACGCGTCGAACGGCGAGACGTCCTCGGGAAAGGCGAGGATGCGCTCGGCGATGCGCGGGCCCGCCTCGGGGTCCGCGCCGATGAGCGCCTCGTCCTTGCTCGCGAAGTAGTTGAAGAACGTGCGCACCGAGACGTCGGCCTCGGCGGCGATCTCCTCCACGGTGACGTGGTCGTAGCCCCTCTCGGCGGCGAGACGCACGGTCGCCCGCTCGAGCGCGGCACGCGTGCGGCGCTTCTTGCGGTCGCGCAGGCTCTCCCCCGGCTGGTTCACGAGGGCAAGAGTACGGATTGTTTTGCAGTCACTGCAAGTTTGCAGTGTGTGAACTAAGTCTCGCGGACAGTAGCTATGACCAGGGCGTCTTCGGCTTCTCCTGGAGCTCGCCGTCGACGAAGAGGTCGACCTTCTCGCTGAAGAAGCACGCCATCCCCGCGACCTTCTGGCTCTCCGGCAGCGTCTCCCGGTAGATCCAGACCAGGTCCTCGTGGGTCACGCCGTTCACCTCGACCGACCAGTACGCGGCGGTCCCCTTGTACGGGCACTGCGTCCGCGTGTCCGACGGCCTGAGCAGATCGAATCGAACGTCGCTCAACGGCAGGTAGTAGCGCGGTGGAAGGCTCGTCTCGAACAGGATCCGCGGCTGCGACGACGCCGCCAGCGTCACCCCGTCCACCGCGACCCGCACGTGCCGCGAGCTGCTCAGGACGTCGACCCGCTTGTACGGGTCACGCGGGTGGACGTAGATCGGCTCGTCCTCCTCGAGCCACTCGTCCATGGCCGCGAACTCGAACCGGACGAGGTCCCGCAGCTCCTCGATCGGCGAGTCCGGATAGGTCAGCACCGCACCCGAGGCCGTGCCACCAGCCGTGACGACGTCGTGCAGCACGCCCTCGCCCCTGCTCGGCGAGTGCTTCGTCTCCCCCGTCGGCTTCAGCTCGACGCGCACGGAGGACAGCGGCAGGTAGTAGGCCGGGTAGTACGGGACCTCCCAGACCAGGCGCGGCGCGGTCGCGTCCACGACCAGTTCGCCACCGAAGTACGCACGGACCCGCTTCGCCGACTGCTCGACCCGCACCCGGCCACGCTCGTTGTCGCCCATGCCCCATACCAACACGGGACGGCGGCGCGAGCTTCCCGAAAGTCAGGCGTTGCCGTCGAACAACGAAGTCACGGAGCCGTCCTCGAAGACCTCGCCGATCGCCCGCGCCAGCAGCGGCGCGATGCTCAGCACGGTCAGGCCGGGGAACCGCTTCTCGTACGGGATCGGCAGCGTGTCGGTGAGGATCACCTCGCGGGCCTTGCTCGCGATGAGCCGGTCGTGGGCATCGCCGGACAACACGCCGTGCGTGGCCACCAGGACGACGTCCTTCGCGCCCTGTTCCAGCAACTGCCGGGCGGCCGTCGTGCTCGTCATCGCCGTGTCGATCATGTCGTCGACCACGACGCAGGTGCGGCCCTCGACGTCGCCGACGACGCGGTTGGACGTGATCTCGTTGGGACGCAACGGGTCGCGGGTCTTGTGGATGAACGCGATCGGGCAGCCGCCGAGCAGGTCGGCCCACTTCTCGGCGAGCCTGGTGCGGCCGGCGTCCGGGGAGACGATCGTCAGGTCCTCGCCCTGGTAGCGGCCGCGGACGTGCTCGCAGAGCAGCCACATCGCGTGCAGGTGGTCGACCGGGCCGTCGAAGAAGCCCTGGGCCTGCGCGGTGTGCAGGTCGACCGTCACGATCCGGTCGGCGCCCGCGGTCTTGAACATGTCCGCGACCAGGCGGGCCGACACGGGTTCGCGTCCGGCGTACTTGCGGTCCTGGCGCGCGTACGGGTACGACGGCACGACGGCGGTGATGCGCTTGGCAGAGGCGCGTTTCAGCGCGTCCACCATCAGCAACTGCTCCATCAGCCAGTCGTTGACCGGCGCGCTGTGGCTCTGCATGACGAACGCGTCCGCGCCGCGCACCGACTCCTCGAAGCGCACGAAGATCTCGCCGTTGGCGAAGTCGTAGGCGGCCTGCGGGGTGATGGCGACGCCGAGGTGCTTGGCCACGGCGTCCGCCAGCTCCGGGTGCGCCCTGCCGGTGAGCAGGATGAGCTGCCTCTTGGCGACGCCCGGCTTACCGCTGACCATCGCCCACGCTCCACGCTCGCCCGACTCTGAACCCGATCGTTCAGCATCGTCGCGAGATCACGCAAACCCCGTGTCCGGCCGATGAGATTCCACGTTGCTGGGCAATTCGGGTTAACCCGATCGGAGGCACCCACAGGGGGTCCGATACCAGGGATCGGGTTGCACGCTGGGTATAGATCGGGCGAACCGGATTCACCTCTTGGTGTACGACCATGGTGATTTCTTGATCAGCGTCCTTGAGGCGTCAATGACCATGCTTACGCTCCCCGCATGCCGGAGACCCAGGAAGCACCTGGAACGACAACAACGCAGGCTCCGCCGACGAATCCGATCGTGATGAGCACGCCCATCCACGATCAGATCGCGGACCACCTGGGAGTTCGCCAAAAGCATCGACGCCCTGACTGAGCCCGGTTATGAACGCCCCATGCGTCTCTCCGTGCTCGGCGCCGTGGTGGCGCTCGTCGTCACCCTCACCCCGGCGGCCCAGGCCGCGCCACCCGCTCCGCCGATCGCCTGGGCGGCGTGCGCACCCGCGCGCCCCGGTTTCGAGTGCGCGACGATCACCGTGCCGCTCGACCACGACGATCCGCGCGGCGCGACCACGACGGTGGCGCTGACCCGCAAACCCGCCACCGACCAGGCCGGACGCATCGGCTCCCTGCTCTTCAACCCCGGCGGGCCCGGCGCGTCGGGGATCGACTACGTCTGGGCGTGGGGCGAGAAGATGTCGGCCGGGACGCAGGGCCGTTTCGACGTCGTCGGCTTCGACCCGCGTGGCATCGGCCGGTCGAACCCGCTGCGCTGCTTCGCGTCCGAGCAGGAGCGAGCGGAGTTCCTGGCCGCGGGCCCGATCTTCCCGTACGAACGGGCGCAGGAACGGCCCTTCTTCGACCGCTACCGCTCGCTGGCGGCCAAGTGCGACCAGCCGATCGCACGGCACATGAGCACCGCCGACGTCGTGCGCGACCTCGACCTGCTGCGACGCGCGCTGGGCGACCGCAAGCTCACCTACTTCGGCACCTCGTACGGCTCGTACATCGGCACGACCTACGCGAACATGTTCCCCGGCAACGTCCGTGCCCTCGCGATCGACGGCGTGCTGAACCCCGAGCTCTGGTCGAGCGGGCGGCAGATCGAGTCCGACCGGATCGCCACCGCAGAGGTGCTCGACGAGTTCTTCCGGCTCTGCGACGAGGCCTCCTGCGCGTTCGGGCCGCGGTCGAAGCAGCGGTGGCAGGCGCTGCTGGATTCGGTGCGCGCCAAGCCGATCACGCTCGGCACCGAGGTGTGGACCTACGACGTGGTGATCCAGTGGGCGTTGTTCGCCGGGTTCGCCTCGGAGAGCTGGACGGACGTCGCCGCGGTGCTGGACCAGCTCTCCGACGCGTCCGCGAGCCTGACGACGGCGTCGGCTCCGGTCTACGACAACTTCTTCGACGCCAACCTGGGCACGATGTGCGCGGACACCGAGTTCCCGCGCACGTTCGGCGAGTACCGGGCGGTGTCGCGCTACGCGGAGGCGGGGTCGGAGTTCGGGCCCTACTGGTGGTGGAGCACCAGCGCCTGCGCGGACTGGCCGGCCAACCCCGACCGCTACACCGGGCCGTGGCGAGCCCGCACGTCCGCGCCGGTTCTGGTGGTGGGCAACCGGTTCGACGGCTCCACGGACCTCCGGGGCGCGCAGGCGGTGGCGAGGCAGCTGCCGAACAGCCGGCTGCTGGAGTACGCGGGCTGGGGGCACATCGCGTACCGGCGCAGTCAGTGCGCGATCGACCACATCCACTCGTATCTGCTCAGCGGCACGTTGCCCGCCGTGGGAACGGTGTGCCCGGCGAACCGGAACCCGTTCCTCGACACCGCGTCCCAACTGGCCGGTCACGACTTTCGGCGGTCGACGGGGCCGGTCGTGAGCCGGTAGGAAGAGCCCTTCTTCGGACAGGAGGGGAGCTTGTCGATGCGATTCACCGTGCTGGCCGCCGCGGCCGCACTCATGATCACCGGCACACCCGCCGTGCAGGCCTCGGGAGGTGGCGCGCAGGTCCCGAAGATCGACTGGGCGGCCTGCGGACCCGAGCACCCCGGCTTCGAGTGCGCCTCCGTGAAGGTGCCACTGGACTACGACAACCCGCGCGGCGCCAAGACCAGCATCGCGCTGGCGCGCAAGCCCGCGACGGACAAGGCCCGCCGGATCGGGTCGCTGTTCCTCAACCCCGGCGGGCCCGGCGGGTCGGGCGTGGACTTCGCGCTCGGCGCCGGGAACAAGCTGTCGGCGAACCTGCAGGGCCGGTTCGACATCGTCGGGTTCGACCCGCGCGGCATCGGCAAGTCCGATCCGCTGCACTGCTTCAAGAGCGAGGAGGACCTGGGCAAGTTCTTCGAGGGCATCCCCGGCTTCCCCTACCAGGCGGCGCAGGAGCGGCCGTACTTCGACCGCTACCGCTCGCTCGGCCCGGAGTGCCTCGACGACCAGCCGATCGCGCGGCACATGAGCACCGCCGACGTGGCGCGGGACATGGACCTGCTGCGCCGCGCCGTCGGTGACCGCAAGATCAGCTACCTGGGCTTCTCGTACGGCTCGTTCCTCGGCGCGACCTACGCGAACCTGTTCCCGAACAACATCCGCGCGCTCGTCATCGACGGCGTGCTGAACCCCGCGCTGTGGTCGAGCGGGCAGCAGATCAAGTCTGACCGGATCGCGACCAAGGAGGAGTTCCGCGAGTTCCTGCGCACCTGCGACGAGGCCCAGTGCGTCTTCGGGCCGCAGTCGGAGAAGCGCTGGGACGCGTTGCTGAAGTCGGTGCGCGCCAAGCCGATCGAGCTGGGCGGCCAGGTGTTCACCTACGACGCGGTGATCAACTCCGCGCTCGGCGCGATGTACTCGCCGAGCGACTGGCCGGACGCCGCCGCGCTGTTCGACCAGCTGTCCGACGCGGCCGCCGGTCTGTCGGTCACCTCTGTCACCGCGGAACCGGACTACGACAACGGGTTCGACGCCTACAACGGCAACGTGTGCGCGGACATCGAGTTCCCGCGCGACTTCAACTCCTACCGGTCGACCGCCCGTTACGCCGAGGCCGGTTCGGAGTTCGGCCCTGCCTGGTGGTGGGGCAACGCGGCGTGCGCGAACTGGCCGACCAACCCCGACCGCTTCACCGGGCCGTGGCGCACCCGCACCAACGCTCCGGTTCTGGTGGTGGGCAACTACTTCGACGGTGTCACGGACTTCCGCGGCGCCCAGGCGGCCAACCGCCAGATCGGCGGCAGCCGCTTGCTGGCGTACGCGGGTTGGGGTCACACGGCGTACCAGGTGAGCAAGTGCGCGACCGACCACACGAACGCGTACCTGCTGAACGGCACGTTGCCGCCGGTCGGGACGGTGTGCCCGGCGAACCCGAACCCGTTCCTGCCGTCGGTCGCGTCAGCGGAGCCGTTGTTCAAGCCCAGCCGCAGGTAGTTCCTGGGCCAGCTCGACAGCGGCGCGGGCCGGGTCGTCACCGAACCGGCTGCCGAACGCGTCGTGCACGCGCCACCCCGCGTGGGTGAGCGCACGCCAGCGGGCGAGATGTGCCCGTACCCCTTCCGGGTGCGGGCGCGTCTCCACCGCGACGGCGTCGTCCTTCTCCCCCACCACCAGGTCGACTCGCCACTGCCCCACCGGATAACCGGTGCGCACGGTCAGTCCGGCGGTGCGCAGTTCGGTCGCGAGGTTCGCGGTCCAGGCGTCCTCGGGTTCGGCACCGGCGGTCTCGGTCGGCGCGACGTCCGCGTGCCGCAGGTACTCGCCGATCAGGCCGGGCGGTTCGGCCGCCGACGTGATCACGTGCACCTGACGGCGGGCACGGGTGGTGAGAACGGCCAGCAGGTTGCGGTCGTTCACGAACCGCCACGCGCCCGGTTTCTCGTCGGCGGCGAGGCTGATCACGACCTCGTCGAACTCGCTGCCCTGCACGCCGTGGACGGTGCCCGCCCGGACGCCGCCGGTGGTGATCTCGTCCAGCGTCAGCTCGCTGAGCAGGGCCTCCTCCAGGGCGTCCGCCTGGGCGCGGAACGGGGTCACGACACCGATCGAGCGCACGCCGGCGGCCACCCGTTTGCGGACGTGGGCGAGCACCGCGTCCACCTCGGCCTGGTTGGCGCCCTTCGTGGTGCGCTCGCCGGAGACGTGTTCGGTGTCGATGCAGTCGACGTCGGCGATCGACGGGTGTGTGGTGAGCAGGGCGATCTTGCCGTCGTAGAACTTGTCCGCCGCGAACCCGATCAGGTGCGGCGCGCAGCGGTGGTGCTCGTCCAGCCAGTGCACGCCCGCCGTCGCGGCACCCGCGTCGAACAGGCTCACCTTCGGCACGTCCAGGCGGTCGCGCAGGTCCTGCGTCCCCTCCGCGTCGACCGCCGCCTGCACGGCCTGGTCGCTGACGAACGAAACGTGCCGCAGCTGCCGGGGATCGCCGCCGATCACCGCGGAACGGCCGCGCAGCAACGCGGGCGCGGCCAGCGGCTGGTCGACGTGGCTCGCCTCGTCGATGATCACCAGGTCGAACATGCCGGGCACCGGCGGGAGGATGTCCTCCACATCGGACAGCGTGCCGACCCACAACGGCAACGCCGCCACCAGGTCCGCGCTGTCGATCTCGGCCAGTCCACGTCTGCGCGCGGCCCGCCCGGACCGCAACGCCTTCGCCAGCGCCGCCACCGCACGGTGCGCGCCCGCTCCTCTGCGGCTGACCGAGTACTCCTTGAGCCAGGCGGCCGTAGCGGTCCGGCTCGCGGCGTCCTGCTCGGCCAGCAACGGCCGCAACTCACCGAACGCCGTGCCGCCGCTCGTCCCGATCCGGATGGACGCCGCGGTCTGCTCGGCCGCCTCGATCGCCGCGGTCAGGTCCTCGACCGAGACCTCGTCGGCACCGGCCAGGCCGCGTGCCTTCCTCAGCGCCCATCCGGTGCGCAGACCGCCGAGGAAGCCGGTGCGCGGCCGGAGAAGGCCGTGCAGTGCGGCGAAGTCCACGCCCGCGTCGAACACCTTCGGCGCCACCGCGCGGTGTGCCGGCATCAACGCCTGGTGCTTCTTGCCTTCTGCCGCAAGCTTTTCGTCCGTGAGCGAGCCATCCGCCGTGCGTTCGACCCGCTGCACCGCCGCGGCGGCCGCGCGCCGGACCCGGTCGAGCTCGCCGAGCCGGCCGGGATCGCTCGTCGCGGACAGCCCGTCGCTCAGTTCGCGCGCCATCTCCTGCCGCAGTTCGGAGTCGCCGAACAGCACCGGCACCGGCCCGCCCGCCTTGCGCAGCGCGGCACCGAGCACGTCGGCGGCGTTGCGGGTGCGGCTCGCGAGAAGCACGGACTTGCCCGCCGCCACGGCATCCAACGCCAGTGCCGCGAGAGTGTGCGTCTTGCCTGCGCCAGGAGGCCCGCCCACGACCGTGATCCGGGCACGGCGTGCGTGCTCGACGGCGCGCATCTGGCTGTGACTGAGCGGCAACGCCGAACTGATCGGCTCGTCGTGCGCGTCCGGTTCGGTGGCGGCCCCGTAGAGCGCCGCGAACGCCGTGCCGTCGAGGCCCTTCTTGCCCGCCCAGTCGAACAACGCCGTGCCTTGCTCGGTCTTCACGACGGGCTCGCCCGCGTGCAGTCCGGCACCCATCGCCACGACGAGTTCGTTGCCGGAGATGAACCGCTTGGGGTCGTCGTGCACGATCGGCACGTTCTCGAACCCTGCCTGCCGCAGCGTCTCGGCGATCCACTCCTCGGTGGGCGCGAGCGAGGCCTCCCGTTCGGCGGTTTTCGCCCAGTCGTCGATCAGCGGGAACACCCCGGCGTCACCGGCGACGTGATAGGCGTAGCCGAGCCCGATCCCGTGGTGCAGCCGAACCGGGCGAGACACCAGCGGCAGGCAGACGCGCCGCCGTTGCCCACCTATCTGCGCCGGTCCGACGAGGAACGCCCAGCCCAGTCGCAGCAGGCGGTCTTCCTGGTGCAGCGCGTCGTACGCGGCCAGGTGCGTGACCTCGGCGCGGGCCTGCTTCGGCGCGGTCCACGAGACCGGCGTCCAATGCGGCCCCTCCTGCACCAGCGTGATCGCCTGCCACGACGGCCGGTGGTCACCGAGCCACAGCAGACCGGCCGCCTTGGTGAGGTCGAGCACGAGCTTCTGCGGCTGCTCAGCGGCACTCAACCGGGCCAGGGTGCGCAACACAGCCGAAACGTTCACGCGGGACATCGTGCCATTCGGGACGGTAGCTTCGTCGACCGTGGAAGATCTTCCGGCTGGATTGCCCGACCACGACCTGCGCACCGGCCTGGCCAGGTTCGGCATCACCGGCCCGGTGGCCTACGCCCCGGTCGGCTTCGGCGACTACCACTGGACCGTCTACGACCGGTGGTTCACATCGGTGTCCGACCTGACGACCAAGCCGCTGGCCGGACTGCGTCAGGCGATGGAGACGGCGGCGAGCCTGGGCGAGCAACTGCCGTTCGTGGTGGCGCCGGTGCGGGCGGACGACGGTGACACCGTGGTCCTGCTGAACGACCGCTACGCGCTGAGCGTCTTCCCCTACGTCACGGGGAAGTCCGGCTCCTTCGGCGATCCGGTCCACGCCGGGGTGCGCGAACTGCTGGCCGCGCTGCACCGCTGCGACCCACCGGCGGGCTGCCCGGTGGCGGCGATCGACGTGCCTGGCCGGGACACGCTGACGGCGTTGCTCGACGAGCCCGGCGAGTGGTTCTCGGCCGACGCCCGCGAGGTCTTCGTGGCGCACACCGACGTCGTTCGCGCCGCACTGACCGAACTGGACGAGCTCGCCCTGCTGCTCCCCGACGAACGAGTCGTCACCCACGGAGAACCCCACGCGGGCAACGTGATCCACACTCCGCAGGGCCTGGTCCTGGTCGACTGGGACACGGTCGGACTGGCCCCGCCGGAACGCGATCTCTGGCTGCTCGACGACGAGCGCGGCTTCTACTCGCTGCGCTGGGCGATCAACGACATCGCGGATTTCAGCGAGAAGCTCCGCGCCCCGCACGAACAGTCGCGGGACGCGGAGCTCACGTTGCACTACTTCACTGAGACGCTCAGAAGTCTTTAGAGCGTCAGGCTCCACGTGTCGATGGTGCCGATGTCGGCGGTGGCCGCGTCACGGACCCGGAGAGTCCAGGTGCCGTTGCGCGTCTCCGACGACAGGTTCGTCGTGAAGGTCTGGTCGATGTTGTCGGCGCTGCCGCCCGCACGGTTGTGCAGGTTGTAGACCGAACCGTCCGGCGCGACCAGGTCGACGATCAGGTCACCCTTGTAGGTGTGCTTGATGTGCACCTCGACCTGGCTGGTCGCCGACGCCGTGCCGGTGCAGCCGCTGAACACGAGCGTGCTGGTCACGGTCGTGTTGTCCGGGATCGCGACGTCCGTGCCGTTGGTCTGCTTGGCACAGGTGGCCGTGCCGACCGTCCAGGTGAAGGAGGTGCTGCCCGAACCGCCCGCGGACGCCGTGGCCGTGGCGGTCACGTTGTACGTGCCCGCGACCGTGGCCGTGCCCGAGATGAGACCGGACGACGAACCGATCGACAGCCCGGTCGGCAGGCCGGTGGCCGACCACGTGTACGGCGCGGTGCCGCCCGACGCGGACAGCTGCAGGTTCGCCGTGCCGTTCAGCGCGGTGGTCTGGTTGCCCGGGTTGGTCACCGAGACGCCGGGAACGCCGCCGGTGTTGGTGCGCAGCAACAGGTTCGCCGAACCGGTACCGGGGTTGGTGATCTTGCCAGGAGTGGCCTGCGCGAGGATCGCCGCGTGCACCTCGGCCGGGGTCTTCGACGGGTTGTCCGCGAGGTACAGCGCCGCCGCGCCCGCGACGTGCGGGGACGCCATGGACGTGCCGCTCATCGTGGCCGAGCCGGTGTTGTTGTTGTACGAGGCGGAGATGATGTTCTCGCCGGGTGCGAACAAGTCGCTGCACGTGCCGTAGGACGAGAACGACGCGCGGGCGTCAGTGCGACCCGACGCCATCACGTTGATGGTCTCCGTGACGCGCTGCGGCGAGTACTTGCAGGAGTCGTCGTTGAAGTTGCCTGCTGCCACAACGTACGTGACGCCGCGGCCGATCGACGCACGCACGGCGTCGTCGAGCACGCGGCTCGGCTCGTTCGCCGTGCCGGTGTAGAGGCTCATGTTCGCGACGGCCGGAAGGACGGCGTTCGCGGTGACCCAGTCGACGCCCGCCGCCTCGGTCGCGACGGAGCCGCCACCGGCGCAGTTGAGCACGCGGACGGCCTTGAGCTTGACTTCCTTCGCCACGCCGTAGGTCGCGCCGCCGACGGTGCCGGACACGTGCGTGCCGTGGCCCTGGCAGTCCTTGCCGTTCTGACCGTCGGTGAACGCGTCGAAGCCGAACGACGCGCGGCCGCCGAAGTCGGCGTGGTTGTAGTTGATGCCGGTGTCGATCACGTACGCCGTCACGTTCGACGCGCCCGTGCTGTAGCTGTACTTGCTGTCCAGCGGCAGGCTCGCCTGGTCGACGCGGTCGATGCCCCACGACGGCGGGTTGAGTTGGTCGGTCAGCACCTGCACGGTGCGGTCCTGCTCCACGTAGGACACGGCCGGGTCGGCGGCCAGGCGCTTGGCCTGCTGCTTCGACAGCGTGGCCGAGAAGCCCTTGAACGCGGCCTTGTAGGTGAAGCCGATCTTGGCACCGTAGCGGGACGCCAGGCCGTCAGCGCGGCCGCTGACCTCCGAGCGCGCCATGCCGTTGTCCCTCAGGACCACGATGTAGCTGTCCTGGACCGCGTTCGGCGCGCTTTCCGCGACGATCGGGCCCTCCGGCTGCGCGGCCGCAGCCTGTGGGAGCGCCAGCACGGTTCCAGCGACGGCAATGGCCGCCACACCGAACGTGCGCAGGGTGTGTTGTCTCATCACTGCTCCTCATTCGCAGGGAACCGCGTGCGAACGCTGGGCCGGCCCTCGACGGCCCTACAGATGCGTTCACACGCGGTTGCGAAACAGCTTCAGTCCGTTATCGGACGTGATGAGTCTTTAGTTGCGACAAGGAGTAGAACAAGCGACTTTCGTACGATTGTCAGCCCGCGAGCGCGAAAAGATCGTCCCGGTCGCCCGACTGCTTGAGCTGGGCGAGCGACTGCTTCTCGAGCTGACGGATCCGCTCACGGGTCAGGCCGAGCTCCTCCGCGACCTCCTGAAGGGTGCGGGCACGCCCGTCCTCCAGGCCGAAGCGCAGGCGCATGATCCGGCCCTGCCGTTCGGGCAGGACGTTCAGCAGAGAACGCACGCCCTCGGTGAACTCCTGCTGTTCCAACAGATCCGGAGCCGACACACCATCGGTGTCCTGGATCAGGTCGCCCAGCACCGAGTCGCCCTCGTCGCCGACCGGCGTCTCCAGCGACACGCAGGTGCGGGCCGCGTCGCGCAGGTCCTGCACGCGCGCGGGCGAGCACTTGGCCTCGGCGGCGATCTCCTCGATCGTCGCCTCGCGGCCGAGCGCCGTGGACAGCTTCTGCCCGATCTTCTTGAGCTTGTTGACCTCTTCCACCACGTGCACCGGCAGGCGGACAGTGCGGGTCTGCTCGGCGAGTCCCCGTTCGATCGCCTGGCGGATCCACCACATGGCGTAGGTGGAGAACTTGTAGCCCTTGGCGTAGTCGAACTTCTCGACCGCGCGGATCAGGCCGAGGTTGCCCTCCTGGATCACGTCCCCGAACGGCAGTCCGCGGAACGAGTGCTTCTTCGCGACCGACACGACCAGGCGCAGGTTCGCGCGGATCATGTGGTCCTTGGCGCGCTCGCCCTCGGCGACGATCCGGCGCAGCAGCCGCGGCTCCCGCGTCTTGTCGCCGGTCTGGAGCAGGTGAGCGGCGTAGACACCGGCCTCGATGCGCCGGGACAGGTCGACCTCCTCGGAGGCGGTGAGCAGCGGTGTGCGCCCGACCTCACGCAGGTACTGGCCCACCAGGTCCGCGTCCTGCTGCCCGGACGCGCGGTTCTTCAGATCTGCAGGCATGACAAATCCCCCCGTTTCCGTCGGCAGGTGTGACAGCCAGAAGTGGCTGCACTCGTGTGTAACGGTTCAGAGGTCCACTTCATTCCGCGGTTTCGCCTGTGACCTCAGCCTCACCTGCGTGATCGCGTGATGGTCGACCTCCAGAACCTCGATCTTCCAGCCGGAGACTTCCACCACGTCACCGGGTTCTTCAGGGATGCGGCCGAGGATCTGGAGCACCAACCCGGCGATCGTCGCGTACTGGCCCGCGGGTGCGTCCCGCAGTTCGACGCCGACGTCCACCAGGTCGTGCACCGGGAACGTGCCGGGCAGCTCGATCGAGCCGTCCGCCTCGGTGCGCACCGCGACCACGTCCGAGTCGGTCTCGTCGTAGATCTCGCCGACGATCTCCTCGAGGAGGTCCTCCAGCGTCACGATGCCGTCGACGGCGCCGTGCTCGTCCACCACCAGCGCCAGTTGCTCGTGCTCTGCCTTCATGCGCCGCAACGCGTCGGTGACGCGCAGCGAGTCCGGCAGCACCATCGGAGCTCGTGCCACGTCCGCGAGGGACTTGGTGTCGTCGAGCAGGTCGCGCAGGTGCACCACGCCGACCACGTCATCCAGGTGACCGTCCTTGGTCACTGGCGCCCGGGAGTGTCCGGACCTAGCGAGGACTTCCCTCGCGGCGGCCATGCTCAAACCTGACTCGAGGATCGTCACCTGCCGCCGGGGTACCAGGACCTCGCGCAGCCGCCGTTCGTGGATCTCCAGTGCGCCGGTCATGATCGTGCGCTGCTCCTGGTTCAAATGCTGTTGCACCTCAACGAGATCACGCAGCTCCTCGGCCGACATCTGCTCCTCGTCGGCGTTCGGGTCGCCGCCGAAGACCCGCACCACGAGGTCGGTCGACTTGCTGAGCAGCCACACCGCGGGCCGGGAGATGGTCGAGAGCAGGTCGAGCGTGCCGGCGACGATCTTCGACCAGCGGACGGCGTACTGCATCGCGAGGCGTTTGGGCGCCAGTTCCCCGAAGACCAGTGTGACGAACGTCAGCACCACGGTCACGAGGGCGATCGCCACACCGTTCGCGGCGCCTCCCAGGAAGCTCAGCAGCGGCACGATCGGCGCGGCGAGAGAGACCGCGGCGGTCGCTGACGCCAGGAATCCCGACAGCGTGATGCCGATCTGGACGGTCGCGAAATACCTGTTCGGATCGCGTGCCAGCCGGACGAGCCGGTGGTACCCCTCGCGTTCCAGCGAGCGCAGTTGACCTTCGCGCAGCGACACGAACGCCATCTCGCTGCCCGCGAAAGCCGCGTTGAGCAACACCAGTACCGCGACCAGGGCGAGGTTGAAGCCATAACCGTCCACGCGTTTGGGGTAGCACGCGCGGTGGTATTTCGCACCCTGACGGCCGTCTTGAGCAGCCAGGAAGGCTTCAGCCGAACGAGGTGGGATGAGATGGACACCCCAGAGGTGCTGAGCGCCTCCGCGAGGACCTTGCACACCCTGCCGGAGGACGAGCCCGATCTCGCCGCGATGCGCACGTGGATCGGGAGTCTGTTGGGAGACCTGCCGGAGGACGTCAGGCTCGACGTTCTCCTCGTGTGCACTGAACTTGCCAGCAACGCGTACGAACACGCGGAAGGTCCGCGTGCCGTACGGGTACAACGACATACCGACTTCGTCCGGGTGGAGGTCGACGACCACACACCGGCCGAGCTTCCGAACCTGGGTACCTCACGGCTCGGCGACACAAGAGGCCGTGGACTGATCTTGATCGCCCAGCTCTCCCGCTGCTGGGGCACGATGGAGTTCGCCGGCGGGAAGACCATCTGGGCCGAGGTGGACGCATAGGTCGTCCGTGCGTTTCGCACAGACAAGTCGTGACATCGCACGGATGGGGCTTGCGCCGAGTTTCTTCGACTCTCGATGCATGACTACTGCGGTTTCGCCGGCGGTTCGGCCGCTGTTGCGCCACGGAGCAGAGATGCTCGTGGCGATGCTGGTGGGGATGGCCCTGCTCGGGCCGCTGTGGACGCCGGAACGGGTCGACCTGGCCGCCCTGTGGATGGCGGCGTCGATGTCCGTGCCGATGGCGTTGTGGATGCGCTACCGGGGTCACGACCGGATCTTCGAGATGTGCGCGGCGATGTTCGTGCCGTATCTCGTGCTGCTGGTGCCGTACTGGCTGGGTGTGCTGGACGGCGGCGTGGTCGAGATGGGCGGGCACCTGCTGATGCTGCCCGCGATGGCGCTCGTGCTGGTCCTGGGGCGGCACGAGCACGGAACGCCCAGCACGAACCCGGTGCTCCGGGCGCTGGGTGACCGTTGGCCCGCGGTGATCGCGCTGGCGATCTCGTTCGACTTCTGGCAGGCGCACGTGGTGCCTCCCGTGTGGACCCTGCTGCTGTGCCAGGCCGCGTATCTCTTCTGGGGACGGCGGGCGCCTCGGGTGCAGCTCGCGGTGTTCAGCCTGTACGCGGTGCTGGCCGTGGTGGTGATCATGGTGTCGCCGTCGGCCGGGGTGCTGCTGATCGCGTCCGGGTGGGGCGCGCACGCCGTCTGGGATCTCGTGCACCACGTGCGCAACGCGGTCGTGCCGCGCTGGTGGTCGGAGTTCTGCGGCGTATTCGACCTGGTCATCGCCGTCACGATCCTGATCGCGTGGTTCTAGGCTGATGGCGATGAACGACCTTCCGCACACCGCGTTGCGCGGCACCCTCCACCTGTTGTGGATGGGGTCGCTCGTCGTGCCGCTGATCTCGGTGCTGCGTGAACCGTCCGCGATGCGCTGGCTCGGCGTGCTGGGGCTGCTGGTGCTGGCCGTGGCCTACGCGGTGACGTTGCGGGGCGGGCCGCTGTGGGTGCTCGTGGTCGCGACCGTGGTGACGATTCCGCTGGTGGCGCCGGTCGGACCGGACGAGCTGTCGACGTGGGCGTGGATCGGCGGCGCGGCGGCCGGGTTCGCGCCGCTGCTGCTCACCGGTCCGTGGCGGTGGCTGGCGGGCATCGGCGCCGTGGTGGCCGCGGGCCTGGTCGGGTTCTTCGTCACCCGCGACCAGACGACATACCAGATGATCGCGGTCTCGGTCGGGCTGACGATCCTCGCGATGGCCGGGCTGCCGATGTGGTTCGCCGGGCTGCTGGGGCAGGCGCGGGCGGGGCGTGAGGCGCAGGCGGAGCTCGCGGTGAGCGAGGAGCGGCTGCGGTTCGCCCGCGACGTGCACGACCTGCTGGGACACCGGCTGACGGTGATCGCGCTGAAGTCCGAACTGGCCGGACGGCTCGCGTCGACCGATCCCGAGCGCTCGGCCGCGGAGGCGTTCGAGGCGCAACGGCTGGCGTCCTCGGCGTTGGAAGAGGTGCGTGACGCCGTGCACGGCTATCGCGCCGTGAGCCTGCCCGAACAGCTTGAGGCCGTGCGGAACGTGTTGCAGGAAGCCGGTATTCGCTGCACGGTCTCGGACGTTGTGGTGGAGGGCGAACACGCGACGCAGCTCGCACTGGCGTTGCGGGAGGCCTGCACCAACGTGCTGCGGCACAGCCACGCGACGTGGTGCATGATCGACGTCGCTGTCGCCGAGGAGGAGGTGCGGATGACCGTCACGAACGACGGCGCCGAGAAGCCTTCGAGCGAGGGCAACGGGCTTCGAGGTCTGCGCGAACGACTCGCGGCCGTGGGCGGTCAGGTGTCGGTGGAGAAGTCGGGCGACGTGTTCACGTTGCAGGTCGTGGTGCCCGCGTGATCAGAGTGCTGCTGGCCGACGACGAGGAGCTGATCCGCGACGCCCTCGCGGCGCTCCTCGACCTGGAGCCGGACCTGGAGGTGGTGGCCCGCGCGGGGGACGGCCGGGCCGCCGTCGAGGCCGCGCGGGCGCACCGCCCGGACGTGGCCGTGGTGGACCTGCAGATGCCCGAACTGGACGGTCTGGAGGTCACCGAGGAACTGGCGCGCGTGCTGCCGTCGTGCGCTGTCGTGATCCTGACCGGCCGTGGCCGCCCGCCGCACCTGCAGCAGGCCCTGCACGCGGGTGCGAAGGGCTTCCTGCCCAAGGGATCGCCCGGCGGCACGCTCGCGGACGTGATCCGCCGCGTGCACGCCGGTTCGCGCTGGGTCGACCCCGCGCTGGCCGCCGACGCGCTCGCCGCTCCCCCGTGCCCGCTGACGCAGCGCGAGCTGGAAGTGTTGCGGCTCAGCGAGTTCGGCACCCCGGTCGCCGAGATCGCCTCGCGCACGTCGTTGTCCGCCGGGACGGTGCGCAACCACCTGTCGGCCGCGGTCGCGAAGCTCGGGGTGGGGAGCCGCACCGAGGCTTTTCAGCTCGCCCACGAGCACGGCTGGCTTTAGGTCCGCAGGCACGCGGGCACGGTGAGGGTGGTCGGCTGACCGTCCCTGAGGGTGCGGACGCTCGCGCCGAGCAGCAGGTCACCGGCCTTGTCGAGCACTGCCCGTGCGACCCGGCTGCGGTCCTCGCCGCGTTCGAACACGCGCATGACCCTGGCGCCGGCGTTGACCGTCCGCGTCCAGCCTCTCGAGTGCGGCACCTCCAGCCAGTCCGCGACCTCGGCGTCGACGACCTGCCGCACCATCGCCGCGACCACACCGTCGAACGCCTTGCCGGGCACGAACTTCTCGTACAGCCCGACCAGGTTCCTGGTCAGTTCGACGCCTTCGGCCGACGGCGCGTAGGACGCCCGGACCATCGTGTTGCTGAGTTCTTCGGCTTCCTGCAACGTTTCCGGCATCGCGTCAGGGCGGATGCCGAGCACCGCGCCCGCGACGCGCCAGACGTGGTAGTAGTCCTCGGCCTCCGTGCCGGTGACCGAGACACCGATGCGGCGCATGCCGTCGATCACCTGCACCGAGAAGATCAGCAGGGCGCCGAGCAGATCCTGCTGGCACACCGGAACGCCGTCCTTCTCGTGGTCCCACTCCGGTGAGCGGCCGACGAAGTAGCGCACAGCCGCGTGGATGAGCCGGGTCTTCTGGATCGTCGGCACGAACGAGCCACCCGTCCCGAAAGCGTTGGGCTCCATCATGTTCAGCACGAACTGCGACGTCTCCGACAACCTGCGGTGCGGCTGGTTGAGCCGGTGCGTGAGCGTGAGGACCTTCGACGGCCGGGGTTGCGCGTAGCAGTTGACCATCGCGCCGAACGACAGCACCGACGCCACGTGCACGCCGTCGTCGATGAAGAAGTCGTGCGCGCGGGCGACGCGTTTCTCGTCCATCCACTCCGGCGGGTCGTCGGTGGCGACGAGGTAGTCGCGGACCACGGGCGGCAGGTGCTCCGGGATCGGCTCGTCGTTGCCCCGGAACTCCGCGAGGACCTGGTTGACCTCGTCCAGGCTGCCGCTCTCGACCAGGTGCGCGATCACGGCGTCGGCGAGCGGGTCGCCCTCGTACTTCAGCGCGTGCAGATCCACATCGGCGAGCGTATGGGCCCGTTCGGGCCGCAGATCGCCGTCTTCACCTCTTCGGCCCAGTGAATCCACGCGTTCGTGCGGGAGTCTGGGCAACGTCCTGGCTGTGGCCGCGCTCCCTGCGGGTCAGAAACGAGTTCCGCGTTGCCTGACCAGGTCCCGCGGTCAGGGACCTGAGGTGAGCACGTCGAACGCGTGCCTGCGGTGCTCCGCGAACAGCTTCAGCGCCCCTTCCACGTTCCCCAGCCGCAGCGCCGCCACCAGATCCCGGTGCTCCTCCCGGATCTGCTCCAGGTACCCGTCCGTGCTCAGCCGCACCCGCGTGATCAGGAACAGGTGCACCTGCGACCGGATCGCCTCCCAGGCCTGGGTCAGTCGCGAGTGGCCGGCGGCCGCGTACACGGCGTCGTGGAACGCGATGTCGCACCGCACCATCTCGTGCGGCGTCGAGGCGCGCTCCATCTCCACCGCCGCCGCGGCGATCTCGTCCAGCGAAGCGCCCGTGGCCACCACGCGCTGGACGGCCAGCACTTCCAGGGCACCGCGCAGACTGTCCAGTTCGGCCACGTCCTGAAGGGACAGTTCGGCCACCGTGGCGCCCCGGTGCCACTCGGCGCGCACGAGGCCCTCGCGTTCCAGCGAACGCAGCGCGTCGCGGACCGGACCGCGGCTCACCCGCAGCGCCTCGGACAGCTCCACCTCGCGCAGGGCGCTGCCCGGCGGATAGCCGCCGTCGAAGATGGCCTCGCGGATCATGTCCGCGACCTCGCTGCCCAGACCTCGGCGTCGTGCCGGACCCACTGTCATGTGAGCAATGTTAACAAGGAGACATCTTGTCGGAATGTTAACATCTGGACATGCCGAACATCCCTCGTTTCCACCTCGCCATGCCCGTCGACGACCTCGCCGCCGCCCGCCGCTTCTACGGCGAGACGCTCGGCCTGGAGCAGGGCCGCAGCTCCGACACCTGGGTCGACTGGAACCTGCACGGCCACCAGTTCGTCACCCACCTGGCGCCGCGGACCGAGCGCGTCAGCAACCCGGTCGACGGCCACGACGTGCCGGTCCCCCACTTCGGCCTGGTCCTGACCGTCGACGAGTTCCAGATGCTCGCCGGCAGGCTCACCGACGCCGGCACGAAGTTCGTCATCGAGCCGTACGTGCGGTTCAAGGGCGAGCCTGGCGAGCAGTGGACGATGTTCCTGCTGGACCCGGCGGGCAACGCGCTCGAGTTCAAGGCGTTCGCGGACGACGCGCAGGTGTTCGCCGTCTAAAGAACTCCAAAAAATCTTGCACAACGCGCAAGTTTCGGTAGCGTGGGAGTGACGCCGAGCCACGACCCGGTCACACCGGGTCAGACAGGGAGAGGCCATGACCACGGCCGAGCGGCAGCGCAGCGCTCAACAGCTCATCCGCCCTCAGTTGCCCGCCGAACTCACTCAACGCGACGGGTGCCCGTTCGACCCGTCGAAGGGGCTGACCGAGCTCAGCGAGCAGGGGCGGATCCACAAGGTCGAGCACAACGGCGACACCGTCTGGCTCGTCACCGGGCACGACGAGGCACGGGCGGTGCTCGCCGCGCCGGAGATGAGCTCCGACCGGATCAACAGCCCGCGGGCGAGGGCCCTGATCTCGCCGGAACTGCACGCGGAGCTGTTCCCGCCGGAGCGCCAGGCCGGGTCGTTCATCTTCATGGACGCCCCCGAGCACACCCGCTTCCGCAGGCTGCTCACCGGGCAGTTCACCGTGCGCAGGATGCGCGACCTCACGCCGCGCATCCACGAGATCGTCACCGACCGGCTCGACGCGATGATCGAGAAGGGACCGCCGGCCGATCTCGTGCACGACTTCGCGCTGCCGGTGCCGTCGCTCGTGATCTGCGAACTGCTGGGCGTCGACTACGGCGACCGCGACGAGTTCCAGCGCCGCACGGCCAAGCTGCTCAGCCTGAACACCACGATCGACGAGCAGATCAAGAACACGGTCGAGCTGCGCAGGTTCATGCGCGGGCTGGTCGACGCCAAGCGGCTCAGCCCCGGCGACGACCTGCTGTCCGGGCTGGTCAAGGACACCGACCTGAGCGACGACGAGCTCACCGGCATCGCGAACCTGCTGCTCATCGCGGGCCACGAGACGACGGCGAACATGCTGGCGCTCGGCACGTTCGCGCTGCTGGAGCACCCCGACCAGTTCGCGAAGCTGCGCGACAACCCGGAGCTGACCGAGAACGCGGTCGAGGAGCTGCTGCGGTACCTGTCGATCATCAGCATGGGCGTCTCCCGGCACGCCAAGGAGGACGTCGTGATCGGCGGCGCCACCATCCGCGCCGGCGAGACCGTCGTGGTGTCGGTGCCGGCGGTCAACCGGGACGACAGCCAGTACGACGACCCGCACGCCCTGCTGGTCGACCGGCCGCGCGGCCACCACGTCGCGTTCGGACACGGCATCCACCAGTGCCTCGGTCAGCAGCTGGCGCGCGTGGAGATGATGGTCGGCTTCACCGAGCTGCTGAAGAGGTTCCCGACCTTGAAGCTCGCGGTTCCGGCCGACGAGGTGCCGTTGCGGACCGACATGTCGATCTACGGCGTGCACTCGCTCCCGGTCACCTGGTGAACCCGGCACCGAGCTGGTCGATCATCTGACCGACCAGCTCGGTGACCTCGAACCTGTCCGTGGCCTGGGGGGTGTCGAGCCACCACTGCACGACCGCGCGCATCGACGCGAGGATCGTCGACGCCGTCACCGCCGGATAGGGGTCCGTCTGGGGGTCCACCCCGCAGCGCACCGCGATCGCCGCCGTCAACGCCTGTTCACGGGCGGAGTAGGCGGCGAAGACGTGCGGCAGCAGCGCGGGGTCCTGCCGGAGCTGCCGCAACTGGCGAAGCCGGTCGAGGTCGACGTAGCGCGGGTAGATCGACCGCAGCGCCTCGCGCAACGCGACCAGCACCAGTTCGCTCGCGGGCCGTGCGGCGAACTCCTCCACCAGCGCGAGCGCCGTGGCCGTGTCGCCGGCGACGACCGCTTCCTCCTTCGAGGAGAAGTAGTTGAAGAACGTCCGCAGGGACACCCCGGCGGCCCGCGCGATCTGCTCCACGGTGACCCGGTCGAGGCCGTGCTCCACGCACAGGCTCCAGGCGGCGTCACCCAGCGCTTCCCTGGTCGCCGCCTTCTTGCGTTCACGCAGGCCCGTCATGGCGCAAAGATTAAAGCGTCCCGGAAATTGGTGTAGACCTTGTCACCCAGGTGAGCACCTCACTACGGTCCGTGAGATCGCTCTCACAAGACCTTCGGAGGACCAGGTGCGCCTACTCGGAGTCGTCGTACTGGCCGGGGCCCTGCTCACCGCGGGCCAGGCCCATGCCTCTCCCCCACGCGCCTCGTCGTCGGCGCCGACCGTCACGCTGATCACCGGGGACCAGGTCCTCACCGGGCAACGGGCGATCAGACCGGCGCCCGGCCGTGAACGCGTCCTGTTCACCAACTACACCGCGCAGGGCCACGAGTACGTGGTGCCGCACGACGCCATTCCGATGATCGCGGACGGCCGTCTCGACGAACGGCTCTTCGACGTCACCGAGCTCGCCACGTACGGCGGCGCCCTGCCGGTGATCGCCACCTACCCCGAAGGCACCCTGAGCGCGCAGTCCGGCGTTCAGCTGCGCAGCATCAACGGCGTGGCGTTCGACGCGGCCAAGACGCCGCTCGTCGGCACCCTGTCCACGTCCGGCGCGAAGAAGATCTGGCTCGACGCCAGGCGCAAGGCGAACCTCGACCGCAGCGTCGCCCAGATCAACGCCCCCGCGGCCTACGCGGCGGGCCTCACCGGCAAGGGCACCACGGTCGCCGTCCTCGACACGGGCGTCGACAACACGCACCCGGACCTCGCCGACCGCGAGATCGGGGAGCGCAACTTCTCGAACTCCGCGGACAACGGCGACCACTACGGCCACGGCACGCACGTCGCGTCGATCATCGCGGGCACCGGTGCGAAGAGCGGCGGGAAGTACCACGGTGTGGCACCGGACGCGAGCATCCTCGACGTGAAGGTGCTGGGCGACAACGGTTCCGGCCAGGACAGCGGGATCATCGCCGGCATGGAGTGGGCGGTCGAGCAGGGCGCCCAGATCATCAACATGAGCCTCGGCGGCTACGACACGCCCGAGATCGAGCCCCTCGAAGAGGCCGTGAACCGCCTCAGCGCCGACAAGGGCACGCTGTTCGTGATCGCCGCCGGCAACAGCGGCCCCAACGCGCGCACGGTCGGCTCACCCGGCACCGCCGACGCGGCACTGACCGTCGGCGCGGTCGACGACCAGAACGAGATCGCGGAGTTCTCGAGCCGCGGCCCGACGCAGGCCGGAACGTTGAAGCCCGACCTCACCGCGCCCGGCGTCGGCATCGTCGCCGCCCTGCACTCCGACGGCAGGATCGGCGCCCCCGTCGTCGACGGCTACACCTCGCTCGACGGCACCTCGATGGCCACCCCGCACGTCGCAGGCGCGGCGGCACTCCTGCGCCAGCAGCACCCGGAACTGGGCGGCGCCGCGCTGAAGGCCCGTCTCACCGGCACCACCACGCCCACCGCGAAGCTGACCCCGTTCGAACAGGGCTCCGGCCGGGTCGACGTCGCCAAGCTGATCAAGCAGAACGTGACGTCCAGCCCGACCAGCATCAGCTTCGGCACGCACCAGTGGCCGCACACCGGCGAACCCGTGCTGTCCAAGGAGGTCACCTACTCCAACGCGGGCTCCGAGCCGGTCACGCTCGACCTGACCACGGACACGACCGGCACCCTGTTCAGCGTCTCCCCCGCCAAGCTCACGGTTCCGGCGGGCGGCACCGCGACGGCCACGGTCACCGCGGACATCGCGAAGCAGCCCGCGGGCGGCGTGTTCGGCGGCGCGATCGTCGCGAGCGGCGTGCGCACGGCCGTCGTCGCCGACCTGGAGGTGGAGAGCTACGACGTCAAGGTCACCGGCGTCGAGCGGACCGGCGTCACGACGGCGTCGACCTTCGCGTTCCTGATCAACGTCGACACCGGCGCCCGCGTCTGGCCGGACAGCACGACCGGCGTCGCACGCGTGGCCAAGGGCCGCTACATCCTGTCCGGCAGCGTGCTGTCGTCCAGCGGCGCCTGGACCCACGACGTCATCAACTACCCGAACCTGACCGTCTCCGGCGCCACGACGATCAACCTCGACGCCCGCCAGGCTAAGCCCGTCAAGGTGACGCTGCCCGTCACCGCGCAACTCTCGTTGCTGCAGACCGGTTTCGAACGGGTCGTCAACGGCACCGCCTACACCATCGGCAACTTCTCGGTCGGCGGTTCCATCGACCACCTCGGCGTCGCGAGCCTCGGCCCGGACTCGAACGAGGTCACCGGCAAGATCGCCACGTTCTGGAACGCGGGCCAGGACTTCTACGGACTCGCCTGGTACCAGAAGGGACACGCTCCCAACGGCCTGACCAGGACGGTCGTCAAGAAGGACCTCGCGACGGTCAAGGTCGACATGCCCGCGTTGAAGCCGGGCCAGAGCGCCTCGATCGGCCACACGTCCTCCCCCGAGGGCCGCGCCGACTGGACCTACGGCTCGCTGGACAACTTCACCTCCGGCCCGCGCACCGAGTACTACGGCGGTGAAGGCGGCGACTGGTCGCACAGGTTCAACCTGTTCGACGAGACCGGCAACATCGGCGCGCTGGTCACCCCGCTGCGGCACTACCGGCCGGGCTGCACCTACGTGGAACCGTTCAACCGCCCGGTGTTCGGCCCGGCGCTGCCCGAGACGCGGGACATCCCGCACTCGTTCCGCACGGGCGACTTCGTCCGCGTCACCATCCCGCTCTACGGCGACAACGCGGGCAACGAGGGCTACAGCCCTGTGACCGAAGCACGCACGACCGTCTACCGCGACAACGTCAAGGCCGCGGAAACGGCCGAGGCGGGCTGGGCGATGCTCGACGTCCAGCCGGGCGCCGCGAGCTACCGCGTGGAGACCTCCGCCGTGCGAGACACCGCCCTGAGCTCCAAGGTGTCCGGCGTGTGGACGTTCCGCAGCAACACCACCGCGAAGCAGACCGCGCTCCCCCTGTCGGTCGTCCGCTTCACCCCACAGCTGGACGACGACGGCTACGGCCGGGCCGGCCAGATGCTCGCCGTGCCGATCTCGACCCAGTCGCAGGTGGACTCGGTGCGCGTGACGTCCGTCGAGGTCTCCTACGACGGTGGCACCACGTGGAAGCGCACGCAGATCACGGCCAACCGCGTCCTGCTGGCCCACCCGAAGGACGCCAAGTCGGTCTCCTTGCGCGCCAAGGCGTCCGGCAGCGGCCAGACCGTCGAGCAGACCATCATCGACGCGTACCTGCTGCGCTAGCGAACGCGCCAGTAGGCTGGAAACCGTGCGGGAACTGACCGACGAGATCGTGGCCGGCCACAGCCCGCCGCCTGCCAAGGCCGTGCCGACCGGGGTGAGCATCCCCGGTCGGCACGTCGCCGAGGTCGCGCGACACCCGGACGGCCGGCTCGCGGTCATCACCTGGTCGTCGCCGAAGATCGACCCCGGTCTGCTCAACCCGGCGCTGCACGTCGTGGAGACCGACGGCACCGTCACGGACCTGGGCGCGACACCCGCGGACGCCGGTTCGCCGGTCTGGTGGGGCGACGAGGTCTGCTACCTGGCGCTGACGCCGCCGCACCTGCAGGCCGGCAACGCCGTCTTCGACCAGCGCCACCGCAACCTCACCGAAGGCATGCGCGCCTGCCCGATCGATCTCGTCCAGGACGACGGCGCAGCGCCGGTCATGATCGTCGCGACCGGCCTCGACACCGAGTTCCGCCGCCTCGACGGCACTTTCCTCGCCCACATCAGGGGATCGCACCTACCGCCGCGCTACCGCGACCTCGACGGCATCCTCTGGGGCGCTCAGGAACGCCTCCACTACCAGGCCCGCGACGGGCTCGACCTCGACGGCCTGCTGGTGCTGCCGCCGGGCAAGACCAGGCGGGACGGACCGTTCAGGCTGGTCACGATCGTCCACGGCGGTCCGTACGACCGCTGGACCGACGACCTGCAACTGCACTGGGTGCCGTCGGCGCAGTGGTTCGCACACCTCGGGATCGCGACCTTCCTGCCCAACCCCCGGGGCGGGCAGGGGCACGGCCACGAGTTCGCCAACGCCGTCGCGCACGAGGTCGGCCAGGAGGAGTGGCACGACGTCGAGACCGGCATCGATCTCCTCGTCGGCCAGGGGATCGCCGACCCCGACCGGCTCGGCATCGCGGGCTGGAGCCACGGCGGGTTCATGGCCGCCTGGGCCACCACCAGGACCGACCGGTTCAAGGCGGCGCTGGTCGGCGCGGGCATCTCGGACTGGCCGCGCCTCGTCGCCACCGGCGAGTGGGGCGCGTTCGAAGCCGCTTTGAGCGACAGCGCCGAACACAGCCCTCTCACGTACGCGGACCGGATCCGCACGCCGATGTTGATCGTGCACGGCGCGGACGACACCAACGTGCCGGTGGAGCAAGCCGAGCTCCTGCACCGCGCGGTGCGGCACTCCGAACTCGTCGTCTATCCAGGCGAGGGGCACTCGCTGCGGAAGCGTGAGCACAGGCTGGATCTGCTGAACCGAACCAGAAGGTTGTTCGCCAAGCTCTGAGACTTGCGCAAACCTTACGCAACATCCGCAAGGCCGAAGCAAACCCGCGCAAGCGCGCGTATCGAGATCAAATCAATTTCTCCGGCAGGTTCGGGCCCGAACCTCCCAAGACGCCGGATCTCCTGCCGCTGGTGATCGCCCTTGCGCACGCTGAGAGACCGGCCGGATACTGGAACGAGCACTCGTCTTTCCTGTTCAGAGCGCTATGTCGCAAATTTGCGCAATCACGTCGAGATATTGCGGTAATCTGCTGGACACTTCTACGGTGAGGCGCGCCACACCCCCTCGCGTCCCCACCGAGAAGGGCCAAGCACGCCATGCACGCCTTGTCACTGACGACACGCCGCCGCTCCCTGCTAGCCCCGCTGACAGCTTTGATCACCGCCGCGGCCACCCTGACGTTCTCCCCCGCCGCGCAGGCCGCGCCGGTCAGCCTGGACCTCGCCAAGCAGACCCGCATCGACCAGGTCACCCTCACGGCTCCCAAGAACGGCACGGAAACCTTCGCCCTGCAGACGAGTCTCGACGGCAGAGGCTGGTCGACGCTGGTCGCGGAACAGCCGCACACGTTCAAGGACCGCAAGGTCACCTTCACAGTCGACCCGACGCTGGTCCGGCACGTCCGCGCCACCAAGACCACGGCGAAGCTCGAGGTCCACGAGGCAGCCGCCAGCGCGCTGCTCCAGGCCACCTACAGCGCGAGCAGCACGAACCAGAACTACGGCCCGGGCAACGCCGGCGACGGCAACCAGGGGACGTACTGGGAGAGCGCGAACAACGCGTTCCCGCAATGGATCCAGGCCGATCTCGGCGCCGCGCTGAAGGCCGACCGGGTCGTGCTGAAGCTCCCGACGGACGGCTGGGGCGCCCGCACCCAGACCCTCTCGGTCCAGGGCAGCACGGACGGGAGCAACTTCACCGATCTCGTGGCGTCCAGGGGATACGACTTCAACCCCTCCGCGGCCAACACCGTCACCATCGACTTCACCGCGGCCACCACGCGGTACGTCCGGTTGCGGATCACCGGGAACACCGGCTGGCCGGCGGCCCAGCTCAGCGAGTTCGAGGTGCAGGGTCCGACCGGCGGTGACACGCAGGCTCCGGCGGCTCCGTCGAACCTCGCCTTCACCCAGCCGCAGGCCGGGCAGATCCGGCTCACCTGGAACGCGAGCACGGACAACGTCGGCGTCACCGGCTACGACGTCTACGCCAACGGCACCCTGCGCACCACGGTGACCGCGACGAACTACACCGACAGCCAGCCCGACGGCCTGCGCGTGACCTACCACGTGATCGCGAAGGACGCGGCCGGCAACCAGTCCCCCGCCAGCAACACCGTGACGCGCGAAGGCGCCACCGGCACGAACCTGGCGCAGGGCAAGCCCGTCACGGCGAACAACAACGTGCACAACTTCGTCGCCGCCAACGCGAACGACGGAAACCTGGCCACCTACTGGGAGTCCAACGGGTTCCCCGGCACGCTGACCGTCCAGCTGGGATCGAACGCGGACGTCAGCTCGGTCGCGGTCAAGCTCAACCCCGACAGCGCGTGGGGTGCTCGCACGCAGAACATCGAGGTCCTCGGCCGCGAACAGAACGCCACCGGCTTCACCAGCCTCGTCGCCGGACGGGACTACCGCTTCGACCCGGCGTCCGGCAACAGCATCACCATCAACGCCGCCGGACGGGTCGCGGACCTGCAGTTGCGCGGCACGACCAACACCGGTGCCCCCGGCACCCAGGTGGCGGAGATCCAGGTGTTCGGCACCCCTGCCCCGAACCCCGACCTCACCGTCACCGCGACGTCGTTCACGCCGGCGAGCCCCGTCGAGACCGACCAGATCACGCTGAACGCGACCGTCCGCAACGCCGGAACCGCGGCGTCCGTCGCCACCGACGTGACGTTCTTCCTCGGCACCACCAGCGTCGGCACCGCCACCGTCGGCGCGCTGGCCGCCGGTGCGCAGGCGAACGTCAGCACGACGATCGCCGCCCGCCCGTCGGGCAGCTACGAATACACCGCCAAGGTCGACGAGACCAAGAAGGTGGCGGAGCAGAACGAGACCAACAACGCCCGCATCCACCCGGACCCGCTGGTCGTGACGCCGGTCCCGAGCTCCGACCTGGTCGCCGTGCCGTCCTGGTCGCCGAGCAACCCCAGCAACGGCCAGAGCACCACGTTCTCCGTCGCGATCAAGAACCAGGGCACCATCGCGTCCGCGGCAGGCGCCCACGGCATCACGGTCACGATCCTGAACAGCAGCGGTGCCACGGTCCGCACGCTGACCGGCAGCCACAACGGCACGATCAACGCCGGTGCGACGACCGCCGCGGTCAACCTGGGCACGTGGCCCGCCGCCGACGGCCGCTACACCGTCCGCACGGTGATCGCCAACGACGGCAACGAGATCCCCGCCAAGCAGGGCAACAACACCAGCGAGCAGTCGCTGTTCATCGGCCGCGGCGCGAGCGTTCCGTGGCAGCACGTCGAGGCCGAGGACGCGACCGTCGGCGGCGGCGCGCAGGTCCTCAGTCCGAACAGGACGATCGGCGACCTCGCCGGTGAGGCGTCCGGCCGTCGTGCCGTCACGCTGAACGGCAACGGCCAGTCGGTCGAGTTCACGACGTCCGGACCGACCAACACCCTCGTCACCCGGTTCTCCATCCCGGACAGCTCCGGTGGCGGCGGCATCACCTCGAACCTCAACGTCTACGTCAACGGCCAGTTCCACAAGGCGATCGACCTGACGTCGAAGTACATGTGGCTCTACGGCAACGAAGCCGGTCCCGGCAACTCCCCGGGAGCGGGCGGGCCGCGCCACATCTACGACGAGGCGAACGTGATGCTCAACTCGACGTTCCCGGCGGGCACGAAGATCAAGCTGCAGAAGGACGCGGCCAACACCACGAACTACGCGATCGACTTCGTGAACTTCGAACAGGTGACGGCTGCCGGAAACCCTGACGCAGCACGCTATGCCGTGCCCGCCGGGTTCACCCACCAGGACGTGCAGAACGCGCTCGACCGCGTCCGGATGGACACGACCGGCACCCTGACCGGCGTCTACCTGCCCGCGGGCACCTACCAGACGCAGCAGAAGTTCAACGTCTACGGCAAGGCGATCCGGGTGGTCGGCGCCGGTCCCTGGTTCACCAGGTTCCAGGCCCCGCTCACGCAGGAGAACACCGACATCGGCTTCGACGCGCAGTCGTCCGCGAGCGGCTCGACGTTCAGCGGGTTCGCCGTGTTCGGCAACTACACGCAGCGCAACGACGGGCCGGGCAAGGTGTTCAACTTCGCCGGCGTCCAGAACATGACCATCGAGAACATCTGGGTCGAGCACATGATGTGCCTGTTCTGGGGCAACAACGTCGACAACAACGTCATCAAGGACAGCCGCATCCGCGACATGTACGCGGACGGCCTCAACATGACGAACGGCTCGTCGGGCAACCGGATCTCCAACATCGAGGCCCGGTCGACCGGTGACGACGCGTTCGCGTTGTTCGCCGCCACCGACAACGGCGGCAGCGGCCAGCAGAACAACGTCTTCGAGAACCTGAGCGTCACGACGCCTTGGCGTGCGGCGGGTCTCGCGGTCTACGGCGGCAAGCTCAACACGTTCCGCAACATCTACATCGCGGACACGCTCACCTACTCCGCCGTGACGATCAGCTCGCTCGACTTCGGTTACCCGATGGAGGACTTCGGGCCCGAGCCGACGACGTTCAGCGGCCTCACCCTGGTGCGCTCCGGCGGCCACTTCTGGGGCGAGCAGACGTTCGGCGCGATCTGGATGTTCTCCGCCTCCAAGAAGTACACGGGGATCCGGGTGAGCGACGTCGAGATCATCGATCCGACGTACAGCGGAATCATGTTCCAGACCAAGTACAACGGTGCGGCCGAGAACAGCTTCCAGGACACGGTGCTGTCCAACGTGAGCATCTCGGGTGCGCGCAAGAGCGGCGACGCCTTCGACGCCAAGTCCGGGTTCGGCTTGTGGGCCAACGAGATGCCCGAACCGAACCAGGGCCCGCCCGTGGGTTCCGTGACGTTCAACGGCCTGCGGTTCAGCAACAACTTCCAGGACATCAAGAACACGACGTCCACCTTCACGATCAACATCAACTGATATCCCTGCCGCGAAGGACAATTCAATGAAAAACACGCTATTGAGGCGTGCGGTGAGTGCTGCCCTTGTCAGCGCCCTCGCACTGTTCGGATTGACACCCACGGCGGGAGCAGCGGTCGTCAGGCTGTCCGCGAACCTGACCGCGTCCAGCACCAACGGCCCGTACCGCGCCGGAAACGCCGGTGACGGCAACCAGGGCAGCTACTGGGAGAGCACGAACGGCGTGTTCCCGCAGTGGATCCAGGCCGACCTGGGGGCCGAGAAGAGCGTCAGCAAGGTCGTGCTGCGCCTGCCCTCGACCTGGGAGCAGCGCACGCAAACGCTTGCTGTGCAAGGAAGTGCGAACGGCTCGCAGTTCAGCGACATCGTCGGCTCCGGCGGCCGGGTGTTCGCGCCCGGCTCCAACAACACGGTGACGCTGGACTTCACGGCGACCAGCGCCCGGTACGTGCGCGTCACGATCACCGCGAACAACGGCTGGGCCGCGGCCCAGCTCGGCGAGTTCGAGGTGCACGGCGAGTCCGGGCCGGTCGACCCGCCGCCCGCCGGGGACAACCTGGCGGCAGGCAAACCGGTCGAGGAATCCGGGCACGTGCACAACTTCGTCGCCGCCAACGCGGTCGACGGCAACACCGGCACGTACTGGGAGTCCAACGGCCTGCCCGGTCACCTGACCGCGAAGCTGGGCTCCAACGCGGACGTCACGTCGGTCGTCGTCAAACTCAACCCCGGCGGCGACTGGGGTGCCAGGACGCAGAACTTCGAGGTGCTGGGCCGGGAAGCGAGCGCCACGGCGTTCGCGACCCTGAAGGCGCGTGCCGACTACCGGTTCGACCCGGCCACCGGCAACACCGTCACCATCGCGGTCTCCGGCCGCGCGTCGGACGTGCGGCTGCACTTCTACTCGAACACCGGCGCGCCCGGCGGCCAGGTCGCCGAGTTCCAGGTGTTCGGCGCCGCCGCACCGGCTCCGGACCTGACCGTCACGAACCTGACGTGGACGCCGGCCAGCCCGAGCGAGGCCGACGCGATCAGGCTCACCGCCACCGTGCGCAACGGCGGCACCGTGGCGTCCGGCGCGACCACGCTGAACGTCACGCTCGGCGGCACCGTCGCGGGTTCCGCCGCGGTCGGCGCGCTCGCCCCTGGAGCCACGGCCACCGTCAACGTCGACGCGGGCCGTCGTGGCGCCGGGTCCTACGCGGCCGCGGCCACGGTGGACCCGGCCAACCAGGTCGCGGAGACCAACGAGGGCAACAACACCTTCACCTCCGGCTCTCCCCTGGTCGTCGGCCAGGCACCGGGACCGGACCTGCAGATCACCGGCGTCACGCCCAACCCGTCGTCTCCGGCCGCGGGCCAGCAGGTGACGTTCGCCGTCCAGGTCAACAACCGCGGCACGTCGGCGGCGGCCGCTTCGGTGACCCGCGTGGTCGTCGGCGGCAGCACGCTGAACGCCAACACCGGCGCGATCAACGCCGGTCAGACCGTCACGGTCAACGTCGGCTCCTGGACCGCCACCAACGGCGGCGCCACGGCCACGGCGACCGCGGACGCGACGAACGTGGTCGCGGAGACCAACGAGACCAACAACACCGCGACCCAGTCCATTGTGGTCGGACGCGGTGCCTCGGTGCCGTTCACCTCGTACGAAGCCGAAGCGGGCCGCTACCAGGGCACGCTGGTGCAGGCCGACGCGGAGCGCACGTTCGGGCACACCAACTTCGGCTCCGAGTCCTCGGGCCGCAAGTCGGTGCGACTGGACGCGCAGGGCCAGTTCGTGGAGGTCACGTCGACGGTCAGCACGAACTCGATCGTCGTGCGCAACTCGATCCCGGACGCCGCCGCGGGCGGTGGCCAGGAGGCGACGATCAGCCTCTACGCGAACGACCAGTTCGTGCAGAAGCTGACCCTGTCCTCGCGGCACAGCTGGCTCTACGGCACGACGGACGACCCCGAGGGCCTCACGAACCGTCCTGGCGGCGACGCCCGCAGGCTGTTCGACGAGACCTCGCAACTGCTCGCCAACTCCTACCCGGCGGGCACGAAGTTCAAGCTGCAGCGCGACTCCGGTGACAACGCCCAGTTCTACTACATCGACCTGATCGACCTGGAGCAGGTCGCGCCGGCCGCGCAGAAGCCCGCCGACTGCGTGTCGATCACGCAGTACGGCGCCACCGCGAACGACCAGACGGACGACACGGACGCCTTGCAGCGCGCCGTGACGGCCGACCAGAACGGGGAGATCCCCTGCGTCTGGATCCCGGAGGGCAAGTTCCGCCAGGAGAAGAAGATCCTCACCGTGTTCAACAGCGGCGGGGACAACCAGGTCGGCATCCGCAACGTCACGATCCGCGGCGCCGGGATGTGGCACTCGCAGCTGTTCTCGCTGATCCAGCCGCAGGACGCCGACACGATCAACCACCCGCACGAGGGCAACTTCGGGTTCGACATCGACGACAACACGCAGATCTCCGACATCGCGATCTTCGGCTCCGGCCGGATCCGCGGCGGTGACGGCGGCGCGGAGGGCGGCGTCGGGCTCAACGGCCGGTTCGGCAAGAACACCAAGGTCACCAACGTGTGGATCGAGCACGCCAACGTCGGTGTCTGGGTCGGCCGCGACTACACCAACCTGCCCGACCGCTGGAACCCCGGTGACGGCCTGCAGTTCAACGGCATGCGCATCCGCGACACCTACGCCGACGGCATCAACTTCACCAACGGCACGCGCAACTCCACGGTGTTCAACTCGTCGTTCCGCACCACGGGCGACGACGCGCTGGCGGTGTGGGCGTCGAAGTACGTGAAGGACCAGAACGTGGATGTCGGCAGCGGCAACGCGTTCCTCAACAACACGATCGCACTCCCGTGGCGTGCCAACGGAATCGCGATCTACGGTGGTTCGAACAACCGTGCGGAGAACAACATCATCTCCGACACGGCGAACTACCCGGGCATCATGCTGGCGACCGACCACGACCCGCTGCCGTTCGGTGGCACGACGTTGCTCGCCAACAACGCCCTGTACCGCACGGGCGGCGCGTTCTGGGGTGAGGCGCAGGAGTTCGGCGCCATCACGTTGTTCTCCCAGAACCTGGCGATCCCCGGCGTCGTCATCCGCGACACCGAGATCCTGGACTCCACCTACGACGGAATCCAGTTCAAGGGCGGCGGCAGCGGCATGCCGGACGTGCAGATCACCAACGTCCGCATCGACAAGTCGAACAACGGCTCCGGCATCCTCGCGATGGCCCAGGCCCGCGGTTCGGCGAAGCTGACGAACGTGACGATCACCAACTCGAGGGACGGCAACATCACCATCGAGCCGGGTTCGCAGTTCGTCATCAACTAGATCTGGATCACCTTTAGAACCACCTCCGATCGGGTATGTCCCGGTCGGAGGTGGTTTTTCATGTCCACGGTCGTTGTGGGATTCGACGGTTCAGACCTGGCGCGGCGCGCGGTGCTCTTCGGTGCCGAGGAAGCTTTCCGGTGCGGCGCCGACTTGCAGGTCGTCCACGCCGTGCGCGCTCCCCTGCCCGAGCCCGTGTTCACGCCGATGTCCATCCCGGTGCCGGAGTTCGTCACCGAGGAGACGATGTCCCGCGCGGCCGAGGACCACCTCGCCGAACTGGCCGCCGAACTCAGGGAGGGCTGGCCCGACCTCCAGGTCGCCACCCACGTGCGCATCGGCCGCCCGGTCGACGTCCTCGCCGCAGAACCCGGCGACCTGCTCGTGCTCGGCTCGTCGGGCCGCACCGGCATCGCGGAGATGTTCCTGGGCTCCACCGCCGTAGAACTCGTGTCGACCGGCGGCCGCCCGGTGATCGTGACGCGGTCCGGCCCTGTCGACGGCCGCGTGGTCGTCGGCGTGGACGGCTCGGACACCTCCACGGACGCGATCGCGTTCGCCTTCGAGTACGCCGCCCGCCACGGCCGCGACCTGCTGGCCATCTACGCGTGGAACGACGTCGGCTGGGCCGAACTCCCGGAGCAGGACTTCGACCACGTCCGCGCAGACCTCTCCAAGGTGCTGGACGAACAACTGGCACCCCACGCCGCGCGGTGGCCGGACGTCCACGTCGCACAGGAGGTCGCGTTCGAAGCACCCGCACGCGCGTTGCTCCAGGCAGCCGATGGCGCGGCCCTCATCGCCGTCGGCAGTCACGGCCGTGGAGCGGTGACGCGTGCAATTCTGGGTTCAGTGAGCCACGCTGTGCTCCACCACGCGCCGTGCCCGGTCGCCGTGGTCCATCGGAGGTGACGCGAGATGCGCGGGTTAGCGGCCGTGTTGCTGTGTCTGATGCTCGCTTCGTGCGGCCAGGTGCCGCCAGCGCAGGTTCCTGCGTCCAGCACGCCCACCACCGACTCGGTCACCACAGGCACGACCACGCCGAGCGTCCCGGCGCCGCTGCCCCCGTCGTCCGCTCCGCCGCCACCCACGCTGCCCACTCCCTCGCGGGCCCTCGACCCGAGCCTGACGACGGTCCGGGGCACGGTGTCGGGCGGCGTCGAGTCCGGCTGCACGATCCTCACCGCACCCGGTGAGCAGTACCTGCTGCTCGGCGCCGACCCCGCGATCGCGGTGGCCGGCGCCGTGGTGGAGGTGAGCGGGAAGGCTGATCCCGGTGCGATGACCACATGCCAGCAGGGCACGCCTTTCCACGTCAGCAGCACCAAGCGGGGTTAGCTCTCCAAAGCCTTGCGCAGGAACGCGATCGCCTGGCTGATCGCGCCCTCGGCGGCGTGCGTGCCGCGCAGCGCGTTCAGCATCACGAAGTCGTGGATCGCGCCCGCGTACCGGACGGCGGTGACGGGCACGCCGGCCTCGCGCAGCTTGTCGGCGTAGGCCTCGCCCTCGTCGCGCAGGACGTCGGCCTCCGCGGTGATCACGAGTGCCTGGGGCAGGCCGGCGAGCTGTTCCTTGGTCGCCCGGAGAGGCGACGCGGTGATCTCGGCGCGCTCCAGCGGGTTTGTCGTGTACTGGTCCCAGAACCACTGCATGCCGTCGCGGCGCAGGAAGTAGCCCTCGGCGAACTGCAGGTACGAGTCGGTGTCGAACGACGCGTCGGTCACCGGGTAGAAGAGGACCTGGGCCTTCAACACGACATCGCCGCGTTCCTTGGCCTGCAACGTCAGCGCTGCCGCCATGTTGCCGCCCACCGAGTCGCCGGCGACCGCCACGCGGGACGGGTCGAGGCCGTGCGCGGCGCCTGAAGTCTGGATCCATTGCGCGGTGGCGTAGTTCTGGTTGATCGCGACCGGGTAGCGGGCCTCGGGCGAGAGCGAGTAGTCGGGGAAGACGACGGCCGCGCCAGCTCCGACGGCGAGTTCGCGGACCAGGCGGTCGTGGGTGTGGGCGTTGCCGAACACCCAGCCTGCGCCGTGGATGTAGAGGATCACCGGGAGCGGGCCCGCGACGCCGGCCGGCTTGAGCACGCGGACCTTGAAGCCGTCGAGCTCTACCCACTGCTCGTCGACCTCGGGCTTGTCGACCGGGCCCGACTGCACCTCGTCGACGGCCTTGCGGCCCTCTTCCGGCGCGATCTCGAACAGGAACGGCGGCGTGGCGGTGGCGGCGGCGAACTCGGCTGCGGCGGGCTCGAGGACTGGGCGCTTCATGGCTGCTCCTTCGGGTCGGGTGCCATAAAGCTATTGCGCGATTAAATCGTGCACAACGTAATCACGGACTCACTCGCGGCGGGAATAGTTCCGTCGTCGAGCGAACCGACGCCACGACCTCGTCGAGGCAGGACTCGAAGTCCTCGCCCGTGTCGATCCAGCGCTCCAGCGCCTCCTGGAAGCAGACCGCGACGAGCCGGGCCACGAGCCGGGCGTCTTCCGATGCCGCTCCGCGTTCCACCAGCGCGTCGCAGAGGGCAGTGGTGATCGCGGCGGCCTTGGTGCGTTCGCGTTCCTGCAGTTCCGGGCTCGACGCGATCACCGCGCGGCGCTCGGCCGTGCGGTCCACGCGTTCTACAAGCAGGGCGCCGACCCGGCGGGCGGCGTCGAGCGCGATGGCCGGCGGCGACTGTTCGGCCGAGGCGCGCACCGCTGCGGTGATCGCGAGTGGCAGCTGTTCCGAACCGGCGAAGAGCACCTCGCGCTTGTCCGGGAAGTAGCGGAAGTACGAGCGGCGGGTGATGCCGGCACGCTCGGCGATCTGCGTGACGGTCACGGCGTCGTACCCGTGCTCGGTGAACAGGTCGAGCGCCGCTCGCCTGAGACGATCTTCGGTTCCGGGATCCCACCTGGCCACAGCCCCATCCTAGCAAGTGATGTCTCAGTGTGCCGTCACCGTGCTAGCCTCGGTGATGACACACTGAGACATCACAGGGGAGCCGTCATGAGCATCTGGGTTCTGGGCGCCACGGGACGCGTCGGCCGCGCCGTCACCGGCCGTCTGCTCGACCGGGGCGAGAGCGTGGTGCTGGTGGGCAGGGAAAGCGCACGGCTGCGGGAGATCGCGGCCAGCGCCGGTCTGCGGGTCGTCATCGCCGACACGGCCGAGCGCATCGCGGCGGCGATCACGAAGGAACGGCCTGCCGTCGTCATCAACACCATCGGCGACTACGCCGAGTCCGCGACCCCCATCGTCCGCGCCTGCCTGCCCGGCGGGCACTACCTCGACCAGGCGGCCGACCTGACCTCGGTTCCCCGGCTGCTCGCCCTGCACGACGAGGCCGTGGCGGCGGGCAGCACTCTCGTCACCGGGGCCGGTTTCGGTGTGCTGGCAACGGAAGCCGTCGTAGCGGCGTTGTGCGAAGGCCGGCCGGTCCCGTCCGAGGTGCGGGTCGACGCGGTCGCCTCGGTGGCGGTCGAGGACGGCCTGCTGGGCACCGCCCTGGCCGCCTCGATCATCGACGTCCTGGTGACCGGCGGACGCCGCTATCGCGCGGGCGGCCTGACGAAGTCGCGCATCGGCGCCGAGGCCAGGCGGCTGGCCCTGCCTGACGGCGAGCACGCCGCGGTCTCCGAGGCACCGTCCGCCGAACTACTCGCCGCTCAACGAACGAGCGCCGCGCCGAACGTCTCCGCCGCCACCGCCATGATGCCGAGCGCACCCGCCGCGCGCGCCGTGCTCCCGTTCGCGGGACGGCTGCTCAGGCTGGAACCGTTGCGCCGCTTCGCGATCCGCCAACTGGCCGGCGTCAGGGGGAAGGCCGCCCCGAGGCCCCGCGAGCACTCCTGGGGTCACGCGGTGGTCACCTGGCCGGACGGCACGACCCGCGAGGGATGGCTGAAAACGGGCGAGGCCATGGACTTCACGGCGGCCGTGTCCGCGGAGATCGCGGCACGGCTCGCCAGGGGCGAAGGCAAGCCCGGCGCGTACACGCCCGCGGCCGCCTTCGGCCCCGATCTCGCCACCGCGGCGGGCGGCGAGATCATCAGCTGACGGTGAAGCCCGCCGTGGCGCCGGTGAACGCGCTGATCTTGCCGGTCCAGCCGGACTTCTCGTCACCGTTGTGCACGATCCGGTAGGTGCCGGCGGGGGTGTCCGCCGGGATCTGCCAGGTGATCGTGGCGTTGGAGTTGGCGACGCCGACCCGTGCCCACTGGTAGCGCGTCGACCAGTCGCCGTCGTCGGCCACACGCACCCAGGCGCCGTTCACCTGCCGCTGCACCTCGAGGAAAGTCCCGTTGCGGTGCAGGTTGTTCTTCGGGTGGCCGGTGACGAACACGGACGTCACGGTCTCGCCGCGGCCATAAGAAGCCTTGGGCGCGATCAGAACGTCGCCGTACTTCTTGTCCAACGGCTTGTCGTCGAGCACGACACCGGTCTGCAGGTTGATCTCGGTGAACGGCGGCTTGCCGGGGTTCGGGCCGGCGGGCAACGACGAACCGGCCTTCATCGACGCGGCGAGCTTGCCGAACTCCTGCTGGTACGCGGGCGTGGTGTTGCGGCCGAACAGGGTGGAGCCGCCCTCGTACTGCTGCGAGTCGTACTCCTCCGGCGTGGTGACGTACTGGCTGTAGTCGTTGGCGTAGCCCTGGATCAGCACGTTCTGCACGGGCACCGACAGCTCGGCGGCGACGGCCTTGCGGATGCGCAGACCCGCGGTGATCGTGACCTCACCGGGCACGGCCACGAGGTGCAACTGTCCGATTCGGACGATCTGGAGCGGCACGATGTTCGGGGTGGCGCCGATCAGACCCGTCGGCACCAGGGAGGCCTTGGGGAACTGGCAGTCCCGCAGCCACTGCGGAACCTCCATCTGCAACGGCTCGAACAACTTCTTCCACGGCGACTGCATGCCCTCGGAGAAGCCGGGGATCGCCGGGCCGTCCTCGACGCTGCCGGCGATCGTCGACGCGCCGACGACGCCCGAGCAGGTGGTGCCGGGCTGACCGGTCGAGGTGTAACGACCCTCGACCTGCACGGCCGACATGTCCACGAACCGCATGCGCGAGTCGACGCCGCCGGAGACCGAGGCCTGCGGGCCGTTGAAGATCTCCTGCGCCTTGCGGTTCTGGCGCTCGCCGATGATGCGCGCGTTCTCCCACTCGTTCTCGGTGGGGCCGGAACCGGGCTTCAGGTTGAGGTTCGGCGACATGTCGCCCGCGTTGGTGTTCGGGAACGCCGCCACGAAACCGGCGGTGTTGTCCAGGTACCGCACGCCTTCGTCGTCGTGCTCCCACTGGTACGCCGCGTAACCCTTGTTGTCCGGGCTGATCAGCGTGTTGGCGTTGGTGATCGACGTGTTGTGCGTCGCGAACCAGCTGATCGCGCCGACGTTGTTCCCGCCCTGCCTGAACTTCAGCACGGTCATCTGCGGGTCGATGCCGGCCGGGAAGGCGGCCTTGTCGGGGTTGCGGTCGAACGCGACGCGCGACCGGTTGACCGAAGCGTTGGTGAGCTCGCCGATGCCGAGGCTGATCGAACCGGGCTTCACGTCCTCGTGCGCCTCGACGACCGACTCGGTGATGCCGTCGACCACGGCCGCCAGTGCCTGCGGCTGCATGCCGAGGATCGACAGGTTGTAGGCGAGGTTGTGCGACTGGCCGCCGGGACCGCTGTGCGTGTGCGTGGCGGACAGCAGCAGGTTCTCGCGGGTGTAGGTGGTGCCGTACTTGGCCTGGAGCTTCGCGAGGACGCCCTCCTGGACCGCGCGGAAGATCATCGCGAGGTCGGCGTTGACGTACGCGACGCGCTTGTTCGTGGCGCGGTCGACCACGACGTAGGCCCGCGACCGCAGCCGCTGGTGGATGCCCGTCGTCTTCTGGTCGAACTTCGAGTAGCCCATCATGCCGTTCTCGGCGGCCGGGCCGGTGACGTCGGAGATGCCCCGGCCCACCAGGTACGGCTCGGGTTCCGCCCACGCGAACGGGCCGCTGACCAGCGCCGCACCGACGAGTGCGGCGACCACCGTCAAGACTTTCGTCCGCATGAACACCCCGCTAAGTGAATTGGATTCACATTTCGGGCTTGACGGTAGGTGATCCAGACCACTTCGAGCAAGTCACGGCCAGTGCGTTGGCGGTGACCACGAGCAAGATTCCAGCCCAATGGTGGAGTGCGAGCGTCTCCCCCAGCACCACGAGCCCCGCCAGCGCCGCCAGCACCGGGTGCACGCTCATCGCCAGTCCGAACAGGCGCGCGGGCACCTTCCGCAACGCGATCACGTCGACCGCGTAGGGCACGACGCTGCAGAACACGCCCGCGCCGACCGCGTACAGGATCGACATCCCGGTCAGCTTCCCGTGCAGGACCAGCAGCACCGCGACCGGGACGTAGAGCGTCGCGGACATCGCGGTCGCGACGGCGGGCGCCTGCAGGCCGGGCAGCCGGGCCCCGACCAGGCGGTTGAGCAGGATGTACGCGGCCCAGCAGCCCGCCGCGAGCAGGCCGAGCCCGACCCCGAGGTAGTCGCTGCTGGGACCGGGCAGCACCAGCACGTACACACCGACCGCCGCGACCAGCACGAACAGGAAGTCCTGACGGGTTCGCGAGCCGGCCAGCGCGACACCGAGCGGCCCGAGCACCTCCAGCGTGACGGCGAGACCGAGACCGATGCGGTCGATCGCCATGTAGAGGCTGAGGTTCATCGTGGCGAACACGAGACCGAGCGCGATCGTCGGCCACCACTGCGCCCAGGTGAATCTTCGCAGGTTCGGCCGGGCCATCGGGAGCAGCACCGCGGCGGCCACGAACTGGCGCACCGCCACGACACCGGCCGGGCCGATGGCGGCGAACGCGTGGGCGCCCACGGCGGCGCCGATCTGGTTGCTGGCCGCGCTCGCGGTCATCGTCGCGAATCCACCGATGCTCTTCATGACCGAAGCCTGCGTCCTCTCCTTTGATACGGGAAATGCATTGGCCGCGTCACCTATACGCTGAACGCATGGATCTGCGGCATCTGCGGGCGTTCGTGGCGGTGGTCGACGCGGGCACGTTCACCGACGCGGCAAGGGAACTCGACCTGACCCAGGCGTCGGTGTCCCGTTCGGTCGCCGCGTTGGAGGCCTCGCTCGGCGTGCGCCTGCTGCAACGGTCCACCCGGCACGTCGCCCTCACGGCCGTGGGCACGCAGGTGCTCGACGGGGCGCGCAGGGTGCTGGACGAGGTCGCGCACCTGCACCGGATCGCGTCGCAGTCGCTGACCGAGCTGCGGATCGGTTATGCCTGGTCGGCGCTGGGCAAGCACACCCGGCGCGTGCAGAAGTCCTGGGCCTCGAAGCATTCCGGGCTGCCGCTGGTGTTCGTCCAGTCGAACTCGCTGACCGCCGGACTAGCCGAGGGCATGGCCGACGTCGCCGTGCTGCGCAAGGCCCTCGACGATCCGCGGTTCGAGACGGCGTTGCTCGGCACCGAACGGCGCTACGGCGTGGTCGCGACGGACAACCCGTTGGCGCGCAAGCGTTCGCTGAAGCTCGCCGACCTCGCCCGGTACTCGCTGGCCGTGGACGACCGGACCGGAACGACCACTTTGGACCTGTGGCAACCGGGCAAAGCGCCTGCCGTCGTCCGCAACACGCACAGCGTCGACGAGTGGCTGACGCTGATCGCCGCAGGTCAGGCCGTCGGTATGACCTCGGAGGCCACCGCGAGCCTGAACCCACGCCCCGGCGTGGCTTATCGAGCCGTGGTGGACGCACCGCCGATCGCTGTGTGGCTCGCGTGGTGGAAGGACCAGCCGCCGCAGCACCTCACCGACCTGGTCACGCTGGCGTGCGACGCCTACCGCGCGGTGTGAGAAATCGCTGCCAGAACACGAGAATGAGTGGAAGCTTCTGCCCTCTCGCCCACCAGGAAGCTCACTTAGGGTGATCTTCCATGGACGGGCTGATGCAACCCCGGCCGCTCACCCTCGCCCACGTTCTGGAGCGAGCCGAGCGGCTGTACGCGCACAAGCAGGTCGTGACGGCCGGGGAGCGGGCCACCTACGCCGAGGTGGCCGAGCAGACCCGGCGCCTCGCCACCGCGCTCGACTCGCTCGGTGTACCCGCCGGTGCCCGCGTCGCCACGTTCGCGACCAACACGCGGCGGCACCTCGAGCTGTACCTCGCGGTGCCGATCACCAAGCGGGTGCTGCACTCCATCAACATCAGGCTCTCGGCGGAGCACCTGGAGTACATCGTCAACCACGCCGAGGACGACGTGGTGTTCGTCGATCGCGCTCTGCTCCCCCGAATATGGCCCAGTGCCGGACGGATGCGGACGGTCCGGCACTGGGTCGTCCTGCCCGACGACAGCGACGTGGAGATCCCCGCCGATCCCCGCGTCCTGCACTACGACGAACTGGTCGCGGGAGCCGCACCGTTCGCGGGCTCGTTCGAGGACTCGTTCACGCTCGCGGACGAGAACCTGGCCTCCGGGCTCTGCTACACCTCCGGCACGACCGGACCGCCCAAAGGCGTGCTGTACAGCCATCGCTCGACGATCCTGCACTGCCTCGGCACGCTCGCGGCCGGTTTCATCGGCCTCAGCGAGAGCGATGTCGTGATGCCGATCGTGCCCATGTTCCACGCCAACGCCTGGGGTCTCCCCTACGGAGCGATGATGACCGGCGCCTCGCTGGTCCTGCCCGGCCCGTCGTCGGAGCCCGGCCACCTGCTGCGGTTGATGGCGACCGAACGGGTCACCGTCGCGGGTGCGGTGCCGACGGTGTGGACGAGCCTGGTCACCGAACTGCGGTCCCACGACCTGAGCGCCACGCGGTTCCTGCTCGGCGGCGGCTCGGTGATCGCCCCGGCGCTGTCCGAGATCTACCGCGCCGCGATCGGCGTGCCCATCACGCACTCCTGGGGCATGACGGAGATCAGTCCGGTCGGGACGATCAGCGGCACCCGCAGTCAGCACCAGGACGCACCCGCGGACGAACAGGTGGCGGTGCGGGCGTCCCAGGGCCAGCCGCTGCCGCTCGTGAACCTGCGGATCGCCGACGTCGAGACCGGCGCGGAACTACCGCGTGACGGCAAGGCCATCGGCGAACTCCAGGTGGCGGGCCCGTGGGTCGCGGGCGGCTACTTCCAGGTGGACGCACCGGACAGCTTCACGAGCGACGGCTGGCTGCGGACCGGCGACCTCGCCACCATCGACGCCGACGGCTACGTGCGGCTCGTGGACCGGATGAAGGACCTGATCAAGTCCGGTGGCGAGTGGATCTCGTCCGTCGAACTGGAGAGCGCCCTCACCTCGCACCCCGACGTGGTCGAGGTCGCCGTGGTCGCACGCCCGGACCCGAAGTGGGGCGAACGCCCGGTCGCCTACGTCGTGCTGCGCGACGGCAGCGCCGCCACCGGCGACGACCTGCTGCGGCACATCACGCCCGCGGTCGCCAAGTGGTGGCTGCCCGACGAGGTCGTCTTCCGGACCGCACTGCCCAAGACGGGCACCGGCAAGCTGTCCAAGAGCGCTCTGCGCGCCGCTAACTGAGGCCCCGCAACCGGTGCAGCTGCAACCCGAGTTGCAGCTCCAGGTCGTTCTCGGTGCGCCAGTCGGCACCGAGAACGTCGCTGACCCGGTCCAGTCGCTTCAGGAGCGTGTTGACGTGCACGTGCAACACGCGCGCCGTCGCCGCGACGTTCGCACGGTGGTCGTAGTAGGCGCCAAGAGTTCCGACGAGATCGGTGCCACGTCTCGCGTCGTACTCGACGAGCGGGCCCACAGTGGTGTCGAGAAAGCGGTCGAGTTCGCCGGCCCGGTCCACGTCGAAGATCAACGCGTAGAGGGAGTACCGGCCGGTCGTGGCACCGCGGTCGGTGTGCCCGAGTGCCCGCATGACCGCGCCGCACCGGCCGGCCAGGGAGAACGCGCGCGACCAGTCGTGGTTGACCGCCCGCTCCCCCACCACGACGACGGGAGCGCCTGACGCGCGCCGCAGCCGGCGGTGGACCTCCTCGACGGTGCGGTCGTCGTCCGCGCTCGGCACGATCAGCGTCGCCCGGCCGAGGTGTTCGCCCGCCAGCCCGGACCGGTCCCTGGCGATGTCGTGCAGGTGACGCACGAGGTCGGTGGAGGACGCCGGGGAGTCCGCGACGAGGACGAGGTTCAGCCGGTCGGCGTTGATGTGCCGGGCCTGGGCGCGCGAGCGCTGGGAGGGGCTGATCCCGGGGCCGCCGACCATCAGCTCGGTCAGCAGTTCGCCGCTGAGCCGTTCGCTCGCGTCGGCGACCGCGCGTTCCTTGAGGATCAACAGGCCGAGGATGTGCGTGGCCCGTTCGAGCGTGCGCAGGTCCATGTCGTCCGAGACACCGTGCCCCTGCAACGCTTCGCGGCTCCACGACAGCGCGCCGAGGTAGCTGTCCCCCGCCCTGATCGGGGCCACGCTGTGCGCGACCCCCTCGGCGTCGACCGAGGTCGTGACCCGGCCGGAGTGATGTCCGGCGGCCCGGTCGAGCACGACCACGCTCCCGCCGAGCTGGCCGGCGAGGACCTGCGCGACGTCGTCCGGCGTGCCGCCCTCCAGCACCACGCCCGTCAGGGTCTCGTGGATCGCCTGCGCCCGTTCGACGACGGTCATGTGTTCTTGCAGGTCCTGCAACGCTTTCCGGCTCTTCTCGTAGAGCCGGGCGTTGTCCAGGGCCACGGCGGCGTGGTCGGCGAACGCGCTCAGCAACGCGATCTCGCCCGCGTGGAACGACCGCTCGGAGCGGTACGCGGCGAACAGCGCGCCCACCACCTCGTCCCGGATCACCAGTGGCACGCCGAGCAGCGCGACCAGGTCCTCGGTGCCGACCAGCACGTCGAACCCGGCGTCGTGGTCGATGTGGGTCGAGGCGGCGTAGTTCGGCACCCACTGCGGGCGCCGGGTGGCCAGCACCTTGCCGCCGAGGCCGACGCCGGCCGGGATCGTGGCGCTCAGGAACGCGGCGGAGATCGTTCCCTCGGCCGCCTTGGCCGACAGCCTGCCGTCCGCGACCAGCGACAGGTACGTGAAGTCCGTGCCCATCAGGTCGTGGGCGTGACGGACGATCGACTGCAGCACGGCGTCGAGCTCGCCGAGAGCCGTGAGCGACTTCGCCGTCGCGTACAACGACGCCAGTTCGCGCTGGCGGCGCACGAGTTCGTGCGACTCACTCGGGTCGATGGTCACGTTGCCATTGTTACTCAGACGCTGGTGGTGGAAAGGTCCACCGAACCAACGTGAGGGGTGTGTGATCCAGACCTCAGCCACCGGGTGCCGCCGCCCTAGCATTGGCCGTCATCACCTGCCGGTTCACCGACGAAGGCGGCATGTATGGCAACCCCTCTGGCCCAGCCCGAAGAGCAGTCCGCGACCCGGCGCCGAGGCTTCCGCAAGCTGCTGACCGCGGGGCTGATCGGCAGTTCGATCGAGTGGTACGACTTCTTCCTCTACGGCACCGCGGCCGCGCTGGTGTTCCCCAAGGTGTTCTTCCCGCAGTCCTCGGCGCTGACCGGGACGCTGCTCGCGTTCAGCACGTTCTGGGCGGGCTTCGTGGCGCGTCCGATCGGCGGGGTGCTCGCCGGGCACTTCGGTGACAAGTACGGGCGCAAGCCGGTCGTCGTGGCCTGCCTGGCGCTCATGGGGGCGGCGACGTTCCTGATCGGCTGCCTGCCCAGCGCGTCGGCCGTGGGGGCGTTGGCGCCGATCCTGTTGGTGACGTTGCGCTTCCTTCAAGGGCTCGCGGCAGGCGGCCAGTGGGGCGGCATCATGCTGCTGCTCACTGAGTCGGCGAGCCCGAAACGGCGCGGGTTCGCTGGAACCTTCGGGCAGACCAGCGTTCCCGTCGCCGTGATCATCTCGAACCTGATCTTCCTGGCCGCCAGCGGCCTGATGCCGAACGACGCGTTCCTCAGCTGGGGCTGGCGGATCCCGTTCCTGCTCAGCGTCCTGATGTTCGCGGTGGTCCTGTACATCCAGTCCAAAGTGGAGGACACACCGGAGTTCCGGGAGCTGCAGAAGGAGGTGACGCAACCGGAACGCGCCGTCGTCAGGGCACCGCTCGCGCAGGTCATCCGGAGCAGGTGGGGCACGATCCTGCTCGCCTGCGGGATCCTCTCCGCCACCAACAGCCTCTTCTACGTCAGCATCGCCGGCCTGCTGAACTACGGCACCACGTCCCTCGAGCTCGACCGCGTCCCGCTGCTGACGGTCGTGCTGCTCAGTTCCGTGGCGATGCTCGCGGTCCTGCCCTGGGCCGGGCACGTCTCGGACCGGATCGGGCGCCGGCCGCTGATCCTCATCGGCGGCCTCGGAGTCGCGTTGTGGGGCTTCCCGTACTTCGGGCTCGTCAACACCGCTTCGCTGCCACTGATCTTCGTCGCCGTGGTGGTGGGATTCATCTTCCAGAGCCTCACCTACGGCCCGATCGCGAGCTTCCTCGGCGAGCTGTTCGCGCCCAACGTCCGCTACTCCGGCGCGTCGCTGTCCTACCAGCTCTCCGCGATCATCATCAGCGGTGGCACGCCGTTCCTGATGACCGCGCTCATCGCCCAGACCGGCAGCACGATCCCGGTCGCCGCCTACATCACGCTCATGGGGCTGATCACGTTCGTCAGCGCGTGGTTCCTCCCCGAGACGAACCCCGCCGAGGTCCGCGAGGACCCGCTGGCCGTCCCCGGCACGCACCTCTACCGCTGAGAAGGAGTCCGGTGTGAAGCTAGCCCTGCTCTCGACCGCGCTTCTGTTGCCGGGAATGACCTTTCTCGGCGCCGTACCGGCCAGTGCGACGACCTCGTGCGCCGACCTGAACCAGGTGCGGATCCCCGCCTCGGTCATCAGCCTGCCGACCACCGGCGGTCGCGTCACCGCGGCCGCCATCACGTCCGCTGTCGTGAGTGGACAGACGATCGAGTACTGCCAGGTCGACGCCGACCTGCACCCGGTCGACCCGTCCGCTCCCGCCATCAAGATGCGCGTCGCCCTGCCGACCGGCTGGAACGGCAAGGCGTTGATGTTCGGCGGCGGTGGCTACAACGGAACGATTCCCGCCCTGACGGGGAACGTGCCGTTCGCCGCCCCGGACACGGTGGCACCCTTGGCGCGGCGGTACGCGACGTTCGCGAGCGACTCCGGCCACCAGCAGGGCGCGGGCACCGTTCCGTCGCTGGACGGCTCGTTCGGCGTGAACGACGAGGCGGTGCGGAACTTCACCGCCGGTGACGCGCTGAAGAAGACGCACGACGCGAGCCTGTTCCTGATCCGGCGCGCCTTCGGGAAGAACCCTGCCCAGACGTTCTTCGCGGGCGGCTCGACGGGTGGCCGCGAAGCCCTCGTCGTCGCCCAGCGCTGGCCGCGGGCGTTCGACGGCGTGATCTCGGGCTTTCCCGCGTGGAACAACCTCGCCGAGGGCCTGTACCTGGGACATCTGACGCAGGTCCTGTCCCGTCCCGGCGCGTTCCCCGGACCCGCGAAGCAGACCCTGTTGTACGACAGCGTGATAAACGCGTGCGACGGCCAGGACGGCGTGCTGGACCGGATCGTGTCGAACCAGCGCTGCCAGTTCGACCCGCGCGTCCTGCGCTGCCCCGACGGCGCCGACACCGGCCCCACCTGCCTGTCCGATCCGCAGATCGGGGCCGTGACCGCCATGTCCACGGCCTTCCGGTGGCCGTACCGGGTCGCCAGCGGTGAGACCCAGTACCCCGGTTTCCCGTTCCTCTCGGGCGCGGACATGCGGACGCCGTTCCTCGGGTTCGGCACGACCGCGCCGGCGAATCCCATGCCGGTCACCAGCGGCTACGGCATGCAGTACTGGGACCAGTGGGTGAAGTACTTCCTGACCCGCGACCCCGGCTTCAACTCCCTCGACCTGGACCCGTCGCGTCCCGGGAAGTGGCTCGACCGGATCAGCAAGCTCTCCACGATCCAGGACCGCAACAACGTGGACCTGCGCCCGTTCGAACGGGCCGGCGGCAAGCTGCTCCTGCTCCACGGCTCCGCGGACGAGTTGGTGTCGCACCGCTCGACGAACGACTATTACGAACGCGTGCGCGACCTCCTCGGGCCCAAGACCACAGACAGGTTCCTGCGCTACTACCTCGTGCAGGGCGCCAACCACGCGAACTTCGGCACGCCGGCGTTCGCCGCAGGGTGGGACTCGCTGTCGGCGCTCGAACGCTGGGTCCAGAAAGGACAGTCGCCGGTGAACCCGGTCGTGACCGACTTCGCCCACAACCGCACCCGACCGCTCTGCGAGTACCCGGGCTGGCCCCGGTACCGCGGCGGAGACCCGAACGCGGCGTCGAGCTTCTCCTGCGCCCGTTGAACCGCGTTCAGCCCGTGAAGAACTCGTGCACCACCGCGATCAACGCCCTGGTCGCGGCGCTGGGCCTGCGCCCGGCGGGCCACGCGAGTCCGAGCGGCCAGCGCAGGTCCGCGCCGGTCACGGTCAGGGTCTTGATGTCCGCCGCGGCGCCGATCACATAGTTGGGCAACAGCACGACGCCGAGGCCGTGCCGGACGAAGTCGACACCCGTGTAGATGTCCGACATCTCCACGGTCACCCGGCGCGGCACGGCGTTGGCTGCGAACGCCCGGTCCGCCACCGCCCGGTTGCCGTAGCCCAGCGGCGAGTCGATGAAGTCCAGCCCGGCGAGGTCGCCGATCGGCACCTCGTCCCTGGCGGCCAGCGGGTGGTCGCGAGGGACGACCAGGTCCATCACCGAGTGGGACAGCTCGTCCAGCACGATCCCGGCCGGCGCCTCACCGGGCAGCGACACGAACGAGAGGTCGAGCCTGCGGTCCAGGAGCTGCTCGACGAGTCCCAGCGACCCCGTGGTCGACGCGTTGGTGCGCACCAGCACACCGGGATGACGCCGGTGGAACTCGCCGAGCAGCGCGGGCAGGTCGATCAGGGCGACCGAGGTCAGCGTGCCGAGCCGGACCGTGCCGGTCAACCCGCCCTCGACCTGCGCGACGGCGTCCCTGGCCTCGGTGGCGGCGTCCAGCACGGCCTGGGCCTTCGGCAGGAGCGCCTCCCCCGCGTCGGTCAGCAGGACGCGCTTGGCGTTGCGGTCGAGCAGCACGGCGCCGAGCTCGCGTTCGAGCGTCTTGATCGCGGCCGAGACGGCGGACTGCACGACGTGCACGCGGGCGGCGGCACGGGTGAAGCTGCCCTCTTCCGCGACCGCAACGAAGTATTCGAGCTGCCGGAGGTCCACACCAGCGAGTATCTCAGAAAGTGATGATCGCCAGCTTGAACTTTCGTTGGACGTGATGCATCGAGGCACGCAAGGTGGAGCCATGTCCTTGGTCCTCGATTCACCGGTCACCGAACGACCTGCCGCCAGCGCGCACCACGGCAGGGGTTTCTGGGCCGTCGCCGGCACGTTTCTCGTCTCAATGGCGTATTCGACCGTTCCCGCGCCGCTGTTCCCCCTCTACGTCGCGCGCGAGGGCTTCTCGACGTTCGCGATCACCGTCGTGTTCGCCGCCTTCGCGGTCGGCGTGGTGATCAGCCTGGTGCTGGCGGGCCACGTCTCGGACTGGGTCGGACGCAAGGCGATCCTCATCCCCGCGCTGAGCCTGGAGATCGTCTCCGCGCTGCTCTTCCTGACCAGCACCTCGCTGCCGGTCCTGATCGTCGCGCGGGTGGTCAACGGGCTGGGCGTCGGCATGATCGCCGCGACCGCCACCGCCTACCTCTACGACCTGCACACCCGGCACCGCCCCGGTGCGTCGCCGCGCCGCTTCGAGATCGTCTCGACCGCGGCGAACATCGGCGGACTCGGCGTCGGCGCGCTGGTCGCGGGCGCGCTCGCGCAGTACGCGCCCTCGCCGCTGAGCACGCCGTACGTCGTGCTGGCCGTGCTGCTCGTCGTGAGCATCGCCGCGGTCGCCCTCACGCCGGAAACCGTGGTGCGCAAGCGGGTCTCGTACCGTCCACAGCGGATCAGCGCCGACCACGGCGACCGCACCGGCTACTTCGCGGCGGCCGCCGGGGCCGTCTCGGCGTTCGCGGTGTTCGGCGTGTTCACGTCCGTCGCACCGGGCTTCGTGGCGGGCCAGCTGCACCACCCGTCCCGGCTGCTGGCCGGGCTCCTGGTGTTCCTCGTGTTCGGTGGAGCGGCGCTCGCCCAGACCGTGACCGGCGGCCTCTCCCTGTCCGTCCGGCGCGCTGTGGGCCTGGGCGGGCAGGCGATCGGCGTGCTGCTGGTCGTGGCCGGGATGTACGCGACGAGCTTCCCGTTGTTCCTGGTCGGCGGCGCGCTCGCGGGCGTGGGCGCCGGCGTGCAGTTCAAGGCGTCGATCGGGGTGGTCTCCGCGATGGCGGCGCCGGAGAGGCGCGGGGAGGCGCTGGCGACGCTGTTCTTCATCGCCTACCTCGGGCTGAGCGTGCCGGCGGTGTCGATCGGGCTCGCCACCCGGTACCTCGCGCCCACCACGGTGATGGCGTGGTTCGCCGGGATCCTGCTCGTGCTGCTGGCCGGGGTGGCCGCGCTCAGTCGACGTGCAGCCGGATCGGGTGCAGGACGTCCTTCTCGCACGTGAGGACGTTCAGGTTGCCCTCACGGCCGAACTCCCACTCCACGTCGTCGCCGGACGGCTCGTGGGTGGCCAGTGAGAGCGTCTGGCGTTGCGCCGCACCGCACTCCGGGCACTCGAACTCGATCGGGCCGGTCTGCCACCACGGGGTCCAGCCACCGATCTTGGTGCCGCCGGAGGTCTTCGTCTCGTGCTCGGTGAAGCGGATCGGTTCGAGCACGTTGACCGTGGGAACGTAGATCTCCTCCTGCACGGACGGTTCGGGCTCCTCCTCGACCAGCTCGAACACCGTCGTGGAGTCACGCCACACGAGCCGCACGTCGGGCCCGTAGGCGTGCGGGAGGTCGTGGTGGAGCGTGCAGAGGAAGACCTGCAGGAGATCGGCGCCGTCCGGAAACGGCAGCTCCGGGAAGTCGCGCTGGTAGAGCTGCACGGCGCCGACGAACGGTTCGCCGGAACCCGCGGGATCGTGCGCGGCGCCGTCGCAGTGCGGCCACGGCTCGTCGATCGGCCACAGCATCGGGCCACCGATGTGACTGTCGGCGTCCGTCGGGTCACCCTCGAGTGGGTTCAGCAGCACCGCGGGCCTGGCCTGCTCAGCCTTGATCGACACAGCGCAAGGCTAGCGGGGTAACGACTGTGCGCGCGATGCCGACCTCGGGGGCATGAGGTTCTCGATCACAGCTGTGCTCCTCGCCGTCCTCGTGGCGGGCTGCACCCCGGAGATCACCGGGTCCGGTTCCCGTTCGGACTCCGAGTCGCCCACGACTCCCACCACCGCACCGGCCACCACGACCCAGGCCGCGGCCACCGCGCTGAACGGCGTGCCGCCCGAGCAGTACGAGAGCCTGCCCTCGAAGTACTGCGACCGGGTGTTCCTCGGAGCCCTCAGCAAGCCGATGCTGGCCGTCGTGATGGAGACCCCGAAGGGCAGGCTGAACTGCGACCAGGCCGGCGCGGTGCTGTTCGACTACTACGCGGAACGCCTGGAGCCGAAGACGGGACTGCCACCGGTCAAGGTCGGATCGATGTCGTGCAACCAGGTGGCCGAAGGCATCCTGCCCCAGGTCGTGTGCGCCGACGAGGACAACGTCATCTACTCGATGTGGCCCCAGACCTGACGAGAACGGGGCCGGCGGAGTGATCTCCACCGGCCCCGTGTTCTCGGGAAAGTCCGTGCTAGTCCGTGCCGAACTCCATGGCCGCCGCGTCGAGCAGCTCGTCGGCCGCCGAGACCTCACCGCGCGAGGCGATGGCCTCCGCGCCGCCGTCCGGCACCTCGCCGATCAGCTGCGTCGGCTCGGGCAGGGCCGGGATGAGCGCCGACTGGCGGGTGCCGACCATGCCGAGGCCCGCGAAGAGCTCCAGCTTGGCGCGGGAGTCCGCGATGTCGAGGTTGCGCATGGTCAGCTGGCCGATGCGGTCGACCGGGCCGAACGCCGAGTCCTCGGTGCGTTCCATCGACAGCTTGTCCGGGTGGTAGCTGAACGCCGGGCCGGACGTGTCGAGGATCGAGTAGTCGTCGCCCCTGCGCAGCCGCAGCGTGACCTCGCCGGTGATCGCGGAACCGACCCAGCGCTGCAGCGACTCGCGCACCATCAGCGACTGCGGGTCGAGCCAGCGGCCCTCGTACAGCAGCCGGCCGAGCTTGCGGCCCTCGTTGTGGTACGCCGCGACGGTGTCCTCGTTGTGGATCGCGTTCACGAGCCGGTCGTAGGCGATGTAGAGCAACGCCATGCCGGGCGCCTCGTAGATGCCGCGGCTCTTGGCCTCGATGATGCGGTTCTCGATCTGGTCGGACATGCCGAGACCGTGGCGGCCGCCGATGGCGTTCGCCTCCAGCACGAGGTCGACGGCGTCGTGGAACTCCTTGCCGTTGATCGTGACCGGGCGGCCCTGGTCGAAGCCGATGGTGACGTCCTCGGTCGCGATCTCGACCGACGGGTCCCAGAACTTGACGCCCATGATCGGCTCGACGATCTCGATGCCCTCGTTGAGCAGTTCGAGCGACTTGGCCTCGTGCGTCGCGCCCCAGATGTTCGCGTCCGTCGAGTACGCCTTCTCCACCGACGAGCGGTAGGGCAGGTCGCGCTCGAGCAGCCACTCGGACATCTCCTTGCGGCCGCCGAGCTCGTTCACGAACGCGGCGTCGAGCCACGGCTTGTAGATCCGCAGCGACGGGTTCGCGAGCAGGCCGTAGCGGTAGAACCGCTCGATGTCGTTGCCCTTGTAGGTGGAGCCGTCACCCCAGATCTGCACGTCGTCGTCGAGCATGGCGCGCACGAGCATGGTGCCCGTGACGGCCCGCCCGAGCGGGGTCGTGTTGAAGTAGGCGCGGCCACCGGAGCGGATGTGGAACGCGCCGCAGGCCAGCGCCGCGAGACCTTCCTCGACCAGCGCGGCACGGCAGTCGACGAGACGCGCGATCTCGGCACCGTACGTCCCGGCACGGCCGGGGACCGTGTCGATCTCGGGCTCGTCGTACTGCCCGATGTCCGCGGTGTACGTGCAGGGCACAGCGCCCTTCTCACGCATCCACGCGACCGCGACGGAGGTGTCGAGACCACCGGAGAAGGCGATGCCGACGCGTTCGCCGGCGGGAAGTGAAGTGAGCACCTTGGACACGTTGAGAATTATGCACGACGATGTATGGGCATGCACGTCGGGGTGCCTGTTAGTTACACCTCAGCACTATCACCGCAGCTCAGGGGCGTCGACTAGGCCGGATCGAGCTCGTCGGCCTTCGCCTGCATGCGTTGGATGCTGCCCTCGTGATCCATGGAGCGCATCGCCGTGATGGCCGCATACAGATGCGCGCCCACGTACGGGTCCTGCTCCTTGCGTTCGTTGACCTCGCCGAGCGTGGCGTTGTACATCGCGTCCGTCATCGCAGCGAGCAACGCACGTGCGCGCGGGGCAACACCTTGGGGCGCGGCGGCGTCGATGATCGGGGTGACGCGCTCCCACACCTCGTCCGGCGAGCCGGGCGGGTACAGCTGGTTGAGGCCGAGCAGGCCGTTCTCCAGCGCGCCCATGACCAGCCAGATCTCACCCTCGTCGGCGGGCAGCGTCCGTGCGACGGCCTCGGCGTCCCGTTGCCGGTAAGCGATGGCGAGTCGCAGGCCGATGGCCTGACTCCGGTTCTTGCTGGCGGGCTCTTCGAACCACCACTGCTGTTGCGCGGTCCTCGGGAACATGTTCGCAGTCTGCGGTACCAGCCTCAGTTTCGCTCGAGAGCTTAGGTAAGCCTAACCAAAGGTGTACCTTGCTGACATGTCGCGCTACTCCGCCTTCGACAGGTTCACGCTCAAAGCCGCCACCAAGGCCGCCGAGCTGCTGATGGCCCCCGCGAACCGCCGCGAGGTCTTCGACCAGTTCGTCATGACCGTCAGGGCGGTGACCGAGCTCAGCGAGCACATGCGCCGGATCACCTTCCACGCGCCGGAACTCGCCTCGTTCGAGGTGACCGGCCCGGACGAGTACTTCGGCCTGCTGATGGCGACCGGCCGCGACCTCGTCATGCCGGCCGACGACCGCATCAACGTCCGCTCGTCGTTGCGCGCGATGCCCGAGGACACACGACCGGACCTGCGCTGGTACACGGTCCGCGCGCACCGCCCCGACGTCGCCGAGATCGACGTCGACTTCGTGGTGCACGGCGACGCGGGCCCCGGCACGCGCTGGGCCCGCCGCGCGATCGCGGGCGACCAGGCCGGGTTCCGCGCGGGAGGTTCGGCCTACCGGCCGCCGTCGGAGGGCTCGGTGCTGCTGGCGGCCGACGAGACCGCGTTGCCCGCCCTCGCGGCGATCCTGGAGGTGGAGACGCGGCCGGTGCACGTGTTCGTCGAGGTGCCGGACGAGTCGTACCGGCTCGACCTCGAGGCGGAGTGGGTGTTCCGCGGCGACGCCGAGCCCGGTTCCGCCGTGCTGAAGGCGATCCAGGGCAGGGTGCTGTCCGCTGTGGACTACGCGTGGGCGTGCGGAGAGTCGGCGCTCGCGACCGGGGTGCGGCGGCACCTCACCAAGGATCGCGGAGTGGATCGCAAGGCGATCATGTTCAGCGGGTACTGGAAGGCCGGCTCAGCCCGCATGTGAGACGCCGCTCAGCCGCAACGTCCGCTCCACCACGGGATCGGTCGCCGCGATCCCGTACCGGTGCTCGTACACGGCGACCGTGATGCGGGCCAGGTCGTCGGCGGCGGCCGGGGTCTGGGCGACGTAGTCCGCGGCCATCAGCAGCATCGGGTAGCCGGCGCTGCCCTGCGGTGGCAGGTAGCCGTTGACGGGCAGCAGCACGGCGCCGAGGCGGCGGTAGAACGCGATGCGGCGGTGGCGGACGCGTTCCTCTGCCGGGTCTATGCCGTGCTGGGCCGGGTCTTCGACGTCGTAGATGATCCGGGTGTGGCCCGCGTCGGTCATGGCTGTGCGCAGGTGTGTCCAGAGGTGTTCGCCGAGGCCGCGGCCCTTCTCCCCCACGGTGAAGTAGCGCAGGTAGACCCAGCCGGTGTCGCCGAGGGTGCGCAGGACGGCGAGGCCGAGCGGTTTGTCGTCCATCAGGACCAGGGCGGTGTCGGCGAGCAGGTTGTCGAACGGCGCGCGCAGGTGTGGTTCGAAGCCGTCGAAGTAGATCTGCTGGACGTGCGCCAGCTCGTCTGACGTCAGCGTTGAAGCGGCGACGAGCCTCATCGGAACTGTCCTCCCACCATCGTGCGCAGCACCTGGATGTCCTTGATCCGGTCGGCGGTGACCGGGTTGTCCGAGAGCACGACGAGGTCCGCGAGTTTGCCCACGGACAGCGTGCCCTTGAGGTGTTCTTGTTTGCAGGCGTAGGCGGAGCCGTAGGTGTAGGCGCGCAACGCTTCCAGGCCCGTCACGGCCTCGGCCGGGCTGAACGGCGTGCCGGACGACGTTAGCTGTTCGACCATGTCGTGCATGCCCAGCAACGGGGCGCCGTTCACGACCGGGCGGTCCGAGCTGCCGGGGACGATCATGCCCGCGTCGAGCAGCGAACGTTGGCGGTAGGCCCACGCGGCACGTTCCGGGCCGAGTGCTTTCAGCATGCCGTCGCCGATCTCGTTCACGAAACGGCCCTGTGGCACGGCGATCACGCCCAGCGCCACCGCGCGCTCGACCTGATCTGGCCGCGCTACGCCGAAGTGTTCGACGCGGTGGCGGACGTCCGGGCGCGGGTCGAGGCGGTGAGCTTCCTCGTAGGCGTCCAGGACCAGGTCGATGGCCGCGTCGCCGATCGCGTGGGTGGCGACGCGCCAACCGCCTCGGTGGGCAGCGATGATCTTTGACCGCAACGCGTCCGAGGAGTCCTGCAGGTAGCCGTGGTTGCCAGGGGTGTCGGCGAAGTCGTGGCACATCGCTGCGGTGTGGCCGATCAGCGAGCCGTCGGAGAAGATCTTGGTCGGGCCGATGCGCAGCCAGTCGTCGCCGAAACCGGTGCGGACGCCCAGATCGAGGCCCAGGCCTAGTTCGGTGACGGGGTGCAGGGCGTCGGCGGCGATCATGAGTTCGACGCGGACGTGCAGCTTTCCCTGGTCGCGGGCGCGGTGGTAGGCCTCCAGCTCTACCGGGGACTTGCCGATCCAGCCTCCGCCGATGCCCGCCTCGACGCAGCTCGTGATGCCCTCGCTCAGGTACACGCGGCCGGCCCGGTCGATCGCGTCGACCAGGGTGTCCACCGGGTAGGGCAGCACGAGCGGGTTGACCAGTTGCTGCGCCTGTTCCTGCAACAGGCCCGTCGGGCGGCCGTTCTCGGTGACGACCAGCCCACCCGAGACGTCGACCGCGCGATCCGAAATCCCCAGAGCCTCCAGGACAGGCGTGTTCACCACGCACATGTGGCCGGACGTGTGCTTGATCCACACCTTGCGGCCGCGGGCGACGCGGTCGAGGCCGTCGCGCGTCGGGTGGCCGCCGCACTTGTTCTGGTCGTAGCCGAAGCCGACGACCCACTCGCCGTCCGGCGCGGCCTCGACCGCCGCGTACAGCGCGTCGAGACTCGTGACCCGGCAGTCCACTTCGGACAGAGTGAGGCCGAACCACGCCATGTGGTTGTGCGCGTCGTGGAAGCCCGGCGTGACGGTCGCGCCCTGGAGATCGACCACCTCGCGGGCCGGGACCTCCTCCAGCGCCACGATCCGATCGCCCAGCACGGCGAGCGCGGTCGCCGGACCGTCCAGCGTCACGAACTCGGCGTTCGTCAGCAGCAGGTCGGCCTTGATCATGAGAGCCCTTCGAAAGCCATGCGGTACCAGTCGCTCCACGGCGCGGGACGGCCGTCCGCGCCGACCTTGACGATCACCCGGTAGCCGGAGGCGTAACGGCCGCAACGAAAGCCGTAGCGGGCGCTGGTGGTGCCGATGCGGTCGGCGGTGATCTCGACCGGGAGCACACCGGGCGCGGTGAAGGCGGCGTTGAACTCGACGTGCAGTTCCTTGACCACGTAGTTCAGGTCGGGATGGCGGTCGGCGTAGGTGGACCAGCCGAAGCCCATCGACTCGAACAGCGCGGACTGGGCTCGTTCGACGTGCAGTGCGAACCGCGAGTTGTGCAGGGTGCCGTTCAGGTCCAGCTCATCGAAGAAGACCGGGCTCTCCCAGTGAAAGCTCACCGCAGCAGCTCCTTGGCGACGCGTTCGGACGGGGTGCGCGGTAGATCCTCGCGGAACTCCCAGAAACGCGGAACCTTGAACGACGCCAGTCTTTCCGCGCAGAACTCGGCGAGCTCCTGATCAGTCACTTCCCCGACGACGAACGCTTTCACCTCCTCACCGCGAATGTCGTCCGGAACGCCGATCACGGCCGCCAGCCGCACCGACGGATGCGACATCAGCACTTCCTCGACCTCGTGCGCGGCCACGTTCTCGCCGCTGCGCCGGATCATGTCCTTGCTGCGACCGAGGTGGTAAACGCGGCCGTCCTCGATCCGTGCCAGGTCGCCGGTGCGGAACCAGCCGTCCGCGAACGGCGAGGGCAGGCCCAGGTAGCCGTCCATCATGCCGGGGCCGCGCAGCCACAGTTCGCCGTCGACGATCTTGGCCTCGCGATGCGGTGCGGGCAGGCCGAGGCAGCCCGTGCCGACGAACCTGTCGTGGTCCTCGGCGGTGATGCGGAGATCCGCGCCTGTCTCGGTCATGCCGAACGCCTCGTACCAGCCGACGCCCCAGCGCTCTTCCAGTTCGGCGTGCAGGGCGGGCGGGATCGCCGAGGCCTGCACGACTCGTACCGAGTGCTCGCGGTCCAACGGATCGGCGGGCATGCGCAGCAACAGCGCCGGCATCGCGCCGAGGCAGTAGAAGTAGGTGACGCCGTGCTCGCGGACCTTCTCCCAGAACGACGACGGGTGAAAGCCGTCCAGCACCACGAGATGCGCGCCCGCCAGCAGTGCCGCGACGACGTTCCACTGTGGATCGATGTAGTGGAACGGTTGCGCTGTCAGCATCACGTCGTCGGAGTTCAGCTGCGGGAAGTGCTCGACCAGACTGCCACCGAGCGTCAGCCAGTAGGTGTGCGACAGCACGCACGCTTTCGGCTTCCCCGTGGTGCCCGAGGTGAACTGCAGGCTGACCGGCGCGGACACCTCGCCCTGCACGAACCCTTCGACAGGCTCCAGCTCTTCGACGTAGTGCACCAAGTGATCAGCGAGCAGCGGCCGGAACTCCTCGGTGCTGACCACGGCAACCGCTTCCGAGGTGGTCAGCACGTGCGAGGCGTCGACCGAGCGGTACTTGACGTTGAGCGGCACGGCCGTGGCACCGAGCTTGATCAGCGCGAACCACACCAGCGGGAACTCCGGCACGTTGCGCAGCATGATCGCGACCCGGTCGCCCGCGCGGATCCCCTTGTCCCGCAACGCCTGCGCGTACCCGTCCGACAGCGCGTCGATCTCGGCGAAGGTGAACGAGCCGCCGGGATCGAACGTCCACGCGGTCTTGTCCGGCCACCGCGTCACGGCCGTCCGCAGCGCGCCGATGAGGTCAGCCACGGCCGAACTCCTCCCGCGGCTCGTCCCCCTCGCCGGACAGGCTCGTGACGATCGCGTGGTCGACCTCAGTCGCCATCGCCTGCTCCAGCGTCGAGTCCAGGCCCAGGTCGAGCGCCCGTTTCGCGAGCCCGGCGGCGACCGGCGGCTGGGCGGCGATGCGGCGCGCGAGCTTCATCGCGTGCTTCTCGTGGTTCAGCGCGTAGGAGTTGATCAGCCCCAGCTCGTACGCGCGCGGAGGGTGGATCCGTTCGCCGAGCAGGAGCATCTCCTTGGCACGCGCCAAACCGACGATCCGAGGCAGCAGGCTGGAGATCCCGCCGGTCACGCTGAGCCCGACGCCGACCTCGGGAAATCCGAACTGCGCGCTGGTCTGCGCCACGACCAGGTCGCAGCCCAGCGCGAACTCGGCGCCCGCGCCCAGCGCGTAGCCGTGGACCGCCGCGATCACGATGCCGGGGAAGTCGCGGATCGCGCGAGTCACGTCCTGGATGCGCTCCAACCGGGCCCGCGTCTGCTCCTCGGTCTCGACCGGCACCGGCTCCTTCAGGTCGTGGCCGGCGCAGAACGACTTGCCGCGGCCCGCCAGCACGATCACCCGCGCCTGGTCCTCGCGCGCCCGTGCGAACGCGGCCAGCAGGTCCTCGACCAGCGCCGGGACCACGGCGTTGAGCCGTTCCGGACGGTTCAGGTGCACCTGCGCGATGCCCTCGGCACAGGAGTAGTCGACGGTCATCTCTCCCCTTCGATCGATCGATCGATCGGGCCTGACGCTAGAGTGAGCGAGTCGGGCCGGTCAAGGGAGGCAGCATGACGACGGAGGAACGGGTCCGCGAGGCGGCCGTGCGGTTGTTCGCCGAGCGCGGCTTCCACGGCACCGGCATCCGCGACCTCGCGCAGGCCGCCGGGCTGTCGTCGGCGACGCTCTACCACTACATGGGCACCAAGGAAGACCTGCTGGTCGAGATCATGCGCACGAGCCTGACCGAGCTGATCGGCAAGGCCGAGCAGATCACCGGTGACGAGACGGACCGTCTCGTCTCGTTGGTCAAGATGCACGTGCGGGCGCACGCCGAGAAGCCGCGCGAGACGGCGGTGGTGGACGGCGAGATGCGCGCGCTGACCGGCGAGCGCCGCGAAGAGATCGTGGCGTTGCGCGACCGCTACGAGCGCTTCTGGCAGGACGCGATCGACGACGGCGTGAAGGCGCGCAAGCTGACGGTCGCCGATCCGAGCGTCGCGCGGCTCGCGTTGCTGGAGATGTGCAGCGGCGTCTCCCGGTGGTACTCCCCTGCGGGGCCGGTCAAGTTGAGTGATCTCACCATTCAGTACGCGGCTATGGCGCTGGGCATGCTCGGCGCGGCCCGCTAGGGTCGGTGCTGCCAGCGGTTCACCCGGGCTCGTTCCGGGTGGAGCAAAAGGGAACCCGGTGCGAGTCCGGGACTGCCCCGCAGCGGTGAGTGGGAACGAAAGCCGTCAGAAGCACTGGGTCTGCCAGATCTGGGAAGCGACGGCCGGTAGGAGCGAGCAACACGCCCACGAGTCCGAAGACCTGCCGCCGGTCCGCGCGCCGACCCGGTGCGCGGTGCTCCGGAGCCTCTCGGGCGGGCTGACGGGCGCGGCTGCGTGCCGTCCTGCTCGCGTGTCTCCGGTGCTTCCGCACGCTCGCGAGGAGAGAGCTTGTGACCATCGGCAGCACTGTCTTTGGTTATCCCCGAATCGGACCGAAGCGCGAACTGAAGCGCGCGGTCGAGCAGTACTGGGCCGGGAAGATCGACGAGGCCGCCCTCCGGGAGACGGCGAGGCAGCTCAGGGCGCAGACCTGGGCCGAACTGTCCGAACTGGACTCCGTTCCGTCGAACACCTTCTCGTTCTACGACCAGGTGCTCGACACGTCGTTGCTGTTCGACGCGATCCCGCAGCGGTTCCGCGACCTCGGACTGTCCGAACTGGACACCTACTTCGCGGCGGCACGAGGCCGCGACGGCGCCGCGGCCCTGGAACTGACGAAGTGGTTCGACACGAACTACCACTACCTGGTGCCGGAACTGGGCCCGGACACCGAGTTCCGGCTCGCCTGCGACAAGCCGATCGCCGAGTACCGCGAGGCGCTCGAACTCGGCGTCACGACCCGGCCGGTGCTGCTCGGCCCGGTGACGTACCTGTTGCTGGCCAAGAGCACGGTGCCCGGCTTCGAACCGCTGGCGCTGCTCGACCGCCTGCTGGAGGCGTACGTCGAACTGCTCGGCCGCCTGCGCGTCGAGGGCGTCGAGTGGGTGCAGATCGACGAACCGGCGTTCGCCGCCGACCGCACCCCGGCCGACCTGAACGCGTTGCGCCGCGCGTACCGAACGCTCAGCGGACTGCCCGGCCGGCCGAAGCTCCTGGTCACCGGCTACTACGGCGACCTCGGCGAGGCGCTGCCGATCCTGGCCGAGTCGCAGGTCGAGGCGATCGGCATCGACCTGGTCAGCGCACCGGACACGTCGGTCGCGATCCCCGCGTTGCGCGACAAGATCCTGGTGGCCGGCCTGGTCGACGGACGCAACGTGTGGCGCACCGACCTGCACGCCGCGCTGGCGAAGGCCGCGACGTTGCTGGGCTTCGCGAACGAGGTCGTCGTGTCGTCGTCCTCCACGCTGCTGCACGTGCCGTACGACCTGGACGCCGAGGACCTGGAGCCGGACGTGCAGGCGCGGCTCGCGTTCGCGCGGCAGAAGGTCCGCGAGATCGTGGTGCTGGGCAGGGCTTTGCGCGGCGGGGCCGACGGCGCCTGGGCCGACGAGGCGAAGCGCCAGGTGCCCAGCCCGCGCCGCGACGACCACGTCCGGGCGCGCATCGAGTCGTTGCGGCCGGAGCACAGTCTCCGGGCGCCGTACGAGGACCGAGCCGCCGCCCAGCAGGCCCGGCTCGGGTTGCCGCCGCTCGCGACCACGACGATCGGGTCGTTCCCGCAGACCGGCGACATCCGCAAGGCGCGCGCGGCCGTGCGCAGCGGTGAGATCACCGAGGACGAGTACGAGCAGCGGATGCGGGACGAGATCGGTCGCGTGATCGATCTGCAGGAGGACATCGGCCTGGACGTGCTGGTGCACGGCGAACCCGAGCGCAACGACATGGTCCAGTACTTCGCCGAGCACCTGGAAGGCTTCGCCAGCACGCAGTTCGCGTGGGTGCAGTCGTACGGGTCGCGGTGCGTGCGGCCGCCGATCATCCACGGTGACGTGTCCCGGCCGAAGCCGATGACGGTGCCGTGGAGCACCTACGCGCAGTCGCTGACGTCCAAGCCGGTCAAGGGAATGCTGACCGGTCCGGTGACGATCCTCGCGTGGTCGTTCGTCCGCGACGACCAGCCGCTGGCCGACACCGCGGCTCAGGTGGCGCTGGCGTTGCGCGACGAGATCCGCGACCTGGAGGCCGCCGGGATCCGGGTGGTGCAGGTCGACGAACCGGCGTTGCGCGAACTGCTTCCGTTGCGCCGGAAGGACCAACCGGCGTACCTGGAGTGGTCGGTCGGCGCGTTCCGGCTCGCCACCGCGGGCGCGACGCCGGGCACCCAGATCCACACCCACCTGTGCTACTCGGAGTTCGGCGAGGTGCTCGGCGCGATCTCCGACCTCGACGCCGACGTCACGACGATCGAGGCCGCGCGGTCCAAGATGGAGATCCTGGAGGGCCTGGAGTTCCCGCGCGGCATCGGTCCCGGCGTCTACGACATCCACTCACCGCTGGTGCCGAGCGAGGACGACATCGTTTCGCTGATCACCGAAGCGGTGCGCGCGGTGCCAGGTGAACGTTTGTGGATCAACCCCGACTGCGGGTTGAAGACGCGCGGTTACGCCGAGGTGGAGCCCGCGTTGCGAAACCTGGTCGCGGCGACCCGTCGCATGAGGGCTCAGCTGGGCTGATGAGAGCGCGACCCCGGGACGTGATCGATTCCGTCCCGGGGTTGTTAATTTCCCGGTATGGCAAAGATTTGGCGAAGTACCTAGACGTGAACGTGGTTCATGTACCACCTTCGGCCTCGCAAGCCTCGCTCCCCTGCACCCCGGAGGCCTCTGTTGAGGAAGAAGCTCCTGTCCGCGCTCGCCGGCGCACTGCTGATCACGGCACTGTTCCCCGGCATCGCGCTCGCTGACCCGCCCCGGGCCATCCCCGCCAACTACGAGGAGGCCGACGGCAAGTGGCAGCCGGCGTTCGACTACGACGGCGACGGCTGCTACCCCACCCCGGCGATCTCGCCGACCGGTGACATCGCGCCCGGCCTGAAGAACTCGGGCGCGCTGAACGGCAACTGCCACGACAGGTCCGACCTGGACAACACCAACTCCTACAGTCGTTCCAAGTGCAACAACGGCTGGTGCGCCTACCTGTACGACCTGTACTTCGAGAAGGACCAGGCCGTTCCGCTGATCGACTGCTGCGGCCACCGCCACGACATCGAGCACGTGGTCGTCTGGGTGCAGAACGACGTGGCCCAGTTCGTCTCGACCTCGGAGCACGGCAAGTACAAGACCCACCCGCGTGCCAACGTGCAGTGGGAAGGCAACCACCCGAAGATCATCTACCACAAGGACGGCGCCAGCACGCACTGCTTCCGGCTCGCGGGTGCGGGCGAGCAGGCGGAGAACCACTACGGGGTCTACCAGTACCCCGCGCTGGTCAGCTGGGACCGCTTCCCCGCCGGCGTGCGCGACAAGCTCGTGAACGCGAACTTCGGCAGCGCGTCCCTGGCGATCAAGGACAGCGCGTTCAACTACAACCTCGGTCAGGCCAAGCCGTCCGGGATCGCGTTCGACCCGAACGCCTAGCTATTTCGCCACACGGTTGAGCCACTCGGCCAGGAGGACCCGTTCCGCTGGAGACAGCATCAGGGGCGGGTCCTCCTCCAGTGCCACCCTCAGCGCGATCGCCCGGCTCGGGATGTCCGTCGGCTCGTCCGGCGCGGCGTCCGTCGTGATCGCCCTGATCACCTGCTCCCGTGAGAACGTGATCAGCTCCAGGTCGCGGTCCTCCTCCGGCGTCGCGATCAACGCCAGCACGACGCCCATGCCGGCCGCGTGCACGAACTGCGCCGCCTGCTCGACGGGGACCGTCAACCGGCCCGCCGACGCGATGCGGCTGATGATCTCGCGGAGCATCGCGTCCGCCGTCAACCGCGCCTCACGCTTGCGCGGCTCGCCGTACATCAGCAGGTAGAACGCGGGCCGCGCCAGGCCGAAGCCGATGTGCAGCTCCCAGCCCCGGCGCAGGTCGTCCACGGGGTCGTCGCTGGCACCCATCGCCTGCTTGGTCGCGAGGTAGTCGGAGAAGCCGAACGCCGCCACGGCGTCGAGCAGCCCGTCCTTGTCGCCGAACAACCGGTACAGCGTCGGCGCCTGCACGCCGGCCGCCGAGGCGACCGCGCGCGTGGAGACCGCTTCCTTGCCGCCCTCGACGAGCAGGTCGGCCGCAGCCTTCACCAGACGCTCTCTCGTGTCCATGTAACGACGATAACACATCAGCGGTAGCGCTGATTCGATATCAGTGATACGTTGATTGAGGTAACAGCGGAAACACCAGCTAGGAGTGCTGACATGACTCGCGTTGCGATCGTCACCGGCGGATCGAGGGGCATCGGGCGGGCAGCCGCCGAGCGTCTCGCCGCCGACGGAACCGCCGTCGTCATCGTGTACGCCGGCAACAAGACAGCGGCCGACGAGGCCGTGGAGAAGATCAAGTCCGATGGGGGTCAGGCCGTCGCCGCACAGGCCGACGTGGGCGACGAGGAAGCCGTCGCCGCCGCGTTCGAACTGGCCGTGGAGACGTTCGGCGGTGTGGACGTCGTCGTGAACTCGGCGGGCATCATGCCGCTCGGCACCGTCGCGGACATGGACCTCGACACGTTCGACCGCATCATGCGCACCAACGCCCGTGGCACGTTCATCGTGTCCCAGCAGGCCGCACGCCGGCTGCGCGACGGTGGCGCGATCATCAACGTCTCGTCGTCCGTGGTGGGCCTGCGCTTCCCCCAGTACGGGGCCTACGCCATGTCCAAGGGCGGCGTCGAGGCGCTGACCCTGATCCTGGCCCGCGAGCTGCGCGGCCGCGACATCACCGTGAACACCGTCGCTCCCGGCCCCACCGCCACGGACCTGTTCCTGGACGGCAAGGACCAGGCGACCATCGACACCCTCGCGAAGCAGCCGCCGCTGGAGCGTCTCGGCTCGACCGGCGACATCGCGGAGGTCATCTCCTTCCTGGCGGGCCCGGCCCGCTGGATCAACGGCCAGACCATTCGTGCGAACGGAGGCATCATCTGATGGGCAAGGTCATCGTCGTCACGGGAGCGTCCAGCGGTTTCGGCGCGCTGGCAGTGCGCAGGCTGGCCCTCGCCGGCCACACCGTCTACGCGGGCATGCGGGAGACCTCCGGCCGCAACGCCGCAGCCGTCTCGGAACTTCAGGCGTTCGGGACCGAGAACGAGGCCGACGTGCACGCCGTCGAGCTCGACGTGCAGTCGCAGGAGTCCGCGGATCTTGCGATTGAGTCGATCATCGCCGAACAAGGGCGTCTGGACGTCGTCGTGCACAACGCCGGCCACATGGTCACCGGCCCTGCCGAGGCCTTCACGCCAGAGCAGTACGCGGCCCTGTACGACGTGAACGTCCTGGGCACCCAGCGCGTGAACCGCGCCGCCCTGCCGCACCTGCGCGGTCAACACTCCGGCCACGTCGTGTGGGTGGGTTCCAGCTCGACGCGCGGCGGCACTCCCCCGTACCTGGCCCCGTACTTCGCGGCCAAGGCGGCGATGGACGCGGTCGCCGTCTCCTACCGCGCCGAGCTGCTGCGGTTCGGCATCGAGACCACGATCGTCGTGCCGGGCGCCTTCACCCACGGCACCAACCACTTCGCGCACTCCGGCACTCCCGCCGACACATCGCGTGCCGCGGAGTACGAGGAGTTCTACCCCGGTCTGATGGACCAGGTGGGCGGCCGCCTCGCCGAGCTGGAGCCGTCGTGGGCGGACGTCGGTGCCGTGGCCGACGCGATCGTGGACGTGGTCGGTTCGCCGAAGCCCCCGTTCCGGGTGCACATCGACCCGTCCGCCGATGGGGCCGAGGTCGTGAACGCGGTGGCGGACCGGGTGCGCAGCGAGTTCCTGCGCCGGGTGGAGCTGGCCGACCTGATCTAACGGCTGTTGAGGAGCGCGGACACCGTGAGGAACCGGTAACCGCGCTCCTTTAGCCCGGTGATGATGGGCTTGAGCGCCTGCCGGGTCTGCTCGCGGCTCGCGTACATGGGGTGGAGCAGGATGATCGAGCCCGGCTTGGTCTCCTTCAGCGTCTGCTCGGCGATCTGGTGCGCGGTGGGCGTGCCTGCGGAGTCCGGTTCCACGTCCCACATGACCGTCGTGCGGTCGTGTTCGTCGAGGTAGTGCGGCAGGGCGAAGAGCTTCTTGCCGTTGGGCGGACGGAAGTGGATGTCGCCGCTGTAGCCGGTCCTGCGGATCTGGGCGTCGGTGTCCTCGATCTCCTTCGCCACCGTGCTCGGCAGGACGCCGATCATGCGCTGGTGGTGGAAGGTGTGGTTGCCGATCTCGTGCTTCGCGTCCGCGATCTGTTTGCCTAGCTCCGGGTGCTTCTCGAGGTCGCGGCCCATGAGGAAGAACGTGGCCGGGATCTGTTCCGCCTTCAGGACGTCCAGGACCTGCTGGGCGCCGGCGGGATCAGGGCCGTCGTCGAACGTCAGCGCGACCAGCTTCTCGTTGGTCTCGACGCGGTCGACCAGGTCACCGAAGAACTGGAACGTGCGCGCGCTGGCGACGTTCCACAGGGAGAACGCGGCGGCGAGAACTAAGGTGAGGCTAACCGCCGTGATGATCGTTGGCTTGCGGCGCAACCACTTCATGCGCTCACTAGACCATGCGGCCGGAGAGCCCGGTTCAGGCTCCCCGGCCGTTGGCCTCATGTCACCGGCGGTAGACGCCGAACTCGTAGAGCGAGTAGCCCCAGCCGGTGCCGCGCTGGGTGGCGTGCAGCCGGACGTAACGGGCGGTCGCCGTCACGTCGATCGAGTCCACTCCACCGTTGCCGGTGGTGGTGCCGTAGACGGACCGGAAGTTGGTGCCGTCGTCGGACACCTGGATCTCATAGGCACGCCCGAAAGCACCCTCCCAGACGAGTTGCACGTGCTGGAACGTCGTCACCGCACCGAGATCGACGCGAATCCACTGCGGATCAGCCCAGTCCGTGGCCCAGCGCGAGGTTCCGTTGCCGTCCACCGCGTTCGACGGCGGGAACGGCGCCCCATCACCCACCTGCTGGTAGGAGGAGGCAAGCGTGGGCTTGCCCTGAGCCACGTTCACACCGGACGGTTGCGGTGCCACGACCCGCACCGAACGGGTCTCGATGCCGATGTTGCCGCGCCCGTCCTCGGCCATCACGTAGACCTTCCACACGCCCAGCCTGTCTGGGGCGGTGACGGTGAGCCGGTTTCCGTTGACCTGGACCGGAGTCGCGGCCAGGCCGCCGCTGTTGTCGATGTACTTGCTGTTGAACGCCGCCGACCATTGGATCGCGTCCCCGTTCGGATCAGACGCCGCCACATCGATGTTCAACGGCGCACCGGCGGCGATGGTCTGCGGCACGTTCATCGCCGAGATCACCGGTGGAGTGTTCGCCGGAGTGGCGCCACCGAACGCCTTCTGCACCGAGTAGAACGACAGCCGCTTCTCACCGGCAGGCGTCAGGTTGAACCAGACAGCACCGAAGTCGTACTCCGTGCCGTAGTGGAACAACGTGCCACCGAACGACACCCCGGTGTGGCCGATGATGCAGTTCCACGCCTGCGTGTAGCCGTCGCGCTTCTGGACGTCGGTCGGTTCCGCGGGCACACCGTTGGCGTCGTTGGGCACTTCCCACTCACCGGCCGGACCGGCCTCGGTCAGGATGTACGGCTTCGTGTAGCCACCGGAGATCCAGTCCTGACGGACCTTGCAGACGTTGCCGTAGGAGTTGACCGAGTACAGGTCCAGGTCGGGCGTGTGCGCCTTGAGGTAGACCCACGCACCGGTCCACGCGTCCGTGTTCGTCACCGGGTGGTTGGTGTCGATGGCGTGGATCGCCCGCGCCGCTTCGTTGATGTACTTCGCGTACTCGACCCGCTGGGTCTCCAGCTCGGCGCCGGAGTAGCAGTTCTGCAAGCCGAGAATCGACTCGTTGCCGACGTTCCACATCAGCACACCGGGATGATCCTTGTAGGTGGTGACCCACTGGCGAATCTGGCCCAGCATGTCCGCTTTGTACTGGCCGTCGGTCACGTAGTTCACGCAACCACCCGAACCAGGACCACCACCAGGCTGTAGCCAGAACCCGTTGATCACGCGGAGACCGTTAGCGGCAGCCGCATCCAACAGCGGACGAGTGGAGGCGTCCGTGCCCCACGTGCGCAACGTGTTGACACCCATGGACTTCAACTCCGGCATGTACCGCGCCGCATCCGCCGCCGGCGGACCCCAGGTCAGGCCCTTCACCACCCACGGCTGACCATCCACCGTCAGCCGCCAATTGCCCTGCGACCCGGTCACACGCACACCGGTGCCAGGCTGCGGGTTCGAGCCCTGCTCGCCGTACACCCGGAACTCCCACAGCGAAACGCCGTAACCGTTGGCGCGCTGGGTCGAGAGGACTCGGACGTACCGGCCGGAGCCGGTCACTTCGAAGCCCTGCCGGCCGCCGGTGCCACCGGTGACGGAGCGGATCGACGTCCAGGAGTCGCCGTTGGCGGAGACCTCGATCTGGAAGGACGTCGCGTAGGCGGACTCCCAGTCGAGTTCCACCCGTGTCACGGTCGAGGTCGCGCCCAGGTCGACCCGCAGCCACTGCGGGTCGCTCCACGCACTGGACCAACGGGTTCCCGGATCACCGTCGACCGCGGCGGAGGCGGGGGTGCCGCCGCCCTCGGTCGACGAGGCGGTGGCGGGCTTGCCTTGGGAAAGCAGCGAGGGCGCGGCGCTGACCGTGCCCGGCAACACTGCTAGTCCCACCAGCACGGCGAGCACCGTGCCGACGGAGCGGAGGCGGAACATTGCGTCTCCTGCAGGGTCTAGTGAGGGATGAAAATGCGGGAGAGCGCTCTCACAACCCTGGCGGCGAATGTTACGAACAGACGTCGTCTCGTGTCAACGACCCCCTTGACAGCATCCCGACACGGGCGGACGCTAGCTGGGAGAGCGCTCTCCCAGCCGGTTTACCCACGTCGGCAGGAGGACGAAGTTGTCCCGAAAACTCAGCGCGCTGGCCCTCGCGGCCAGCCTCATCGCGGCGGTGCTCGCAGTGGCCACGAGCTCGGCGCAGGCCGATGACTACGTGAGCCACCACGAGTTCCAGGCGAACTGCGCGTTCACGACGGACCGTCCGGACGACCCCATCGTCTTCCCCGGTCTGCCGGGTGCGTCGCACCTGCACACCTTCCTCGGCAACAGCTCCACGAACGCGAACAGCACCAACGACTCGCTCAAAGCAGGCCAGACCAACTGCAAGACGCCCGACGACAAGTCGGCGTACTGGTTCCCGTCCGTGCTCAACGGCGACCAGGTCGTGCGCCCCGAAGGCAACCAGGTGATCTACTACAAGTCCGGCATCCTGAGGTACCAGGACGTCGTGCCGTTCCCGCCGGGCATGCGGTTCGTGGTCGGCAGTCCCACCGCGACAGAGGAGCAGTTCCGCACCTCGCCCGGCGCCATCGAGGGCTGGGAGTGCGGCGACAGCGCGCACAACTGGGACATCCCCGCCTACTGCGCACCCGGAAGCCAGCTCAACGTCCGTTACCAGGCCCCGAGCTGCTGGAACGGCCGCGACCTCGACTCCGCCGACCACAAGTCCCACATGGCCTATCCAGACCGCGCGACCCTCGTGTGCCCGGCCAGTCACCCGGTCGCCGTACCGATGATCGAGTTCAAGATGGCGTTCCCCGTCTCCGGTGACATGTCCCGCGTCAGGCTCTCCAGCGGACGCGGCTACACCTGGCACTACGACTTCATGAACGCCTGGGACGCACCCACCCAAGCCGCACTCGTCCGCCACTGCATCAACGGCGGACTGCAGTGCGACCCACGCGGATACGACCAGTACAAGCCCCACCGGGGCGCCGCACTAGGACCGGACTACCGGTTGCCGCGGTGAAGTCGTTCTTCAGCACCCCAGGGCGCACGCGCTCTGGGGTGTTTTCGCTCTAGTGCAGGACTGAGCCCGGTGCGGCCAGAGTTGTTCCCTCGACGAACTCGCACGCCAGCAGCACCTCAGACCGCTTCTGGGGCAGGCGGGCCAGCAGGTGCACCGCACGGCGGCCCGTCTCCCACCTCGGCACGCGCAGCCCGCTGAGGCCCAGCAGGTCGCCTTCAGGCAGGTCGAGCGCCATCACCGAGAGATCTCCCGGCACCGACAGGTGCCGGCGACGTGCCGCACGGACGAGTGCCGCCGCGTCGTCGGAATGTTCCGCGATCACCGCCGTCACACCGATCCGCAGCAGCTGGTCGAGCCAGACCGCGGGCGCGTGCATACCCTTGACGTCCCAGGCCTTCGTGGCGGCGCGGAAGGCGTGCAGGCGCTCGACCGAGGTGGTGCCGCTCGGCAGTCCGATGTAGACGATCTGACGATGGCCGAACGCCGCGGTGCGCGCGACGAGGTCGCGCACGCCCGCGGCGTGGTCTATGTCCACACATGGCACTTGTTCGCCCGCGCAGTCCCGTCTGCCGATCGACACGAACGGGATCGCGTGGTTCGCCAGGCACGTCAGGTCGGCCTCGCCGGCCGTGCGGTCCAGCAGGACGCAGCCGCTCAGGGCCACGTGCCGGGTGTCGACGAAGTCGAGATCGGCGCACAGGAGCAGGCCGTTGCCCATCCTGTGCGCCGCGTGCCCGATGCCCGCCAGAGCGGGCGTGCTCTCACCGGGAATGACGTCCCGGGAGAGCACGCCGATCAGACTCACGGATAGTTCACCAGGTACCGGATCTGGTTGGCGGCGTTCGCGACGCCACCGGTGCCGTTGATGACGTTGGCGATCGTGCCCACCCCGCCGAGCGACACCGTGACCAGGTGCGTGAACCGGACACCCGACCGGTTCGGCGCCTCGAAGCCGTTGTCGGTCACGATGCTCGGATCAGCCTGGTTGAACGCGTACACGCCCACACCGAACGCCTCGTGCGTCGTCACCGAATCAGCCACCTTGTACCCGGCCCAGCCCCGTTTCGACCCGTTCATCCACGCGGCCTGGTTCGGCGGATCGTACGGCAACTCGTTCTGATACAGGTAGACCTTGCCGCCGTTGCCGTTCCACACGAGGTTGTGCTGCTGGTAGTGCTCCACGAACAACCCGTACGCGATCACGTTGTCGCCGTTCACGATCACACCGTTCCGGCCGGGGTTCGCGGTCCAGCTCACGCCCGCGCCGTGGTCCGCGCGCCACACCCACGTGTGGTCGATGATCGTGTTGCGGCTGTTCACCCGCAGGCTCTCGGTGGCCTTGCCGGCCTGCGACCCGCCGACGCGCAGGTACACGTCGTGCATCGAGGTCGGGTTCGCCGCGTGGTCGCGGGACGTCGAGTCGCCGATCTCCAGCAGCACTGGGGAGTTCTGCACGCCTGCGTCGACCAGGAACCCGGCCAGCTTCACACCGTCCACATCGGACGTCGTCAAAGCCGCCTTGCCGGTGGTCGGCGTCAGGGTCGCGAGGCCCAGGCCCAGCACGACCGTGTTCGGACGGGTCACCCGGATCGTGTCATCGAGCTGGTGGATGCCCGGTGTGAGCAGCAGGTGCTTGCCCTGCGCCAACGCCGCGTTGATCGTAGCCACCGGCGTACCCGGCTTGACGATGAAGAAGTCAGCCAGCGACACCGACGACCCCGGGTTGCCGTTCTCCCAGCTCGTGCCGCGCGAGTTCTGCCGCAACGCGGGCAGGAACACGCGGTACTCCCCCGAGCCGTCCAGGTAGAGGTACGGCTTCTCCCGCGTCACCGGTGAGGTGTCCACAGTCGTGTGGGACGGGTTCGGGAAGTTGTTGGGCGGTGCACCCTGCGTACCGGCGAACACCATGTTCCACACCGACCCCGACCAGCCGCCCGCGAGGTTGCTGTTGCGCGTCAGGAACTGCTGCTGCGAACCGGAGATCACCGTGCCGTCGATCTTGCTGTCCACGATCAGGCCACCGCTGGCCCAGCCGTCGTAGCCGTTCCACAGGTGCGCCTGACCGCGCAGGTGCATCCGCCGGTAGGCAGTGGCCTGCGAGACGGCCCACCGCTCGATCTGGTTCGCGGGCAGGGTCACCGACAGGTTCTCCGCACCACGCCAGAAGTTCTGCGTCGCGTTGCCGAGGTTGTTCGGGTCGTCGCCCTGCTGCAACCAGTCGGCCTCGACGCGGATGTGGCCGTTGATGTTCACGTCGTCCGGGTTCAGGCCCAGGCCCGCCACCTGCGTGTAGAAGCGCAGGTTCACGTCCGCGTTGTACGACCCCGGCTTGAACAGCACCGCGTAGCGCTGCGGCCCGAACTGGTTGGTCTTCATCTGCGCGGAGATCGAGTCGAGCCGCGACTGCATCTCCGACTGCGACGAACCCGGCCCGTAGACGAACACGTTCGGCCCGAAGTCCGGGTTGCGCGGATCGGTCGACGGCACACCCGGCGTGTCCGTCGTGGTGTAGACGCCCAACTCCCACAACGAATAGCCGTAACCAGTGCCGCGCTGGGTACCCAACACGCGCAGGTAGCGGCCAGTCCCGGTCACGTCGACCGACTGCGTGCCACCGGTACCGGTCGTGGTCGAGTAGACGCTGCGCCACGAACCGGCGTCAGCGGCGTTGTCGGTCACCTGCACCTGGAACGCCTTGCCGTACGCGCCTTCCCAGCTCAGCGACACGCGGCAGACCTGCTGACTGGAACCCAGATCCACCTGCAACCACTGCGGATCCGAGAACTGCGACGACCAGCGCGTACCCGCGTTCCCGTCCACGGCGGCGGAAGCAGGGGTGCCACCGTTCTCCGTGGAGGACGCGGTCGCGGACTTGTTGAGAGCGACGTTGGTGGAGCCGCACTCGGCGGCACCGGCGGGAAGAGTGGAGATGCTCGCGGTGGTCACGAGACACAGGGCGGCAGCCGCCAAAGCGGCCGTCCTGGACAGGGGAGAGCTCATGATCCTGCCTGACACCTTTGGGGCGAGGGAGCCCGAACGGTGGCGTCCGTGGCACCGGACGCCGGGAGAGCGCTCTCCCGTAGATTAACGCGTGGTGTCGAACAGGTCAATCATGCGGACGCCCGGACCACGAGTTCCGGTTCGAAGATGACCGACCTCGGCCGCTCCTCGGGGTCGTCCAGGGCTGTGATCAGCACTTCGGCCATCTTCGCGGCCATGTGCTCCACCGGCTGGCGCACGGTGGTGAGCGGCGGCCGGCAGGCGAGAGCGGGCGCGCTGTCGTCGAACCCGACCACGGCGACGTCCTCGGGAACGCGTTTCCCGTGCGCCAGCAGCACGTCCACGGCGCCCTGCGCCATCAGGTCGTTCGCCACGAACACGCCGTCCACCTCGGGGTACTCGGCGAGCAGCCGCCGCATCGCCGCCGCGCCGCTGGCCACGGTGAACCCGCCCTCGACGACCGGGACGTACGGGAAACCGTTGCGCGCCATGGCCTCCCGGAACCCGGTGAGCCGGTCCTGGCTGGCGTGCACGTCCAGCGGTCCCGCGATGGTGGCGACGCGGGTGCGGCCGATCCCGGCGAACCGGGCGGCGGCGAGCCTGCCGCCCGCCTGGTGGTCGAGGTCGACGTAGCTGACCGGCATCGGCCGGCCCGGCCGCGCGTAGAGGACCGTGGGCACACCGGCGTCCAGCAGCCTGGCGGGCAACGACTCGGCGGCGTGCGTGGTCACCAGCAACGCGCCGTCCGCGCTCCCCTGCCGCAGGAACTCCACGACCTCCACCCTGGTCCGGTCCGTGTCCGCGAGCATCAGCACCGGGTGCACGCCCCTGGTGCGCAGGAAGTCGACGACACCGGCGGTGACGCGGCCGAAGAACGGGTCCACGAAGACGTCGGATCCGCCGCCGGCACCGGAGATGACCAGCGCGACCGTCCCGGTGCGGCGGGTGACGAGCGAGCGGGCGGCGTGGTTGGGCGTGTAGCCGGTCTGCTCGATCGCGTTGCGCACCGTCTCCTGCAACTGCGGGTCGACGTTGCGCGTGCCGTTCACTACGCGGGACACGGTCGCACGGGACACACCCGCGACCCTTGCCACGTCCTCGAGCGTCGGCGTTTCCTTGATCATGATCCGTTTTACCACGGCCGGAGAGCGTTCTCCGACGCGAGGCGCAGTGGTGTGTCACCGGCGTTCGGGCCGATCAGGACGGTGAACGCGCCCGGCTCGACCTCCCAGGATCCCGCCCAGTGGCTGATGGCTCGCCGCTCTGTCCGGACCAGTGCTTCCACGCTCTGTCCCGGTTCGGCGGTGACGGCCGCGAAGCCCGCCAGCCACCGCTGCGGTCTGGCCACGGCGCTGTCCGGACGGGACAGGTAGACCTGCACGACCTCGCGTCCGGCGCGGTCGCCGGTGTTGCGCACCCGGACCCGGACCACGTCCCGCTCGACTCGTGCTTCCTCGTAGTCCCAAGTGGTGTAGCCGAGCCCGTGGCCGAACCAGTACGCGGGCGCGACACCGCTGGCGGCCCAGGCGCGGTAGCCGATGTCGAGCCCTTCCTCGTACGGCAGGGATCCCGCGACGGGCAGGTAGTCCTTCACCGGCACGTCGGACTCCAGGCCGGGCCAGGTCGTCGGCAGCCGCCCGCCGGGTTCGCGGTCGCCGAACAGCACGTCCGCGAGCCCGTTCCCGCCCTCCTGCCCCGGGAACCAGGTCAGCAGCACCGCGGCGACGTCCTCGCGCCACGGCAGCAGCACCGGCCCGCCGGAGTTGACCACGACGACGGTGTTCGGATTCGCCTCCAACACCGCCCTGACCAGCACGTCCTGCTCCCCCGGCAACGCCAGGGTGTGCCGGTCGCGCCCCTCGCTCTCGATCGCGTCGGTCGTGCTGACCACGACCACCGCGACGTCGGCCTCGCGCGCCGCGACCACGGCGGCGGCGAGTTCCTCGGACGCGGCCGGCGGTGGCGGATCGGCGGCCAGCATCGAGGCCATCCCGCTGTCCTCGCCCAGTTCGCGGCGGGCGACCAGTTCGGCCTCGGTTCCCTCGGTGAGCAGCACCTCCACGCTGTGGTGAGGCGGGCGGAGGTGCTTCACTGCGGGGTCGTCGGTGTCGACGGGCTGGACCACGTCGAGCACTCGGACGCCGTCGACGTCCAGCGTCAGCCGGCCGTAGCCCGCGACCGCGATCCGCCACGGACCGGTCCTGGTGACGGGCAGGCCCGTGCTGATCTCCAGGACGGCGGCGCCCGGCACCTCCTCGGTCTCGAGGATGCGGCCGGTCAGCCGGTGTTCGCGGAACAGCACCTCGTCGTCCTGGCCGAGCACGCGGACCAGGACGGGAGCGTCCACCGGCGTCGGGCGGTCGTCGATGCGCACACCCACCGCGTGGACCACTTCGGCGCGCGTGGAGAGGGCGTCGAACAGGGAGTTCTCGGCGGCCGGGTAGAGGCCGGAACTACCGCCGCCCTGCACGCGTGGAGCGGTGGCACCGGGGCCGATCACCGCGACGCGCAGGCCCGGCGCGAGGGGAAGAACCCCGTTGTTGCGCAACAGGACCGTGCTCGCGGACACGGCCTCACGCAGCAGTCGCTCGTCGGCGACCGGCGGTTCGATCGCGACCGATCCGTCCAGCGCACCGACCCGTTCGGCCAGCCGCAGCAGCCGGAACACCTTGTCGTCCACCAGGCTCTCGGCCACGTCCCCGGCCTCGACCGCCGCGACCAGCAGATCGCCCCACGGTCCCCACGGTCCCGGCATCGAGAGGTCCTGCCCGGACACCGCCGACGCGACCGTGGTGCGCACCGCTCCCCAGTCCGACACCACCAGCCCGGTGAAACCCCACTCGTCCTTCAAAGGCGTGGTGAGCAGCGGGTTCTCCGACATCGGATGGCCGTTCACGCCGTTGTAGGCCGACATCACCGCCCACGCGCCCGCCTCCACGGCGGCCTCGAACGGAGCCAGGTACACCTCGCGCAGGGCGCGGTCACCGACCCGGACGTCGTGCGTGAGCCGGTCGGTCTCGGTCTCGTTGGCGACGAAGTGCTTCGGGGTGGCGGCGACACCACCGGCCTGCACGCCGCGCACGTAGGCGACGCCGAGCCGGGCCGTGAGCAGCGGGTCCTCGGAGAAGCACTCGAAGTGCCGTCCGCCGTAGGGCGTGCGGTGCAGGTTCAGCACCGGCGCGAGCAGCACGTCCACGCCCTTGCGGCGGGACTCGGCGGCCAGCAGGCCACCCAGCCTGCCGACCAGGTCCTCGTCCCACGTCGCGCCCAGCGCGGTCGGCGACGGCAGTGCCAGCGACGTGCGGCGTTCGTCCCAGCCCGGACCGCGCACGCCCGCCGGGCCGTCGGAGAACGTCAAGGCGCGCAGGCCGATCAGCGGCTCGGCGCAGCTGCGCCAGACCGATCCCCCGGCCAGCAGCCGCACCTTCGCGCGCAGGTCGAGCTTGCCTACCAGGCGGGCCAGCTCGTGGTCGTCGTGCACCCGAAACCTCCTTGGAGAGCGCTCTCCAAAAGAGTCGGGGGCGGAACGCCCGGTGTCAATGCCGGATTGGCTCCCCTCAAACGATCTCGCGGACGGGACGGACGTCGGCACCTGCCTCGAGCAGCATCGCGACCGGAAGCGTGGCCGCGCCGACCGCCACCGCGTCGGGCCCCGTCCGGCCCAGTTCGATGCGAACCTGCCCGAACGGGTGCCGCAGCGCGTGTTCGGCCGTCGCGGCGACGATCTCGTCCAGCTTCCGCGCGCCGAGCGCGAGCCCGGCCCAGCCGCCGAGGACGACGCGTTCCGGGTTGAACAGGTTCACGAGGTTCGCGAGACCGGCACCCAGATAGCCCACGGACTCCTCCACCACGCGGCAGGCGACGGCGGACCGCGACGAGAGCAACTCCTCCAGTGCGGACTGCTGGTCGAGCGGTGAGTCCTTGCGGCGCAACGCCTCCCGGTAACGGCCGAGCATGGCGTCCGCTCCGGCGTAGGCCTCCAGGCAGCCGCGCACGCCACAGCGGCAGCGCCGTCCGCCGTAGACGATCGTGGTGTGGCCCCACTCCCCCGCGTTGCTGGTCGCTCCCCTGTGCACGGCACCGTCGGTCACCACCGCGATCCCGACACCCGAGCCGACCAGCGCGATCACCGCGTGGCGGGCGCCGCGGCCGGCACCGAACCACATCTCGGCCTGGCCCTGGGTCTTCGCGCCGTTCTCCACGAACAGCGGCGGCTCGACCCCCGCCGCGCGGATCATGTTCTCGAGCGGCACCGCGTCCCAGCCGAGGGTCTGCGCGTGCACGACCGCGGAGAGTCCCCTCTCGACCGTGCCGGGTACGCCCACACCGACGCCGAGCACCGAGGACGCGGCGACTCCCGCCGCCGACAGGACCTCGGCGACCCCCGAGGCGATCACCGCGCTGACGGAGGCGGGTTCGACGACCGCCAGCAGCCGGTCCACTGCGGACAGTCTGGTCATCGCGAGGTCGAAGAGCTCGACCTTGATCCCCGTCTCGCCGACGTCGACCCCGATGACGTGCCCGAACGCCGGGTTGACCCGCAGCAGCACGCGCGGCCTGCCCCCGTCCGACTCGACCGAGCCGGCCTCGACCAGCAGGCCTTCGTCCAGCAGTTCGCCGGTGATCGTGCTGGCCGTCGCGGCACTCAGGCCGGTGGCCGCGCTGAGCTGCTGACGGCTCAGCGGACCGTCGAGGAACAGGGCCGTCAGCAACACCGACCGGTTCTGGCGGCGAAGGTCCCGCACGGTCGCCCGAGTACGCACCATGGGCGCCGAGGTTAGTTCGAGCCTAAAAATAAGCCTCGGGTCGTGACCTCTTCGTTATTGACTTGCGCTCGATGACAGGCGTCTACTCTACGGCGACCAGAGGTCCTCACCGGCCTCACCCGCGATGGCACGCGCGGTCACCTTCTCTAGCGCTCACTTGATTCTTCTCGCTTTCGTTGGAGAACAAGGAGTTCCCCCATGAGAATCAGGCGTGTTTGCGCTGCCGTCGCCGCGACCGCCCTGGCGTTCACCGGCGCCTGTTCGGCCACGAACCCAGGAAGCACCGGCAACTCCGCCGGCGTGCTGAACGTGGGTATGCCGAACGGACCGCAAACGGAGAACAACAACCCGTTCCTCAACTCGTCCGCGTCCTCGTCGCTGGGCTACCGGCGACTGCTGTTCGAACCGTTGGCCATGGTCAACGAGGTCAAGGTGACCGACCAGCCGAAGCCTTGGCTGGCAACGAAGTTCACGTGGTCGGAGAACTTCCACAAGCTGTCGCTCACGATTCGCGACGGCGTGACGTGGTCCGACGGCAAGCCGCTCACGGCCGAGGACGTGGCGTTCACCTTCGAACTGCTCAAGAAGAACCCCGGGCTGAACATCGAAGGCGTTCCGTACCAGGACATCTCGTTCTCCGGCAGCGAGGTCACCGTCGGCTTCCCGAAGTCGCAGTTCGTCAACCAGAAGAAGATCCTCGAGCAGTTCGTGGTGCCCAAGCACCAGTGGTCGACCTTCTCGAACCCGTCGACCGAGACGTTGAAGGAGCCGATCGGCAGCGGCCCGTACACGCTGAAGTCGTTCACCCCGCAGACGGTGACGCTGGCGATCCGGGACAAGTACTGGCAGGAGCTCCCGAAGGTCAAGGAGCTGCGCTACACCTCCTACAGCGACAACAACGCGCAGACCAACGCGCTGGCCACCGGTGCGGCGGAGTGGAGCTTCGTCTTCATCCCCAACTACCAGGCCGCGTACACCAGCAAGGACCAGCAGAACCACAAGCTGTGGTTCCCGCCGGTGCTCGGCGTGCACGGACTGTGGTTCAACACCAAGGCGAAGCCGTGGGACGACCCCGCCCTGCGCCGCGCGGCGAACATGGTCGTGAACCGCGACGACATCTTCACCCAGGGCGAGGCGGGCTACTTCTACCCGAAGGTCGACAACATCACCGGCATCCCGACGCCGGCCGGTGAGTCGTTCATCGCGCCGCAGTTCAAGGACAAGAAGGTCACCGTCGACGTCGAGGGCGCGAAGAAGGCGCTGACCGAGGCCGGCTACACCTTCGACGGGACCACGTTGAAGGGCAAGGACGGCGCTCCCGTCACGATCACGCTCACGGTGCCGTCCGGCTGGTCGGACTACGTCACCGACCTGGAGATCATCAAGGACAACTTCTCCAAGATCGGCATCGCCGCGACGGTCAACCTGCAGAACGCCGACGCCTGGACCAAGGCGCTGGACACCGGCGACTTCGGTGCCGCGCTGCACTGGACCAACAACGGCCTGACGCTCTACGACATCTATCAGTCCATCATGGACGGTGCGTTGTACAAGCCGATCGGCACGCCCGGCGTCAACGGCAACTACGGCCGTTACGAGAACCCCGCCGCCACGAAGGCGTTAGACGACTTCGCGAACGCCGCCGACGAGTCGGTGCGCAACGCGGCGTTGCAGGAGCTGCAGAAGATCTTCGTCCAGGACATGCCGGTCATCATCACCTCCGCGGCCAACGGCGGCGGGCAGTACAGCACGAAGAACTGGGTGGGCTGGCCGAGCGAGCAGGACCAGTACGCCCCCGTGCAGCCCACGCTCGAAAACGCACTCGACATCGTCATGAAGCTGAGGCCTGCCTCGTGACGGCCGAGGTAGCGCCGGCGGTCTCCGGGGCGGTCTCGACAGAGATCGTCCTGGAAGCCGCGGGCCTCACCAAGCACTTCCCGATCAGCAAGCCGTTCGCGCGCACGAAGAAGGCCGTGCGCGCGGTCGAGGGCGTGTCACTGCAACTGCGCAGGGGCAGGGTCACCGCGCTCGTCGGCGAGTCCGGGTCGGGCAAGTCGACGGTCGCGCGGCTGCTCGCCCAGCTCTACCCGCTGACGTCCGGCGAGATCCGGCTGCACGGCACGAACGTTGCCGTGCAACGAGGTTGGCGACATGGGCGGAGGTTCCGCGCGTACTGCCGCCAGGTCCAGATGATCTTCCAGGACCCGTTCGCGTCGCTCAACCCCGTGCACACCATCCGCTACCACCTGACCCGGTCGCTCACCATCCACGGCAACCGCGGCGACGACCTGGAGACGTCGCTCGCGGAGCTGCTGACCCGAGTGCACCTGACGCCGGCGGAGCGGTACCTCGACCGGTACCCGCACGAGCTGTCCGGCGGGCAACGGCAGCGCGTGGCGATCGCACGGGCCCTGGCCGCGAGCCCGGACGTGCTGCTGGCCGACGAGCCGGTGTCCATGTTGGACGTCTCGATCCGGCTCGGCGTGCTCAACCTGTTGCGCGACCTGAAGGAGCGCCTGCACCTGTCGATCCTGTACATCACGCACGACATCGCGTCCGCGCGCTACTTCGCGGACGAGACGGTCGTGATGTACGCGGGCCAGGTCGTCGAGGGCGGCGAAAGCGAGACCGTCACGCAACGGCCGGCGCACCCGTACACGCAGCTGCTGATCGAATCGGCACCCGACCCCGACCGCCCGGCGGTGCAGGAGAAGGACGGCGGATCCGGCGAACCGCCGTCGCTGATCGAACCCCCGCCGGGCTGTCGGTTCCACCCGCGCTGCCCGTTCGCGATGGACGTCTGCCGCAAAGACGTTCCTCCGCGCTTCGAGCTCGGTGACGGGCACTTCGCGGCGTGCTGGCTGTACCGGGAGGAGTCGTGAGCTACCTCCTCAAGCGGATCGGCTTCTACCTGCTCACCGTCTGGGCGGCCGTCACGATCAACTTCTTCGTGCCGCGGATGATCCCCGGCGACCCGGTGCAGGCGCTGATCACCAAGCAGCGCGGGCAGATGACGAGCGAGGCCGTCCGGTCGCTGTACGTCCTCTTCGGACTGGACAAGAACGAGAGCCTGGCGAGCCAGTACTTCTCCTACCTCGGTCAGCTCCTGCGGGGCGACCTGGGGATGTCCTTCACGTTCTTCCCCAGTCCGGTCGCGGACGTGATCGGGGACGGGTTGCCGTGGACCGTCGGGCTGGTCGGCATCACGACGGTGATCGGGTTCCTGCTGGGCACCGCGGCGGGCGCCGTCGTGGGCTGGCGGCGCGGAACGTGGGCGGACTCGCTGATCCCGGTCACGACGTTCGTCTCGTCGATCCCCTACTTCTGGCTCGGGCTGGTCGCGATCACCCTGCTCACCGGTCCGGGGAGCTTCTTCCCGGCGTCGGGCGCCTACGAGATCGGGCTGGTGCCGAACTGGGACTGGCAGTTCATCGGCAGCACCGTCCAGCACGGCCTGCTGCCCGGCCTGACGATCCTGGTGTCCTCGGTCAGCGGCTGGATCCTGAGCATGCGCAACATGATGGTGACGGTGTCGTCGGACGACTACGTCACCGTCGCGCACGCCAAGGGACTGTCCGAACGCCGGGTGATGCTCGCCTACGCCGCCCGCAACGCGTTGCTGCCCAACGTGTCCGGCTTCGCGCTGGCACTCGGGTTCATCGTCGGCGGCACCCTGCTGGTCGAGATCGTCTTCTCCTACCCCGGTCTCGGTCTGCAGCTGTTCCAGGCGGTCGGCGCCAAGGACTACCCGCTGCTGCAGGGCATCTTCCTCATCATCACGCTGTCGGTGCTGCTGGCGAACCTCCTCGCGGACGTCGCCTATCTCGCACTGGACCCGCGCACCCGCAGGGAGGGCTGATGCGCAACAACCCCAAGGCTCTCACGGGTCTGATCGCGCTCGGCGTGTTCGCCGTGCTGGCTGTCGTCGGCCCGTGGCTGGTGCCGTTCGAACCGTCGATGCGCAGCAACGCGTTGTTGCAGCCACCGTCGTCGGAGCACTGGTTCGGCACGACGCACCTGGGCCAGGACATCTTCAGCCAGGTGCTCGCCGGCACGCGCAGCGTCGTGTTCGTGGGCGCGGTCTCCGGTCTCGTCGCGACCGTGCTGTCGGTGCTGGTCGGCGTCACCGCCGGATACCTCAGCGGCTCGGCGGGAGAGGGCCTTTCCGCGCTGTCGAACGTGTTCCTGGTGATCCCGGCGCTGCCGTTGATCGTCATCATCACCTCGTCGCTGCCCGAGACCAGCAACCTCACGATCGCGCTGGTGATCGGGCTGACGTCGTGGGCCTGGAACGCGCGGGTGCTGCGCGCGCAGACGTTGTCGTTGCGCCGGAGGGACTACGTGGAGGCGGCGCGGGCGAACGGCGAGTCGACGTGGCGGATCATCCTGTTCGAGATCCTGCCGAACCTGACCGCCGTCATCGCGTCCGGGTTCGTCGGCACCGTGCTGTTCGCGGTGATCTCCGAGATCACGCTGGCGTTCATCGGCGTGTCCGACGCGGGCGGCTGGAACTGGGGCACCGTCCTGTACTGGGCCCAGTCGCAGCAGGCGCTCGCCCAGGGCGCGTGGTGGTGGTTCGTACCGGCCGGTCTCGCGATCGCGTTGCTCGGCACCGCGTTGTCGCTGGTCAACTTCGGCATCGACGAGTACGTCAACCCGCGCCTGCGCACCCACTCCCTGCGCGGCGTGCGCATGCGCGTCGGCTTCACCCCGGTGCTCGCCAAGGAGACGACATGAAGGAACGCATTCTCGAGGTGCGCGGGCTGAACGTCGACTACGGCGTCGGCGAGGACGCGGTCCGCGCCGTCCGCGAGGTGGACTTGACCCTGCACCGCGGCGAAGTGCTCGGCCTGGCAGGGGAATCCGGCAGCGGCAAGTCCACTTTGGCCTACGGCATGACCAGACTGCTGCCACCGCCCGGTGTGGTGGCGGGCGGCGAGGTGATCTACCACCTCGACGACGGCACCACCGTCGACCTGCTGCGCATCCGCGACGCGGACCTGCGGCGGCTGCGGTGGGCGGAGATCGCCATCGTCTTCCAGGGCGCGATCAACTCGCTGAACCCCGTGCAGCGGATCTCGGCCCAGCTGCTGGACGTGCTCAAGGCGCACGCGCCCCGCTGGTCCCCGCGGTCCCGGCAGGACCGGGCGCGGGAACTGCTCGGGCTGGTCGGCATCGCCGCGGACCGCCTGAACAGCTATCCGCACGAGCTGTCCGGCGGGATGCGGCAGCGCGTGATGATCGCGATGGCACTGGCGCTCGAACCGCGCGTGGTGATCATGGACGAGCCGACCACCGCGCTGGACGTGGTGGTGCAGCGGCAGATCCTGCGCACCCTCGTCGAACTGCGGGAACGGCTCGGGTTCTCGGTCGTGTTCATCACGCACGACCTCTCGCTGCTGGCCGAGTTCTCGGACCGGATCGCGATCATGTACGCGGGACAGGTCGTCGAGGAGGCCGTGTCGGCGGACCTGTACCGGACTCCCCTGCACCCCTACAGCGACGGGCTGCTGCAGTCGTTCCCGGCGTTGAAGGGACCGCGACGGGAGCTTTCGGGCATCGCCGGCTCACCGCCCGACCTGCGGACGATGCCGAGCGGATGTGCGTTCCACCCGCGCTGCGCCCGCGCCATGGACGTCTGCGCCGAGCAGACGCCCGTGCTCGGGCAGAGCAGGGACAACCGCTCGGTGGCCTGCTGGTTGCACCCGGTCGCGGTGAGCTGAGCCGGCGGTCATGCACCAGCACGGTTTACGCCGGTATCGCCGCGTTCTGATCGCGGTGGGACATCTCGCCGGGTTTCTCCCGTCCTCGCGGAGGAATCCGGCGAGATGTCACGGACAGACCTAATAACTGGACGCGGTGTTTCGTAATCACTAGAGTTTCTGTACATGATGCATCGAAACTTGCCGGGCACCGCCCTCGTCATCGGCGCCTCCCGCACCCTGGGGCTCGCGCTGGCCACCGAACTGCTGCGGCGCGGCTGGAACGTCATCGGAACCGTGCGTGGCCACCGGCACACCGGCCTGCACGACCTGGCCGAGACCTCCGGTGGCCGGTTGACCATCGAGTCACTGGACATGACCGACCAGTACCAGATCTCCGCGCTGCGCGACCGCCTGGCCGGGCACGAGCTGGATCTCCTGTTCGTCAACGCGGGCATCGCCCACGCGAACGTCCCGGTCGGCGAGGTCGCCACCGAGTCCTTCACCCAGGTCATGGTCACCAACGCGCTGAGCCCCCTGCGCGTGATCGAGACGCTGGGCCCGCTGGTCGCGGAGACCGGGACGATCGCCGTCATGTCCTCCAGGCAGGGCAGCATCACGATGAACACCAACGGCGGCCACGAGGTCTACCGCGCCAGCAAGTCCGCTCTCAACCAGCTCATGCGCAGCTACGCGGCACGCAACGCCGAGAGCTCCCGGACCCTGCTCCTGATCAACCCGGGCTGGGTGCGCACGGACCTCGGTGGCCCCGGCGCCCTGCTGGAGATCGAGGAGAGCATCCCCGGCGTCGTCGACACCCTGGAGGCCCGCACCGGAGAGAAGGGGCTGCACTTCGTGGACCACCAGAACCAGACCCTGCCCTGGTGATTCCGGCCGGCGAGCGAGCGAGGAGGTGCGCCGGTGTTTCCAGCGACGCCGACCTGCGCGGCGGTGTACGAAGGAGGTGTCATGCCACCGCTGTAGGGGGACCGCGCTGATGGCGACTGTTCGTCCGATTCCGTTGATGCTCGCGGAGAACGCCCGGCTGCGGGGAGGCCGGAACGCGTACAGCGATGGACGCAGGACGGTGACCTGGTCCGAACTGGACGACCGCACGGCCAGGCTCGCGGCGGGTTTCGGAGTGGAGCGCGGCGCGCGGGTGGCGGTGCTGCTCGACGACGGAGTGGAACTGGTGGAGGCGGTGCTCGCCACCGCTAGGGCGTCGGCCGTCGGCGTGTTGCTGAGCTCCAGCGCGACCGGTCCTGAGCTGACGCGGCTGCTCGACGACTGCCGGCCTGACCTCCTGATCACCAACGAGCGCCTGCTCGCCAAGCTGTCCGGGGCGCTGCCGCGAGTGGCGATGCTCGAGGACCTCCTGGCGGACGGCGTGCCCCGGGACGACCTCGGGCTGGACGAACTCGCCTGGCTGCTCTACACGTCCGGAACCACCGGGGCGCCCAAGGCCGCGATGGTGACGCAGCGCGCGGGGTTGTGGGTGCCTGCGACCAGCTACGGGCCGCTGTTCGGACTGTCCGAACAGGACAGACTGCTGTGGCCGCTGCCCCTGCCGCACAGTTTCGCGCACTCGCTCTGCCTGCTCGGCGTGCTGGTGGCGGGAGCGCACGCCCGCATCTGCGGCCCCGCGGAGCTGAAGAGGCTGATCGGCGAGTTCGAACCGACGGTGCTCGCCGGCGTTCCGACGACGTACCGGATGCTGCTGGAGACCGCGACGGCGACCGCCCCGGCGCTACGCCTGTGCATCACCGCCGGGGCACCGAGTGACGCCAAGCTGCGAGCGGACGTGCAGGCGGCGCTTGGTGCACCACTGCGGGACCTCTACGGCAGCACCGAGACGTGCGGCGCGATCACCATCGACCTGGGTGACGGCACCAACGGCCCGCCGGTCGCCGGCGTGTCCCTGCGGATCGTCGACCACCGGACCGGCCAGGACGCGGCCGAGGGTGAGGTCTGGGTCAGCAGCCCGGGACTGTTCTCCGGTTATCGCGACAGACCAGAGGCGACGGCGAAGGCCCTGCTGGACGGGTGGTACCGCACCGGCGACCTCGGCCGGATCGACGAGAACGGCTGTCTCCACCTCACCGGCCGGGTCGGCGACCTGATCATCCGCGGCGGCCAGAACGTCGATCCCGTCGAGGTCGAGACCGTGCTGCTCGGCCGTCCCGGCGTGCGCGACGCCGCCGTGGTCGCCCGGCCGGACGCCGTGCTGGGCGAGGTCCCGGTGGCGTTCGTCGTCCGTCTCGACGACACCGTTGACGAGGCCTCGCTCCTGCGCGCCTGTGCGGAATCGTTGTCCCCGCACAAAATTCCCGTGGAAGTGCGCTTCACCCCGTCCGTTCCGCGCACCGCCTCCGGCAAGGCGCGCCGGAACGTGCTCCGGGAAAACCTTCGCGAACTACCGCCCGCCGACCTCGCGGACCGCTTCGCCGGTCTGTCCTCGCGTGAACGCCTTGCAGCCCTGGAAGAACTGGTCCTCGCCGAGGCGTCGACCATGCGCGGCAACCAGGTCAGCTCCACCACCGCCTTCGCCGACAGCGGGATGACCTCCCTGGACGTCACCACGCTGCGACACCGGCTGAGCACGCTGACCGGCCTGGACCTGCCCGCCACCCTGGCGTGGGACCACCCGACGCCGTCGGCCCTCGCGCGCTATCTGGACCTCCGGCTGACCGGTGAGGTCTCCGCCCCGGCGGACCCGCTCGGGAACGAGAACGAGCCCATCGCCATCGTCGCCGTGGGCTGCCGGTTCCCCGGCGGGGTCACCTCACCGGACGACCTGTGGCGACTGGTGGCGGACGGCGTCGACGCCACCTCCGCCTTCCCGGTGAACCGGGACTGGGACACCGACGCGCTGTACGACCCGATTCCGGACCGGGCGGGGAAGACCTACGTGCGCCGCGGTGGTTTCCTGCACGACGCGGCCGACTTCGACGCGGCCTTCTTCGGCATCTCCCCGCGCGAGGCGATCACGATGGACCCGCAGCAGCGCCTGCTGCTGGAGGTCGCGTGGGAGACCGTCGAACGCGCCGGGATCGCTCCGACCTCGTTGCACGGCAGCGACACCGGGGTGTTCGTCGGCCTGATGCTCAACGACCACGCGACCCGCGTCGACCCGCTGGGCATCGAGTCGCAGCTGGCCCTCGGCTCGACGGGCAGCGTCGCGTCCGGCCGGATCTCGTACGTGCTCGGCCTTCGCGGACCGTCGCTGACGATCGACACGGCCTGCTCCTCCTCTCTCGTCTCGATGCACCTCGCCGCGAAGGCCCTGCGCAGCGGCGAATGCTCGCTGGCGCTGGCCGGCGGCGTGACCGTGATGTCGACACCGCTTCCGTTCGTGGCGTTCAGCCAGCAGCACGCCCTCTCACCGGATGGCCGCTGCCGGTCGTTCTCCGCAGCCGCCGACGGCACCGGGTGGTCGGAAGGCGCTGGACTGGTGCTGCTGGAACGGCTTTCCGACGCGCGGCGCCACGGCCACCCGGTGCTCGCGGTCCTGCGCGGCTCCGCGGTGAACTCCGACGGCGCGTCGAACGGTCTCACCGCCCCGAGCGGACCGGCGCAGCAGGACGTGATCCGGCGGGCACTGGCGGACGCGGGCGTCCGAGCGTCCGATGTGGACGTCGTGGAAGGGCACGGCACCGGCACGGCGCTCGGTGACCCGATCGAGGCGTCCGCTCTGCAAGCCACCTACGGGGTCGCGCGGCAGCAGCCGTTGTGGCTCGGGTCGGTGAAGTCGAACATCGGCCACACCCAGGCCGCCTCGGGGGTGGCGGCGCTGATCAAGGTGGTGTGGGCGATGCGGCACGCGACGCTGCCCAGGTCCCTGTACGCGGAGGAACCGTCCCCGCACGTCGGCTGGACCGGGATCCGCCTGCTCGCGGAGTCCGCGCCCTGGCCCGGCGGACGTCCGAGGCGGGCGGGCATCTCGTCCTTCGGCATCAGCGGAACCAACGCGCACGTCATCGTGGAGGAGCCACCGGCGCTGGAACCCACCGGCACCGCACCTCGTGCCCCGATCGCGGCACCGTGGCTGATCAGCGGTGACGACGACGAGGGTCTGCGCGCCCACGCCGCGGCGCTCGCCGACGCGCTGACCGACGAGTCCACACTGGACGTCGCCTTCTCGCTCGCCACGTCCAGGGCCCATCTCGGCCGGCGAGCAGCGGTGCTCGGCGGCGGCGACATGGTTGGCGCACTGCGAGATCTGGCCAGCGGTACCGCGAACCCGGCGGTTCGGCGAGCAACGGCGTCGCGCGATCCGCGGCTCGCGTTCCTGTTCACCGGACAGGGTTCCCAGCGGCCGGGCATGGGCGACGAACTGGCCGAGGCGTTCCCGATCTTCCGCGAGACCTTTCAGTCCGTGTGCTACGAGTTCACGCTCGAAGTCCCGTTGCGCGAGGCCATCACCGGTCCGCTGGTCGACCGCACCGAGTACACCCAGCCCGCGCTGTTCGCCTACGAGGTGGCGCTGTCCGCGTTGCTCGCCGCTCACGGCGTCAGTCCCGGCCAGGTCGTCGGCCATTCGATCGGCGAACTCGCGGCCGCACACGTCGCAGGTGTGCTCTCCCTGCCCGACGCGGCCCGTCTGGTCCAGGCGCGCGGCCGGATCATGGCCGCGGCACCCGAAGGCGCCATGATCGCGGTCCGCACCTCGCCGGACCGGGCGCGGCGGGTCGCCGCCGAGTTCGGCGTCTCCGTCGCCGCCGTCAACGGACCGGACTCGATCGTGTTGTCAGGCCAGGAAAAAGCCGTGACCGAGGCCGTCGCCGCCCTCGGTGGCCACCACACCCGCCTGCCTGGCCGGTATGGGTTCCACTCCGCACTGCTCGACGACGGGCTGGACGAGTTCCGCGCGGTGGCCGACTCCGTCACCTACCACCGTCCGCGCATCCCGTTCTTCTCGACGCTGACCGGGCAGCAGGAGTCCGAGGCCCTCACCCGGCCCGACCACTGGGTCCGCCAGGCCAGGGAGACGGTCCTCTTCGCGGACGCCCTCGGCAACCTCGACGCCGCGGTGTTCGTCGAGGTGGGCCCGGCTGCCACCCTCACGGCGCTGGGGCAGGAGTCCGGGGACGCGGTGTTCGTGCCGATGTCGCGCGGCGTGCTCGACGGCCTCGCGACCCTGCACGTCCACGGCGTCACCGTCGACTGGAAGTCCGCGTACTCGGGTACGGGCGCCCGCCGGTGCGACCTCCCGGTGTACCCGTTCCAACGCGAGCGCCTCTGGCTGAAGACCAGGAGCAGTGCGGCCAACCGCCCGTTGCTCGGCGACGCCGTGCCCACCGCCGACCGCCAGGAGGTGCGGCACACCACCGTTCTCTCGGCCGCACGCCTGCCGTGGCTGGAGGACCACCGCGTCGGAGACGACGTCGTGGTGCCCGCGACGGCGTTCATCGAGATGGCGTGGCAGGCGACCGGTCATCACCTCCAGGAGCTCGTGGTCCACGAACCGTTGGTGCTCAAGGGCGAGGCGCAGGTCCAGGTGGTCGTCGAGCAGGCAGCGATCACGATCTGGGGGCGTTCTAGTGGCACAGATGTCTGGACCCGGCACGTCACCGCCTCCACCGCACCGGACACCGTCCCCGAGGTGGTGTCCGAGTCGTGGCCACCGGCCGGAGCCGAACCGGTGCCGGTCGACTACCGGGGGCTCGCCGCGCTCGGTCACCACTACGGGCCCGCGTTCCAGGGCGTGACGGCGTTGTGGCGGCGTGGCGACGACCTGTTCGCCGACCTGCGGCTGCGCGATGCCGACGGCGCTTTCGGGCTCCACCCGTGCCTGCTCGACGCGGCCCTGCACGCGTCCCTGCTGGCGGAACCACCGAGCGGCACGCTCAAGGTTCCCTTCGCGTTCAACGGAGTCGAGCTCTTCCGGAGCGGCGTGGAGACCGCACGGGCTCACCTGACCCGCCGGTCCGAGGACGAGGTGCACGTCCTGATCACCGACCAGGCAGGGCTGCCGGTGGCGCGCATCGAGTCGATGGTGACGCGACCGCTGCGGATCACGTCGGACGCGCTGGCCGGCCGGGTGCTGCACGAGGTCGGCTGGGTCCCGGTGCCAGAGCAGACCGTCGGCGCGCACCAGATCTTCGACACCGCGACCGTCGAAGCCTCGGGCGACATGCCGTCGCGCGTCAGGAAACTCACCTCGGCCACCCTCCTGCGAATCCGGGAATGGCTTGCGGCACCACGACAAGAGCGCCTGGTCGTGGTCACGCACGACGCCACGGGTGACGACCCGGACCTCGCCGCGGCCGCGGTGTGGGGACTGGTGAGCAGCGCCCAGGCGGAACAACCCGGCCTCGCCGTGGTCGACCTGCGCGGGAACTCCGTCCTGAAGCTGGCCGACCAGCCGCGGATCGCCGTACAGCACGACGTCCTGCTGGCACCGGAACTGGTGCCGGCCGGGCACCCGGACGGCGAGCGGCCGGTTTTCGACGGATCCGTGCTGATCACGGGCGGCACGAGCGCCCTCGCCGAGTCGCTGGCCCGGTATCTCGCGCCTGACGTCCAGCACCTCGTGCTGGCGAGCCGACACGGTGTCGAACCAGCGTGGGCGAAAGAGCTTCCCTGTGCGGTCACCGCCGTATCGTGCGACGTCAGCGACCGGGCTGCGGTCGACCTGCTGGTCAAGTCGTGCGATCCCCCGCTGCGAGGGGTGTTCCACCTCGCCGGGGTGCTCGACGACGGACTGGTCGACGCGATGACCCCCGAACGCATGGACGCGGTGCTGGCTCCCAAGGTCGACGGCGGGTGGAACCTGCACGAGGCGACCGCGCACCTCGACCTCTCGGCGTTCGTGCTGTATTCCTCCTGCACCGGGATTCTGGGCAGGCCGGGGCAGTCGAACTACTCGGCCGCGAACGCGGTCCTCGACGCGCTCGCACGCCATCGCGTCGCCAAGGGCCTGCCCGGTCAGTCACTGGCTTGGGGCCTGTGGCAGGCCGGAATGGGCGCGGATCTGGCCGCGGACAGCACGGCCGCGATGAGCGCCGAGGTCGGAATCGCCGCTCTGGACCGGGCGTTGCGCACTCAGGCTCCTCTCCTCGTGCCGTTCCTGCGCGAGCCGCCCGCACCCGTGACCGCGACCTGGAGCGACGTCGGCAGCGGCATCCGGGCGGAGCTGGCCGCCGTGCTCGGCTACCCGGACCCGGCAGCGGTCCCGGACGACAAGGAGTTCGGCGAGCTCGGGTTCGACTCGCTCACCGCTCTGCAGCTGAGGAACCGCATCAACGAGGTGACCGGTCTCAAGCTCGGCGCGACGATCGTCTTCGAGCACCCGACGCTCCCCCGGCTCACCGCGCACGTCGAAGCACTTCTCGCCGCTACCGCGCCTGCTCCCCCGCGCTGGCAGCGGTTCGCCGGTCTCTACCACCGCGTGCTCAGCGAGAAAGGGCCCGCGGAGGCCATGTCGATGCGGTTCCTGGCCTCGTACGCGCTGCCCTCCAGCAGCTCACCGGTTCCGATTCCCCCGGTGCGGCTCGCTTCCGGCCCGGACGCGGTTCTCGTGTACGTGCCCAGCTACCTCACGCCAGGTGATCCAGCGCCTCGGCAGCTGGCCCGGCAGTTCGAGGGTGAGCACGACCTGTTCCTGTTGTCCCACCCCGGTTTCGGCGACGACCCGGCGATCCCCGCCGACGTCGAGGCGCTCGTCCAGTCGCATGTGGACTCGATCCGGCCGCTCGTCGACGGCAGGCCTGTCGTCCTCATCGGACACTGCGCGGGCGGTCTGGTCGCCCACGCGGTCGGGGCGCGACTAGGCGCCACCGGCGTCGTGCTCGTCGAAACCGACGCGGGTGTGCTGGTCAGGAACGACGACCGCGCGCTCGCACTGGTCACCGGCGAGGCCCGGCTTCCCCTGGAGGACTACGAGAACCTCGTCAGCGACGCCGCGGTCCTCGCGGGTGGCGGGTACGTCCGGATCTTCGAGGACTGGCGGCCGCAGCCCTCGCCCGTTCCCACGTTGCTGCTCCAGGCCGGCCCCACGCCGGAGATGCTGGCCGTCGACCCCGACCGGGACTGGCGACCGCGGTGGCCACTGCCCCACGACGTCGCGGGCGTTCCTGGTGACCACGACACCGTTCTCACCGACCACGCCGCAACCGTTGCTTCGGCGGTGCGCGACTGGATGACCAGGCTCAGGTGACCTGCGTGCCGACGGCGTGCACGAGACCGTTCAGGATGAGGGCGAGGCCCGCCTCGAACGCGGACTCGTGATCGATCACCGGTAGGTCGGGGGGCAGATCCCCACCGGCGTCCGCCTGTTCCTCTAGCACGCTGCCGACCGTGAAGCGGCTCGTGGCCAGCATCGCCATGCCCGCGTCGTGCTCGGGCACGCCGGAGGCGACGAGGAAGTCCATCTTGTGGCGGATCCGGTCGAGGTCGTTGACCGGCGTGCTGCCGGCGTGCAGCCGTGCGCCGTCCCGGTGCATCAGCAACGTGCGCCTGAAGCTGCGCGTGTTGTCGGCGAACCATTCGCGCCAGTCGTCGCCCGGCATCGGCAGCGGCGCGGTCGCGTGGGGCTCCATCGCCGCCTGTGCCATGGCGGCGAACAGGTCCTTCTTGGTGCGGAAGTGCCAGTAGAGCGAGGGCTGCTCGACGTTCAGCCTCGTCGCCAGGCGCCGCGTGCTGACGCCGTCCAGCCCCGCCTCGTCCAGCAGGGCGAGCGCCTCGGCGATGACGACCTCGCGGTTCATCTTGGTCACGTTGACAATCTATCGCTGATAGTTGACGCTGGAAAGGAACCTATCACCGATAGATTTTGGAGGAACGATCATGTCAACGAGATTGCGGGTCCTCGTCGCCGGTGGTGGAGTGGCGGGGCAGGCGCTGGCCTTCTGGCTCACGCGAGGCGGTCACCAGGTGACCGTCGTCGAACGCTTCCCCGCGCTGCGGGCGGCCGGGGCCCAGGTCGACCTCCGGGGCCAGGGCATCGAGGCAGTGCGGCGCATGGGACTTCTCGACGCCGTCCGCGCCGAGCTCGTGGACGAGCCCGGGGTCGCCTTCGTCGACGCCAGGGGCAGGACGAAGGGGACGATCATGGCCAACACCTCCGGCCGCGGCCGGCAGACCCTCACGTCCGAGTACGAGATCATGCGCGGGGACCTCGTGCGGATCCTGCACGACGCGACGAAAGACGACGCCGAGCACGTCTTCGGCACGAGCGTGGACGGCTTCGAGCAGGACGAACGCAAGGTCGTCGCGCACTTCTCCGACGGCTCCTCCGGCGAGTACGACCTCCTGGTCGGCGCCGACGGACAGGGCTCGCGCATCCGGCAGGCGCTGCTGCCGGACGGCGAGGATCCCTACCTGCGGCTGGGGATCCACATGGCCTACTGGTTCGTGCCCCGCATCGCGTCCGACAGCAACATCCGCGACACCTACCTGGCGCCCGGCGGCCGGCAGATCATGCGGCGCAGCCACAACCCGTCTGAGACTCAGGCGTACTTCGTGCTGCGAGAGGAGTCCGAGGAAGCTTCAGCGATCCACCGGGAGCCCGTCGAGCGTCAGCAAGCGTTCTGGGCCAACAGATTCCGTGACGCCGGTTGGCAGACCGAGCGGTTCATCGAGGGCATGGGGACGAGCCCGTTCTTCTACTCCCAGGAGATTGTCCAGGTCCGCACGAACACCTGGTCGCGGGGCCGCGTGGTCCTGGCCGGCGACGCCGCGCACTGCGCGTCCCCCTACAGCGGCATGGGGATCTCCGGCGGCCTCGTCGGTGCCCACGTCCTGGCCGGCGAGATCATCCGGAACCCGGACGACCTGCCGACCGCGCTGGCGAACTACGACACGGTGCTCCGGCCGTTCGTCGACGAGATCCAGGGCGCGGTCAACCCGCGTCTGCTGCGCTTGGCACTGCCCAAAACCCAACGGGCGATCAGCATGATTCACACCGTCGCCGCGCTGGCCTGTTCCCTGCGCATCCCGGATCTCGTCGCACGTCTGTCCACAGAGGATCGTGGCGGCAGCTGGCAGCTCCCCGCGGACCCGGCCCCGATCCACGCCCGGTAGCGCGGCCTCACACGTCCCGGCTGCGCATGGCGAACGCGGCGGCGACGAGAGCGGCCACGACCCAGGCGACGAGAACCGCGACACCGGCGGCTGAGCCGAGTTTGCTGTCCCCCGCGGCGGCGACCGCGGTGAACGCGGACGCGGCGGAACTGGGCAGGAACCGCAGGATCGTGTCCCAGCTGTCCGGCAGCAGGGCGCCGGCGATGTTCGGCAGGATCATGATGCCGCCGACGACGACGCCGATGCTCCCGGCGACGCTGCGCAGCAGGACGCCCAGGCCGAGGCCGATCAGGGCGATCGCGGTGATGTAGCCGACCATGCCGAGCAACGAGGTCAGGACACCGTCGTCCGTCAGCGAGACGGTGGGGGCGTCGTTCGCGGAGAGGATCGCCATACCCGCGGCGTAGGAGCCCAGGACTGCGACGAGCGCGGTGGGAACCACCACGGCGGACAGCGCGACGGTCTTGGCGACGACCACCTGCCAGCGACGGGGCACGGCGGCGACGGTGGCGGTGATCATGCGGGAGCTGTACTCGCGGGCACCGGCGAGGCTGCCGAGGACGCCGATCAGGAGCACCGCGAACGTGGAACCGGTGAGGACGGTCGAGAGCGCTCCACCACCAGCGAACGGGCCGCCGCCGGGGCCGGGACCGTCGCCGGGCCCGGCGATGGAGCCACTGGACACGGCCGAGGCGATCGCGCCGAACCCGATCATGACGACGGCGACGGCGGCCATGCCGATCCAGGTGCCGCGCAGGCTGCGGATCTTGATCCACTCGGCGCGGATCGCCCGGCCCAGGGTCTGCGGACGGGTCTGCGTCGTGGTCGCCCTGGCGTGCCGGGGCGAGGAGAGCGTGGTGGTCATCAGGCAGCCTTCTCGTGCGTGGGGACGGCGGCGGTGTACTCGACGCTGTCGCGGGTGAGTTCGAGGTAGGCGGACTCGAGCGAGGCGGTGACGGGGGTCAGTTCGTGGATGCGGAGCCGGTGCTCCATGGCGATGTCGCCGATCGCGGCGGAGGTCATGCCGCGGATCTCGAACCGGCCGGGCTCCCTGGTCGTCAGCGTGATGCCGTTACCGGTGAGCAGGGTCGCCAGCGCGGTCGCGTCCGGGGAGACCACGACGACCGCGTTGCTTCCGGGCGACTCCTCGATGAAGTCCGCGATCGAGGAGTCGGCCAGGATGCGCCCCTGGCCGATGACCAGCAGGTGGTCGGCGACCAGTTGCATCTCGCTCATCAGGTGCGAGGAGAGCAGCACCGTGCGGCCCTCGTCGGCCAGTTCGGTGAGCAGTTCCCGGATCCACTGGATGCCGTCGAGGTCCAGGCCGTTGACCGGTTCGTCGAGGAGCAGCACGGACGGGTCGGCGAGCAGCGCGGCGGCGATGCCGAGGCGCTGGCCCATCCCGAGCGAGAACGACCTGGCCGACTTGTGCGCCACCTCGGTCAGCCCGACCTGGGCGAGCACCTCGTCGACCCGGCGAGCGCCGATGCCGACGGTGGCACCGAGCGCGAGGAGGTGGTTGCGGGCGCTGCGGCCGCCGTCCACCGCCTTGGCGTCGAGCAGTGCGCCGACCTCGGCGATCGGTGCGCGGGAGGCGGCGTACGGGTGTCCGTTGACCAGCGCCGTGCCGGACGTCGGCCGGTCCAGGCCGACGATCATGCGCATGGTCGTGGACTTGCCCGCACCGTTGGGTCCGAGGAAGCCCGTGACGACGCCGGGCCGGATGGTGGCGTCGATGCCGTCCACCGCGACTTTATCGCCGTAGGTCTTGGTGAGTTGCCGCAGTTCGATCATGTCTCAACGATGCGCCGGACGAGGGCTTCCGCGCGTCCTCCGGCCGTGGACACATAGGACAGTCACGCGTACTGCGTTCGTGGTACGTCAACCGGAACGCGGTACCACGGCCGGGAGATGCCTCGAATCGCCGTGACGTCTACGTTGATCAGCATGGATCGGATGTCGGCCAGGCGGTGGGTCGCTCGCCACCCGCTGCTCCGCGACGTCGCACTGGCCTGTTTCGTGGTGGCGGGCGGCACCGCCGGACAGCTGAGCGGGATGCACGGCCGGACCGACGGGACCATCTCCACCCCGGACGCGCTGGCGCTGGCCATCGCGTTCGTCGCCCTGGCCACCCGCCGCCGGCGGCCGGCCCTCAACCTGGTCGCCACCGCCGTCGCCGCCGCGGTGCTGGTCGTGACGACCGGGATGCAGCCCGTGCTGGTCGTGACCCTGGGAATCCTCACGTACACCACGACCTCGACCACCGACCGCCGTTCCGGGGCGATGCTGGCCGCTCCGGTCGCCGTCGGCCTCTACTTCGTCGACGCGTTCGCCGACACCGGAACCGCGTGGTCACCCCCGAGTCTCGGGCTGGTCGCCTGGATCGGCATGACCGCGGCCGCGGGAGACGCCGTCCGCAGCCGGCGCGCCTACATCGCCGAGGTCGAGGAACGGGCGCGCAGCGCGGAACGCACTCGTGAAGAGGAGGCCGCTCGCCGGGTCGTCCAGGAGCGGCTGCGCATCGCGCGGGACCTGCACGACGTGGTCGCCCACCACATCGCGGTCATCAACGTGCAGGCCGGGGCCGCCAGTCACGTCCTCACCCGGCACCCGGACCAGGCCCACCGGGCTCTCACTCACATCCGGGAGGCGTGCGGCACCGTGCTGAGCGAACTGGCCTCCATCGTCGGCGTGCTGCGGGAGAACGACGACCAGGAAAGGGAGCCCAGCCGCGGACTCGCGAGGCTCACCGAAGTGGTCGACTCGCTCGCCGCCGCCGGTCTCACGGTGGAACGCAAGCAGATCGGCGAGTCGAGGGAGCTTCCCGCCGTCGTGGACCTCGCGGCCTACCGAATCCTGCAGGAAGCACTCACCAACGCCCACAAGTACGGCACCGGAACGGCCCGTCTCACGGTCGCCTACACCCCCGACGCCCTCACCCTCGACGTCGTGAACCCCATCGCCGCGGACCGCGCGCCGGTCACCTCGGGCTACGGCATCATCGGGATGACCGAACGCGCCGCCACCGCGGGTGGCAGCCTCGACACCTCCACGCAGGACGGGCGGTTCTCCGTCCACGCCGAACTCCCCGCCCCAGCGCCGAAGGCCACCACATGACCATCCGGGTACTGCTCGTGGACGACCAGGCCCTCATCCGCGCCGGCTACCGGATGATCCTCGACGCCGAACCCGACATCGAGATCGTCGGCGAGGCGGCCAACGGGCGGGACGCCGTGCACCTCGCCCGCTCGACCCGCGCCGACGTGGTGCTCATGGACATCCGCATGCCCGAGGTCGACGGCATCGAGGCCACCCGCCGCATTGCCGCCGACGACGACCTGGCCGGTGTGCGCGTCCTCGTGCTGACGACCTTCGAGAACGACAAGAACGTCCTGCACGCGGTCCGCGCGGGCGCCAGCGGTTTCCTCGGCAAGAACGTCGGCCCGGACGAGCTGATCCACGCCGTCCGCGTCGTCGCCGCCGGAGACGCGCTGTTGTCCCCGAAAGCCACCAGGGGCCTCGTCCAGCACGTCCTCGACCAGCCGGAACCCGTGCCGCTCGCAGCACTCGACACTCTCACCGACCGCGAGCGCCAGATCGTCGTCCTCGTCGCACACGGACTGTCCAACGAGGACATCGCCGAGCGCCTGGTCCTGTCCCCGCTGACGGCGAAGACCCACGTCAACCGCGCGATGACCAAGCTGGGAGCGCGCGACCGGGCCCAGCTCGTCGTCATCGCTTACCACAACGGCCTGGTCCGTCCCGGCGACCCGACCCCCTGAGGACCGCCAACCACTACGGCCTTGTTTAGCGGTTAGCGCGCAGGTACGGTGACGGCCACCCCGACGACGGAGATGGCGTGACCCAGGACGAGGATCTGCTGCTGGCCGTGCTGAACAGCGCGCCGGTCGTCGACGGCACGCGGACCGAGCAACTCGCGGGCGAGGCCGGGAAAGCACTGGCCGCGCGGTACGACGGCACCCCGGCCGACCTCGACCACCTCCGGCAGGTGCGCGACACCCTGCAGGACCTCGTCCGCGGCCAGGCCGACGCGACGAGCCGCCTCACCGCACTGCTCGCCGGCACGACCCTCGTCCCCGAGGCCACACCGGCCGGCCTCGACTGGGAACTCGTCACGCCGCCGGACCGACGCCTGGCAGCCCGCGTCGCTCTGGCGTGGTCACGGGTGGAAGAGGCGATGCCCGGCCGTCTTCGCGCCTGCGCCAACACGCAGTGCAACCTCTTCCTGGTCGATCACAGCCGCCCCGGCACTGCCAAGTGGTGCTCGATGGCCGTGTGCGGCAACAGGATGAAGACGCGGGCACACGCGAGCCGCCAGCGGAATTCTCGTGCCGCACAGCAACAGCACTGATCAGTCCTCAGTGGACCGCGCCCAGAAAGAGACGTGGATGACCGACTTCTCCCCCGCTCGACGCTTCCTGCTCCTGCACGGCCTGGACAACTACCGCCCGCGGGACCACTGGATGTGGTGGCTGGCCGAGTCGCTCCGCCGTCGCGGCGAGCAGGTGCTCTACCCCCAGTTCCCCGCACCCGGTCAGCCGTCTCTGGAGACCTGGACCGCGCTGCTGCACAGCGAACTCGCACAGCTCGGCGATCAGGAACGGGTCGTGGTGGCTCATTCGCTCGGCACCGCCCTGTGGTTGCGCGCGGCACAGACCCTGCCGGACGACCTGCGCGTGCACCGGGTTCTGCTGGTCTCTCCCCTGGGCGCACAGGCGTTCTGCGCGGAGAACCGCAACGAGGAGTTCGCGGTGTCGGACATCGATCCCGAACGAGTCGCGGCCGCGTCGGGCAAGCCGCGCGCGGTCATCTCGACGACCGACCCGTACACGCCCGCCGACCCGTCCGCGTGGGCGGACGAACTCGGCATCCCGGTCGACTTCCTGCCCGACGCCGGACACATCACACCTGGGGACGGCTACGGCCCGTGGCCCGGCGTCCTCGACTGGTGCCTTGACGACAGCGTGCCCGTGCGACCTGTTTCCCCGTCGTAACTCGGTCACCCGAACGCGACTTCGGCGGTCCCGACACGCAGCACCCCGTCGTCCAGCGGCACGCAGCGGATCCCGCCCTTCCCGCGCAACGCCCGGAACGCGCCCGGAGCGATGACCTGGTCCATCCAGGCGCAGGGGTGTGCGGGCCGGCCGACCTCGAACCGCACCGGCCCGTCCCCGCTGTCCAGGCTGAACACCGCGCCACGCGGCAGCGAGTCCACGTCGAACCCGCGCACGACGACGTTGCGGCGTGCCACCAGCGGGTCCACCGGCCACGGGTCGAGCGACTCGGCCGCGATGAACGTGACCGCGGCGTTCCGGTGCGCCGGATGGTTGAAGTACCGGTCACCGACGATGCCCATCCCCGCCCGCACGTCCACGCGAGAGCGCGAAACAGGCCTGGGATCGGGACGAGGGCCGTCCGTCGGACGGCCCTCGAAAGCGTGCACGGGTGAGACGTGCAGCGCGACGATCTCGATCAACGCTCGCCGAGCTGCCACTCCGGCCGCACGTAGTGGCACGTGTAGCCGTTCGGGTAGCGCTCCAGGTAGTCCTGGTGCTCCGGCTCGGCCAGCCAGAAGTCCGACTCCTGGGTGACCTCGGTGACGACCTTGCCCGGCCACTTGCCGGAGGCGTCGACCGCGGCGATCGTCTCCTCCGCGACCTGCTTCTGCGCGTCGTCGGTGTAGAAGATCGCCGAGCGGTAGCCGGCGCCGATGTCGTTGCCCTGGCGGTTGCGGGTCGACGGGTCGTGGATCTGGAAGAAGAACTCCAGGATCTGCCGGTAGCTCAGCAGCGAGGGGTCGAACGTGATCTCGATGGCCTCGGCGTGGTTGCCGTGGCGGCGGTACGTGGCGTTCGGCGTGCTGGGGTCGCCGGTGTAACCGACGCGCGTGGAGACGACGCCGGGGTGGCGGCGGAACAGGTCCTGCATGCCCCAGAAACAGCCGCCCGCGAGAACAGCCTTCTCCGTCACTGTGTCACTCCTCTTCTCGGGTTCACTCAGGAGAACGTTCGGTCTCGCCTGGTTCATCCCCGTCAGGTTGTGACGTAACCATTACGGACCTCGCCTCGATGACTTCGCCCAGGTAGCGCATCACAACGGCCACGGCGGCGGCAACCGGGACGGAGAAGAACGCGCCCGCGATGCCGTACAGCGACGTGCCCGCGGTGACGACGAGCAGCACGACCGCCGCGTGCAGGCGCAGGCTGCGCGACTGCAGGATCGGCTGGAGCACGTTGCCCTCGACCTGCTGCACCACGATGACGATGATCAGCATGATGACGGCCGTGGTCAGGCCGTTGCTCACCAGGGCGACCAGCACGGCCAGCGCCCCCGCGATGAACGCGCCGATGATCGGGATGAAGCCGCCGAGGAACGTGAGCGCGGCCAGCGGGATCGCCAGCGGCACGCCGAGGATCAGCAGACCCGCGCCGATGAACACCGCGTCGATCAGCGACACGATCGCCTGGCTGCGGATGAAGCTGCCGAGCGTCACCCAGACCCGCTCCAGCACCGTCGTCACGTGGCCGCCGGCGCGCTCGCCGATCAGCCCGCGCACCCACGGCGTGAACCGCGAGCCGTCCTTGACGAAGAAGAACGCCAGCAGCAGCGCCACCAGCCCGGTCACGACACCGGACGTCACCGCGCCCGCCCCGGTCAGCAGCCCGCCGGCGATCGACCCGATGCTGGCCTTGATCTGGTCGACGCCCTGCGAGATGAGGCGGTCGAGGTCACTGCCCTTCAGGTTGAACGGCGGCCCGGACGCCCAGTCCTGCAGCTGCGTGACGGCCTTCTGCGCGCTCTGCGCGATCTCCGGCACACCGGACGCGATCGAGGCCGAGATCGCCGCGATCACCCCGCCCAGCACGCCCAGCCCGACGACCAGCACGATCGTCGCCGCCAGCGTCGAGTTGAGCCCCTTCGACATCATCCACTTGGCCGGCGGCCACAGCACCGTCGTGATCAGCAGGCCGAGCAGCACGGGCATGACGACCACCCAGAGCGTCCCGATCAGCCAGAAGACCATCCAGAAGCCGAGCGCGGCCAGCGCCGTCCGCAGACTCCACCGCGCGAGCCAGCTCACGCCGTGCCCGATGGCCTCACCCTTGTCCGCCCACCTGCGATCCCGTTCCACACCGCACAGTCTGTCGTGATCTAGCCCGTTCGGGTGGCGGGACGCGCCGAATTCACCTCTGACCCCAGAAGGTGTCCTCCTCCGCCGGGTCGGCCGTGAACAGCCACACCTCGACGACCTTGCCCCCGGCCACGCGCATCAGGTCGACGCCGACGCCGTCCATCTCCGCGCCGGACCGCTTGGCCGTCCAGTGCACCGAGGCGGCCACGGTGTCGCCGTTCACCATCAGCGGGGCGTTGCGCTTCAACGAGAACGTGCCCTCGGACACGGACATCATGCCGCCGATCATGGCCCCGACGGCGTCGCTGCCGCGGTGCAGGCCCGAGAACCGGTTGTCGCCCGGCTGGTGCCACACGACGTCGTCGGCGAACTGGGCGGCGACGGTGGCGAAGTCACCGGACTCGAGGGCCTCGAAGTAGGTGGTGACGACGGCGAGCGGGGTGGTCATGGGTCTCCCTTTCGTTGCGGTTGACCTATGCTCACCAAAAGTAACCAATTACCTCAACGTAACTAATGGACGGATGTGCGCCATGTCACAGACCATGCCGGACTGGAGCGTGCTGGCGGCCACCTGCCCGTCGCGCACGAGCCTGGCGCGCATCGCGAACAAGTGGACGGCGATGGCGGTGTCGGTGCTGGGCAACGGGCGCACGCGGTTCGGCGACCTGAAGACGCAGCTCGACGGCATCAGCGGCAAGGTGCTCACCGAGACCCTGCGAGACCTCGAACGGGACGGGCTCGTCACGCGGCACGTGCACGCCGAGGTGCCGCCGCGCGTCGAGTACGAGCTGACGGAGCTCGGATTCACGCTGCACGCGCCGTTGCTCGCTTTGTGCCAGTGGGCGGAGGAGCACATCGCCGAGGTGCTCACGAACCGCGAGGCCTACGACGCCCGTTAGCGCAGCGACGCCGCGCACTCCACGACGGTGTCGCGGGCCGGGCGAGGTGCCCAGCCGAGCATCGAGGACGCCTTGGCGTGCGAGTAGGAGTAGCTGCGGCCGAGCATGGGCACGAGCGGCCGCATGTCCTTGGCCACCAACGAGGCCGCGCGCACCACGAAGTTCGGGAGTTCGCGGGACGGCGCGTCCAGCGAGCGCGCCACGTCGGCCATCCACATGAACTCGCTGACCGCGATGAACCTCTCCCCCGCCGCGTCCGGCGCGGTCATGGCCCTGATGTGCAGGTCGGCCACGTCGCGGACGTCGACGATGTTGAGGCCGACGCGCGGCACGCCGGGCATGCCGCCCATGATCCGTTCGATCACCCGCACCGAGCCCCAGTTGTCGCGCGACTGGACCGGGCCGAAGACCGCGCCGGGCAGCACCGTCACGAGCGAGGTGTCCTTGTCTCGCATGAACTCCCACGCCGCCTGCTCGGCCAGCAGCTTGGAGCGCCGGTACTCGTCGATCCCCACGCCGGACGGGTCCGTCCACACCGTCTCGTCGAACGACCCGGTCGAGCCCTGCGGAGGCGTCGCCGCCGCGCAGGACGACGTCATCACGACCCGTTCCACGCCCGCTTCCACCGCGAACCGCAGCACCCGCAGCGTTCCGTCGCGCGCCGGGCCGACCAGGTCGGCGCTGCCGGACATGGGCGACGCGACGTGCAGCACGTACTGGACGCCCTTCATCGCCTCGGCCCAGCCCTCGTCCGACGTCAGGTCCGCCTTCACCACCTCGTAGCGACCAGGAACGACGGGCTTGCGGCCGCGGGTCGTCGTCCGCACGTCGTAGCCGCGCTCCAGCAGCGCTTCGATGGTCCAGCCGGCCACGAACCCCGTGCCACCGGTCACCAGGACAGTCACGACCTACCTCCCATTTCACTAGCCGATCGGCTAATGAAATCGACTGTACCATCGCCGCATGACTCGTGCCGCGCAAGCCGAACGCACCCGTGCGACGATCCTCGTCACCGCGCGGAAGCTGTTCGCCGCGCACGGGTACGACGCGACGTCGTTGCAGACGATCGCGGACGAGATGGACGTGACGAAGGCGAACGTCTACTACTACTTCCGCACCAAGTCGGCGATCCTGGAAGCGTTGCTGGACAACAGCATCGCGTTCTTCGAGACGATGCTGGACGAGACCGCGAAGATCAGGGGCAGGCGGGCCCGCGCTGAGCACATGGTCGCGGGGTTCGTGGACCAGGTCGTCGCGAACAGGGCGTTGTCGCCGCTCGGCCAGACCGATCCGAGCGTGCGGCGCAACGAGAGGATCAACGCCGAGCTGGCGAGGCTGGCCGAGAAGGCCATGCAGCTGCTGTTCGGCGACGAGCCGACCGACGACCAGCGGGCGGCGTGGTTCCTCACGAGCGACGTCGGCCCGGTGATCGCGGCGTTCCCCCACCTGACCGACGACGAACTGCGCGAGGTGCTCAGGCGGCTGTGCCTGCGGGTGCTGCGGGTGTGAGCACCCCGTCGACGTCCGGCACGACGGAGCCGCGGATCAGGTTCCGCACGACGGGCAGGCCGGACAGCCGGAACGCCAGGTCGCGCAACGAGATCCGCCACGCCGACGAGGGCGCCATCCAGCCGATGAACCGCCGCCCGAACTCCTGGGTGTGCGCCACCGCGGGCTTCATCCGCGCCTGGTAGCGGTCGAACGCGCCGTCGAGGCCCGCGGCGAGTTCCTCCGCCAGCACGCAGGCGCCGGTCATCGCGAGCGACGCCCCGTGGCCGGCGAACAGCGAGACGGCGCCGCACGCGTCCCCGACGAGCACGACCTTGCCGCGATGCCAGACCGGCATGTCCACTTGGGACACCTCGTCGCAGTAGACGTCCTCCGGCACAACGGAGAGCAGCGAGGGCGCGACCCAGCCGAGGTCACCGAACCGCGACCGCAACTCCGCCGCCGGATGAGCGGGCAGTTCCGGGGACGCGGACCGGTAGAGCATCAACGCGGCCGTCGACCCGTCCCGCACGGCGTAGCAGCCGATCATCCGGTGCGGCACGGTCAGCATCTGGTAGCGGTAACCGATCCGGGCGCTCAACTCGGGATCCTGGACGGAGAACGCCGCCACGTGATGTCCCAGGTACCGCACGAACGACGATCCGAACACCAGCTCCCGCACCCGCGAATGCACGCCGTCCGCCCCCACGACCAGGTCGAACTCACCGGAAGACCCGTCCGAGAACGTCACCCGCCCGTCGTCGATGGCGGAAACCGTGGTGCCGTAACGAATCGAAGCCCGCACGTCGTCCCGGATCACCGAAGCCAGATCTCCACGCAACAGGCTGATCACCCCGTCCGCGACCGCCTCGTAAGCGGCCGTGGAGATCTCACTCCGCCGACGGCCGGCCGAGTCCACGCTGGTCACCGACGAGATCGGCGCCCGCCGCCGTTCCAACGCCGGCAGCAGACCCATCCGCCGCGCCACCTCGTGACCCGGCCCGAAGAAATCGATCATGTAGCCGCCCGCGCGGAACGACGGCGCCTTCTCCACCACCAGGACGTCCCACCCCGCGCGTTCCAGCCACCACGCGGACGCGAGCCCGGCGATCCCCGCTCCGACGATCAACGCTCGCTGTTGGGCATTCGACTTGGGCATATGCCCAATCTAGCACTACGGGTGCATCCGGCGGCTGCTCCGCCCGCTCGTCCAGAACCAGAGACCGGCCACGACCAGCGCCAGCACGCCCAGCCCGATGAGGCCGTCGGGGACACCATCGCCCTGCTGTTGTTGCTGCTGGGAGTACTGCGGGCTCTGCTGCGGCACACCCGCGGGAGCAGAAGGCGCGACCGAGGAGGGCTGCGCGACCAGCGCCAGCGGGATCGCCTCGGTGTCGTTGAAGTCGACCATCCCGGTGGCTTCGAGCACCGTCATGTGGTCGAGCACGGTGTCCATGCAGACCTTGGCGTAGTCACGGATCGCCGTGTTGCGCGTGCCGGTGCGCACCGTGGCCAGGAACTTGTAGACCACGCCGTGCGCCGCCCGCAGCCGGTTCGCGAACACTCGGTCGAACTCAGGGCTGCGCGCGGGAGCGGCCGTCATCTCGTTCAGCCAGCCCTGCTGCGACTCGTTGGGCTGCGTGGGCAGTTGGACGTTCAGCGTGCGGGCGAGCTCGACGGTGCGCCGATCCAGGTCGGCGTGCCCCTCGATGAGGTGCCGGCCGGCCTCCTGCACCTTCGGGTTGGCCGACTTGTCGAGCCCCATCCGCCCGGCGGGCCCCTCCCACAACCCCGCGAGCGCCACCTTCTGCAGCAGGTCGCGCCCGGCCGGTCCCATCGGCCCGAACTGGGTCTGGACGTAGCCGGGTCCCAGATCCTGCTGCGCGAACGCGGGCTGCGCGCCGAGCAACAACGTCAGCAAAGCGACCAGGAGTATCCGCATGCCGAGAGGTACGGACAGACCACGACCCACCGACCGTTGCACAGTGCAATGTTTATCGTTTCGTTACCTTCGGCGAGCCCTGTAGAACTAGTCGGGTGAGCGATGCCGATGACCTGACCGACGCGGTGCTCACCGCGTCCCGCCTGCTCGTGGCCGTGTCGGCGCGGTCGCTCGCGGCTGTCGAGGAGACGCTCACGCTGCCGCAGCTCAGGATGGTCGTCCTGCTCGACAGCCGCGGCCCGATGAGCCTGACCGCGCTCGCCGACCTGCTGGAGGTCAACCCGTCCACGGCCAAGCGCATGATCGACCGCCTGATCACGTCCGGCATGGTCGACCGCGCGCCGAACCCCGCGACGAAACGCGAGGTCGTGGTCGTGGCCAGCGAGGAGGGCAGCCGGGTCGTGACCGAGGTGATGGCCCGCAGGCGTGCCGAGATCAGCACGATCGTCGCGCGCATGCCGGAGCACCTGCGGCACGGCCTGGTCGAGGCGCTGGCCGCGTTCGCGCAGGCCGGTGGCGAGCCCCGCTGGTCAGCCCGCGACGAGGCGCCGGAACGGACCCGCGACCACGCCGAAGTCGACTGACGAGTCCAACGCTCGGTGCAGCACCAGCCCGTCGAGGGCCGCCCCGAGCAACAACGCCACCGCGTCGGCGTCCTGCACGCCCGCCTCCCGCAGCCAGTCGGCGACGCGCACCCGGAACTCCACGACCAGCGCCGACAGCCCGGCCCGCAGGTCGGGCAACCGGCGCGCTGCGAGGAACGCCTCGGCCAGCAGCAACGACTCGGGATCCGTGCCGGTGAAGCGCGACAGGTCCGCCAGGATCCGTTCGACGCCCTCAGCCGGCGACACCGACCGCAACGCCTCCGCCGACTCGGCCAGCGCCTTCGCGGCGAACTGCAGCGCGGCCGTCGACAGCAGCTCCTGCACCGACGAGAAGTGGTAGTGCACGAGCGCGGCGTTGACGCCCGCCCGTTCCGCGACCAGCCGGGTGGTCACCGCACCCCAGCCGACCTCGCCCACCAGCCCGGCGGCGGCGTCGATCAGTTGTTCACGGGTGCGGCGGCCTCGGTCGGCTGATTTGGGCACGCGCTCAACTTAGCTTTCGGCCTTCTTCGCGAACGCGTCGAGCACCTCGGGCCAGCCGCCCGTGTTGTCCCGCAGAGCCTTCGCACGCAGCTCCTCCGAGCCCGCGAGCTGGGAGAACCCGCTCTCCACGACCTTGAGCCGAGTCGCCGCGCCCTCGGGCGTGAGGGTGAACTCGACCAACGTCGTGTTGTCCGCGGCCAGCTCCTGTCCCTGGAACGCACTGGCCCAGCGGTAGGACACGTAGGTCTGCGGCGTCACGGTCACGACGCGCACCGGGAAGTCGCCGTACTGCTCGTTCTTGCAGAGGGTCGTCTCCCCCTCGACCGCGGCACCGGACGGCTGGGAGGCCACCCAGAACCCCGGTTCGGTCACCAGCTGCCAGACCCGTGCCAGCGGTGCCTCGATCACGGTCTCGCGTTCGATCCGGTCCACGCTCACGACAACTCCCGATGTCCGCCAATAAGTGCAACCCCAGAGTTGCACATCCCCCCGAGGATGCGCAACCCCAGGGTTGCATGTCTCTCCCGCGCCCCGAACGGCGGGAGAAGCTACTCGGCGCCCAGCGAGTCCACGATCTTCGTGGTCACCGCGGAGGAACTGCGGACGGTGCCCTTCTCCAGGCCGCCCTTCTCCTCCGGCTGGTCCTCGGCGACGGTCTCGCGGCGGCCGATGTAGTCGCCGTTCGACGGGTCGATGAGGATCTCGGTGAAGTCGTCGAAGTACTTCATGCCGAGCGCGACGCCTTCCTTGCCGTCGAGGTTGGCCTTGTTGTCGGTCACGACCAGGCCGGGCAGCAGGGCGAGCGCGCGGAAGATGGTCGCCCGCACCTCGGCCGGGTACTGCCCCGAGTTGAGCGCTTCACCGGCCTGCAGCAACGCTCCCGAATCGCCGGCCTGTCCCGCTTCCTTCAGCTTGGCCAGCATTGCCGCCGGGTCCTTCGGCAGCGCCGCAACGAACTCCGGAGTCGGGTTGTAGAACGTGCCGTTCGTGCAGCGGTCCGGCTGCCCCTCGGCGAAGTACGGGTAGTTGCCGCACTTGCCGCGGAACTCCTCACCGTCCTTGAACGGTGTGGCGGCGTCCGGCTTGCCGTCTCCCTCGTGGCCCTCGAGCCACTTCACCGAGATGATCTTGTTCCGGAACAGCCACTCGTCGCGGCGGTCCGCCGGAATCCACTGCTCCTGGACGATGTCGCTGTACGTCGCCTTCGTGGAGCCGAGCTCCACCATGATGCCCTCGTAGCGGCTGCGCACGTAGCGGAACTGGCCGGGGGCGAGCGGGCGGTCGACCACGCGGGAGGCGAGGTCCGCGGCCTTGATCAGTTCCTCGGAGGCGCTCACGGAGTTGCTGCCGACGCCGGTGAGGTCGACGGTCGACGCGGCCAGGCCACCACCGGTCAGCACGGCCACGGCGGCCGCGGCGGCGAGCCAGCGGACCCTCTTGCGCGGCCGGTGCTCGGCACCGACGGCGATCGGCTCAGCGACTTCCGCGCGTGACTTCAGAGCGGCGGCCAGGACGTTCTTGCCGGCGGCCACGTCGAACTGGACGGGCTCGTCGCCGGCCCGCGACAGGGCGGCGTCGAGCAGGCGGTCGAGGGTCTCGGGCTGGGTGGGCTCAGACATGGCTGTCCTCGGTGAAGTCGTGATCGGTCGCGGCGAGGCGAGTGCGCAGCCGTGCGCGGCCACGGTGCAGACGGGTGCGCACGGTGGCCACCGGGACATCGAGTGCCACGGCGATCTCGGTGGGCGTGAAGTCCGCCCACGCGTGCAGCAGCAGCACCTCGCGTTCCTCGACGCGCAGTTCGGCGAGCCAGGCGGTGAGCGGACCGGCGAGCACGTCGGCGTCCGCCGCGGCACTGACCCGGTCGCCGATGTCGGCCTCGTCGGTGCGGGCCGCGTACTCCTTGCTCCACGCCCGCAGCTTGCGTTCCTCGGCGCGGACGTGGCCGCGCAGCAGGTTCGTCGCCACGCCGTAGAGCCAGGCGCGGATCGCGTCGGCCTCGTAGGTCTGCCCGGCGCGCTGGTCCCACAGCACCAGGAACGCCTCGGACACCACGTCCTGCGCGGTGTCGGCACCGACCCGCCTGGCCACGTAGCGGTGCAACCGCTCGGCCGTCGATTCGTACAGCTCCAGCAGCGCGGCCTCGTCCAGCACGGCTGGCGCCACTTCTGGTGTCAGCGCCACGGGCGCCACCTGGGTTCGCACAGACCTCCCTGGTCGCAGGCCCCAGGAGCGTTCCCGACGTGTGCTCACCGCCACATCGTGGAGGAGCAGGGCAAATCTCGCCTGGGCACGTGAGCCACCCGATCGTGTCCGCGACCCCCTAACTAGTATCTGGCCGATGACCGCCTACGACGATCTTGAACTCGACACGACGGAGCTGCCGGAACGCCAGCAGATGATCCTGGTCGCCATTCGCGACTGGGTCGTCGAGCACGGCTACTCCCCCAGCACCCGTGAGATCGGCGAGGCGGTCGGCCTGAAGTCGTCGTCCAGCGTCTCGAGGCACCTGACCTCGTTGGAGGACAAGGGTTACCTCAAGCGCGGCGGCTCCGTGACGCGGCCGATGGACGTGCGGGTCTTCCTGAGCGGCGCGCCGATCGCGCCAGGGATGGTCTCCGAGGATTCGATCTCGGTGCCGGTCGTCGGTGACATCGCCGCCGGTGCGCCGATCTCCGCCATCGAGCACGTCGACGAGGTGCTGAACCTGCCGCGCGGGCTGGTCGGCCGGGGCAGCAACGTGTTCGCGCTGCGGGTGCGCGGCGACTCGATGATCGACGCGGCGATCTGCGACGGCGACACCGTCGTGGTGCGGCAGACGCACGAGGCCTACAACGGGCAGATCGTCGCCGCGATGATCGAGGAGGAGGCGACGGTGAAGGTGTACCAGCGCCGCAACGGCCACGTGTTCCTCGAACCGCGCAACGAGGCCTACCCCGTCATCGACGGCGACAAGGCCGTGATCCTCGGCATCGTGGTCTCGGTTCTCCGCAGCGTCTAGAGGGCGCCCCAGTCGCGTGACCTCAGCTGTTCCGCGACCGCGTCGGTGGCCGGGGTCGTCGTGCCGCGGGTGACCACGTAGAGGGTGTTGAGCGGCGGAACCTCCGGGTGGTGCAGCTGTTCGACGGATCCGGCGGCGAGCGCGGGTTCGGCCAGGTAGCGCGGTAGGGCCGACACGCCCGCCCCGGCGATCACGGCGGCCAGCACGGCGCGCAGGTCCGGCACGGTGACGGCGGTGGCGTTCTTCGGTCGTGCGCCGAACTCGCTGCGCCAGTACCTCCGGATGATCGGCAGTTCGCCGGAGTAGGCGACGAGCGGCAGGTGTTCGAGGGCGCGCGCCGGGTCCCGCGCGAGCAGCCGCTGGTCCACGGTCCTTGCCAGTTGTGGTGGCCCGACCAGCAGGAACTCCTCGTCGGTGAACGGGGTCGCGGTGAGGCCCGCGCCGGGACGGACCGAGGACAGCACGAGGTCGAGCTGCGCTGCCTTCAGCGCGGTGAGCAGGTCGTTCGCCAGGCCGAGCGTGATCTCCAGCCGCAGGCCGCGCTGGGTCAGCGGGGTGAGCGCGGGCATGCCACGGGTGGTCATGAACTCGGCCGCACCCCCGATCCGCACCGTGCCTTCGAGTGCGGGTTCGGGGTCGAGGGCCGTCTTGAGCTGGTCGAGGTGGGTGCCGACGCGTCGGGCCAGGTCGTCGGCCCGGGGTGTGGGTGTGACCCCGCGGCCGCCGCGCACGAACAGCGGTGCGCCGAGCTCCTTCTCCAGCTTGGCGAGCTGCCCGCTCACCGCAGGCTGGGTGAGCCCCCGCCTGGCCGCCGCGCTGGTCAGCGAGCCGCCCCGGTAGATCTCCAGGAACGTCGCCAGCAGGTCCAGGTCCATCGCAGCCATAACTCAGCTTATAGCTCCGCCGTCACGTTCTGCGGATCTGTGATGTCCTGGGCGCATGAAGAAGCTACTGATGGTCGTGACCGGCGCCGACTCGCTGACGCTGGCGGACGGGTCGAGCCACCCCACGGGTTACTGGGCAGAGGAGGTCGTGGAGTCGGTGCGCGTGCTGCGGGAGGCCGGCGTCGAGGTCACGCTGGCAACGCCGGGTGGCGTCGTGCCGACCGTGGACAAGGCGAGCCTCGACGGCAAGTTCGACGACGCCGTCGCGTCGCTGGAGGACCTGCGCGCCCCGGCCGTGCTGGCGTCGCTGAACGCCGCCGACTTCGACGCGATCTACCTGCCCGGCGGGCACGGCCCGATGGCCGACCTCGCGTTCGACACGACGCTGGGCACGCTGCTCGCGGACTTCCACGACAACGGCAAGCTCGTGGCGGCGCTGTGCCACGGACCGGCCGGGCTGCTCAGCGCGGTCCGCGCGGACGGCACGTTCGTGTTCGCCGGCAAGGAGATCGCGGTGTTCAGCGACGAGGAGGAGCGCCAGGGCGGCCTGAACGTCCCCTACTCGGTCGCGGGCAGGCTGGCCGAACTCGGCGCACGGCTCGCACCGGGCGAGCCGTGGTCGAGCACGGTGATCGTGGACGGCACGCTCGTGACGGGTCAGAACCCGCAGTCCAGCGTGGCCACCGCCGAACGCGTGGCGGCACTGCTCGGCTAACGCAGGGCGGCCGCGATCCGTTGCAGCAGAACGGGTTCGTCCTCCTCGGTGACGGGGAGTTCGGTCGGTGCGTTGTCCCAGTCGACGCCGCTGAGCTCCAGCACGGACTCGCGGCCGAACTCGTCCGCGTGGTGACGCAGTTCGGGCCGCAGCAACTCGCGCACCAGGGTGAGGTTCACGGTGGTGACCTCCGCGAGCAGTGCGGCGTCGTAGAGGTCCTTGGCCTGCGGGTAGCTGTCCGTCGCGAGCCACTGGAGCTTCCACGCGAGGGACAACTCCTCGTCGGCTGCGAGCAGGATCGTGCCGGCGATCTCCACGGGTTGCGGCGCGATCGGCAGTTCCTCGTTGAACACGAGGTCGATCTGGATCGCGCCGTCCGGGAGCCCCTCGACCTCGAACGGGAACACGATCCGCAGGCCGGGGACCCGTTCGTAGGTCCAGATCGGCTCCACGACGGACGGCCCGACCGCCGCCCTGAGGTCGGTGACGAGCTGCTTCGCCCGCGGGCCTTCGAACGTGATGGCCCGCGGCGTCACCACGAAGTCGAGGTCGCCGGGCTCGCGCGCGGCGTCGCCGAACCACTCCCGCATCAGCGTGCTGCCGCGCAGCACCAGGTTCTCGGACCACTCCGACCAGCCGATGATCCGCAGGACCCGTGCCATGGCCTCGCGGCGCGCGGCGAGCCACCGCGCGCCGTCCGCGGGGTCGCCGAACTTCGGGTCGCCGCCGCGGAAGGCGTGCGGGTGCTGCTTCAGCGCCGGGTCGAACACGGCGCGCTGCCTGATGTCCTGGCTCGGTTTCACCGCGAGCGGCTGGTAGGTGGCGGGGAATCCCTCCACCCCGGCGGGCGCCTGCCGGAGCCGCTCGCTCTCGCCGCGGAGCCAGTCGACCTCGCCGTGGATCCAGCCGTTGTCGATGTGCAGCGCGTCGTCGGCGACGACGTACTCCTCCTCGACCTCCAGCACCTCGAACTCCTCGAGGTCGTTCAGGAGCGCTTCGAGCTTCCGCTTGGCAGTGGCCCTGCCGACGCCGAAGCACCGCTGCGTGACGAACCGTTCCTCCGTACCGTCGTCACGGGTGCGGCGCGCGTTGCGAGAGAGGTGGGCCTCGTGCGGCTCGACCTTCTCGATGACATCCCACAACACCCCTGCCAAGCGCAGCTTCACGTGGTGTTCGAAGTACAGCGCGGGATCGGCCTCGTCGTCGTGCTGCGGCACACCCTCGTTCCACGGAGCCGCCTCGATCTTCACCCGCAGCACGTACAGCTCGGACTCCAGCATCCGCGCCCGCCACCCCTCGGCGACCGCCCGCACCTCGTCGATCGTGCCCTTGGCACCGATGGTCAGCATCGGCTGCGACCACACGGTCCCGTTGTGCAGCTCGATGTGGCTGAACTTGAGCTGATGCGTGCGCGCGAACGCCGCCAGCTCCTCGACCTGCCACTCCGAGCCGGTCAGATGCAGCTCGAACTCACCCGCGAACACGATCTCCCCCTTGACCTACACCAACGTCTGCACCACAGCGAGCCCCGTCAGCAACGCCGGCCCACGGCTCAGCTGCACGATCAGGCCGGCCGGTGTCGGCCCGTACATCCCGAAGCTGACGATCGCGGCACCGTAATCGACCGGCGGCCGCGTAGCGATCCGATATACGACCGCCACCGCGCCCACCGCCGAGACGATCCCGTTCACCACGGACACGTGCGGGGTAAAGGCCGTCGTGACGGCACACCACAGGACGGCGCCCGCCGCGGGGAACACGAGGTGCGCCAGCCGCAGTTGCCGGTCCGGCAGGCCCAGGGCCCGGCGCATCGCCGGGGAACGGCACACGAACTTCAGGCCGGCGGCGAGCCTGTCGGTGGCCAGGAACGCGGCGACGAGGTGGACAGCGGCCGCGAGGCCGGGCTCGCCGCCCAGTGCCACGAGAGCCGGGACCGGGAGCAACGCGGTCCAGACGAGGACTGCGTTGGGGCCGCGGCGAAGGCGAAGCGCGTCGGTCCACGCGAGCGCGGCGACGTGGGAGCGGCGAAGGCGAAGCGCGCCGGTCCGAGTGAGGTCGGCGATGTGGGAGCGCTGCCGGTGCGGTCCCCCGCTCCCGCCCAGCCGCGCCGACCTGACGCGTCCCGTCGCGCGTGCACGGCGTTCGGCGAGGACCGCCCCCAGCAGGGCGAGGTCGAACCAGCTCACCGACACCCGCGCCACACCGGCCAACGCCGCCCCATCCGCGAGGTCTGACCGCCGCAGGTGTCGTGCGGAGGCCACGGCCACCAGTGCCAGACCGATCGCCACGACCAAGGCGGCCCAGATCACGCCACCGCCGAACGAGCCCAACTCCCCCGCTGTGCCAACAGAACCCGACTCCGCCACCGGAGCCGAACCCGTCCAGGGCGCCCCGATCGACCCGGCAGGGACCAGCAGCGCCACCACCGAGAGCCCGACCAGCCCGCTCAACCACCCCTGCGGTCGCACCCGAACCCATTGCAGCAGAACGGCTCCAGCCACCACAGCCAGCCCAGAGGCAGCCCCGAGCACCGCGGAGACCAGCGGCGGCACGACAGCCCCCACCACCCCGAACACCACAGCAGGCCACGCCGCACCCACCGCAGCACCGGCACCGAGCAGCCCGAACATCCGAGGCCGCACCAAGGCCCCACGCGGCACCGGTGAGCTCAGCACCCAGAACATCCGGTCCGCACCGACGAAGACCGGCCCGAATGCCAGCGACACCTTCATCAGCACGGTAGCGCCCAGCACCGACAACCAGAGCGCGGTCCAGCCGCTCCCCGCCTGAGGTGCCTTCGTGAGCCCGGCGTACGCCCAGCCGTAACCGACCGTGCCGGTGATCGACAACAAAACGACCCGCGAGTACAGCCGCGCGACCAGGAACCGCCACGGCTCGGGAGTGCGCAACCGGCGCCGGACGGCAGCGGCGGTCACAGCGTGACGGTCCGGCACGCCACCGCCTCCACCAGCTCCTGGTCGTGCGACGCGAACACCACGGCCACCCCGGCGGCCTTCTCCGCCAGCAGGCGGGAGCGCAGCCAGGCGCGGCCGGCCGTGTCGAAGCGCTGTTCCGGTTCGTCCAGCACGAGCACCGAGCGCGGGCGCACGAAGCACGACGCCAGCCCGAGGCGGTGCCGTTGGCCCGAAGACAAGGTCGGCGGCAGCTGGTCGGCCGCCGACGTCAGCCCGACCTCCGCCAGCACCGCCGACACGTCCTCGACAGACGCGTGCAGCCACGCCAGCAGCCGCAGGTGCTCCACAACGGACACGTCCGGGAAGTAGTCGGCGTCGTCCAGCAGCGACGCGACGGCGGCACGGAACGCGCCCGACGACTCGTCCACCACATCACCGCCGAACAGCACGCTGCCCGAGTCGAGCACCTCGGCCCCGACCAGGCACTTCAGCAACGTCGACTTGCCCGAGCCGTTCGGCCCCACGACGGCGACAGCCTCACCGGGAGCCACGACAAAGGACAGACCTGCGAAAACGGGGACTCCGCCGTAGCTGAAGCAGGCGTCCTCCACCCCCAGTGACATGGGATCGAGGGTAGTGGGAATAGGTGGGGCACCCAGGCGTTAGAGTAGATGCAAACGCATTAGTCACCAGTCAGTACGGATCAGAAGGAGGCGGGTGCCGTGCAGTTCGGAATCTTCTCGGTGAGCGACATCACCAGGGACCCGGTGAGCGGCGAGACCCCCAGCGAGGCCGAGCGCATCGACGCGATCGTGCAGATCGCGGAGAAGGCCGAAGAGGTCGGGCTCGACGTGTTCGCGATCGGCGAGCACCACAACCCGCCGTTCTTCTCGTCCGCGCCGACCACGCTGCTCAGCCACATCGCGGCCAAGACCAAGAACCTGATCGTCAGCACCGCCACGACGCTGATCACCACGAACGACCCGGTGCGCATCGCCGAGGAGTACGCGATGCTCCAGCACCTGTCGAAGGGCCGCATGGACCTCATGCTGGGCCGCGGCAACACCGCGCCGGTCTACCCGTGGTTCGGCGCCGACATCCGGCAGAGCCTGCCGCTGGCGCTCGAGAACTACAACCTGCTGCACCGGTTGTGGCGCGAGGACGTCGTGGACTGGGAAGGGAAGTTCCGCACCCCGTTGCAGGGCTTCACCTCCACGCCGCGGCCGTTGGACGACCTGCCGCCGTTCGTGTGGCACGGGTCGATCCGCACGCCGGAGATCGCCGAGCAGGCCGCGTTCTACGGTGACGGGTTCTTCGCGAACAACATCTTCTGGCCGAAAGAGCACTACATGCGGCTGATCAAGTTCTACCGCCAGCGGTACGCGCACTACGGCCACGGCACGGAGAAGCAGGCCATCGTCGGCCTGGGCGGTCAGGCGTACATCGCGAAGCGGTCGCAGGACGCGCTCAAGGAGTTCCGCCCGTACTTCAACGAGGCTCCCGTCTACGGCCACGGCCCGCGGATGGAGGACTTCATGGAGCAGACGCCGCTGTCGGTCGGCAGCCCGCAGGAGGTCATCGACAAGACGCTGACGTTCCGCGAGCACTTCGGCGACTACCAGCGCCAGATGTTCCTGATGGACCACGCCGGCCTGCCGCTCAAGATGGTGCTCAACCAGCTCGACCTGCTGGGCGAGGAGGTGGTTCCGGTGCTGCGCAAGGAGATGGAGGCGCGGCAGGACCCCGAGACCGCCAAGCCGCCGACGCACGCCGGGCGCGTCCAGGCCAAGTACGGCGACGGACCGGTCCGCCAGCCCAAGCCGAACGCCAACCGGGGTGACAACGTCACGGGTGGCTCGCCGTACCAGGACTCGCAGTGACCAGAGCCAACGAGGCGTGGGAGTCCCTGATGAAGGCGTACTCCGTGTTGATGAAGCAGTTCAACGCGGAGGACATCTGGGGCGACCTGACCATGCGGGAGTACGACGTGCTGTACCAGCTGTCCAAGTGCGACAGTCCACTCAGGATGAGTGAGCTGAACCGCCACGTGCTGCTGAGCCAGCCCGCTCTGTCCCGCATGGTCGACCGCCTGGTCGACCGCGGCTACATCGACCGCTGCCCCGACCCCGGCGACCGCAGGGGTGTGCGCCTGACGCTCACCCCCGCGGGCCGGGAGACCCAGAAGCAGATCGGCAGCCCTCACGCACGCAGCGTCACGCGCGCACTGAGCGTGCTGACGCCGGAAGAACTCGAACAGCTCGCCGTGATCACCGGCAAGCTCAGCCAGAGCGAGGAGTAATGGGCCAGAACTTCCAGCTGGTGGTGGTGTCCGCCGGCACGAGCGACCCGTCGTCCACCCGCCTGCTCGCCGACCGCGTCGCCGGACGGGTCGGCACGCTCGCCGGCAAGCGGGCGCAGACCGTCGGCACGACGGTGATCGAACTGCGCGAGCTCGCCTCCGAGATCGCGAACGCCCTGGTGTCCAACCACATCGGGCCGAAGCTGCAGACCGCCATCGCGACCCTGCAGCACGCGGACGGCATCGTCGCGAGCACCCCGGTCTACAAGGCGGGCGCGAGCGGGCTGTTCACGTCGTTCTTCCAGATCCTCGACAACGACCTGCTGATCGCGAAGCCCGTCGTGCTCGCCGCCACCGCCGGTACCGCAAGGCATGCACTCGTGGTCGACGACCAGATGCGCGGCCTGTTCGCCTACCTGCGGACGGTCGTGGTGCCGACGGCGTTGTTCGCCTCGACCGAGGACTGGCAGGACAACGGCCTCAACAAGCGCATCGACCGCGCGGCCCTCGAACTGGTGGCGCTGATGACCTCCGGGTTCGAGAAGACCGTGCGCGACGAGTCGTGGGGCAGCTACCAGCACGAGTACGGCAGCGCGGGCGGCACGGAGCTGACGATCGACCTCGACTCCGACCTGATGCGCCTCGCCGCCGGTGGTGGAGCGAGCTAGAAGTCCGCGCTGCGCGAGAGCTTCTCGTTCTCGCGCAGCTCCACCAGCGCGGTCTCGTGCATGGCGACAACGGTGTCGTACCCGGAGTTGCCGAGCACGATCCGCTGCGGCGGAACGGGTGCGTTCATCGCACTGATCACGGCCTGCACACCGCGCACGGGGTCACCCGCCTGCTTGCCGTTCTGGTCCACGAACGCCGCCTTGACGCCCTCGACCAGCGGCAGGTAGGCGTCGACGGTCTCGTCGACCGGCTCACCTTCGAAACTGGCATAGGCCTTGGTGCGGAACCCTCCCGGCTCCACGAGGAGCACGCGCACCCCGAACGGCTCGACCTCCTCGCGCAGTGTCTCCGACAGCCCCTCGAGGGCGAACTTCGCCGCCGAGTAGTAGCCGAACCCCGGCGCGCCGACGAGGCCCGCCACCGACGACATGTTCACGATCCAGCCGTCGCCACGCGCCCTCATACCCGGCAGAGCCGCGCGAATCACCTCGACCACGGCGAACAGGTTGAGGTCGAACGTGCGGCGGATCGTCTCGTCAGGAGCCCCCTCGACCGAGCCGAACCAGCCGCGGCCCGCGTTGTTGACGAGCACGTCGATCCCGCCGAACCGCTCCTCCGCGGCCCTGACCGCCGCCCGTACCTGATCCGCGTCGGTCACGTCGAGCTTGAGCAGCACCACGCGGTCGCCGTGCTGAGCGGCCCATTCCCGCAGCTCATCGGGCCGTCGCGCGGTCAGCACCACCTGATCGCCCTGCGCCAGCGCGGCCTCGGCGTAGGTCTGACCGAATCCTCCGGGCGTCCCACCAGTGATGAACCAGGTCTTCACGGACTTCTCCTCTCGCTATAGCACTCAATGTAGCGCTACATGAGCTACTATAGCCACATGCAGAACGCACGGGACAGACTCCTGCTCGCCGCGGCGGAGTTGCTCGAGGGCGGCGGCACGCTGTCCACGAGGGCGGTGTGCGAACGCGCCGGCGTGCAGGCACCGACGCTGTACCACCACTTCGGCAGCAAGCAGGGCCTGATCGACGCCGTGCTGAACCACGGCTTCACCCAGTACACGGCGGTCGAGAGCTCGGGCGACCCGCTCGACGACCTGCGCGAGGGCTGGGACAGGCACGTGCGGTTCGGGCTGGAACACCCGTCGTTCTACGGGCTGCTCTACGGCCGCGCCGAACCGGGAAAGCCTTGTGCCGTCACGGCTCCCGCGCACGCCGCGCTGCGGGACAGGTTCACCGAAGCCGCGACGATCGGTCTGCTGAAGGTGCCGGCGGACGACGCCGCCGAACAGGTGCTCGCCGCGAACGTCGGCGTCACGCTGACCCTGATCAGCCAGCCGGAACCGGACTTCGCGCTGTCCGAACGCGTCCGCGAGGCCGCGCTGGCCGGCGTCCTGGGCACCGCGACGACCGACGCGACCCGCGCGAGCACGGCGCTCACCCTGCGTGCCCTGGTCGCCGACGATCCGGCGGACCTCACGCCGGGCGAACGGGCGCTGCTCGGCGAACTGCTGGACCGCCTGGCCCGTTAGGCCTCCGCCCAGGGCACGAGCTTGCGTTCGACCCAGTTCAGACCGTAGAAGAGCGCAACGCTGATGATCGCGAGCAGCGCCATCGCCGCGAACGCCAGCGATGTGTCGGCGCTGCCGCCGGACACGGTGATCACGTAGCCCAGTCCGGCGTCGGCCCCGACGAACTCACCGATCACCGCCCCGATGACCGCGAGCGAGATCGACACCTTCAGGCCGACGAAGATCTGCGGTAGCGCGTGCCACAGGCGCAGCTTGAAGAACTCGTGCGTGCGCGTGGCATCGAGCGACCGGAACAGTTCGACCAGTTCGCTCGGCGTCGACTTCATGCCGGACGCGGTCGAGATGACGATCGGGAAGATGCACACCAGCACCACCATGAGCACCTTCGACGAGATGCCGAACCCGAACCACACCACCACGATCGGCGCGATGGCGACCTTCGGCACGGCGTTGAGCGCGACCAGCAGCGGGTAGAACATCCGCTCCAGCACGCTCGACCCGACGATCAACAACGCCAGGGGTACACCGATCACAATGGACAGTCCGAAGCCGGACACGGCCTCCCACAACGTGATCAGCGCCTGTTCCAGCAGATAGCCCGGCAGTTCCAGGAACGACGCGACGACGTCTGCCGGTGACGGCACGAGCAGCGGCTCGATCCCGAACACGATCGTCGCGAGCCACCAGAGCCCGATGATCGCCAGCAGTCCCAGCACCGGCAGAGCGGCCCTCATGCGGTCACCAGGAGTCCGCGCAGTTCCCGGCTCACCTCGTCCAGTTCGACCTGACCGAGGGCACGCGGCCTCGGCAGATCCACGTCGACGATCCGGTGGATCCGGCCGGGCCGCGGGCTGAGCACCACGATCCGGTCGGCGAGCAGCACGGCCTCGTCGATGGAGTGCGTGACGAACACGACGGCACGCGGCCGGGCGAGCTGAACCCGTTGCAGTTCCTCGGAGAGCTCGGTGCGGGTGATCGCGTCCAGCGCGGAGAACGGCTCGTCCATCAGCATCACCCGCGGGCTCTGGATCAACGACCGGCACAGCGACACCCGTTGCTGCATGCCGCCGGACAGCTCGTGCGGCAACCGCTTCTCGAACCCGCCGAGCCCGGCCAGTTCCAGCAGTTCGTGCGCGCGGTCCCGCTGATCGCCCAGGCCGATGATCTCGGCCGGCAGCAGGACGTTGGCCAGCACCGTCCGCCACGGCAGCAGCGCCGGGCGCTGGAACATCACCGAGACGTCCCTGCGCGGCCTGGTGACCGGCGAACCGGCCACCAGGATCCGGCCGCGGGACGGTGTGAGCAGCCCGGCGACGAGCCGCAGCAACGTCGACTTGCCGCAGCCCGAGCGCCCGATCACCGCGACGAACTCGTGCTCGCCCACCTCCAGGTCGATGCCGTCGAGCGCGTGCACACCGCCGAAGGAGTGCGAGACTCCGCTGAGAATGATCACTTCGGTGAGATCCCGAAGTTCACGAAGTCGTTGGGGCTCAACGATCCTGCCGGAATCGCCCCGGCCTCCACGAGGGTGCTGACGATCTTCTCGACCCGCGCCTCAGTCACCCCGCCCACGCGACCGCTGTAGTTCAGAGGCCTGACGTACGTCGCCATCAGCCCGACCTCGGCACTGGCCACGCCCGCGTCCTGGGTCGGCTGGTACTTCTTGAGGATCGGGCCGACCTCGTCCGGGTGCTCGATCGAGTACTCCAGGCCCTTGAGCAGCGCCGTCATAAACGTCCGCGCCAGCTCCGGCTTGTTCTGCACGACGTCCTTCGACGACACGAGCGCGTTGCCGTAGAGATCGGGAACCAGGTCGCCGTAGGGCAGCACGACCGCCTTCCTGCCCTTCGCCGCGGCCTCGATCAGCGGCTTGCCGACGACGAACTGCCCGATCCCGTCGACCTGCCCGGCGGCCAGCAACTGCGGCAAGGCGGGCGGAGCGGACGGCACGAACTGGACCTGCGCCGGGTCGATGCCCGCCGCCTTCGCGTAGACCGGGAACATCACCTGGTTCGTCGACCCAGGTTGGTCACCGATCTTCTTGCCGACCAGGTCGGCGGGTGTCGAAATCCCGTTGCCCTCCAGCGCGACGATCGCGGCCAGCGACCGTTGCTGGATCGCCGCCAGCACGGTGACCGGCATCTTCTCCTTGGCCATCGTGATCGCGGTGGCGGTGAAGTCGGCGACGCCGAAGTCGGCGCGTCCGGCCGCGACCAGCTTCAGGACGTCTACGCTGCCGGTGCCCGGCGTGATCGTGACGTCCAGGCCGGCCTCCTCGAAGAACCCCTTCTCCTTGGCGACGTAGACGTACGCGTCCCGGCCGAACGTGCCGAACGACGTCAGGTAGTCGACCTTCTCCAGAGCTTTCTGCCCGGCCGGCGCCACACAGGCCGTGACGGCCAGCACAACGGCGAGCACTGAAAACGCTTTCCTCATGTTCCCTCCCCCGAAGGCTCCCTCATGGTCGAACATAGAGGTCGGGGAGGACCGATGAACACGTCCGTTAGTCCGGTGGCCGTGATCGGCGCGGGCCCGGTCGGGCTGATCACCGCGTTGGGGCTGGTCGCGCACGGAATCCCGGTCGTCGTCTTCGAGGCGGGGAACGAGCTGTCGGCCGAGACGAGAGCGGGCACGATCCTGACGCGCACGCTGGAGGTGCTGGACCGGTACGACGCGCTCGGGCCGGTGCTGGAGGCGTCGCTGCGGCTCGACGAGATCGGCGAGGTGGACCGGGCGACCGGGAAGTCGACCGGGAGCGTGCTCACCTCGGCGTTGGCCGACGAGACGCGGTTTCCGTTCGTCGTCAACGTTCCGCAGCACGAACTGGAGCCGGTGCTCGCGTCGATGCTGGCACCCGGCACCGTGCGAATGGGACACCGGCTGGTGGACTTCGCGCAGCACGAGGACGGTGTGACGCTGCAACTGTCCACTCCGGACGGAACGGTCGGCTTCGAGGCCGCGTACGTGCTGGGCTGCGACGGCGGGCGGTCGACCGTGCGGGAACGGCTCGGCGTCGAGGTCGGCGGGCACACCCTGGAGCAGCGGTACATGCTGGTCGACCTGGTGTGCGACCTCGACATCGCCCACCCGCGCGACTACCCGTACCTGGCCTACTTCGGCGACCGCGAGGAGTGGATGGTCCTCGTGCGACAGCCGCACTGCTGGCGGTTCGTGTTCCCGCTGGCCCCCGGCCGCGCCGAGCCGGCGCCGGACGAGTTGCGGGAGAAAGCACGGCACTTCATCGGCGACGTCGACTCGCTGGAGGTGCTGGGCAGCAACGTCTACACCGTGCACCACCGCGTCGCGTCGTCGTGGCGGGACGGCCGGGTGTTCCTGCTGGGCGACGCGGCGCACCTGATCACGCCGATGTGGGCGCTGGGCCTGAACACCGGCGTGCTCGACGCGTCCAACCTGCCGTGGCGACTCGCGTGGGTGCTGCGCGGGTGGGCGTCGGAGGCCTTGCTCGACGGCTACGAGGCCGAGCAGAAACCGGTGGCCGTGCACGGTTCGGGCGCGCTGGCGGAGGCGGCCCGTGCCGTGATGGACCGGCGCTCGGACGCCGTCGCGGGGTGGCAGGACGCGATGACGCGGACGTTGCTCGGCGTGCGCCTGGGCGCCGACTGGTCGATGACGCGCACCGGGCCTCTCCGCGTCGGCGACCGAGCCCCGGACCTGCGCGTCTTCGGTCTGCGCGGCCCGGTCCACCTGCACGAGCTGTGCCGTGACTCGTTCGTCGCGCTGCACCTCACCGACGCGCGCCGCCGGCCGTTCATTCCCGCTGACGGACCCGCCGGTCTGCGGCAGGTGGTCGTGAGCCGGTGGGACGCTCCGCACTCGGACCTGCGTTCGCGCGCCTACTTCGATCCGGGCGACACGGTCCGCGAACGCTTCGGCGACGTCGTGGTCCTGCTGCGTCCGGACGCGCACATCGCCCACATCGAACCGTGGACGACTGCTAGCTGGCAGTCGGTCCAGGACCGCTATCTGCAGGAGGTGCGCCTTGCGGGGTGACGTCGTGATCTCGCCGTCCGGTGAGGAGATCGTGCTCGTCGACGTCGGCCGCCGCGTGCTGCACGACGATCCGGTGGTCAGGGTGTGGGAGGTGACGCTCGAGCCAGGCGAGACCCACCCGTGGCACCTGCACCACAACCCGTACGTCGTGCTCAGCATCGACGGCTCGGAGGGCCGGATGGACTGGCTCGACGGCAGCGAGCCGCGGTTCATCTCCGAGCACCGCGGCGGTCACGTGTACCGGCCCGTGTCGCCCGTGCACCGGCTCACGAACATCGGCACGACCTTCTACCGCAACCGGCTGGTCGAGCTGAAGGACCTGGGCGAGAACCTGCCGGAACCGCTGGACGTCCGGCCCGACGACGTCAGCGTGCGCACGGTCGCCGACACGGCTTTGGACCTGGAGGGGCCGCACGTGCTCGTGGCGTTGGACAGCGAGGACGTGCGGCTCCACCCGGGCGGACCGTGTCAGCTCGACGGCGAGTGGTTCGTCGTCGAACTGGGCTACTTGGTCAGATAGGGCTCGATGTCCTCGAACTCGGTGACCCGCCGAACTTCGATCGACATCTCCTCGACGCCGGCGAAACAGGTGATGTACTCCTCGGCGATGGCCGTGGCCTCGGCGAGATCCTTCGCGTTGACCAGCAGGAACCCGCCGACGACCTCCTTGGCCTCAGCGAACGGCCCGTCGGTCGACCTGATCGCCGCCCCACGCCTGCGCACCACCACACCTGGCTTCAGCACGCCCTCCGCGCCGAGCATGACGCCGTCCGCGTTGAGCTTCCCGATGAACGTGTTCATCCGCTCGATCAGCTCGGGGTTCGGCTCCCAAGAGGCCTCGTCGTCCTCGTGGACCCGGTGCATGAGCATGAACCGCATGTCGTCTCCTCGTTGTCGACTGGCGGCCACATCCGGCCGCCACCCCTGCGTCGATCGACGTCACGGAGCTTTCGACATTTTCGCCATGATGGCCAGGTGAGATTTTCGCGGCTCGTCGTTCCCCTGCTCAGCATGTGGCTGTTCGGCAACCTGTACGAGCAGATCGTGTGGAATCCGCAGCTGCTGGCGGACCCGCGGCCCGGTTCGCTCGTGGGCGTGTTCGCGGCAGGCAGCCCGATCTACTACTACCTGCCGTGGGGACCGCTCGGTGTCGTCCTGGCCGTCGTCACGCGTGCGCCGTGGCCCGCGCTGGGCTGTCTCGCGGTGTCGGTCGCGATGAAGATCCTGCTGATCACGCAGGTCAACCCGGTGTTCCGCGACCCGGCCGTCTCCCGGGACGTGGTCCACGACCACGCCGTGCTCTGGGCGTTCGGCAACGGGGTCGTCGTCCTCGCGGTCGCCGCCGCGATCCTGCTGGTTCAGCGCGCGCAGCGCAGGCCCGCGTCCCCCGCGTAGCAGCCGGGCCCCAGCCGGGTCGCGTTCACGAACAGCAGCACGCACTCGTCGTTGTCGAACCCGGCGATCATCGCCCGCCGCCGCGCCATCTCCAGCGCCTCGCGCACGGCCTCCTCGGGCGTGTGCTCGTAGGACCAGCCCGTGAACGCCTGCGCCTCGTTCACCTCAGCTGCGACCGGCGGGTTGGCCGCCACCGTCAGCGCACCTGCGGCAAGTCCGGCTCCCGGGACCACCTTCGTCATGTCCAGCTCCCCCTCTGGTCGGCGATGAGCGACCGGCTCCCCTCGGCCATTCATCTCAGCTAACGTGAACGACCGTAAGTTGCGCGGTCGGACCGTGTCAATCCAAGATGAATGAGAATCTCAAGGGCGTTCATCTGAGCACGTGGAAGGCGATGATGACCGAGGAACGGGCGACCACGCTCGCCGACCGCATCGACCGCCTGTTCCAGGTGGTGCGCAGGCCGAACGGGGAACAGCACAGCCACGAGGAGGTGGCGCGGGCGTGCCGGGAGACCACCGGGGAGTCGTTCTCGGCCGCGTACCTGTGGCAGCTGCGGACCGGGCGCCGGGACAACCCGACGAAGCGTCACCTGGAGGCGCTGGCCGGGTTCTTCCAGGTGCCGCCGGCCTACTTCTTCGACGATGAACAGGGGAGAATCATCGCCGGGGAACTGGAGCTGCTGGGGGCGCTGCGCAACAGCGCGGTGCGGGACCTGGCGCTGCGGGCGGTGACGCTGTCCGAGGAGGGGCTCGGCACGGTCGCCGACATCGTGGAGGCCATCGGACGTCGAGAGGCGCAGCGCGGCAAGGGGGACTAGGCGGTGCTGGGCAGGAAGAACGCGCTGTGGCGGCGATGCGAGCAGATCGCGTCCACTGTGGACTTACCTGATCCGTTCGACGTGCACGCGCTGTTCGGCACGATCGCCGAGCAGCGGGGGCGGCCGATCGAGCTGATCCCGTTGCAGGCCAGGCCGGGCGCGCCGTGCGGGGTGCTGGCGGCGACCGACCGGGCGGACTACGTGTTCTACACGCGGGACACGTCGCCGTTGCACCAGCAGCACATCCTGTTGCACGAGCTCGGGCACCTGTTGTGCGGGCACGCGGAGGGCCAGGAGCTCTCGGACGAGGTCGCCGCGAACCTCACGCCGAACCTGCCGGTCGAACTCGTCCGGCGGGTGCTCGGCCGCACGACCTACCTGTGGGAGCACGAGCAGGAGGCCGAACTGGTGGCGTCGCTGATCGTGCGGCGGCTCGCGGGCGGGGCGGACCCGCTGCGATCGGCGTTCGGGTCGTGATCAGCTACCTCACCGCGGCGCTGCTGGCGGCGATCGGCCTCGCCCAGCTCTCCACCGCCCGGCGCAGGCCCCGGCACCTGGTCACGTTCTTCTTCAGCATGGCGCTGAGCCTCACGATCTCGGCGGAGCCGACGCTCCAGTTGATCGGGATCGAGTACCAGCTGCCCTGCCGGCTCGTCACGAACATGCTGCAGATGCTCGCCGTGCACGAGTTGATGAAGCTCGCCCGCAGCACCCGCTCCCCCGAGCCGCGCACGCCGTGGTGGCCGCTCGTGCTGTGCTGGGTGGTGATGCTGTCGTCCAGCCTGGACTTCGCCGATCTCTACGGCGTGTCGGACATGCTGGTGTTCCAGTGGCGGCCGAGCGTCCTGCTCTACCAGCTCGCGCTGACGGGCTATCCGATCGGCTGTCTGGCCGTCTTCATGGTGTCGTTGGCACGCAACGCTTCGACGCGTCCGGCCGGCACGTTCCGGACCGGGCTGCACGTGATCGTGGTGGCCGCGGCGGCGACGATCGGGTGGGGGCTGTTCTCCGGGCTGCCGTCGTTCACGTTCGCGGTCACCGGGTTCGGCGTGGCCGAGTTCCTGCCGGTGTCGCGCAACATCGGCCTGGTGGCGATGACGCTGTGGGTGGTCGGCGCGCTGCTCACGGCGTGGGACGGTGTCGCCCGGACGGTGCGGACCTGGCGCGGGATTCGTGCGGTGACGCCGTTGTGGAGGGCCCTGGTCGCCGCGCAACCGCAGATCGAACTGCCCGCGCGGCACGACCTGGAGTTCACGCTCTACCGACGGCTGATCGAGATCCGCGACGGGCTGCTGGCGTTGCGCACGCACGTTCCGCCGCAGGTCCAGGACTGGCTGCACTCCCCCGTCGACGGCCCGACACGCGCCGCCGCCGAACTCGCGGCCGCGATGGTGATGCGCGACGCGGGCCGGAGCTGGCCGCAGCAGCCTTCCGGGCACGCCGGTGAGGCGCCCAGCGTGGAGGCCGAGACCGCCTGGCTGGGCGCCGTGTCCTCGGCTTTCACCCGGTCACCGGTCGTGCGCGAGGTGCGCCGCCTCGCCCAGCTCGACGCGGTGTGACACCAGGTGGTCCGCTGTGCGGAGAGCCAGCGCGGCCATCGTCAGCGACGGGTTGGAGGTGCCGAGCGACGGCATGCTGCCGCACCCCACCGCGTACAGGTTCGGGTGGTCCCAGCAGCGTTGCCACTGGTCGACCACGGAGTCGCGCGGCGAGGTGCCCATGACGTGCGTGCCGCCGCCGTGCCCGGCGCCCCACCAGCGCATCGGTTCGCCGTCGTGCTCGAAGTACCGCTCGTCGTCGGGCTTGTACGAGGTGTGGTCGTCCGCGCCGAGCAGCTCGAAGATCCGGCCCGAGACCCGTTTCGCGGCCAGCAGGCCGTCCTTCACGTAGTCCGAGAGTCCATAGTGGATCGACGGCCGCGGGTTGCCCAGCGCGTCGAGGTCGTCGGCCAGCGTGACGCGGTTCGCCGGATCGGCCTCCTGCTCGACCTCGATCTGCAACGCGAACTGGCGGCCGACCCGGTCCGCCACCGCTTCTCGCAGCGCCTTGCCCCGCAGCCCGGCCGCGACGAACTCGGCCGTGTCGGAATCAGGACTCCCGGCCGCCCAGCCCCAGCCCCAGTTGCCGATCTCGATGCGGAACGGCGCTCTCACCCGGCGTTGCGGACCGCTGCGGAACGCCTCGATGCCCGTCGTCGAGCCGGGGCCGCGGAACGGGCCGATCGCCTGCGGCATCAGCGCCCACGTCAGCAGCGCGGGGTGGTCCATCAGGTTGCGGCCGACCTGGTCGCTGCTGTTCGCGAGCCCGGACATGAGCAGCAGCTTGGCGTTCTCAATGGCGTGCGCGGCGAGGACGACCACGTCCGCCTCTTCCTCGTGCCGCGTGTGTCTGCCGGATGTGTCGTCCTCGTAGCGCTGGTAGCTGACCTTGGTGATGCGCCCGAACTCGTCCGCGTGCACCCGGTTCACCACGCATCTCGTGCGCAGCTCGACGTTGCCCGACCACTGCCTCTGCGTCCGGCGTGGGGTGTACTTGGCGTTCTCCGGGCAGATCGGCACACAGCTCGCATAGCCGGTGCACTGGTGCCCGTCGGGCCGATAGCCCTGGACCGGGATCCCGTTGCGCGCCTGCGGGGTGCCGACGACGAGCAGTTCGCGCCCGTCGATCCACGCACCGTCCACAACGGACGCGACGGCGTGGTCGAGGTACGTGCGGGGCAGGGCGTGCATGGGATAGCGGTAGCCGTCCGCGACGGGAAGGTGCTGCCGCTGCTCGTCGGCGTCGGCCGCGATGCCGATCTCCCACTCCGCCGCGCGGTAGAAGGGTTCCAGGTCGGCGTAGCCCAGCGGCCAGTTGCGACCGCGGCCGATGTCGGCGGTGCGGAAGTCGTCGGGGCGCATCCGGGGCGTGATGCCGGTCCAGGCGGTGCCGGTGCCGCCGTTCATCCGCAGGTACGGGCTCGAGTAGTCGTACGGCCCGGTGTTGATCAGGTAGCCACTGGACGGCGCGGCGGCGGTCGTCCGGTACGGCGCGAGCGGCGACTTGACGAGGGCTCTGCGGAACCGGCTCACGGCGTCGTCGTTCGGTTCCGCGCCGGCCTCCAGCACGAGCACGCGGAACCCGTTGTCCCCCAGCACCTTGGCGACGAGCGAGCCGGCGAACCCCGCGCCGACGACCACGGCCCTCACCGGGCGCTTCTTCTGGGTCTCTGCTCCCAGCTGCCGAACCCGGCCGCCCAGGTCCCCGGCGCGGCGACCCCGACCGCCTTCCACGCCAGGCCTTCGGCGTAGGCGCGCTCGCTCGGGATCACCCCGCGCCAGACGCCGGTGTACCAGAGCTGGATGATCTCGTTCTCCGGCGCGCCGTCGGCCAGCGCGCGGTACTGCTCGACCAGTCCGGTCGACCTCAGCTCGTCCGCCGAGAATCCGGTCAGCTCGGCGGACAACTCCAGGAAGGCGTCCATGGCGCCCATCCTGGGCGGACGAACCCGCTGCACCAAACGATCCGGGCAAGGCTCACCCGCGTGGCGCAACCTCCATCTCGCCGAGCAGCGACCAGTCGTCCTGCTCCACGGACTGGCTGACGATCCGGGGAGTCTCCGCGAGGTACTGCGGCAGTTCCTTCTGGGCGTTGCGGAAGTGCTCGGACTGCACGTGCGCGCCGCCCGCGTCGCCGTCCCGGAACGCCTCGACCAGCACGTACTCGGTCGGGTCGTCGAGGCTGCGCGACCAGTCGAACCACAGGCAGCCGGGCTCGGCGCGGGTCGCCTCGGTGAAGCTGCGGCTGATCTCGGGCCAGGCCTCGGCGTGCTCGGGCAGGACGCGGAACTTGGCGGTGATGAAGATCAAGACGGCCTCCTTCAGGTGATCTCGTCCGACCCTATGACGACTCGGTGATCGGGACCAGCGAGCCGTCCGGCCCGATCGTCATCCGCTGCGGGCCGCGCCGGACCATCGCGGCCACCGCGGCGTTGAGGGCGGCGTCGCGTTCGGGCCGATCCGGACCGGTCACGCGGAAGCCGTGCAGCACCACGCCGTCCGGCGGACTTTCCGCGGTGAAGCCGAACATCTCCACGGCCACCGAGCCGGCGAGTTCGTGCTGGTCGTGCGACTCGGCGTGGTGCGACCGGAGCAGCGTGCCGTCCGCGGCCCATTCGGCGAACGCCAGCCACCCCGAACCGGAGTGCTGGGCGAACACCTTCAGCGGACGATCTCCCGCGAACTCCAGGACGTGCTCGGGCACGGGCACGGTCGCCAGCTCCTGATCGCACACGATCGTGGCGTCCGGGAACACCGCGACGTACGCGAACCCGTCGCCGGGGTAGATGTCCTCCGCCAGTTCGCCGTCCCCGACGGGCTCGACCGCGCAGCCCGGCCGCAACGCCCGGACCACCGCCTCCGCCGCCGAACGGTCCGGCACACCACCACCTCGCAACGCCGCCCGCACGTCGCCGAACGCCACCAGAGCGGCCTTGACCCCCATCGTGTTCCTCCCCCTGCGAGGTCGTCCAACCTGCGCGATCATCCCCTGCGTGCCCGAGATGATCGACACTCGCAGGCGGAACCTGGTCGTCGCGGCCGTCCTCCTCGCCATGCTGCTGGCCGCACTCGACCAGACCATCGTGTCCACCGCGCTGCCCACGATGGTGGCCGACCTGGGTGGCGGCGCGCACCTGTCGTGGGTGGTGACGTCGTACCTGCTCGCCGAGACGATCATGACCGTGCTGATCGGCAAGTTCGGCGACCTCTACGGGCGCAAGAAGACGTTCGTCATCAGCGTCGCGCTGTTCCTGATCGGGTCGTTCTTCGCCGGCTGGTCGGAGTCGATGACCACGCTCATCGCGTTCCGCGCGATCCAGGGCCTGGGCGCCGGCGGGTTGATGGTCACCTCGACGGCGATCATCGCGGACGTCGTGCCGCTCAAGGAACGCGGCAAGTTCCAGGGGTTCGCGGGCGCGGTGTTCGGCATCGCGACGGTGGCCGGTCCGTTGCTCGGCGGGCTGTTCGTCGACCACCTGAGCTGGCGCTGGGCGTTCTACGTGAACATCCCGCTCGGCATCGCCGTGGTGCTGGTGGCGATCGCCGCGCTGCCCACGATCAAGGCGGCCGGCAGCCCGAAGATCGACTACGCCGGCATCGCGCTGATCGCCCTCGCCGCCACCGGGTTGACGCTGGTCACGAGCTGGGGCGGCACCGAGTACGCGTGGACGTCGCCGACGATCCTGTGGATGGCGGCCGGATCGATCGTGCTGCTGGTCGCGTTCGTGCTCGTGGAGCAACGCGCGGCCGAGCCGATGCTGCCGATGAGGTTGTTCCGCAGCAGGGTGTTCACGGTGTCGGGCATCCTGAGCTTCGTCGTCGGGTTCGCGATGCTCGGCGGCATCACGTACCTGCCGATCTACCTGCAGTACGTGCGCGGCGAGTCGGCCACGGCGTCCGGGCTGTGGATGCTGCCGCTGATCGTCGGTCTCATGTCGACGGCCCTGTTCACCGGCAACACGATCAGCCGCACCGGCCAGTACCGGATCTTCCCGCTCATCGGCTCGGTCGGGCTCACCATCGGCCTGTTCCTGCTGTCCCTGCTGGACGCGAACACGAGCTACTGGGAGATGGGCGCGTTCATGATGGTGCTGGGCGCGGGCATCGGCCTGGTGATGCAGGTGCCGGTGATCGTCGTGCAGAGCACCACCAACTACACCGACCTCGGCGTCGCCACGTCCGGCATCAGCTTCCTGCGCACGATGGGCAGCTCGTTCGGTGTCGCGATCTTCGGCACGATCTACGCCAACCAGCTGCCGAAGCACCTGGTGGTCCCGCCGGGCGTCGACCCGCGCGCCATCGCCAGCCCGGCCGCGGTCCACGCGCTGCCGGACGCGATCAGGGCCCCGATCGTCGCCGGGTACGCCGAGACCGTGCAGATGATGTTCCTCATCGCGGCCCCGATCGGCCTGGTCGCGCTCGCGGTGGCGTTCTTCCTGCCGCAGGTCCAGCTGCGCGACACGTCCCGCGCCGCGGCCGCCGGCAACAGCGGTGTGGGCGAGAGCTTCGCCGCGCCGCCGTCGAACTCCTACGACGAGCTGCGCAAACTGGTCTCGACGGTCGTCTCGAAGTCCGACGAGGACCCCGGTCTGGCCGTGCTCCGCCGGTCCGGCGTCGACCTGCCGCTGGAACAGGCGTGGCTGCTCGGCCGCGTGTACCGGGCGTCGACGGACGACGGCGTCGCCACGCTGGACGAGATCGCCGAGATGACGAAGGTGCCCGGCGGCATCTTCGAACCGACCGCGCAGGCACTCGTGCGGTCCGGGCACCTCGCGTTCGGCGACGACGGCTACCGGTTCACCGACCAGGGCGTGGACGTGTTCACGCAGCTCGTGCGGGCGTGGCGGCGCTGGCTGCTCGACCAGTTGGAGGACTGGCACGAGCCGGACCAGCGCGACTTCGCCCAGGCGCTCGACTCGTTCACCGACGAGCTGATCGAGAGCGGCCGGCAGATGAGCCGGGTCTAGCCCCTGGCTTCCAGGGCCGCGGCCTCCGCGTCGCGGCCCTGCTCCCGGTAGAGCTCCAGAGCGCGTTCCCAGTGCTCACGCGCCCGTACCTCGTCGCCGGCCTCCGCGTGCACGTCACCGAGGTGCTCCAGCACCGTGGCCAGTTCGGCGGGGTTGTCCAGTTCCCGGTACAGCGCCAGGGCCTCGCCGTAGTGCGCGATCGCGTCGGCGTGGCGGTCGTCGTGGCGGGCGATGTGCGCGAGGCTGTCCAGCGTCGCGGCGATCCCCTCCGCGTGGCCGAGCTTGGTGTTGAGCAGCATGGCCTCCTCGCAGAACGTCCTCGCCTCGGCGTAGCGGCCCAGGCACGCGTACCGCCAGCCGGCCTCGTTCAGCGACTCGGCCTCGCGGACCTCAGACGCGGCGGCACGGAACTTCTCCAGCCCGAGCAGCGAGTGCTCCAGCGCCTTCTCCAGGTCGCCCTCGAACTCGGCGGCCCACGCGATCGACCGGTGCGCGGCCCCGTGCGCCACCGGGTCGTCGTTGCGCGCGAACAACTCCAGGCTGCGCTCGAAGTGCTGGTGTCCCAGCGCGGACTGACCCAGCTCGACGTAGTTCGCGCCGAGGCACATGTGCGCGGTCGCCTGCTTGGTCTCGTCCCCCAGCGCCTCGGCGGCCCGCAACGCCGCCAGCCAGGCCTCCACGTCGTCGGACGTGCGCCCGCGCCGCAGGTGGTAGTTGTTCAGCGTGCGGCCGATCATCCAGGCCACGTCGAAGGCGCCGCGTTCCAGGGCCTGCCGTTGCTCGGTGACCAGGCAGGCGTGCTCGGCGTCGAACCACGCCATCACGGCGGCGTTGCTCTCGAACGCGAGCGTGTGGCTGCTTTCGTGTTCCGGCAACGGTTTGTGCGGCTCCTGGGTCAGCGCGGCGGCGCGTGCCGTGGCGGCGTAGAAGTCGGCCAGCCGCGTGCCGGCGTCGGCGGGACGGTCCGCCGCGTACAGGCCGACCAGGTCGTGCATCCGGTACCGGCCGGGCACGTGCTGCTGCACGAGGTGCGCGTTCTCCAGTTCCCGCAACACCATCCGCGTCCGTGCCGCGGGCCGGTCCAGCAACGCCGCGGCCGCCGCGAGGCTCACGTCCGGCGTGCCGATGGTGCCGAGCAGGCCGAACGCGCGGGCCGCCTCGTCCGACAGCGCCGCCACGGACCACGAGAACACCGTCCGCAGGTTCGTGCCGATCTCGCCCGCGTCCAGTGCGTCGAGCGGCTGCTCGCGCAGTTCCCCGGCGAACGCGGCCAGCGGGAAGTCCGGTTCCATCGCGGCCCGCGCGGCGACGATCGACAACGCCAGCGGCAGTCCACCGCACCAGCTCACCAGGTCGGCGACCACCTCGGGTTCGGCCGCCACGCGCTCGGCGCCGAGCCTGGCCACGAGGAACTCGCGGGCATCGGCCGGGCGCAGCACGTCCAACGAGACCGAGCGCGCCCCGTGCGCCGCCACCAGCCCCGCCAGCTTGAGGCGGCTCGTGACCAGCACCGTCGCGTCCGAGCCGGGTAGCAGCGGGACGACCTGCTCGGTGGAGCGGGCGTTGTCGAGCAGCACCAGCATCCGCCGGCCCGCGACCACGCTGCGGTAGCGCGCGGCCCGTGCGTCCAGTCCGGCCGGGATCGTCTCCTCCCCCAGCGCCTCCAGGAACTCGCGCAGCACCGTCTCCGGCGGCGTCGGCTCCGCGGACGGGTCGAAGCCGCGCAGGTTCACGTAGAGCTGGCCGTCCGGGAACTCGGCGAGGTGCCGGTGCGCCCAGTGCAGCGCCAGCGCGGTCTTGCCGATGCCGCCCGTCCCGCCGATCGCGGTGATCACGACGGTGCCGGCCGAGCCCAGCGCCGCCAGTTCGTCGGTGCGGCCGGTGAACCACGGGTGCGGCGCGGGCAACTGCCGAGGTCCGTCGGCGCGGTCGTCCACGTCGCCGTTGAGAATCCGCTGATGCATGTCCTGCAACGGTTTGCTCGGATCGACGCCGAGTTCGTCGGCGAGGCGGTGGCGCACGATCTCGTAGTGCCGCAACGCCTCCGCGTCGTTGCCCGACCGGTGCAGCGCCAGCATCAGTTGTGCGGCAAGGCGTTCGTCGAGCTGGCGTTCGCCTGCCAGCTGCCGCAACGAGGGCAGCAGCGCGGCGTGCCGGCCGTCCGCGAGCGCCACGTCGTTGCGGTCCAGTTCGGTGGCGACGCGTTCGGCGTGCAGGCTCTCGCGCAGCGCGTCGAACCACGGCGACTCGAGCCCGTCCAGCGCCTGCCCGCGCCACAGCCGCAGCGCCGCGTCGAAGTCCCGATCGCGCACGAAGGCCCGGAAGCGGAACAGGTCGACCTGCTCCGGATCGACCGTGAGGCGATATCCGGCCGGGGAGCGCTCGATGTCCAGTTCGAGGAGCTTACGGAGCTTTGACACGTAGCCGTAGAGCGTCTCGCGCGCCCGCAGCGGCGCCCGTTCACCCCAGACGCGGTCGAGCAGCCGGTCGACCGGAACCGGCCGTCCCTCCTCCATCAGCAGCGCGACCAGTACAGACCGTTGCCGGACGTGGCCGATCTCGACCGACTCACCGCGGTCCCGCACCTCGACGGCGCCGAGCAGCCCGAACTCCAAGATCACCCCTCAGCCAGTGGATTCAAGGTTCATCCTAGGTTCGTCCTCGGCCAAACGGGCAAAGTCGTTCTCGCGGAGGGCCCCACCACATCCGGCAGCCCAGCCACCGGGGCCCTCCACCATCGGCGCAGCGAAAGATCACCCGAGCGGACCAGGGCGAACACGTTCCTCCACATGCGACCCTGAAGTCGTGAGCACCACGCGAATCGGGTCGTTCAACGTGGAGAACATGTTCGAACGTCCCAAAGTGATGGGCCGCAACGCCACCAAACACGCGGCCCCGACTCTGGCCGCGCACGCCCGTTTCAACGAACTCATCGCCGCCGAGACCTACACGCCGGAAGTCAAGGAAGAGCTCAAGGAACACCTGACAACGCTGGAGTTGCTCAGGAGTGACAGGAGCAGGTACGCGATCCTGCGGCGCATCCGCGGCCGTTTCCTCGCGCGCCACCGCACCGGCGAAACCTCAGTCGTGGCAAGCGGACGCGAGTCCTGGGTCGGCTGGGTGGAGCTCACCACCGAACCCATCAGCGAACTCGCCACCCGGCACACCGCCCAGGTGATGCGCGACGTCGGCGCGGACGTCCTCGGCGTGGTCGAGGCCGAGTCGCGCGAGCTGCTGCACATGTTCTCCGCCAGCATGCTCAAGCACGTCGGCTGGACCCCGTACGAGGAGGTCCACCTCATCGACGGCAACGACGAACGCGGCATCAACGTCGGATTGCTGACGCGAGAAGAACATCAGGTCATCACCATCCGCACGCACGTGTACGCGCGGGACAGCTCGGGCACCATCTTCTCCCGCGACTGCGCGGAATACCACGTGCGCACGCCCGCCGGCCCCGAGGTCGTCGTGCTCGTGAACCACCTGAAGTCCAAGGGCTACAGCACCCCCGGCGACCCTCTCGGTGCCCGCCGCCGCTTCCGCCAGGCAGTCCGCATCGCCCGCATCGTCAACCGGTTGCGCGACGAGGGCCACGAGTACATCGCCGTCGTGGGCGACCTCAACGACACCGCGGACAGCGAGGCACTGCGCCCGTTGTTCCAACGCACGGGCCTGCGCGACATCAGCGAGCACGAGAACTTCGACTGGGACCACCGCCTCGGCACCTACCGCGGCGTCAACGAGAAGGGCAAGATCGACTACGTCCTGCTCACCCCGGAACTGTTCGCGAAGGCCACCGGCGGCGGCGTCTTCCGCAAGGGCGTCTGGCGCGGCCCGAGGACCAAGAACCGTTGGGACGTCTACGAAACCATGACGAACGAGGTGCACGCGGCCAGCGACCACGCCGCGATCTACGCCGACATCGACTGGAGCGCCTAGACCAGCTCGACCGTCACCTCGATGACGTCACCGGGCCCGACGTCGTTCTTCTTGCGCACCGCCGCCTTGACCGGCAGCACGTAACAGCCGGACTGCTTGTCCGGGAACACCGACGTCGACCACGTGCTGGCGCCGACCCCGGCCCGGACCTTCACCGAGCCGAAGCCGGGGCCGGGCGTGGCGATGTCGCGGATCTGGTCCGAGACGTCCTCGGGCAGCGTCACGAAGGTCCAGGTTTCCGTGCGGCGGGCGTCCCAGATCCAGAGCTCCGCGTCGAAGACGAACATCGCCCCATTCTCCACAGAGGCGGCTCAGAGGGGCGCGCTGATGCGGAACTCCTCGTCGAACCGCGCGGCCAGCGCGTCGCCCAGCCCGTCCGGCGCCCACTCGCGCACCCGCTCCAGGAAGCCGAGCAGGTCGCGCCGGACCCCCTCCAGATGCGCGGTCAGGTCCACGAGCGGGATCACGCAGACAGGCCCGTCGACAGGTGCCGGATGGTGCCACATCCGCACGGCGTCGTCTCCGAACTCCACCGCGACGCCGGGCGAGTGCCCGTTCCACAGCGCCCCGCCGTCCGCGAGGTTCCGCCACTCGCGCCAGTCCTCCAAGCCGGTGCAGCAGCCGGGTTCGATCGCCACCCCGCTCCCGGCGTCCCGCACGACCAGCCCACCGGCCATGATCACGCCGTCGGCCTCCAGCAGCCCGTGCAACGGCGCCGGCTCGTCCTCCTCGCCGGAGTTGTAGTCGGCGATGGCGGCCAGAACCGCGCCGACTTCGTCCTGGGACATCCGCCCGGACAGCGCTACGTGACTACCAGTCACCTCGACGACGGCTCGAAACTCGATCACTCCCCCATTGTGGTGACGAACGCCACCGACCATTTCGGTCGGTAAACCTACCGAACCGGTCGGTAAACGCCGTAAAGTCGGCCGCATGCCACGACAGCCCAGGACCGGAGTCGACGAGAAGATCCTCGACGCCGCCGCCGCGCTCTTCGCGCGGCACGGCTTCGAGCAGACCTCGTTGAAGTCGCTCGCGGACGCTGTCGGTCTGTCCAAGGCCGGCCTGCTGCACCACTTCCCGAGCAAGGACGCTCTCTTCGAAGCGGCGTGGGAACAGAGCCGTGTGCTCACCCGGCACGTCCTCGACCAGGTCTCTTCACTGCCCGCGGGCAGTGAGCGGGACCGGCGGTCACTGGAACTGCTGACCGACTACGCGCTGGACCGGCCAGGACTGGTCTCGCTGCTGTTCCGGACGATGACGGCGCCGGGCGAGGACCCGCAGCAGGCGCAGGACGAGCTGCTCCTCAACGAGATGTTCGTCATCGACCCCGAGAAAGAACTGCCCCGCGCGATCCGCATCGTCGGCGCGCTCAGCTCCATGGCCGTGCTCACCCTTCTGGCCAACCAACAGGGTGAGAAGACGACATGGCGTCCCTTGATCCTCGCTACCTGCTTCGACGCACTCGGGCACCAGGAGGCCTGACCATCATGGCGAAACTGCTCTACAAACTGGGACTCGGTGCGCACAAGCACCGCCTCCCGGTCGTCCTGATCTGGCTGCTCGTGCTGATCGGCTCCGGCGTCGGCGCGTTCACGCTCGGCGGTGAGACGTCCAACTCGATGTCCATCCCCGGCCAGGAGTCGACCACCGCCCTGGAGCGCATCCAGGAGAAGTTCGGCTCCGGTGAGACCGCGTCGGCCAAAGTCGTCGTGCAGGCCCCGGACGGCCAGAAGCTGCCGCAGCACGTCAAGGCGATCACCGACCTGGTGGCCGACGAGTCCGCGCTCAAGGGCGTGCGGTCGGCGACGAACCCGCTCGACCCGGCGGCGCCGAGCGTCAACCGCGACGTCAACGTCGGCTACAGCACCGTCACCTATGACGTGAAGCCCGGTGAGGTCACCGACGAGCAGCGCGCCGAGCTGACCAAGGCCGTCGACAAGGCGCGCGCGGCGGGCCTGACCGTCGAGGTCACCGGCACCGCGATGCAGGAGACGCCGCACGTCGGCGGGCCCACCGAGGCCATCGGTGTCGTGCTGGCGCTGGTCGTGCTCGCACTGACCTACGGCTCGCTCGTGACCGCGGGCATGAACCTGCTCAGCGCCGGTATCGGCGTCGGCATCGGCACGCTCGGCATCACGATCGCCACCGGGTTCATGGACCTGCAGTCGACGACCCCGATCCTCGCCTCGATGCTGGGTCTCGCGGTCGGCATCGACTACGCGTTGTTCATCATCAACCGCTACCGCCAGGAACTGCGCCGGGGCTCCGACGTCGGGCACGCCGTCGCGACCGCGGTCGGCACCGCCGGTTCCGCCGTCGTCACCGCCGGTCTGACCGTGGTGATCGCACTGGTGGGCCTCGCGATCGCGGGCATCCCGTTCCTCACGCAGATGGGTGTCTCGGCCGCCGCCACGATCGTCGTGTCGGTCCTGATCGCCATCACGCTGGTGCCCGCGGTGCTGAGCCTGCTCGGCCGCCGCGTGCTGACCCGCAAGGAACGCTCCGCCACCCCCGAGAACCCGGTCGAGCCGAAGGACCGCGGTGTCATCCGCGGCTGGGCCCGTGCGATCACCCGCAACCGCGTCGTCGCGCTGCTGCTGTCGGTCGTGGCGCTCGGCATCGTCGCGATCCCGGTGGCGTCCATGGACACCACGCTGATCCAGAAGCCGCCGGCCGGCTCCACGCAGGAACGTGCCGACCAGATCCTCGCGAAGGGCTTCGGCGAGGGCTTCAACGGCCCGATCATCGTCCTGTTCGAGGGCCAGGGTGCCGCCGCGACGGCCACCAAGGCGTCCGAGCCGCTCGCCAAGCTCTCCGACGTCGCCCTGGTGACGCCGGCGCAGCCGAGCCAGGACGGCAACGCCGCGCTGGTCACCGTGATCCCGAAGTCCGGCCCGGACAGCACCGAGACCGAGAAGCTCGTCGCCGACCTGCGCGCCGAACTGTCCAACGTGGACGGTGGCAAGGCGTACGTCACCGGCGCCACCGCGGTGAGCGTCGACGTGGCCACGTCCCTGGACAAGGCCCTGCCGATCTACCTCGCGGTCGTCGTCGGCCTGGCGCTCGTGCTGCTGGTCCTGGTGTTCCGCTCGCTGCTGGTGCCGCTGGTCGGTGTGCTCGGCTTCCTGCTGACCATCGGCGCGTCGCTCGGTGCCACGGTCGCGGTGTTCCAGTGGGGCTGGCTCTCCAGCGCGGTCAACCTCGAGAGCACCGGCCCGCTGATCAGCCTCACGCCGATCCTGGTGATCGGCATCCTGTTCGGCCTCGCCATGGACTACCAGATCTTCCTGGTGTCCCGGATGCACGAGGCACACCACCGCGGTGCCAAGCCGTTGGAGGCCATCACCACGGGCTTCCGCCAGGCCGCCCCCGTCGTCGTGGCCGCCGCGCTGATCATGTTCTCGGTGTTCGCGGGCTTCGTCCCCGCAGGCGAGCCGACCGTGAAGTCGATCGCGTTCGCCCTGGCCGTCGGCATCTTCGTGGACGCGTTCGTGGTCCGCATGGTGCTCGTGCCCGCGGCACTGGCTCTGCTCGGTGAGCGCGCCTGGTGGCTGCCGAAGTTCCTGCGCTGGCTGCCGGAGCTCGACGTCGAGGGCACCGCGCTCGACGAGCTGCCGAACGAGAAGAAGAAGCAGGAGCCGGTCTCCGTCTGACCGATTCCGCTCACCGGTCCGTCATGCCCGTGATCTGATCATGGGCATGACGGACTGGTCTGTGCTGCACCACGCGTACGGCACCGCGGAGGACATCCCAGCGCTGCTGGACCGCGCCGCCGCGGACGACCAGGAGGCGTGGAGCGAGCTGTGGAGCGCCTTGTGCCACCAGGGCTCCAGCTACACCGCCAGTTACGCCGCGCTCCCCCACCTCGCCGAGATCGGGAGCCTCGACGCGGTCCTGCTCGCGGTGGGAATCGTCGCGGACGGCCCTGACGAGGTCCGCACCGAGCACGCCGCCGCCATCGCCACCCTGGGCACCAGGGCGAACGAACTCCTGCCCGTGACCGACGACGGTTACGAGTACCTGCTGGAAGGTGCGCTGGTCCTGGAAGGCCTGCTGCACCAGGCAGACGCCATGGCGTGGGGAGTGGCCGAGGAGGAGTACGAGATCGAGTGTCCCGAGTGCGACACGCCGATGTTCATCCTCCCCGCCGAGGGCATCAGCAAGACGGTCGAGGCGGAACGGCCGTTGCGGCCCGCTGATCCCGCGACGCTCGACGGCGTCGGGCGACGGGTCTGCGAAACGGCTGCGGCGCACGGCCAGGACAAGGTCGCGCGCGTCCTCGGGTACTTCTTCGGTCAGGCGACCTGTCCGGCGTGCGACGCCGAACTCACGGTGTCCGACGAGCTGCTCTGACCCAACAGCCGCTCCACCCAGCGGGCGACCGTCCGCGGCGGGGGCTCGACCGCACCACCGAGGTGCGCGATCACAGTCAGCTCGACGTCGTCCTCGACGGCGATCGCCCACCCGTGCCGCTCGGTCCACAACAGGGCGACGTCGTGATCGGGATGACCGGGCAGGCGTCCGTCCACCGCGATGTACATCCGCAGCGGCTTCTGCCGGTCGATGCACGAGGACTCACCGCTCAAGCCTAGCTCTCGCGTGACCTTCAATGCGTAATCAAGCGTTTTCACACCGTCACCGCTCTCCGTCTCACCGGGGTGGCAACGCCGACTGCTTGACGCAGGGCGCGAGTACCCCGGTGAGCGGAGGGAGAAACCCTTACTCGCCGCCGAAGTCGCCGAAGTCCTCGAAGGCGTCGTCCATCATCTCGCCGACGACCATGCCGCCGACGAGACCGGCGGCACCGGCCGCGACGACCGTGCCCATGCCCATGCCGCCGCGACCGTGGTGACCGCCGTGGTGGCCACCGTGCTGGTCGTAGCCGTGCATACCGCCGCCGCGCTGGGCGACCTGGGAAAGCCAGCCGTTGATCGCCGACGCCCAGTCGGTGCCCTCGGACTCCTGGTGGGACACGCGGAAGTGACCGAACGCGTCACCGCCCGACGAGAACATCCCGCCGCGCTTGTCGGCCTCCAGGATCACGAACAGCTCGTGCGGCGAAGCCACGAACGTCAGCTCGACCTGCTGGACGGCACCGGCGAACTGCGCGGGCGGGAAGAACTCGATCTCCTGGTAGAAGCCGAGCTCCTGCGGCACGCCGTGCAGGCGGCCGGCCTCGACGTCGGCGCTGCGGAACGAGAACCCGAGCTGCCCGAACGCGGTGAGCACCGCGTCCTGCGACGGCAGCGGGTGGACCAGCACGGGGTCGAGGTCGCCCTTGTCCGGCGCGCCCGCGATCACGAGCTCGGTCCGCACGCCCACGGTCATGCCGGGCAGCTGGCCGCCGCCGACCGCGGTGATCGGGGTCTCCCACGGGATCGGCAGCTGGAACGGGATCGCGACCAGCTGACCGGCCCCGACCCGCACGCCCTGCTGCACGACGACCCGCAGGAACTCGGACACGCCGCCGTACTCGTGGTCACCGCGCTCGACCTCGACGCGGGTGACGAGCGACAGCACGACCTGGCCGATCTCGGCGTCCGCGCTGCCACCCTGGATGCGCACCTGCCCGGTGACGACCTGACCGGGCGAGGCGTGCGGCGAGTCCAGCACGGTGTCGACCGACGGGCCACCGACGCCGAAGGCGCTGAGCATCCGCTTGAACATTTGTGTTTCCTCCCTGGGAAACTCCGGTCAGCGGGCGCTGACCGGACGGGTGTCGGTTTCATCCTCGAAGTCGCCGATCAGCTCTTCGAGGAGGTCTTCCAGTGCGGCGATACCAACAACACCGCCAGCTTCGACCAGCGCCAGCTGCGAGCGTTCGGCACGCATCGCCGTCACGGCCTGGGCCACCGGCATCGACGCGGGCAGCGTCAGCACCGGGCCCATCAGCTCGCGGGCAGAGGGATCCTCGCCGCGGGCCGTGGCACGCATGGCCTCGCGGATGTGCACGAGTCCGACGTACCGGCCGTCGAGCCCGGTGACCGGGAAGCGCGACCGTCCACACTGGAGGCTGCGCTGCTCGATCTCCCGCGCGGTGGTGTGCTCGGTGACCGTCGAAGTCTCGGCGACCGGCACCATCACCTCGCTCACGGTCGTGCGCTGGACCTGCAGCATCCTGGTCAGCAGCCGTTGCTGGGCCTCGGGAATCAGGCCGTGCTCCGCGGACTGGCGCAGCAGCATCCGCAGGTCGTCCGGCCGGTGCGCCTGCGCCAGCTCGTCCTGCGGCTCGACCTTCAGCAGCCGCAGCAGGGCGTTCGACACCGCGTTGAGTCCACTGAGGAGCCAGCGGACCGAGCGGGCGAACGCGCGGAACGGCAGCGCCAGGATCAGCGCGGACCGTTCGGGGTGCGCGATGGCCCACGACTTCGGCGCCATCTCGCCCACGACCATGTGCAGGAACACCACCAGCACCAGGCTGATCGCGAACGCCACCCCATAGGCGAACGCCTCCGGCAGGCCGGTCAGCCGCAGCGCCGGTTCCAGCAGGTCCGCGACGGCCGGTTTCGCCAGCGCGCCCAGACCCAGCGTGCACAGCGTGATGCCGAGCTGCGCGCCCGCGAGCATCAGCGACAGCTCACGAACGCCCGCCACGGCGGCGCGGGCCGCCCTGGACGTCTCGGCGGCCTGCTCCAGGCGGTGCCGCTTGGACGCGATCAACGCGAACTCGGCGGCCACGAAGAAGCCGTTCAACGCCAGCAGCACAAGGGAGATGACGATGCTCATCGGGACAACACCACCGAGTCAGGCACGTTGCGCGCCACCGTGGTGACCACCAGGCGCACTCCGTTCATCTCGATCTCGTCGCCGGCCTCGGCCACGCGGCCCAGCCGGTGCAGCACCAGACCGGACACCGTGTCGTACGAGTCGTCGGCCGGGAGTTCCACGCCGGTGACGTCCTCGACCTCGTCCAGCCTCATGCGGCCGGGCACGCGCCAGTCGTCGCCGACCTTCTCGATCATGTCGGCCACCCGGTCGTCCTCGTCGTGGATCTCACCGACGAGCTCCTCGGCCAGGTCCTCCAGCGAGATGACGCCGGCGAACCCGCCGAACTCGTCGACCACGCAGGCGAGCTGACGGCGTTCGGTCCGCAGCCTTTCCAGCACCGCGGGCAACGGCAGCGTCGCCGGGACGACCAGCGCGGGCGAGGCGATCTTCCCGATGGCGATGACGGACCGCTGATCCGGCGTCAGGGTCAGCACCTCGGCCAGCCCCACGACACCGCGCAGGTCGTCGAGGTCGTCACCGATCACGGGGAAACGCGAGTTCCCGGTGTCCAGCAACGAGACCACGCGAGCGGCGGGTTCGTCGCACCGCACGGTGTGGACGTTGACGCGCGGCGTCATGGCCTGCTCCGCGACCAGTTCGCGGAAGCCGATGCCGTGCTCCAGCAACCGGGTCAGCTCGGCGTCGAGATGGCCCTGCTCCCCCGCCTCCTCGACGATCTGCCGGAAGTCCTCCGGCGTCGCGCCCTGCGGCAGTTCCTCGACGGGCTCGATGCCGATCGCGCGCAGCAACCGGTTCGCGGCCGCGTCGAACAACCGGATCACGGGACCGGCGATCTTCAGGTACACCAGGGTCGACGAGCTCAGCGCCAGCGCGAGCTGTTCTGGCCGCGCGATCGCGAGGTTCTTCGGCAGCAGCTCACCGAGCACCATCTGCACGAAGGTGGCGAAGGCCAGCGCGATCACCATCGAGCCCGGCACGCCCAGTCCGGTGCCGAGCAGCGGCTCGGCCACGTACCCGACCAGCAGCGCCGTCACCGTGATGCCGAACTGGGCACCGGACAGCATGAACGAGAGCTTCTGGGTCACGCGGTAGGCGCGGTCGGCGGCCTTGGAGCCGCCCTCGGCCATCTGCTGCAGGCGGCCGCGATCGACCGCCATGTACGCGAACTCCTGAGCCACGAAATACCCCGTGGCCACGGTCAGGACCACGATGGCGAGCAAGCCGGATGCGATCAACAAGACGCACCCGGCCACGTACTACAGCCGTCTACACCGGCTTCATCAGGCATGTTCCAACAGTAGCACGTGGCACTGTATGGTTTCGGTGACCGGGGAGGTGACCGCTGTGGCCGAGGCACTGCTGAAGATCGGCGAACTCGCCGCCCGCGCCGGCGTGAGCATCCGCACCGTCGACTACTACACGACGCTGGGCCTGATCAGCCCCGCCCAGCGCACCGCGAGCAACTACCGCCTCTACCGCGGCGACGACGTGGACCGCATCCACCTCGTACAACGCCTGGAGGTCCACGGTCTTCCCCTGGAGGACATCGCCCGCGCGTTCACCGCCGCTCCCGCCGACACCGCGGCCGTTCTCGGGCAGATCGACATGGACCTGCGCACGCTCCAGGAGGCCGCCGACGCCGCGTCGCCGGCGATGCACGGCCTGCTGTCGGTGATCGCGAACCGGGTCCACTCGCTGATCACCATCGCGCTGCAACTGCCGCCGGACCTCCCGATGTAGTTAAGGTCGGAGGTGACCGCAGGGAGGCGCGCAGTGGGACTACGCAGCGAGCACTGGTACGCAGGTCAGGACCGCAACGCCTACATCCACCGCGCCTGGATGCGCCGCGGCGTCCCGGACGACGCCTTCTCCCGGCCCCAGATCGCGATCGCCAACAGCGCGTCGGATCTCACGCCGTGCAACGCGCATCTGAACGAGGTCGCGCAGTCCGTCTCCAACGGCGTGTACGAGGCCGGCGGCATCCCGCTCAACCTGCCCGTGGTGTCGCTGGGCGAGACCAACGTCCGCCCCACCGCGATGCTGTGGCGCAACATGGCCGCGATGGCCACCGAAGAAATGCTGCGCGCCAACCCCGTGGACGGCGTGGTGCTGCTCGGCGGGTGCGACAAGACGATCCCGGCGCTGCTGATGGCCGCCGCGTCCGTCGACATCCCGGCGGTCGTCGTGCCCGGCGGGCCGATGCTGACCGGCACGTTCCGCGGCACTCCCCTGGGCTGCGGAACGGACGTGTGGCGGCTCTCCGAGGAGGTGCGGGCCGGCACGTTGTCGCAGGAGGCGTTCGTCCGCTCGGAGTCGGCGATGATCCGCAGCCGCGGCCACTGCAACACGATGGGCACGGCGTCGACGATGGCGTTGGTCGCGGAGGCCCTGGGCACCACCGTCCCCGGCGTCGCGGGCACTCCGGCGCCGGACAGCAGGCTTCTGGAAGCAAGTCACGGCACCGGACGGCTGATCGTCGAGCTGATCGAGAAGGACCGGCGTCCCAGCACGTTCCTGACCAAGGCGAACTTCCACAACGCGATCGTGGCGCTGGCCGCGATCGGTGGCTCGACCAACGCGGTGGTGCACCTGCTCGCGATCGCCGGGCGCCTGGGCGTCGACCTGACGCTGGACGACTTCGACCGCATCGGCTCCGGCGTGCCGTTGCTGGTGGACCTCCAGCCCGCCGGCCGGTTCCTGATGGAGGACTTCCACCGCGCGGGCGGACTTCTGGCCGTGCTGCGGGAAGTCCGCGACCTGCTCGATCCCAACGCCTTGTCGATCACCGGCAACCCGCTGGTCGACTACCTGGACGACGCGCCGATCTGGGAGCCGGAGGTGATCAGGAGCCGCACCGAGCCGATCATCGCCGAGGGCGGCATCGCCGTGCTGAGAGGCAATTTGGCGCCATCAGGATCTTTGATCAAACCGGCAGCCGCGTCGGCGCATCTGTTGCAGCACCGGGGCAGGGCCGTGGTGTTCGACAGCATCGAGGACTTCCACGCCCGCATCGACGACCCGGATCTCGACGTGGACGCGGACTCCGTGCTGGTGCTGCGCGGTTGCGGACCCCGCGGCTACCCCGGCATGCCGGAGGTCTCGAACATGCCGTTGCCGAAGAAGCTGCTGGAACAGGGCGTGCGCGACATGGTCCGGATCTGCGACGGGCGCATGAGCGGCACCGCGTACGGAACCGTTGTGCTGCACGTCGCACCGGAGGCGGCGGCAGGCGGACCACTCGGGCTCGTCCGGACGGGCGACGTCATCGTGCTGGACGTGGCGAACCGCCGCATCGACGTGGAGGCGCCGGACTTCCTGTCCCGCACGCCGAACGCCGCGACGGTGTCGGCGTTCGCGGCACCGAAACGCGGCTGGGAACGGCTCTATGTCGACCACGTCCTGGGCGCCGACACCGGAGCCGACCTGGACTTCCTGGTCGGCTCCAGCGGTAGCGACGTCACCCGCGAATCACACTGAACTCAGTGCGCGTGCTGGTGTTCCTCGACGTGACCCGCGTCGTGCACGTGCGTGTGTGAGTGCGTTTCTCCGTCGTGCGTATGGGTGTGCTCGTGCTCGACGTGATCGTGCGAGTGTTCGCCATGCGGATGCGTGTGAGTCGTGTCGCCGTGACTGTGCTCGTGGGTGTGCACTCCGTTGGTCATGCCCTTGATGCTGGCATGAGTCCGACTTGAGCGCACAGATGCAAGATCTTGCCTATTGCAACTCCCTTGCTGTTAGCTGCTGGCGGCAACACGGACTTCTGGGGAGGATCTGCATGCGGCGAGCTGTTCTGGCGGCCCTCGTTCTGGTGGCGGGGTGCTCGTCCCCCGACGGCGCGACGACCGGTTCGGCCACGTCGATCGTCATCGGCGCGGGCAGTGAGCCGGAGAACCTCAACCCCGTGCTCGGCTACGCCCCAGATGGCGCCGCGAAGATCTTCGACGGCCTCGTGACGCGGGACGCCTCGCTGGCACTGAAACCGGCGCTCGCCGCGGAACTCCCGACCGCGTCGGCGGACGGGCTGACGTGGACGGCCAAGCTGCGCAAGGACATCACGTTCTCCGACGGCACGCCCGTGACCGCCGAGGACGTCGTGTTCACCTACAAGTCCGTGGTGGACAAGAAGGTGAACTCCACGGTGGCCTCCCGGTTCGACGCGCTGACCGACGTGAAGGCGGTCGACGCGAGCACCGTCGAGTTCACGCTGTCCTACCCGTACGCCCCGTTCGCGCAGCAACTCGCGCTCGGCATCGTGCCCGCCGCGAAGCTCACCGGCACCGACATCAACAGCGCGCCGTTCAACACCGCGCCGGTCGGCACCGGCCCGTACACGGTCGAGTCGTGGCGCAAGGGCGACCGGCTGATCCTCAAGGCCAACGAGAAGTACTGGGGTGGCGCGCCCGCGATCAAGACCGTGACCGTGGTCTTCGTGCCGGACGACAACGCCCGCGCGACCCGCATGGCCGCCGGCGAGTTCGACGGGACGGTGCTGCCACCCAAGCTCGCCCAGACCTACCGCGACCGGTCCGGCTACCAGATCGTGCAGAACCCGTCCGCCGACTACCGCGGTCTCGGCATCCCGTCCGAACTGCCGTTCACCTCGTCCCCGCAGGTCCGGCGCGCGATCAACCTCGGCATCAACCGCCAGGCCATGATCGACGCCGTGCTGGCGGGCTCCGGCAAGCCCGCCTCCACGCCGATCTCGCCGTACCTGAAGGACTGGTACAACGACAGTTCCGCGTTCGGCTACGACGTCGCCGAGGCCGAGAAGCTGCTCGACGAGGCCGGCTGGCGCAAGGGTGCGGACGGCAAGCGCGCCAAGGACGGCCAGCCCGCGAAGCTGCCGGTGCTCTACCCGGCGCCGGACGTGCTGCGCAAGGAACTGGCCCTCGCCACGGCCTCCGACATCGCGAAGCTCGGCATCGACGCGCCCGTCGAGGCCACCACGTTCGAGATCATGCTGCAACGCCAGAAGGAAGCGGCGGCGGTGTGGGGTGGCGGCGACCCGTACGACCCGGACACGGCCGCGTACACGTTGCTGCACTCCCGTTACGCGGGCCAGTCGGGCTACGTGAACATGACGCTGTACAAGAACTCCACTGTGGACACCGCGCTCGACACCGCGCGTCGCAGCCTCGACCCGGCCGCACGCAAGAAGGCCTACGACGACTTCCAGACGGCTTACGCGGCCGATCCCGGCTGGGCGTTCCTGGTGTTCCTCGACCACACCTACGTGCTGCGCGACAAGTGGAACGGCCAGGAGACCCAGGTCGAGCCGCACGACCACGGCCTCGTGCACGCGGTGTGGTGGAACCTCGAGCGCTGGACGCCGAAGTCGTGACCCGGTCGATCGGCCTGGTCGCGTTGCGGCGCCTGGCCTTCGCGGTCCCGGTGCTGCTCGTGGTCAGCTTCGCGCTGTTCGTGCTGGCCAAGGCCAGCCCGTTCGACCCAGTCGAACGCTATTTCGGTGTCCGGATCATCGGCGCCTCCCCGGAACGCGTCGCGCAGCTGCGCGAGAACTGGGGCGTGGACGAGCCCGTCGTCACCCAGTACTGGGCCTGGCTGCGGCACGCTCTGGCGGGCGACCTCGGCGACTCGCTGTCGTTGCAGCAGCCCGTGTCGGCGGTGATCGGCGACCGTCTCGGGTGGACGGTGCTGCTGGTGTCGGTCGGCTTCACGCTGGCGTTGCTGCTCGGACTGGTGCTGGGCACGCTCGCGGCGTGGCGGCAGGGGTCGTGGCTCGACCGTTCGATCACGGGCAGCTGCTACGCGCTGGAGGCCGCGCCGGTCTTCTGGCTCGGCCTGGCGGTGCTGTACGTGTTCGCATTGCAGTTGCGGTGGCTGCCCGGCGGTGGTGTGACCACGGGCTCCGAACCGGTGTCCGTGGGTGGGGTCGCCGTCCACATGGTCCTGCCGGTCGCGGTGCTGGCGATCTCGCAGGCGCCGTGGTTCGTGCTGTTCGTGCGGCAGAACCTCCTCGAATCGTTCACGCAGGACCACGTGATCGGCGCGCGGGCTCGCGGGCTGCCCGACCACCTGGTGGTCTCGGGGCACGCGTTGCGCACCTCGCTGCTGCCGTTCCTGACCCTCCTCGGCGCGCGACTGCCCGAGCTGATCACCGGGGCGTTGCTGGTGGAGACGGTGTTCTCGTGGCCGGGCATCGCGCGGGCGACGGTGGAGGCGGCGCTGAACGTCGACTTCGCGTTGCTGGGCGCGCTGACCGTGATGGCGACGGGTGTGGTGTTGCTGGGCAACCTGCTGGCCGACGTCCTGTACGCGCTGGCCGACCCGAGGGTGGCGCTCGATGGCTGACCTGCTCTGGCGTCCTGCCCCGCGCAGCCGCCTCACCGCCGCGAGCCCGCCGCGGTCGCCTCGCTGGCGGCTGCTGCCGTCCGCGATCATCCTGGGCGTCGTCGCACTGACGGTCCTGATCGTGCCGCTGGTCGTGGAGCTCAACGAGCAGTACGTCGACCTCGCGATCGCCAACCAGCCGCCGTCGGCCGCGCACCTGTTCGGCACCGACGAACTGGGACGCGATGTGTTGCTGCGCTGCGTCTACGCGCTCAGGGTCTCCCTCACCGTCGGTGTGGTCGCCGCCCTGATCTCGGCGCTGGCCGGCACGGCGGTCGGCGCGCTGGCGGGATCGATCGGCGGCTGGTTCGACCGGATCCTGATGCGGGTGGTCGACGCGATCGCGTCGGTGCCGCACCTGTTGCTGGGCATCGTGATCGTCGCGATCCTGCGGCCGAGCCTCTCCGCCGTGATCATCTCGATCGCGCTGACGCACTGGCTCACCGCCGCCCGGATCGTGCGGTCGGAGGTGCTGTCGTTGCGCACCAGGCCGTTCATCGACGCGGCGATCGTCGGTGGCGCTTCGAGACTTCAGGTGATGACCCGGCACCTGCTGCCGAACGTCGCCCCGCAGGTCCTGCTCGCGACCACGCTGATGGTGCCGCACGCCGTGTGGCACGAGACCGCGTTGTCATTCCTGGGTCTCGGTCTGCCGCCGCACGCGGCCAGCATCGGCAACATGATCAACGACGCCCAGCGCTCGTTGCTCATCGGCGGCTGGTGGATGTCTTTGGCGCCAGGACTGCTGCTGATCATCACGACGCTGGCGGTGTCCGGCGTGAGCGGTGTGTGGCGGGATCGGCTGAACCCCAAGCGGCGCACGGAGTTGACGTGGTGAACCTGGAGATCGACCGGGTGTCGGTGCGGTTCGCGCTCAAGGGCGCGACCGTCGAGGCCGTGAACGACGTGTCGTTGCGGATCCGGCCCGGCGAGTGCGTGGCGCTGGTCGGCGAGAGCGGCTGCGGCAAGACGGTGCTGGCGTCGGCGTTGCTCGGGTTCCTGCCGGGCAACGCGGAGACCTCCGGCAGTGCCCGGCTCGGTGACGTGGACCTGCTCGCGGCGACCGACCACGAGCTCGCGACCACGATCCGCGGCCGGCAGATCGGCCTCATCCCGCAGAGCCCGGCGAGCCACCTGACGCCGGTCCGCACGGCGCGTTCCCAGCTCGAAGAGGCTGCACGGGTACTCGGCGGAGACGCTGCGAATGCCGCAGAACGGGCAGGTCTGCTCCCCGAGCACCTCGACCGCTACCCGCACGAGCTGTCCGGGGGCATGGCGCAGCGCGTCGCGAACGCGTTGGCGCTGGTCGGCGACCCGTGGCTGCTGATCGCCGACGAACCGACCACAGGCCTCGACCGCGATCTCGTGGACGGCCTGCTGGACGAGTTCCGCAGGCTCGTCGACGACGGCCACGCCGTCCTGCTGATCACGCACGACCTCGCGGCGGCCCACAAGATCGCCGACCGGATCGCGGTGATGTACGCGGGACGGATCGTGGAGGTCGGCCCGGCCCACGAGGTGCTCGACCACGCGAAGCACCCCTACAGCCGGGGACTCGCCAACGCCCTGCCGGAACGGGACTTCCTCCCGATCCCCGGCCAGCCGCCCCTGCTCACCGACCTGCCCGCGGGCTGCGCGTTCGCCCCGCGCTGCGAGCAGGCCACCGCGATCTGCGAGGACCGCCCCGTGCTCACCGACGACCCGCACGCCGTCGCGTGCCACCGCCCGTGCTGACCGCGAACGGCATCACCGCCGGCTACCGCGAACCGGTGATCACCGACGTCAGCCTCACCGTCCAGCCTGGACAGACCGTCGGCCTGGCCGGACCGAGCGGGTCCGGGAAGTCCACTTTGGCCCGTGTGCTCGCGTTGCTGCACAAGCCGTTCGGCGGCACCGTGGAGATCGACGGCGAGACGGTCACCGGGTTCCGGTTCAAAGCGACTCAACGCACCAAGATCGGTGTGCTGTTCCAGCAGCCCCGGCTGTCCGTCGACCCGCGCTTCACCCTCCGGCAGGCGATCGCGGAGCCGTTGAAGAACCAGGACCGCGTCGAGGAGCTGGCGTCGTTGGTGATGCTCACCGACGACCTGCTGGGCCGCCGTCCGCACGAGGTCAGCGACGGCCAGTTGCAACGCGCGTGCCTGGCCCGTGCGCTCGCACTGAACCCGCGCTACCTGATCTGCGACGAGATGACGACGATGCTGGACGCTTCCACGACGGCCGCGCTGGTCGGCGTGATCCGTGCCTACCAACGTGAATCGAACGCGGGAGTTCTCGCGATCTCGCACGACGCCACGCTGCTGACGAGGTGGGCCGACGAGACCGTCAGACTTTCAGCACCGCGTCCACGATGACGTTGTTGCGGTAGCTGCCCGCGACCCGGTCGAAATCGCCCCCGCACGTCACCAGCCGCAGTTCCGACAACGGCGTCGGCCCGTACACGGCGTCCGTCGGGAACGCGGTCTTCTCCGTCGTGTGGGTGCTGCTCACGACGAACGTGAGCTTGCTGCCGTCCTCACGCTCGACCAGCACCTCAGCACCGGGCTGCAGCTCGGGCAGCCGGAAGAACACCCCTGGCCCGGTCTTCGAGTCGACGTGGCCCGCGATCACGGCCGGACCGGCGTCCCCCGGCGCGACGCCCTTGGCGTACCAGCCGGCCTTGTCCGCGCGCGTCGGCGGCTCCAGCACGCCCGCGGAGTCCACCTTCAACGCCTCCAGCGACGTGTCGACCCCGATCGACGGGATCAGCACCGTCACCGGTTCCGGCACCTCGTCGCCGCCGGGTCCCTTGACCACGTAGATCAGCGTGACCAGCACGGCCGCCCCCATCAGGAGCTTGCCCTTGGCCATCAGCCGAACCGGAACAACCGGCCGCGCACCGAGTACATCGCGACGCCCACGATGAGCGCGATGACCAGCGCGGTGAGCCAGTCCCAGCCGCCCGCCATGCCGCCGAACCCGGTCTCCTGCCCGCCACCGGGCACGACCTCGGCTGCCTTGGCGTCGGTGCGCAGCTCGATCCGCCGGGCGCTGACCAGCAACGAGTAGACGCCGCCGGGTTCGAGCGTGGCCTCCAGCGTCGTGGAGTCCTTCCCGCGCGGCAGCACCTGCAGCCCGTCCTTGCCGGGCAGCATCACGACGTAGCCGGTCGTGGAGTTCGCCTGCACGTTGCGGTGCACGAACACGCTGCCGCGCAGCAGGTCCATCTCGGCGTCGCCTGCGTTGATCACCCGCAGGCGCGCCTGCCCGTTCGGCGGCAGGCTGACGTCGTCCTCGAGGACCTTCATCGAGGACGCGATGTCGATGACCGTGTACGCCTTCCCGGCTTCGGCCTTCACGAGCACGGATCGCAGCACCGGGCTCCCGGGATCGGCACCGGCCGTGCGGAAGTCGACGACGTGCTCCCCCGCCTCGACCCGGCGGTACTCGTAGAGCTGGGCGTAGTCGAGGGTGCCGAGCTTGACGCCGTCGAGCGTGGCGTCGACGCGCGCCTGGTCCATCGAGAAGTGTCCCAGGCGCACGTACGTGCCTGTCGCGGCGTGCGCGGGCGTGGCCGTGAACAGCAACAACAGCACAACTGCGAGCACTCGCACGTGGACACCTCCCCTCACTGGAGGTGTCCACGATAACTCGGCTGATCAGCTCCGTGGGAACTGATCAGTGACGTCCAACCCGTCCGGCAGCACCGCGAACAGGTCGACCGGCGTTCGCTGCGACACCATCTCGCTGCGATGCGCGCGCTTGAGCCGGTCCCTGGCGACGACGACCTGCTGGCTCGGCGCGGACAGGACGAGCACGGGCACCGCGCCCTGCGCGACGTGGGCGCTCACCCGGTCCGCGGTCCCGCGCCCGAACTTGAGCACCTTCCCGTACCGCGCCAGGTAGAGCAGGTTCTCCTCGCCGCGCAAGCGTTTGAGCTGCCGCACCTCCCCCGTCTCGTCGTCGCGTCCCCACGTGCCGTGCGACTTCGTGAGCCAGCGGAACCCGGTCCACGGCAACCCGTGCACGTCCGTCGCGAGCACGGTCCAGCCGGGCCGGAAGTACTTGGCGAGGCGAACCTTCACGGTCGTCGCGGCGATGAACTCCGAGTTCTCCCGCCAGGTGCCGTCGAGCTCCAGCCGGTGCGCGATCTTCTGCACCGCCGGGTCCGGCACCGACCTGTCGTCCAGGCACACCAGGCACCTCGTGCGCCAGCCGACACCGCACGAGCGCGCGACACCGCACCAGCCGCACTGCTGGATCTGCACGGGCGCACCGCCTGGCCGGTCGAGCAGCACTTTCATCTGGTCGGACACGACCTGCAGGCACGGCGCGCACAACGAACACCACGCGACCTCGGTGACATCCTTGCGCGGCAACCGGGTCATGCAGTTGATGCACTGCTTCACTTTTGCCCTCCCCTTGCGGGAAAGCCTATTCCAGCGCCCTTCGCAGGCGCGAGGAGACGAGAGCGTGACGAGGATCGGTGACCGGGAGCAGGAGGTGCAGGCGTTCGAGCACCTCGGCGTCCTCCCCGCTGTCCGCGAACGACAGCAGCGCGTCGAGATCTCCCCGCTCCAGCACGCCCTTGCGCACCGCGGCGGCGAGGTCGACCCGTTCCTCGCGGACCACCGGAGCGTCCGAACGGGGCAGCAGATCACCGCTGTAGTGCCGGGTGGCCTTGCCGGCGTCGCCGGAACGCAACGCCGTCCGCACGTCGAGGAAGTCGCCGCGCACCACCGCATCGAGCCGATATGGCCTCGTCAACAGGACACCACCGAGCTGCGCACGCAGCCGATGCAGCTCCGCGCGGACCGTGGTCGGGTTCCCACGTTCACCATAGAGCAACAATGCGAGTTGCTCCGCCGTCAGACCCTTGGGGTGCAGCGCGAGCGCCGTCAGCACCTCCGCGTTGCGCAACGTCAGCCCCAGCGGCCGTCCGTCCAGATCGGCGTGTAGCCCGCCCAGGAAGTTCAGCGTGAGCACGTGCTGCCGCGGCGCGAACTGCCCCAGGTGGTGCTCGGCCAGCCGGGCGGCGGCCGACACGAGCTGCGCGACGGCCGGGTGCATGGTCTTGAGCGGCCCGCTGACGTCGACGACGCCCAGCAGCAACCCCGTGTGGGGGTCGTGGATCGGGCTCGCCGCGCACGTCCAGCCGTGGTAGGTGCGCACGAGGTGCTCGCGGGAGTGCACGGTGACGGACCTGCCGGTCGCCAGCGCGGTGCCCATCGCGTTCGTGCCGATGACGTCCTCGCTCCAGCGCGAGCCCTCGGTGAGGTGGACGCGTTCGGCCTGGTGCCGGATCTGGTTGTCGCCCTCGCACCAGAGGATGTGGCCGCGGGTGTCGGTGACGATCATGATCGTGTCGTCCATCGACAGCGTGTGCGTGAGCAGCGGGACGGTCGCGGCCAGCGGGTGCGCGCCCCGCAGGTCCGCGATCTCGTCCGGCCCGTAGACGACTGGCGCCTCGTGCCGGTCCGGATCGACGCGCGCGTCGAGGGACCGCCGCCACGACTCGAAGATCACCGGCCGGGCGGAGCCCAGTTCGCCGGGGTCCATCGGTCCAGGATGCAGCCCGTACCACCGCACCGGCAACCCTGCGGCTACTCCGATCGGATGCAACGTGGGTGAAACGTTCGCGGTTCTACGTTCGCCGCCTGTTCGCAACGACGCGGAAGGCAGGCCCCATGGCGAAGTACGCGGCTCCAGGACAACCGGACAGCGTGATCACCTATCGCGACCGGTACGACCACTTCATCGGAGGCGAGTACGTGCCGCCCGCCAAGGGCCAGTACTTCGCCAACCCCACCCCGGTCACCGGCGAGGACTTCACCGAGATCGCCCGCGGCACCGCCGAGGACGTCGAACGCGCGCTGGACGCGGCCCACGGCGCCGCCCGTTCGTGGGGGAAGACCTCGGTCGCGGACCGCGCCAACGTGCTGAACAAGATCGCCGACCGCATCGAGGCCAACCTCGAGATGCTCGCGGTCGCGGAGACGTGGGACAACGGCAAGGCGGTCCGCGAGACGCTCGCCGCCGACCTGCCGCTCGCCGTCGACCACTTCCGCTACTTCGCGGGCGCCCTGCGCGCCCAGGAGGGCGGCATCTCGCAGATCGACGAGGACACGGTCGCCTACCACCTGCACGAACCGCTCGGCGTCGTCGCGCAGATCATCCCGTGGAACTTCCCGATCCTGATGGCGGTCTGGAAGCTCGCGCCCGCACTGGCCGCGGGCAACGCGATCGTGCTCAAGCCCGCCGAGCAGACGCCGGCGTCGATCCACGTCCTGATGGAACTGATCGCCGACCTGATCCCGCCGGGTGTGCTGAACGTCGTCAACGGGTTCGGCGTCGAGGCGGGCAAGCCGCTCGCGTCCTCGCGCCGCGTCGCGAAGGTGGCGTTCACCGGCGAGACCACCACCGGCCGGTTGATCATGCAGTACGCCAGCGAGAACATCATCCCCGTCACGCTGGAGCTCGGCGGCAAGTCGCCGAACGTGTTCTTCAACGACGTGGCCGCGCAGCGGGATGCCTTCTACGACAAGGCACTCGAAGGCTTCACGATGTTCGCGCTGAACCAGGGCGAGGTCTGCACGTGCCCGTCGCGGGCGTTGATCCAGAGCGACATCTACGACAGCTTCATGGGCGACGCCGTGGCACGGACCCGCGCGATCAAGCAGGGCCACCCGCTCGACACCGAGACGATGATCGGCGCGCAGGCGTCCAACGACCAGCTCGAGAAGATCCTGTCCTACATCGACATCGGCAAGCAGGAGGGCGCCCGCGTGCTGACCGGCGGTGAGCGCGCCGACCTCGGCGGCGAGCTGTCCGGCGGCTACTACGTCACGCCGACGATCTTCGAAGGCGACAACAAGATGCGGATCTTCCAGGAGGAGATCTTCGGCCCGGTCGTGTCGGTCACCCAGTTCTCCGACTACGACGACGCCATGAAGACCGCCAACGACACCCTCTACGGCCTCGGCGCGGGCGTCTGGTCCCGCGACGGTTCGGTCGCCTACCGCGCCGGCCGCGACATCCAGGCGGGCCGCGTGTGGGTGAACAACTACCACGCCTACCCGGCGCACGCGGCGTTCGGCGGCTACAAGCAGTCCGGCATCGGCCGCGAGAACCACAAGATGATGCTCGACCACTACCAGCAGACCAAGAACCTGCTCGTCAGCTACTCCCCGAACGCCCTGGGCTTCTTCTGATGCCCCGCGTCGCACTGACCTCTGAGGCCGCGGACGTGCTCCGCGGCCTCAGGGCTGAGCACGGCGACCTGATGTTCCACCAGTCCGGCGGCTGCTGCGACGGCTCCGCCCCGATGTGCTACCTGGCCGGGGAGTTCCGCACCGGCGCGTCCGACGTGCACCTCGGTGATCTCGCGGTCGACGAGTTCGTCATTCCTGTGTGGATGTCCGCGGCGCAGTTCGAGTACTGGAGCCACACGCACCTGACGATCGACGTCGTGCCCGGTCGTGGGAGCGGTTTCTCGCTGGAGGCACCGCTTGGAATACGTTTTCTGGTGCGCTCTCGACTGCTCACGAACGAGGAGCTCTAGCATGCCCGCATGACCGTCCAATGCGGATGCTGCGGAGCCGAGATCACCTCTACGGACCGCATCGACTACAGGCTCAACCGTCCGGAGCAACTGCTCGGCGTGCCCGGCGAGCAACTCGGCGCCCCCACAGGCGGGTTGCTCGTCGGACCGGACGGCGACTCCTACATCCGTTGCCTGCTCCCGGTTCGGCTGACCGGCGGAACCGAGCTCGTGTTCGGCGCGTGGACCCAGATCAGCAAAGTCGACGCGATGTACGCGCACGCCGTGTGGGACAACGACGAGCAGTACGCGAACCTGCGGATCTCCGGCAGGTTCGCGAACGTGATCAAGCCGTGGGACCTGCTCGGCGTGCCCGTCGAGGCCGCGGTGCTCAACACCGACGAGCTGCCGTACTTCACCTCGCACCCGGTGCTGGAGCGGGAATGGGACCGCGACGAGGTGCTGTGCCGCATCCGGCACCCGTTGCCGATCCCCGTCCGCGAGACGCTCGGCGAGGTCTGGACCATCGAACGCACCGACGGCATGCGCTGCGCGGTCGACGGCCGCACGGTCAGGTTCACGAGCCCGGACCGCCGGGTGGCGCTCGACGTCTACGCCGACCTCACCGGCGGCAGCGTGAGCGACTTCCTGGGCGCGGTCCTCGACGGCTACCCCGCGAGCGCCGAGCACTCCGTCTCGCACGACGGCCCGGAGTTGCGTCACGCGTTCTGGCTCAGCGAGGTGATCGACGGCCACGAGGAGCAGGTGTTCCACGGGCACGTCGTCCGTCCCGGCACGATGATCTCCGTGCGTTGCGTGTACCGGTATCCGGTGGACAGGGCGTGGGCGCAGCACGTGCTCAACAGCGTCCGGTACGTCGGGTGACGGCCTGCGCGTGCTGCGGCACCGAGACCGACGATTCCGGCGCCATCGACCTCGACCTGGGCCTGCCCTCGGGGGTGCGCAACCCGAAGCTGCTGGCCGGCGGCAACGTGCTGCTGGCCGACGACGCCTCGTTCGTCAGGAGCGTGCTGCCCGTCGAGCTGACCGGCGATCTGGAGCTGTGGTTCGGCGCCTGGATGCGGGTCGGTCTGCAGGAGGCCCTGCACGCGGCTGATTCGTGGGACGGCCCCGGCTACGCCTCACTGAGGTTCACGGGCACGTTCGCGCACGACGTCAAGCCGTGGGACGGCCTGCGCGGCGCGGAGGTCGTCGCCGAGGTCCGCGAGCCCGATGACCTGCCCGAATACGTCCAGCACCCGTTGCTCGGCACGACCTGGGACCGCGACGAGGTGCTCAGCGGGTACCTGGTCGAACTGCCGGTCTCGATCCGGCAGAAGCTGCCCGGCCAGTGGAGCATCGAACGGACCGCGGGCCTCACCCCGCACGTGCTCGAGGAGGGCCTGCGCTTCGCCGGGCCCGGCCGCGCGGTCTTCGTGGACGTCCGCAGGGCCATCGGCACGTCCGCCGAGAAGTTCCTGGAGCTCGCGCTGGAGGGCGCGCCGGACGTGCCTGAGGAGCAGCAGTTCCTCGTGCGCGACGGTGTCGAGCTGCGGCACGCGTTGTGGCTCACGGCCAGTTCGGACGGCGTGACGCGGCACGAGTTCCACGGCCACGTGGCGCGGTTCGGCGAGATGCTCGTCGTGACGTGCGTGCACGACGATCCGGCCGACCACGCGTGGGCGCGGCACGTGCTGAACAGCGCCCGCTTCCGTCGCGTGACTCGCTCGTAACGTCAGGGAAATCCCAAGTTTGTGTGAGTGAACTGGACCACTTATCGAGCTGGACCCACGATTCCGCCATGAACGTCCTGCTGGCATTCGCACTCACCGCGAGTCTCACGTCGCCGGTGCACCTGCCCCCGACCGCACCGTGCCCGGAGAACGTCCCCGCAGGCACCACCTGCTACGAGGGCCGGGACCCCAACGGCGCGTACTACACGATCGCCGTGCCGAAGAAGTGGAACAAGACGCTGGTCGTGCACTCGCACGGCGGTCCCGACCTGGGCGAGCCCACGCCCGAGCGCACGCGTGACGACCTGAACCGCTGGGCGGTCATGGTCAAGGAGGGCTACGCGTGGGCGGGCACCTCGTACCGGCGCGGCGGCTACGGCACGCGGATGGCGGCCGAGGACACCGACAACCTGCGCAAGATGGTCGTCGGCATGCTCAAGCCTTCGAAGGTCTACATCCACGGGCAGTCGTGGGGCGGCAACGTCGCGGCCAAGACCATCGAGCTGTACAAGGGTTACGACGCGGCGCTGCTCACGAGTGGTGTCATGGCAGGCGGTTCGCGCGGCTACGACTACCGCGTCGACCTGCGAGTGGTCTACCAGTACTACTGCGGCAACCACCCGCGGCCGTCCGAGGCGCAGTACCCGCTGTGGCAGGGCCTGCGGCCCGGCTCGACGATGACGACCGCCGGGCTGCGGAGCCGGATCGAGGAATGCCTTGGCGTGGCCGGAAGTCGCACGCCCGAACAGCAGCAGAAGCTCACCGACATCCTCACGGTCACGAAGATCCCCGAGGAGACGCTGAACTCGCACCTGAACTTCGCGACGTTCACGTTCCGCGACATCGTGCACCTGCGGCTGGGCGACCGGAACCCGTTCAGCAACACCGGTGTGGTGTACAAGGGTTCGCACGACGACAAGGCGCTCAACGCGGGCGTCGAACGCTTCGCCGCCGACCCCGCCGCCCGTGCGGAACTCGCCTACGACAGCGACCTCACCGGGAAGATCGACATCCCGGTGCTGTCGGTGCACGCGATCGGCGACCCGACCGCGTTCGTGGAGCACGAGTCGGCCTACAAGGACGCCGTGACGAAGGCCGGGCGCTGGTACAACCTCGTGCAGACCTTCACGACCGAGGCCGTGCACAGCGCGTTCAGCGACTCCGAGTACGCCGCGGCCATGCAGTCGCTGGAGGCCTGGGAGAAGTGGGGCATCCGCTCCAACGCGTTCCTGATCTCGGCGGCCTGCCCCGGCCACGACAAGAAGTACGGCACGGGTTGCTTCTACAACCCCTGGTACAAGCCGAAGTCCTACGAGTCCCGGGTCGCGCCCCGCAAGTGACCCGACGGGGCCCGGCACACCGCCTCCACACTCGCTGTGCCGGGCCCCGGTTTCGCCCTTGACCTCCACATTGGTCGAGGTACGACGATCTTCACCATGACCGACATCGCGGAGATCGAAGAGCTCGTCGCCACCGTCCAGCACTCGCAGCAGAACGAGCTCGCCGAGGAGTTCATCGGCCTCTTCCGCGCCGACGCGATCTGGACCACCGCGCACGGCAAGCGCCTCACCGGCCGCGACGAGATCGCCTCCTTCACCCGCCAGGTCCTGCCCGGCGCGACGAAGGAGTCGACCGCCACGTACGAGGTGGCGCACGTGCTGTTCATCCGCCCGGACGTGGCGGCCGTCAAGATCCGCCAGCGTCCGGTGAAGCCCGACGGCACGGTGATCCCCGACCAGAACGAGGGCTCGCCGCTCTACGTCCTGTCCAAAGAGGACGGCGCGTGGAAGATCGCCGCCGGGCAGAACACCATCGTGCTCTAACGGCCCTGCAACGACTTCACCTTGTCGCCGAAGGTCCAGTTCTTCGAGCCGTCCCAGTTGATCGACCAGGTCATGAGGCCCTTGAGCTGGCCGCCGAAGCTGTTCCACGCCTGCCCCACCAGCGTGGGGTTCATGTAGCCGCCGCCGGCACCGGGCTGCGCGGGCAGGCCGGGAACCTGCTTGTCGTAGGGCACCTTGATCGTGGTGCCCTGCACGACCAGTCCCTTGTTCAGGCACTGAGTCTGCGCCACGAACCCTTGCACGGTCCCGGCCGAGTAGCTGTCGCCGGCACAGCCGTACATGGATCCGTTGTAGTACTGCATGTTCAGCCACCACAGGCGGCCGTTGTCCGCGTACTTCTTGATGATCGGCAGGTACGCGCCCCAGATCGAGCCGTACACGACGCTGCCGCCCGTCACGTAAGCGGTCTCCGGCGCCATGGTGAGCCCGAACCCGGCGGGCATCGCCGCGAGCACGCCGTCGATGATGCGGATCAGGTTGGCCTGCGAGGCAGACAACGAGTTGATGTTGCCGCTGCCGACGAGCCCGGTCTCGATGTCGATGTCGATCCCGTCGAAGTTGTACTTCTTCAGAATCGGCACCACCGTCGCGACGAACTTGTTGGCCACGGCGGTCGAGCTCAGGTCGATGCCCGCCGCCGCGCCACCGATCGACAGCAGGATCGTGGACCCGGCCGCCTTCGCCGCGCACATCTCGGCGGGCGTCGCGACCTTCACCCCGGCGTCCATGCCGTCCTCCCACAGCACGGTGCCGTCGGAGCGGATCACGGGGAACGCCGCGTTGATCACGTTGTAGCCGTGCTGCTTGATGCGGCTGTCGGTGATCGGCGTCCAGCCGAACGGCGGGTGCACGCCGTTCGACGCGCCGTCCCAGTTCTCCCAGTACCCGTGCAGGACCTTGCCCGCCGGACGGGGTTTGAGCGCGCACGTGTCGGCCGCCTGGGCAGCGGACGGGATGAGCAGGGTGCTCATGAGCAGAAGCAGGGCGGTCAGTGCCCTCAGCAACAAGCGGGCAGACATTCGCTCACCTTTCGCTTACAGGCGGCGACCCGCTGTCATTGAAGCACGAAATGGTCCAGACCTCTACCGTCAGGATCCCCGTCGCTCGGCTAGGGTCCGCCTGTGACGAACGTCGGAGTGCCTGAGGCAGAGGGCCCGGTGAGTCGCCCGGCGGTCTTCTTCCAGCAGCCGTTCTGGACCGCGCTGGGGCTCGCGGTCATGGCCGCCGGTCCGCTGGCCCTGGTGGCCGCGTTGAGCGGATACGTCCCTGACGACGACAAGCTGGCCGTCGTCGTGACCGGCCTCGTCCTGACCGCCGTCACCGTGGTCGTCACGGTCGTGGCCGCCGTCGGCACCGCACGGGACCGGCGCGTGTGGCGCGACCTGGACACGGCCGGCGTGCGCGTCCTGGGTCAGGTCACGTCCGCCGAACGCGTGTGGTGCGGCGAGGACCGTTGCACCAGGGTCCGGATGCTGGTCACCGTGCCGGGCCGGGCGCCGTTCACCACGAGCCACCTCGTGCACGGCGCGAAGATCGTCGAGGTCGGGACGAGCATCCCGGTCGACGTGCACCCGGCCCGCGACCTCTTCCGCCTGGTCGACGACGCGTCCTCGAACGAGGCGTCCCGCTAGTTCTCGCTCTCACGCCACCTTGATGACGACCTTGCCCGAGGTGTGACCGTTCTCGACGGTGGCGAGGGCGGCCGGGGCGTCGGAGAGCGAGTGGACCGCGGTGATCGCAGGCGCGAGGACTCCGTCGATGGCCAGCCGCGCGGACCGTTCCAGGTTCTCGCGGTCGAGGCGACGTTCGACGAAACGTCCGCCGACATCGGTCACCGACGCGTCCCCCACGGCGATGACGGTGCGGGGATCCCTGGCCAGCGGCGCGACCGTCCGCAGCGAGGTGCCCCCGGCCAGGTCGACGATCCCGTCGAAGCCCTCCGGAACCAGCTCGCGCGCCGCGGCGACCACGTCCTGCGCGGTGTAGTCGATGAACCGCGCCCCGGCGGCTTCGGCGGGCTCGCGCTTGGCGGTGCTCCCGGTGCCGATCACCCGCAACTCGCGGCTGACGGCCAGCCGGGCGACGGCGAGACCGACCCCGCCGCCGACCCCGTTGACCAGGATCGCGGCACCGGCCGGGAGGCCGAGCTGGTCGAGCGCGTCCACCGCGGTCGTCCCGGCCACCGGCAGCGTTGCCGCCACGAGCGCGGACAAACCCGCCGGGACGCGTGCGGTGTTCGGCGCTGACAGCACCGTCGTCTCGGCGTAGGTACCGCCACCGGTGAGCGCGAAGCCGAAGACCGCGTCCCCCACCTCGAGCCCGTCGACGTCCTCACCCAGTGCGAGAACGGTTCCCGCTGCCTCCATGCCCAGCACGCGGGGGAACGGACGCCCGCCGTCGAGTCCGGGAACCAGACCCGAGCGCACGAGGTGGTCGAGGGGGTTCACGCCGGCGACCTCGACCCGGATCAGCACCTCACCGCGACCGGGGACAGGATCGGGACGATCGAAGAACTCCTGCACCTCGGGCCCGCCGTGCCTGCCGAAACCCCATGCCTGTCCCATTTTCTGCCGCCTCCCAGGTGACCGGCCCGGTGTTTCCGGGCCCTGTCACCACCTTCACCCCTGACATCGATGTGAAGGGCAAGCGGCTGAGGCGCGGGTCACAGCGTCAGGCGGGCTGCGCCACCGGTTCCGAGGTCCTGGACAACTTCGCCCGGTGGCGACTGTTGATCTGCATCAGCGCTTCGAGTGCGTCCCGTTCCTCGGTCAGCTGCGCGATGTCGGCGTCGATCCGGTCGCGCTCACGCATCATCGCCGCGTACGTCTCCTCGGCGACGCCGAGATCGTTGGGGAGGTCCACGCACGGCAGCACCGTCGCGATCACCCGGCTGGGCATGCCCGCGTCGAACAGCTGCCGGATCAGCGACACGCGGTCGACCTCGGCGTCAGAGTAGTGCCGCTGCCCCGCGCCGGAGCGCGAGCTGGTCAGCAGTCCCTGCTCCTCGTAGTACCGCAGTGAGCGCGGACTCACGCCCGTGCGCTTGGACAGCTCGCCGATCCGCATTCCTCGAATTTACTCTCGCGTGCTCCAGCTGACCGGAGTTGCTCAGCGCGCACATGCCGCGATGCGATGATGTTGACCATGGAGCGGGTGGCTGAGTTCATCGAGAACGAGGTGTCGGCTGACCGGTTGCCGGGCGCTGTGGTGGGGGTCGTGCACCGCGGGCAGGTGGTCTTCCTCGAGGCTTTCGGCTACCTGGACAAGGCCGGCGGCGTTCCGATGACGACGGACGCCTTGTTCTGGATCGCGTCGATGAGCAAGCCGATCACGGCGGCTGGCGCGTTGCTGCTGGCCGAGCGGGGTCAACTCGTGCTGGACGAACCGATCGGCACGTACCTCCCCCAGTTCGCCGGACGGTCGGTGCAACCGTCGGTCCTCGACCTGCTCAGGCACACGGCGGGCATGCCGGAAGGTCTGCTCGGCGACTCACCGGTGCACGAGCTGTACGCGGAAGCGGTCGGCGACGGCATGACGGACCTGACCGGCGAGGAGTTCGTCAGCAGGTTGAGCGCGCTGCCCCTGCTGCACGAACCGGGCGCGATGTGGCACTACGGCTGGGGTTTGGACCTCACGGGGCTGATCATCGAGTCCGTGGCGGGCATGTCGCTGGGCGACTTCCTGCGCAGTGAGGTCTGCACGCCGCTGGGGATGCCGGACACCACCTTCGGTGTGCCGGAAGACCATCGTGACCGGTTCGCCCGGCCGTTGCCGCCGCACGTGCTCCCCGACCTGTCGATCGCGCGGTTCCACTCCGGCGGGGCGGGACTGGTCAGCACGGCGGGCGACTACCTGCGGTTCGTCCAGATGTTGCTGGACAAGGGAAACCCTCTGCTCGGCCGCAAGACCGTGGAGTACATGTTGTCCGACCAGCTCGCCCCCGGCACGGACACCAGCCGGTTGGAGAAGCCGGGCTGGAATCCCGGGCACGGCTTCGGCATCGGGCTCGCGGTGCGGCGGCGGATCGGTGGTTCGCCCACCCCGGGATCGGTGGGCGAGGTGACGTGGCCGGGCGCGGGCGGCACCACGTGGTGGGCGGATCCGAGCGAGGACCTCGGTGTCGTCGTGATGGCGCACACCACAGCCAAGATCGAACCGCAGCTCCGAGCGATGGTGCTGCGGTCCCTCCTTTGAACGCCTGACGGCGGGTCGTCAGAAGCCGGGAAACACGCGACGCAGGTCGTCGAGCGTGACGCCGCCCTCGACGGTGACGCCCTTGTCGTACGGCGCCTTGAGACGGCCGCTGATCAGGCGGACGACCGCTTCCTGCGGCCCGTTGAACGTCGCGGAAGGTGCCTCGAGGTGGTCCACCACGGTGACCGCGTCGTCGATCACCAGACCGGCACCGGGAATCGCGACGGACACGGGCGCCTCGAGCTCGGCAGGCTTCGCGAGGAAGCCCAGCAGGAAGCCCAGAGGCCCGGCCAGGAGGTCGACGAGCACCGCGGCCGAGTCGGCGTTCACCCCGGCGTCGGGGTCGAAGGCCACCCGCACGTCCCACGAGTGGTTGGCCACCTCGTTGAGCCGCATGCCCACGGCGGTCAGCAACGGAATCGGCTCCGGCAGGAAGCCGAGGTCGACGGTCAGCGACGAGCGCTGCTCGGGCGTCAGAGCCTCGACCATGTCGAGCCAGCGGCCGTTGTGCTCCAGAAACCCCTCGGCCTGCGCGCGCGGCGCGGACGCGTCCCAGCGAGCCCAGATCGTCTGGTTGTCCTCGACCGTCACGGTCTCACCGGCGGCCGAGGCGATCGGCGCACGACCGATCTCCGCACCACTGCCGAGATGCGACAGGGCCTGCGCGACGGTCCATTCCTCGGCACCACTGGTGAGGCCCAGCTGTTCGTCGGTGAGGGTGCGGACGAGACCGGCGAGCACGTCGTACTCGGCACGCAAGGCAGTGATCGTACGGTCCACGAGTTGACTCATAACCAACCCCAACTCACGAACCCGCGGATGTGTTCCACCGATCAACGCCACACCGACTGGCCGTCGCGAAGGCCGGGTCGTCAGTACGCCAATCCCGGCCAACGGGCGGCTATTTCCGCACCACGTGCAGTTGGCGCTGGCGCTCAGGGTCGTAGAGGTTGATGACGGTCAAGCCGTGCTTGCGGTGTGTAGCCGCGTTCACCAACAACGGCGTCAGGCCGCCGTAGACGCCGAACCCGCCCTGCTTGAGCAGGTGGGCGAACATCAGGTTGAACTTCTCCGGCGTGTCCTTGGTGTTGCCGATCTGGTTGTTCAGCAGGCCACCAGAATTGATGATGACGTCCGCACCCTGCGACACGCCGAGATCGGCCGCCGCCTTGGTGGCGTCGTAGTTGTAGCTGAGCATGTCTCGCAGCAGGGCGTTGGCGGTCAGGTTGAACGTGGGCGGCACGGACAGCTGCCGGAATCGGCGGGTGGCGACCTTGATGTCGGTCGGGCTGTAGTCCACCAGGACGTAGTTCAGGCTCATCGCGGGAAACAACGCGGCCAGCTCCTTGATGACCCGTTCGGCCAGGTCGCCGTTGCCGCCGGCGATGTCCAGGACAGTGATCTTCTTCGGGGTGGACGTGAACGGCACGACGCTGCACAGGTACTGGGTGATCTTGGGATGGACCTCGGTGTAGTAGGTCATGCGGTTGCCGCCGAGGCCCAGTCGCCAGTCGGCGGCTTTGTCCTGCCAGTGGGCGTCACCGGCCGTCTGCGTCGCCATGTTCGCTGTGTCGTCCTCGCAGAGGTTGCCGTCCAGGCCGTAGCGCAGGCTCAGCACCTGTCCGACGAAGTGGCCTTCGGTCTGGCGGCGGAGGCTGCGGTCCGCGAGCCTGACCACGCATTCCGCCGCCGACAACGACACGCCCTTGATCATCGTCGCCTCGATCGTGACGATCTGCAGGTTGTCGACCTGGAAGTGGAAGCCCGACACGTCGATCCGCATGATGCGATAGTTCGCGCCGCACAGTTTCAGCCACTCGGCGTCGGTGATGCGCTGCCACTTGGACTCGTTCGCCGCACTGGTCAGCTTGGCGTGATCGGCCAGTACACTGTTGACGGTCGGCGTGCCGACGCCCTTGACCACTGGGAGCTTGCAGAGCGCGCTCATCGGCTTGTCGGCGCCGACGAACAGGATGTCGGGGTTTTCGATGAGCCTCTTCAGCAGGTCGTTCCGTCCGGCGACGACTGCCTTCAGCGCGTTCTTGCGGGCGAAGTAGGTGTTGTCCTCCTCGGTGCCCTGCTGCGTCTTGGACAGCTCGTCGATGTACGCGCACATGTAGGAGAACGCCAACCAGGTGATCGCGCGGCGCTCGTCGTACCCCGGGTGGTTCGGCTGGACGACGCTGAAGAGCGTCCTCAACTGGTCGGACTCGCTGAGGGCGCTGTCGGTGAGCAGCTGGCTGGTCGCGTCGCACTCGGTCAGCAACTGGATCAGGCCGCCACCGAGGAACACCTCGGTGGCGATCTGGTCGATTCGCGCCACACCCGTCCAGCGGCCCGGCATTCCCTGCATCTCGGTGCCCAGACTGTGGGTCATGATCCCCCAAACACCCTATGTGCCACTGGAAATCCATGGCCGACGAGACCGTATCGACGCGGCCGGGCCCCCGACAAGGTACGAAGGACCTTGGGCGGCCGGACCGCTTCGTACCGATGGTGCCCGGAGTTGCGTTGTGCTGCCTCCCGCGCCACCGGCGCGTTCTCGTTCTGGCTGCACATCGACACGACCGAGAACACCACGAACAAAGTCGACGACACCCCTGCCAAATGTGCTGGTATGAAACAGCTATGGAAACGAGGCGGTTCGTTGCACCGGTTGCCTTGGGTGTCGTAGTCGCGGCCGTGTTCGGAATTTGGGGGTTCACCACGCGACACTCAGCGACTGCCGATGTCGTCGAGGGCTGGGCGATGCCGAACGCGAGCGGGACGGCGATCGCGTTGCACGACAGCGACGACACCCGTGACGGTAGCGGCTACATCATCGTCGGCGCGTCGTGGGCAGGCAGAGACGGCGTGTGGCATGACGGTTCGGACGGGCCTACTTGTGTCGGTACCGACACTGCCGTGAAGACCCGTGTGCGGTTGGGCATCGTGGATGTGGAGGCTGGCCAGGAGGGGGTCGGCGGACCGCGTGTGGTGTGGTTGCGCTGCCTCGCATAGGCCTCACCAGCCGCGCTCGGCACGGGCGTCGCTTGCCCATGATCAGCCCGAGAACGCGCGCGGTCATGCCGATGGGCGTGCGCCCGAAGGAGCGCAGGTACAACCCCCGGTCGCGGCGGCGGATGATGACTCCGTTGCAAGAGGATGCGGCTCGATCGAACTGGAGGCGTCCGATGTTCGAACTGAGCATCGAGGAGGTGGTTGCGAGGAGCGATCTCGAACTCTTCACGCGTGTTGACGGATTCAAGATCGAGCTGTTTCAGCGCAGCAGCAGTACCGCGCTGCGGTTCACCGATGACCAAGGCGAGGAGATCGCCGGCTTCCCCTGGTGGGACGACGTCGACCAGGATCTTCGTAGGTGGACTGCGGAAAACATCCCTCTGGGCAACACCCTGCAGCCGTACACGGACCTCGACCAAGGCTGGGGCATCCTGATCTGGCGCCAAGCAGATCGGGTGTACATCGCGGAGGGCAACGGCGAAAAACTGTTCCACAGCCTGCGCTGGGTCATGGCAGATGAGTACACCAACGCATGGACTGATGCTCTGGCACGAGCGCGCCGAACCGCCGAACCAACGGATTGACTTGCTCTCATGCCGCCGAGCGCCCTCATGCCCATGAGCGGAACGAACAGTCCGACCTGGCGGCTCTCATCGCCTGGACAGGATTAGGCTTCGCCCGCCACCGCGTACGACGAGGAGCAGACCCGATGACCACGATCTCCTCGTTGTCGGACGACGAGGCCCGGGAACTGTGGGCCGGAGGCCGGCCCGGCCGCGAGGAGTACTTCTTCACCACGGTCGCCGCCACCGGAACCGTGTGGGCGTGGGACTTCGAGACCGGCCTGCTGGAGATCGACGACCAGGACAACGCCCTGGTCCCGTTGTGGCCGCACCCCCGGCTGGCCAGGATGGCCGCCGAAGCGATGGGGTTCGAGGACGCCGAACCGGCGGTCCCGGTCGACGTCGACACGCTGCTCGGCGAGACGTTCGAGCGCTTCCACCGTGAGGGGCACGAGATCGCCGTCCTTCCCACCGACGGCACCTTCACCACCATCCTGTCCCTGGAACGGTTCCGGGTGAACGTCTTCGAGGCGCGGCTGCGAACCTCCGGGCTGACCGACCAGGCCGCCCGCGCCCGGCGGGAGGAGTTCTACGCGGACCGGGTCCGACGCGCGGACCGGCGACTCGATCTGACGCCGGACGACCGGCACGCCCTCGTGGAGCACCTGCGGGAACGCCTGGCGAGCACGGCGTGCGAACACCGGATCACCTTCCCCGCCGTACGGAACTGGATCGAAGCCCGCGGACTGTCCTGGGACCTGCTCTCCCGATCCGCGGTGAAGGTGCTGGGCTCCTGCGACTGCGAAATCCTCGACCACCTCAGGCGAAACCCCGGCCATACCGACACACGACCAGCCCGGACCACCGAATCCTGACGACACAGCTCAAGCCATCAGCAGACCGCTGTATCAGCACCTCGTCCACACAGCACGAACACCGCTCATGCCGCTGATCGTGTTCCGAACAGAGACGCGCGCATGCCGATGGCGCTCCATGATCTCCAGCACTGCGGCAGACAACCAGCATTTTCTCCTCGTCAGCAAACCACCACTACTCGGTGAAGATGGCCGCCGGAATTCCACCTGTGTTCGCAACATTTGTTTGCCATCAACAGAAGTAACACCGCGCGCAGTCACGTCGATCTCCACTCAGCCGGAAGGAGAATCGATGAACTTGCTCGTTGACGCGGGCGATGAGACCGGCGTTCTGTGGACCTGGCTCAACCGCGAGGACGACCTTCGCGGAAAGATCAGGACCAAGTCCGTGCCGCCACCACCGGAGTCGATGTCCATGGACGTGGTGATCGCCGCCGACGGCGACGCCATCGCCGCTCTGGCCCGGTCGGTCTGCCGTTACCTGGAAGTGCGCGAACCCGACCGCGGGACCGAACTGGAACTGACCGTGACAAGACCGAACGGGGAGAAGGTGCGGATCGTGGTCGCCAGGGGAACCGCCCACGGCTCGATCGTCGACCTCCTCCTCGGCGCACACCTCGAAGGTACTGATGCGTCTTCCCGTTCCTGACAACTCCCGGGTCGTCCTCATCGGCACCACGACCTATTCGGGCGAGCTGGCCGAATCCTCGCTGGAAAGCGTGCGCAACAACGTCATCGACCTGATGGAAGTGCTGACGCACAAAGAGTTCGGCGGTTTCCGGCGCGACCATTGCGTGCAGGTGCTCGACGAGCCAGATCCGCGCCGCGTCCTCCGTGTACTCGGCGAGAACGCCGACCTCGCCACCGATGTGCTGCTCGTGTATCTGGCCGGTCACGCACGACCCAAGGACCCGGTCGGCAACGAGCTCTACGTCTGCCTGCAGAAGACAGATCCGGCGGAACGGCTCTGGTGGCTCGACGCGTTGTCCTTCGGCGACGTTCGGAACGTGGTGCGGCACAGCCCGGCGGCGAACCGGATCATCATCGTGGACACGTGCTTCGCAGGCCTGGCCTTGCCGGATGCGATGGGTGAGGGCGACCTGTTCCAGGTCGCCGGCGCGTACACGCTGACGGCCGTCTCGGAGAACGAGCGGGCGTTCGCCTCGCAGAACGCGCGGAACACCGCGTTCACCGGAGCACTGACCCGCCTGCTCACCGAGGGTGTGCCCGGTCATAACGACTTCCTCTCGCTGCCAAGGGTGTTCCCCATCCTGAGGAACACCTTGATGGCGGAGGAACTACCGCAGCCGCGACATCATTCGACGGAGACAGTCGATCACCTGGCCGTCGTGCGCAACCGAGCCACCCGGCCGAGCACCGCGCTCCCCGACGACGTTCGCGCTCTGCTGATCGACCCCATCAACACGGTTCGCCTCAGCGCGGTCGGCAAACTCGCAGTGCTGCATCAGACAGGTGATGACGCTGTGCGCAGCGAGTCCAGAGCCGCGCTTGTCCGGCTCGTCGAAGACGACAGCAGAACCGTGGCGAACGAGTCCCGGCGAGTCCTCGACGACATCGACGACAAACCCGCCACCGTGCCACCGACGCTGTCACCGCCGACACCCACGTCGCCGGCGCCCGCCCACAGGACGCCCACCCCACTGACCGACCGCTGGTGGATCGCCAGCGGAGGAGCGTGTGGAACTCTCACCGGCCTGGTGCTCCTGCTCCTCGGCTGCGTGGCCGAGCAGGCGCTGCTCGCGGGTTCGGTGGCCGCGGTCCTGAGCTATCTGGCGGCGGTCGGAACCGCGTCCTCCCAGAAACGGAACCGTACTTCATGACCCGTCCCCGACTGCTCCCCCTGCTCGCCGCCGTCGTGATGTCGACCGCCTCGGCCGGTGTCGCCTACGTCTCCTTCGACTTCCCCGCCAAGTACCTAGGCTCCGAACTCGTCATCGGCATCAACGGCACGTTGCCGGGATGGAGCCACCCGTCGGGGCAGACGATGACGAAGGGCTTCGACATCGACCTGGCGAAGTTCATCGCCACGGAAGTCGGTGCCGATCACGTGCGCTACGAACCGCTCAAGCCAGGCGACCGCGTTACCGCGCTGCTGGAGAAGAGGGTCGACCTCGTCATTTCAAACTTCTCGATCGAGGGCAAAGCCTGGCCCGACACCTCGAAATGGCGGCGCGAGCTCATCGACTTCGCAGGGCCGTACTACAAGGACAACTCGGGAATCATGTACTCCGAACAAAAGCTGGCCGCGTTGCCTGAGGTCCGTTCAGGCATACCCGTGGCGAGAGTGTGCGCCAGCAACGGCACAACCGCGGTCGACTATCTGAACGGCGGCGGTGTCAAACTCGACCAGCCCGAGTGCTTCAAACGGTTTGCCGATCCCACCGACCTGGGAGTCGTCGGGGTCGTGACCGACCAGTCCATCCTCACCGCGTACACCCTCGACCAGAAGACCACAGTCGCACCGGCGGAGTGGGAGGACGAACCCGAGTTCCCCATCAAGGACAACGAGTTCTACGGCGTGGGGATGCGCAAGGACGTGCCTGGCCTGTGCGTCAGACTCAACGCGGCGATCAAGAAGTTCCTCGGCGGCCCGTGGGACAACGCGTTCGAGGCGAATCTGAAGGAGATCAAGCAGCGAGATTCGCACAAGCCGCGATCCATCGACTCGACGTTGTGCGACTAACACATCGCCAGCGCGCGAAGTCCCAACGCGGTCCGGCGACCTGACCACGCACAAGGCTCCTACAGCTTCCTAGTCGTTGACCAGCCCGCCACGAACTCGCCTGCGGTGCATCGGGCCACGGCCTGCTCCACGCTCAGGTGATGCTGGTCGTCGGTGAAGATGCGGACAAGACCGGCGAGCACCTCGTGCTCGGGTGATCTTGCGGTCCACGATTTGACTCATGACCATTCCCGCACTGCCTCGCTGTGGCGAAGGCCGGGCCGCCGGTGCACCAGTTCCAGCCAACGCGCGCTCATGCGGCGAGCAGAACGGCGCACTGTTTCCTCCACCACCGACAGTTGCTCGTTGTTCCCTGATCTCTTGGTTCAGTTGGTGGCGGGAGGTTGTTGCGCGGAGGTGACGCTGCGGCGGTCGGCCTCCCACGCCCGGCCCTCGGCTTCGGTTATCTCTTCGACGGTCGTGACCAAGGTCGCAGCGTTGGACCTGGTGTCGTAGGGCGGCACGCGGTGCTTGTAGTAGGTGATCTCCCGCTCGATCGCATACCGCGTGCGGCTCCGGGAGATCCAGTTCTCCTGCCACCGGTAACTGCTGCGGATCCCACCGACGATGACTGCCGCCGTACCCAGCAAGGCACCGATCACCGGTTGGTCGACTGTCAGGGTGATTGCCGGCGCCAGAGCGGCAAGCGCGAGATTGAGCACCTCGAAACGATGCGACAGACCGCACGCCCGCTTCGACGTCGTCCGGTACCAGCTCCACTTCGCCAGCACCGAGTCAGGGATCGCGGGGTCCTCCGCCGCAGTCTCGTTGATCCAGTGCGAATCCCTGAGCATCCCTGCTTTGACAAGGCATTGGTCACGACACGACCACCTCCTGCACCAACAGTCGATCTCAGGCCCGCTGACGTTTCCGTGCCGAGGTGCCGACGTGCGCGTCGATCCGCGAGCCGGTCCCGTCGGTGACGTGGACGTTGCCTCCGTGCGGCACCTCGGACCGACCGTTCCCTGACGCCACGCTCCTGATCGCCCAACTGGTGTGCGACGTCCTGCGCGACTGCGTCGAATACTGGGACTCGGTGTTCCACCACGACGGTGTGCACCCGTCGACCCAGTACCGTCCCCACCGGGTCACCGACATACGGGACCTGGACCGCTGGGAGTACTCGCACTACCCCAACCGCGACTACTCGATCTTCGTCGCGAAAGACCTGTCCTTCGGCGTGGCCGGCGATCCCTACGAGCAATCCCTGTGCTTCTTCGGCGCCCAGGCCGTCACCGCCGCGGAGAACCACAACCACGGCGTGCTGGCCCACGCCCTCCGCCGCAACGGCATCTCTGTCCTCGAACACCCGCCGGGGCGACCGGCAAGCCCTTCGGATCCAGGTATGTGATGGAGACTGGCAGAACCGGAACAACACCCCGGTGCCTCACTGCGGGCACCGTGAACGCACTCACCTGCCGATGATCGGCTGTTGGGTCGAGTCGGTGGACCCGAGCCTTCGCCTGTCGCCGTCGTGGCACCCAGATCGCCGCCGCCCCATCCGGCGGCGATCCTGGGCGCTGTTCGCGTTGCGCGGTGCCACGCGCCGACTGCTTCTCGGGCTGGTGTCAGGGCTTTTCGAAGTGCTGGTAGTCGATCGGGGTGTCCCAGAAGCCGCCCCAGGTCCAGCCGCGTGTGGTGAACGCCTGCTCGGTGGCGTCGCCCGCGTGGATCATGCCGGGCACGTTCTGGGTGCGGTCGACGTACGGCGCGCCGTTGGGCGGGTAGACCGCGCCGCTGCGGGAGATGTAGGGGTTCTGCACGGTGTTGATGTCGATGGCCCGGCCGTAGGAGTGGTTGGACCAGGCGGTGCCGCCGGTGATCGGCCGGCAGTTGAACGCCGAGGTGTTGTTCGCCGCCATCGACGCGTCGTCGTCGGAGTCGTACTTCTCGATGGTCTCCATCCGCTCGATGGGGAACCGGCCGAAGTACAGGTCGGCGAAGGTGCGGGCGACCTCGGTGGCGAGATCGGCGTTGACGATCAGTTCGCCGCGGTGCACGGCACCGTCGAAGCCGACGAAGTTCAGACTGACCAGCCGCAGCTGATCGGGGCCGACGGGGCAGCCTTCGCGCCAACTGGAGGCGAGCCGTTTTGCGGTGACCGGCTTGATGACGGCGATGTAGGGCGGCAGGCCGCTGCCGGCCGGCGCGGCGAGTTTCAGGGTCTGGGCGGTAGCGGCGGGTGCGGGCGTGGTGCCGACCAGGACTGTGGACAGAGTGAACGTGATGAGCGCAAGAACTCTGGTTCTCAACCTCAAAGAACTTCCTCTCGATCTCTGCTACGACAGAGCGGGATCCGCCGTGGTTCGAGCAACCCAGGCGTTCGTGCGGAATCACCTACCGGGCCGCGTAGAAGAAGCAGCTCATCGACAGCGATCGTCAGTGGACTGTTTCCGGCTGTTCACCCCCAGCCGCGCGAAGACGCCCTCGGGATCGACCCTGCCAGCGGTGCGCGAACAACGTCAACTTCGCTGAGACGTTTCGGCCCTGCCCAAAACGTCCGGTCCCGCGGGAACCGGGATGGGCCGAGGCCGCCAGTCCCTCGTGTGTTCGGGACAGCGCCGTCGGGATGGGGATCATGCAAGATCGACGTGCTGCTCGCGCAGACGGACCCGGCGTTCACTCGCGAACGCAACACCGGGCGGCGAGCGCAAGGCACGTCGTTAGCGGGTGGTGCATTACCTGGAGGAGTACGGCTAGCCAGGCTCAGTCGACGAGCCTGGCCAGTTCTTCCAGTGGTTGTTGGGGTGGACGACATCAACCGACATCGCACGGTGACTCGCGCCGCCGTCTCGGCCGCGGGGCCTTGAGGTTGGTGGCCCAGGCTTGCCCCGCCTGGCCACCAACAGGCGCCGCCTCTGCTGGGTCAGGCCGCCTTCAGGGACCAGAGGGTCTCCTCGGAGACCTTCCACAGTTGGGCCGCTGCCTCTGGGTCCTGCGCGTACGGTGCGACGCCGCGCAGGGGGCTGGCGTCTGAGACCGGGGTGGCCTCGTTGCAGTCTTCGAAGTACCTGCCCGAGATGCCGTCCAGCAGTGGGGTGGTGGCTACGACCAGTGTGGTCGCGGCGCCTTGTTCTGGGGTCTTCACGCGGCGGGTGGCCGCTGCGCCGCTTTGGCGGATGCGCTCCTGCAGTTCCTCTGGGGTGAGGTGGCGTTGGAGGTTTGTGGCGATGCTGCCGGGCATTAGGGCGTTCATCGTGATGCCCTCGCCGGACCAGCGGCGGCCTGCCTCTACGCCGAACAGGATGTTCGCGGTCTTGGACTGGCCGTAGGCCTGCCAGCGTTCGTACTCGCGGTGGGCGTAGTGGGTGTCGTCGAAGACGACGTCGCTCATGAGGTGTGCGGACGAGCTGACGTTGACCACTCGGGCGCCTTCGGCTCGCAGCGAGTTGAACAGGCCCGCGGTGAGGGCGAAGTGGCCGAAGTGGTTCGTGGCGAACTGGAGTTCCCAGCCCTCCGGGGTGCGGGTGAACGGGGTGGCCATGACGCCCGCGTTGTTGATCAGCAGGTGCAGCGGGCCGTCCCAGTTGCGGGCGAACGCCTTCACCGACTCCTGGGAGGCGAGGTCGAGGCGGGCGACGGAGATCCGCTTGTTGCCGGTCGACCTGCAGAGCGACGTGGCCACGCGCTGGCCCGCGTCGATGTCGCGGGCCGCGATGGTGACCTCGGCGCCGGCCGTGGCCAAGGCGCGCACCGTTTCCACGCCGATGCCCGAGGCGCCGCCGGTGACGATGGCGCGACGACCGGTTAGGTCGGCGGCGTTCGCCACTTCCTGGGCCGTCGTGTCGAATCCGAATCCTGTGGTGATCATGCCTGCACCTTCAGCGTTTCCTCGGAGACCTTCCACAACTGGGCGGCGGACTCGGGGTCGGCCGCGTAGGCGGCCAGACCGTTGGTCATGCCCTCGGCGTGGGGAACGGCCTCGTTGCAGTCTTCGAAGTAGAGGCCCGAACGGCCCTGGACCAACGGGGACACGGCGAGCACCAGCGTGGTGGCCGCGCCCTGCTCCGGCGTCTTGAGCCGCAACGGGTTGTCGCCGCCGCGCAGCTTGATGCGCGCCTGGAGTTCTTCCTGCGAGATGTGGCGCTGCAGCGCCGTCAGGATGCCGCCCGGCATCAGGGCGTTCATCGTGATGCCGTCGGAGGCCCAGCGCCTGCCCGCCTCGACGCCGAACAGCACGTTCGCGGTCTTGGACTGGCCGTACGCCTTCCAGCGGTCGTACTCGCGGCGCTCGAAGTGGATGTCCTCGAACACCACCGGGCTCGACAGGTGGCCCGCCGAGCTGACGTTGACCACGCGGGCGCCCTCGGCGCGCAGCGACTCGAACAGGCCCAGCGTCAGCGTGAAGTGGCCGAAGTGGTTCGTGGCGAACTGGAGCTCCCAGCCCTCCGGCGTGCGGGTCAGCGGCGAGGCCATGACACCCGCGTTGTTGATCAGCAGGTGCAGCGGGCCGTCCCACGCCACGGCGAAGGCCTTGACCGACTCCTGCGAGGTCAGCTCCAGCGGAGCGACCAGAACACTCTTGTTGCCAGTAGAAGCGGACACGTCGGCGGCGACCCTGCGGGCCGCCTCCAGGTCGCGTGCCGCGATGGTGACCTCGGCGCCCGCGGCGGCAAGCGCCCGCACGGTCTCGACGCCGATGCCCGACGCTCCACCGGTGACCACGGCGCGACGGCCCGAGAGGTCGACGCCCTCGACGACCTCGAGAGCCGTGCTCCCGAACCCGAACGGGGTGGTGATGCGCTCACTCATCCTGTTTCCCCAACCTGTGTCGTACACTGAAACGGAGGTTCCTCCGGTTCGGGTTCCACCGTAAGCGGAGGGGCCTCCGTTTAGCAAGTGACGTACCCCATAGGAGTGATGAAGTGCGTGCAGACGCGGTCCGGAACCGGGGGCTGCTGATCGAGGTGGCGCTCGACGCGTTCACCCACGAGAAGGACGCGACGCTCGGCGCCATCGCCAAGAAGGCGGGCGTCGGGATCGGCACGCTGTACCGCCACTTCCCCACCCGCGAGGCGTTGATCGAGGCGGTCTACCGCACCGAGCTGGAGAAGCTCTGCGACGCCGCGCCCGAGCTGCTGAAGACCCACGAACCCGAAGCCGCGCTACGGGAGTGGATGGACCGCTTCATCGCCTACGCCGCGACGAAACGCGACCTCAAGGACGCGCTGCAGGCCGTGATCGCCCTGGGCCTCAACCCGTTCGAGCACAGCCGCGCGAAGATGACCGAGGCCGTGTCGAGCCTGCTCGCACCCCTCGGCGCGCACACCGAGCCGATGGACCTGATGGCGCTGCTGATCGGCGTCGCGCAGAACGGCGACCCGGCTCAGGCGAAGCGGATGCTGGACCTGATCATGAACGGGGTTCTCCACGACGCTGCCGCTCGAACCGCTCCACCAGCACCGGCGCCTCGTTGATCAGGAACGTGTAGAAGTCCCGCATGTACTCGAGCCGGTCGTGCGCGAGGCCCGGCCCGACCGCCTCGACGCCCTTGTCCACGGCGCGAAGCACGTCGTCGACCACGGAGTGCTGGCGCGAGTAGAGCGTCGTCCAGGCGTTGTCCAGCATCCGGAAGTGCTCACGCCGGCTGCCCGCGACGTAGATCCGCTCGATCAGGCCCATCTGCGCGACCATCTTGATCGCGCCGGACACCGATCCCGCGCTCACGCCCAGCTCCTCGGCGAGATCGCCCGCGGTCAGCGACTCCTTCTCGGTGAACATGAACGCGGCGATCGTCCGCGCGCCCATCCGCTGCATCCCGGCGCCGACCAGCGTGAGCGCCAACTGCTCGGCGGCCTCCCTGCGCTCTGTCTCGCCCGTCACAGTCATCCTGTCTTCAGAAATTTCTGAACGTTCGCTAGCCTCAATCCTAGGGGAAGGGGCTGGTCATGGCCACAGCACTCGTCGTCGGGGCCGGGATCTCCGGTCTCGCCACCGCACTCAGGCTCGCCCGCAGCACGTGGGACGTGGTCGTGCTCGACCACGGCACCCACCACGACCCGGTCGTGCTCACCGGCCCGGACCGCCTGGCCGCGAAACGACTCGCCGCGCTGCCCCACCCGCTGCACTACGAGACCCGCCACAGCAAGGTCACCGCGCTGCACCCCGACCGGTACGGCGTCACGGTCGCGTTCAACGACCACGACGACGAGTGGTTCGACATCGTCGTGTGCGCCCAGCCGTGCTGCGAGGCGGAGCGATTACCCGGCCTGTGCCTCGAAAGATGGTCCCGCGACCACGTGGCCCTGCTCTACCGCGCCGTCCGCGACACCGGCCTCCCGCTCAGCGCCGCCGAACTGCTCGCCGACGCGTTCGACATCCACAACGACGACATCGCCGCTTTTGCTTGGTGGGAAACCACTCTGAAGCCGCACGCCGTTAGGCGGACCTTTACCCGCGTTCGGTAAGCCTGCGGGTCATGACCACGTTACGGAGACGCACCTTCATCGTGGGCGGCCTCGCGGGAGCGAGCGCCGGGGTTCTCCTTCCCGCACTGGCCAACGCCATCGGCTATCCCTTCACCCTCGGAGTCGCGTCCGGCGAACCGGCGGCCGACGGGTTCGTGATCTGGACCCGCCTCGCCCCCAACCCGCTGAACGCCGACGGTCTCGGCGGCATGCCGAACACCAACACCGCCGTCGAATGGCAGGTCGCCACCGACGAACGCTTCACCGCCATCGTCCGCACCGGCACGTTCACCACCACCCAGGCAAGCGCTCACGCCGTGCACGTCACCCTCACCGGCCTGGAGCCGGGACGTGAGTACTGGTACCGCTTCCGCACCAGCGGTCACATCTCCCCCGTCGGCCGCGCCCTCACCGCACCGGCCGTCGGCACCTCGCCCGCACTGACCATGCTCTTCGCCTCGTGCGCGCACTACGAGGAGGGCTACTTCACGGGCTACCGCCGGATGGCCGAGGAACACCCCGACCTGATCCTGCACCTCGGCGACTACATCTACGAGGGCGCCGCCACCACCACGAAGATCCGCAAGTTCGCCCCCGCCACCGAGATCAGCACGCTCGCGAACTACCGGGTCCGCCACGCCCAGTACAAGGCCGACCCGGACCTGCAGGCCGCGCACGCCACCGCACCGTGGCTGGTCGTCTGGGACGACCACGAGGTGGAGAACAACTACGCCGATCTCGTCCGCAACGACAGCAGCCCCGCCGGTGACTTCACGGCCCGGCGCGCGGCCGCGTACAAGGCCTACTACGAGCACATGCCGCTGCGCTCCGCCCAGGCACCGACGGCGGAGAACATGCTGCTGCACCGCAGGGTCCGCTGGGGCAGCCTCGCCACGTTCCACATGCTCGACACCCGCCAGTACCGCGACGACCAGGCGTGCGGTGACGGCACGAAGGTCTGCCCGGAAGCCGACGCCACGGCGCGCACGCTCACCGGAACGGCGCAGGAGACGTGGCTGATCGACGGCCTCAGGCAGAAGCTCGGCACCTGGGACTTCCTGGGCCAGCAGGTGTTCTTCGCCCAACGGCTCGCCGCGGCGGACGGTTCCAAGAGCATGGACGCGTGGGACGGCTACACGGCCAACCGCACGCGCATCCAGAACGCGTGGGACGCCAACGGGAACAAGGGCACGGTCGTGCTCACCGGCGACGTGCACCGCAGCTGGGGCGCGAACCTCATGCAGAACTACGGAACGCAGAACCGGATCATCGGCACCGAGCTCGTCACGACGTCGATCACGTCCGGCGGTGACGGCAACGCGGCCGACAACAGCCTCAACCCGACGCTGAACCCGCACGTGAAGTACTTCAAGAACCTGCGCGGCTACGTGAAGACCCAGACCACCTCGACGGAGATGCGGGTCGACTACCGGGCCGTCGACAAGGTCACCGTGCGCGACTACCCGGTCAAGACCGTCGGCAGCTACGTCGTCGAGGCCACCAACCCCGGATTGCAGGCACCGTGAAGACACTCCTGATCGCGAGCCTCCTGCTGGCACCAGCCCCGATGACGTGGTCCACGGTCAACAGCGACTCGACCGGAGACCAGGACAACGCGTCCGTCTCCGCCACCCGCAACGGCTACACGGCCGTCGTGTGGGAGGACGACCGCGACACCACGGCCCCCACCGACCCGATCCACTCCGACGTCTGGATCCGCCTCTTCAAGGAGGGAGCGGCGGTCTACGAGAAGAAGCTCTCCACCGGCGGCACCGGCGACTGGCGGCACTGGCAGCCGGACGTCTCGCTGCACGAGGACGGCAGCGCGGTCGTCGTGTGGTCGGAGGACCCGGACGGCAACGGCTACTACAACATCGCCGTCCGCTCGATCAGCGCGTCCGGGACCGTGTCGGGTTCCGGCACGGCCAACGCGAGCGCCGACGGCCAGCAGTACTTCCCCAGCGTGGCGGCGGATCCGGACTCCGGCGGCTTCGCGGTCACGTGGGAGGACCAGCAGGGCACGGCCGCGCCCACCGTGCGGGTGAGCGTGTTCGCGTCCATCAGTTCCAAGACCTACGAGGCCCAGGTCAACAACGCCGGCGGCACGCACGCCAAGCCCCAGGTCGCGATGAGCGCCGCCGGCAACGCGATCATCGCCTGGGAGGCCGACGCGAACGTCGCCCGCAAGATCGTCACCGCGTCCGGTGGCGTGAAGCAGGCGCAGACCACGACGGGGCAGGGGAAACGCCCCGCCGTGGCGGCGAACTTCAACGGCGACTTCGCCATCGCCTGGGAGCAGTCCGGGGTCCGCACCCAGTCGTTCACGGCGGCCGGCACCTCCCGTGGTGCCGTCGCGTCGACCACCGGCACCGATCCGCAGATCGGCATCGACGACCAGCTCGGCGTCGCGGTGACGACGACGGAGGCGCAGGACGTCCACACCGTCCTCTACAACCCCGACGGCACCACCACGGGCCGTCCCGAACGGCAGCTCACGGTCTCGAACGCCACCGGCAGGCAGGACGAACCCGCCGTCGGCGTCGACCCGTGGGGTCGCGTCACCGTCGTCTACACCGACGACAACGACGGCAACGGGTTCGACCAGATCTACCTGGGCACCGGTCTGACCACCCAGCAGTGGTGACCTACCTCTGATCGAGCGGCCTGCGGCGCTGGTGGACCTCCAGCAGCGCCGCGGGCTTCCAGAACCCGTGCACGTCGTAGGTGTCGACACCGGGCGGCACGATCTCGTCGATCCGGTCCAGCACGTCGTCGGTCAGCACCAGCGAGGCGCCCTCCAGCAACGACTCCAGCTGCTCCATCGTGCGCGGCCCGGTGATCGCCGAGGTCACGCCCGGATGCGTCGTCACGAACGCGACCGCCAGCGCGGGCAGCGACACGCCCATCTCGTCGGCGAGCTTCGCGAACTGCTCCACGGCCTCGAACTTCGCCGCGTTGCCCGGCAGCGACTCGTCGAACCGCTCAGGCGTCAGCGTCGCCCGGAACGCCTCCGCGGCCGCTCCCCTGCGGTGCTTGCCCGACAGGAAACCGCTGGCCAGCGGGCTCCACACCAGCACGCCCATGCCGAGCCGCTGTGCCGTCGGCAGCACCGACCGCTCGACCCCGCGCGCCAGCAGCGAGTACGGCGGCTGCTCGGTCCTGAACCGCAGGTAGCCGCGGTTCATCGACACGTGGTGCGCCTCGACGATCTCCTCCGCCGGGTACGTGGAGCACCCGAACGCCCGGATCTTCCCCTCCCGCACCAGGTCGGTCAGCACCGACAGCGTCTCGTCGATGTCGGTGCGGTAGTCCGGCCGGTGCACCTGGTACAGGTCGATCCAGTCGGTGTCGAGCCGCCGGAGGCTGTCCTCGACGGCGTTGAGGATGTGACGACGTGAGTTGCCGCTGCGGTTGCGGCCCTCCCCCAGCGGGAAGTGCACCTTCGTGGCCAGCACGACGTCGTCGCGCCGGTCCTTCAACGCCTTTCCGACGATCTGCTCGGACTCACCCGCCGAGTACATGTCGGCGGTGTCGACGAAGTTGATGCCCGCGTCCAGGGCGCGATGGATGATCCGCACGCCCTCTTCGTGGTCGTTGTTGGCCACGGATCCGAACATCATGGCGCCGAGGCAGTGGTGGCTGACCTCGATGCCGGTTCCCCCGAGAACGCGATAGCGCATGTTCATGGCGAGAACCTACGAACTAGAGCCGTCTCTAGGTCAAGAAGCACGTTGTTACTCTCGGGATCATGACCTCCGAAAGCGACCGACAGGCGTTCAAGCCCCTGCCCGGTCGCACGACCATCAGTTCGACCGCCTGCGAAGCCGTGCTGCGAGACCTGTTGCCGCTGGTGGGGGCCGAGATTCCGGCCGCGGACCAGCCCGACGTCAAGCCCTCGTGGCGCCATCGGGCCCGGCGTGCCGTCGGCAAGGCGGTGGCGGCGACCGAGGAAGCTCCCGAGGAATGGTTCGAACCGTTGATGCAGGCCGCCGTCCTCGAACCGGACTCCGGGTTCAGCCGGGAGCTCGTCAAGCCCGCCATCACGGCGTTCGGCCGGCGCCGCGTCCAGCTCGCGCTGCTCGACTACCTCGACAAGGGCACCGCGGCCGACGTCGCGGGCGCCACCCGCGCCTGGCACGGGACCGAGGTCCAGATCGCGTACGAGCCCGGATCCAAGACGCCCACGCCGGAGAGCCTCGCGGAGTGGGAGGAGTCCAGCGATCTGCGCGAGCGCTACCAGCAGCTGCGCGAGCAGGTCGAGGTGCGTTCGGCCGGGTAGTCCGGCACCTATGCTCGGAGCATGGGGCTGAGCATCGGACAGGTGGCGGAACGCACCGGACTGAGCGTGCACGCGCTGCGGTTCTACGAGAAGGAAGGCATCCTCGCGCACCAGGTCCACAGAGGACCGGGCGGCCGCCGGGTGTACACGCAGCAGGACATCGACTGGCTGAAGATGTGCATCATGCTGCGCATGTCGGGGATGCCCGTGCCGGAGATCCGCCGCTACACCGACCTGGTCCGCCAGGGCGACGGCAACGAGCTGCAACGCCTGGACATCCTGAAGGAGCACCAGCAACGCGTGGCCCAGCAGATGGTGCAGCTGCAGGAGTGCATGGACCTGATCACGCACAAGGTGGGCATCTACCAGGACTACGTCAATTCGATCGCTGCCAGGGCGGTCGGCCAATAGTCTCGGCCCCATGCCTGTCGTGCTCTCGCTGAACGTCGCCCAGAAGACGGTCCCGGTCGGCTACGCCCGCACGGGCGCCACCGGAATCGACAAGCGTCCGGTGGACGGACCGCTGCGGGTCAGCCCGCCGGGCGCCAAGGGGTCGGCGGGCAGCGGCGTCGCGGGTGACTCGATCGCCGACTGGTCCGCGCACGGCGGCGACTACCAGGCCGTGTACGGCTACGCCCGCGAGGACCTCGACTGGTGGCAGTCGGAGGTGGGCGCAGAGTTCCACGCCGGCCAGTTCGGCGAGAACCTGACCACGCAGGGCATCGACCACACGACCGCGCTGGTCGGCGAGCAGTGGCGGATCGGCACGGCGTTGCTCGAGGTCAGCGGGCCGCGCATCCCGTGCCGCACGTTCGCCGAGTTCCTCGGCCAGCGCGGCTGGGTCAAGCGGTTCACCCAGGTCGCCCGGCCAGGGGCCTACTTCCGCGTGCTGGAAGCGGGCCTAATCGGGCCGGGCGACGAGATCACCGTCGTGCACCGGCCCGACCACGACGTGACGGTCGAGCTGTTCTTCCGCGCCGTCACCACGGAGGCCGCGTTGCTGCCCCGGCTGCTCGCGGCCGGCGACTCGGTGCCGCCGGAGGTCGTCGAGCTGGTGCACAGGCGTTCGGTGGTCGAGCTCGATTCCTAGTTCGGCGGGAAGTTCCTGACCCAGCGCTTCTGCCACGGCGTCTCGACGGCGCGCTTGTGGTAGTTCGCGCGCGTCCACGCCACGGCCTCGGCCGCCGGGACGCCCGCCAGCACGGCCAGGCACGAGATCACCGTGCCGGTCCGGCCGATGCCGCCGCTGCACGCCACCTCGACCAGTTCGCCGGACAGCGCCCGCGCGTGCAGCGTGCGGATCAGCCTGATCGCGGCGTCGTGGTCACGCGGGAGGCGGAAGTCCGGCCAGTCGATCCAGTCGTGCGGCCACGGCACGTCGACCGGCTTCGGCTGCAGGTACACCCCGTACCGCGGGTGAGGCTCCACGATCTTGCCGTCGCGCAGGCCACGCCCTCTGATCACGGCGCCGTCGGGTAGCTCAATCGTCTTCAAGGAACGTTCCCCCATGAGTACCGAGCGAGTGCTGAGCGAACAACAGTACTGAGACCGAACACAGGACTCTCGGCGGATCCGCCGGGCAGGTCGTTCTGCCAGCATGACCGCCATGTACTCCGACCGCGCCCTCGTCATCGGCGCCGGCTTCGCGGGGCTGCTGGCGGCGAGGGTGTTGTCCGAGTCGTACGGCGACGTCGTGCTGGTCGAACGGGACAGGCTCACCCCCGACACGGGCTACCGCGCGGGCACCCCGCAGGCCTCCCACCCCCACGCGCTGCTGGCGCGCGGGGCGGACGCGCTCGAAGCGCTCTTCCCGAGACTCGGCACGGAACTGGAGGACGCGGGCGCGGTCCGCGCGGACCTCGGCAGCGACTTCCTGATCCGCACCCCGTCCGGCTGGGCACCGCGCGGCTACCTGGGCCTGAGCGTGCTCTCGACGACGCGGGTGATGCTCGAGCGGACCATCCGCCGCCGGGTGCTGAGCCTGCCCAACGTGTCCCTTGTGGACGGTGTGACGATCGACGGCCTGCTGCACGACCGGGGCACGGTCACCGGGGTGCACGGGCGGCACGACGACAGGCCGTTCACCGACTACGCCGATCTCGTGGTCGACACCTCCGGCCGCGACGGCAAGCTCGTGTCGTGGCTCGCGGAGCTCGGCGTGCACTGTCCCGCACCGATGATCGTCAACGGCCACCTCAGCTTCACCTCACGCCTCTACGAGGTGAACCGCGACCTGAAACTCGACTGGAAGACCGCTTTCGAGGTCACCCACGCCCCCGCCGCGCGACGCGGCGGTTCGGTGTCCACAGTGGACGGCAACCAGTGGTTCGTGACGCTGTTCGGCGCGGACGGCGACGCCGCGCCCACCGACGACGACGGCTTCCTCGACTACGCCGCGACCCTGCACTGCCAGGACATCGCCGAGATCATCAAGACGGCCACCCCGGTGTCGAAGATCTACCAGGCGGGCAACCTGCGCAGCCGGTGGAACCGCTTCCACCAGGTCCCGGACTGGCCACGCGGCCTGCTCGCGCTGGGTGACTCCGTGGTCTCACTCAACCCCGTGCACGGCCATGGCCTCACACTCGCCGCCCTGTACTGCCTGGATCTGCGCGCACTGCTGCAGGAACACGACCTCGCCAAGGAACCGCTCGTCTTCCAGCGCGCGGTCGCCAGGACCGCCCGGACCCCGTGGAGGTCCGCGACGACCGCCGACCTGGGCTGGAGCGCCAGGAAACTCTCGCTGAGCACCCGGTTGCTGCGCTGGTACACCGACCGCGCGTTCGAGGCCGCTCCAGGAAACCGGCAGGTCTACCGTGCGTTCATCCGCGTCTCGCACCTGGTCGACCACCCGGCCACGCTGTTCCGGCCGGCCGTGCTCTTCCGGGTGCTGCTCGGAAAAGCGTTCAGCGGACGGCGCCCTCGGGCCACAGAACCGTGACCGGTACGCCCCGCGACCGCGCGTAGGCCACCACGTCGGCCGTCCCGCCGGGTCCACGTCCTGGGAGCCCGTCCCACACCGCGAGCAACGAGTCGGATTCGTCGACCATCCGCTTGCCCGCCTCCATGTACGCGTGCGGATCCGGCGTGACGTACTCCAGTTGCACGACCTCGGCCGCCCGCGCGAGCAGCCCGTCGTAGACGGCCCGGTAGTCCTCGGGCAACGTCTCGCGGTACCTCGAGGCCGGCAGCACCGCGACGAGAGCGCCGCCCACTTCCAGCACGGCCTGCGCGAACACCGCGTCCGCGCCGTCCGCCAGGCACGACACCCCGGCCACGTCGCCGTGCTCCGCCACCGAGGCGCGGATCATCTCGTCGATCCGCGCCTCCAGTTCGGCGGAGAGTCCGCGATGTCCTGTGATGGCGAGGCGAGTCGTCATTTCAGCAGGATATGCGGCAGCGGACGGCTTTCAGTCGCGGCGGTTCTGCTCCGCGATGGCCAGGTAGTGCGTGTTCGTCATGACCCCGAGGATGTTGCCGAACGGGTCGACCACCGACGCCGTCACGAAGCCCGGGCCGCGCACCTGGGGTTCGTCGTGGACCTTGGCGCCCAACTCCTGCAACCGTGCGAACGTCGCGTCCAGGTCGTCGACCGCCCAGTAGAGGATCTGCCCCGCCGGTCCGTCGGACGGCGTCACCTCGAACCGGCGGTTCACGAGGCCGAGTTCGGCCTGGTAGTCGCCGATCCGGAACTCGACGTAGGCGAGCGTGCCGTCCGGGGTGCTCCGCTCGAAGTAGGCGTCGACCCCGAGGAACCGCGCGTACCAGTCACGGGCCTCGGTCAGGTCGTCGGCGTAGTAGGACACGGTCGACATTCCTCGCAACACAACTGCCTCCAGGAGAACTTCGCTTCGGTCTTGTAGCTCCAAGCTTCCGCCGTAAAGTGCTCATCGAGTGAGCACTTTTAGCGGGAATCTGGAGACATGCGCGCAGACCGTCTAGTCGCCACGTTGTTGCTGATGCAGGCTCGCGGCCGGGTGACCGCCGCCGAACTGGCCGCGGAGCTCGAAGTCTCGAACGCCACCGCCCGGCGCGACCTCGAGGCCCTGTCCGCGGCGGGGGTACCCGTGTACCCCCAACCGGGCAGAGGCGGAGGCTGGTCGTTGATCGGGGGTGCCCGCACCGATCTGAGCGGCCTGACCTCGGCGGAGGCCCAGGCGTTGTTCCTGGTCGCCGGACCGGCCACGTCCGTGGCCCCGGAGATCAAGTCGGCGTTGCGGAAGCTGGTCCGCGCGCTGCCGCAGACCTTTCGAGCCGAGGCGGAGGCCGCCGCCGAGTCGACCATCGTCGACACCGCCGGATGGGGCGAGGTCACCTCGGACAGGCCGGGCCTCGTCACCGCGCTGCAGCAGGCCGTCGTCAAGCAGGTGCGGGTGCGGCTGAGCTACCAGAAACGCGGTGAGGCACCGAAAGAACGTGTGGTGGACCCGTGGGGACTCGTGGACAAGGACGGCATCTGGTACTTGATCGCCGGTACCGACGAGGGCCGGCGCACGTTCCGGCTCGACCGCGTCACGGGTGTGATCCCCACCGACACCCCGTCCTCGCGGCCCGCCGACTTCGAACTGGCGGGCGCCTGGGGCGAGGTCGTCACGGCCATGGAGGAACGGCGTTCGGAAACGTCCGCGACCGTGCTCGTGCCCACGAGGTTCCTGAAGGTCTTCCAGCACCAGCACGGACGCCACTGCACGGTCGTCGAGGACCAGGGCGAGTTCACGCTGGTCGAGCTGACGGCGCCGCGACCGCTCGACATCGCCCGCAACGTCGCCGGGTGGGGCGGCCTGATCACCGTCGAGTCGCCGGAAGTGCAGGAACACCTGGCCCGCATCGGCGCGGAGCTCGTCAGCCGATACCGGCGTGCTGTTCCAGCCGCGCCAGCCGGGCCATGATCATCTCGAGGATCTTCGCCGCGTCCGGGGCGGCCTTCTGCTGCTTCTTGAGGTGGACGATGCCCGCGAGCGCCGTCTGGACCGCGCGGCGCGCGCCCTTGATCTCGATGCCCAGCTCGCGCAGTTCCTCGCCGCCCGCGCCGTTCGGTTCGGCGACGATGCCGAGCAGCAGGTGCTCGCAGCCCACGTAGTTGTGACCCAGGGCGATGGACTCGACGACCGCGAGCTCCATCGCCGCCGCCCCGTCGTCGGCGAACCCTGGTTTCCCGCCCGTGCCCGCGGGGACGGAGGAGGACAGGCCTCTCGGTTCGACGTCGAGCGCGCGGAGGACGTCCATCGCCAGGTTCTCGCCCTCCCCGACGATGCCGGCCAGCAGGTGCGAGGTGCCGACCTTGGCTCCCTGGGCGACCTCGGCGGCGATCTGGACGGCCTTCCACGCGCGCTCGGTGAACTGCGGGGGTGCCTCGCGCTGGAGGTCTCTGATGTCGAGCGCCCGGATCGCGGCGATCCGCTTGACCGAGCCTTCGAGCGCCCGCTGGCAGATCGCCGAGACGGGAATGTTCATGTCCTTCACGGAGTCCGCGAGCTCGTCGGGCAGGTACACGTTGATTTTCGGCATAACCCCATATCTACCCCCAGATGGGGTTACAGTCAACGACGAACGCGGCAACCGTCACACTTGTGAGTGATCAGAGGGGACGGGAGCACCCGCGTGGAGGACAGCAGCAGGCTCATCGGCAGCCGCTACCAGTTGAAGCAGAAGGTCGGCCAGGGCGCGATGGGAGTCGTCTGGCAGGCCTACGACGAGCAGCTTCACCGCGTGGTCGCAGCCAAGGAGTTGCTCGCGCTCGACGGCCTCGACGAAGCCAGGGTGGACCGCGCGAAGGCCAGGGCCATGCGCGAGGCCCGCCTCGCCGCGCGTCTGGAGCACCCGAACGCCATCCGCGTCTACGACGTGGTGGAGGAGGACGGCCGGCCCTGGCTGATCATGGAGTACCTCCCCTCCCGCAGCCTCGCCGCCGTGATCACCGAGCAGGGCACGCTGCCGCCGCGTGAGGTGGCCCGCATCGGCTGCTACACCGCCGCTGCACTGGCCGCCGCGCACCGCCACGGCATCCAGCACCGCGACGTGAAGCCCGGCAACGTCCTGATCGGCGACCAGGAAGTCAAGATCACCGACTTCGGCATCTCCCGGGCCACCGACGACGACGGCACCGCCACCGCGACCGGCACCGTCGGCACCCCCGCGTTCTTCTCCCCCGAGGTCGCCCGCGGCGAGGACGCCGGTCTCCCCTCCGACGTCTTCTCGCTCGGCGCCACGCTCTACAACGCCGTCGAGGGCGGCCCGCCGTTCGGCACGGCGGACAACAACCTCGTGATGCTGCACCGCGTGGCCGGCGGTTCGATCATGCCGCCCGCCAACGCGGGCCCTCTGCTCGCACCCGTGCTGTTCCGGCTGCTCGCGAACGAACCCGAGCGGCGTCCGAGCATGCAGGAGGCCGTCCACCTGCTGGCCGCCGTCGTGAACGAGACGCCGCAGGCCTCCCAGGCGACCGTGGTCATCCCGGCGACGGTCAAACTCCCGGTCGAGGCCCAGCCGGAGGAGAAGGCGAAGCAGGAGGCCGCGGCCGCCGCGGCGGGCCTGATCGCGGGTGCGGCTGCTGTCGAGGCAGCCGGATTGACCGCACCGGCCAAGGCGGAACCCGAACCCGAGCCGACGCCGGAACCCGAGCCCGAGCCGACGCCGGAACCTGAGGCGACGACACCGGTCGCCGAGGTGGCGGCTCCGGCGGAGGCACCTGCTCCCGTGGAGCAGAAGGCGCCGGAGGCGGCTCCGGTCGCGACCCCGCCGCCGGTGGTTCGCGAGACCGTCGCGCAGCCGCCCACGCCGGTGCTCCCCGTCAGCCCGCCGCCCGCACCCCCGGCGGAACCCGACGAGAACCGCCGCAAGTTCCCCCTGGTCCCCATCGCGATCGTGCTTCTCGTGCTGGCCGTGGGCGTCGGCTCGTTCCTGCTGTGGCCCAAGGGCAACGGCAACCAGAACAACGCCCAGTCGCCGACCAACAGCCAGACCGGCTCCCAGTCGAACCAGCAGACGACGAGCCAGACCCAGCCGCAGCAACCGGCGGACAGCCAGACCCCGCCTCCGGAGAACTCCCAGACGAACCCGCCGGCCGGCACGCCGAGCCAGGGCCAGCCGGAGCCGCCCGCCGGGCCGAAGAACGCCCAGGAGGCGATCACCGCCTACTACGCGCTGATCCCCGGCGACCTGCAGACGGGCTGGTCCCTGCTCACCGACAGCTTCAAGGCAGGGCGAAACCTGAACTACGACGGCTACCAGGGGTTCTGGCGTCAGTACTCCTCGGTGCGGCTGTCGAACTTCGTGCCGCAGGGCGACAACGCCGTGACCGTGACGTTGCAGTACATGCAGGGCGAGAACGTGGCCATGACGGAGACGCCCACGTTCACGTTCGTGCAGCAGAACGGCAAGTGGCTGATCAACAGCCAGGGATGATGGCGGCATGACTCGACGCGCACTCGTCACCGGAGCCTCCCGCGGCATCGGCGCCGCCATCGCCCACGCCCTCGCGGCGGGCGGCCACCAGGTGGCCGTCCACTACCGCTCCGGCGCGGACGAGGCCAAGGCCGTGGCGGCGAGCCTGCCCGGCGACGGCCACGTCACCGTCCAGGGCGATCTCGGCGCGAACCAGGCAGGACAGGTCGTCAGCGAGGCCGCCGAGCAGCTCGGCGGTCTCGACGTCCTGGTGAACAACGCGGGGATCTACTTCCACCACCCGATCTCGAGCACGAGCTTCGAGGAGTGGCAGGACGCCTGGCGCCGCACGATCGAGCTCAACCTGTACGGCCCCGCCGACCTCGCCTGGCACGCGGTCCGGCACATGACCGCGGGCGGCCGCATCATCAACGTCGGTTCGCGGGGTGCCTACCGGGGTGAGCCCGACGCCCCCGCGTACGGCGCGGCGAAGGCCGGTCTGCACGCGATGACCCAGTCACTGGCCCAGTCCCTGGCGCCACAGGGCATCGCGGTCGCGGGCGTCGCGCCGGGGTTCGTGCGCACCGACATGGTCACCGACCTCCTCGCCAGCCCCGAGGGTGAGCGGATCCGCGCGCAGAGCCCGTTCGGGCGCGTCGCCGAGCCCGAGGAGGTCGCCGCCGCGGTCGCGTGGCTGACCACGGAGAACGCGATGTGGGCCAGCGGCACGATCATCGACGTGAACGGCGCCTCACACCTCCGATGATTTCGCGGAACGACCGGAACCAGTTCCGGTCGCCAGTTGATCTTCCAGCAACCGGTCTAGACCACTAACGTCGCGGTGGGCGCTCGACGAAGTGGAAGGCCTCCCCTGCAATGCGTTCATTCCGTTCACGCCTCGGTGCCGCTGGCCTCGCGCTGGCCGCCGCCGCGGCGACAATGACAGTCATGGCGCCTGCCGCGCAGGCCGCCTATCCCGCCGGGTTCAAGAGCGTCGGCTACATGCCGTCGTGGTCCGGCAGTGTCAGCTCGATCCAGTACAGCAAGCTGACGCACATCAACTACTCGTTCGTGCTGCCGAACTCGAACGGCACGCTCCAGGGCGTGCCGGACCCCGGCAAGCTGCAGCAGCTGGTGAGCCTCGGCCACCAGAACGGCGTCAAGGTCTCGATCGCGGTCGGTGGCTGGAACGACGGCAACGACGACAACTTCGAGATCCTGGCCGCCAGCGCGAACGGGCGCACGACGTTCGTCAACGCACTGATCAACCTGGTCAACCAGTACAACCTCGACGGTGTCGACATCGACTGGGAGTACCCGGATCCGGGCGCTGAGGGCAACAACTACACGTCGCTGATGACGCAGCTGGGCAACGAGTTGCACAGTCGCGGCAAGCTGCTCACGGCCGCGGTCGTGAGCGAGGGCGGCACGGCGAACGGCGTGCAGCCCGCGGTGTTCGGCGTCGTCGACTGGCTGAACATCATGGCCTACGACGGTGGCAGCCCGCACGCGAACTACGACTGGTCGATCGCTTCCGTCAACTTCTGGAAGAACCGCGGACTGCCGGCGAGCAAGGCCGTCCTCGGTGTGCCGTTCTACAGCCGGCCGACCTACATCTCCTACCGCGACCTGGTCGCGCAGGACCCGGCCAACGCCAACCGCGACAGCTACAACGGCAACCAGTACAACGGCATCCCGACGATCAAGCGCAAGACGACGTGGGCGCTGTCGAACGCGGGCGGCATCATGAACTGGGAGCTCTCCCAGGACACGACCGGTGCCACCAGCCTGCTCAACGCCATCTGGGAGACCGCCGGCAACGGCAACCCCCAGCCTCCGACCGGCGGCACCATCACCGGTTTCGGCGGCAAGTGCGTCGACGTGGCCGCGGCGAACTCGGCCAACGGCACCGCGGTGCAGCTCTACGCGTGCAACGGCACCAACGCCCAGCAGTGGACTCGCAACGGAAGCACGTTGCGCGCCTTGGGCAAGTGCCTCGACGCGTCGGGTACGGCCAACGGCTCGGTGACCCAGCTGTGGGACTGCACGGGTTCGGGCAACCAGCAGTGGACCTCCGAGTCCAACGGCCAGTTGCGCAACACGGCGTCAGGAAGGTGTCTCGACGCCACCGGCAACAGCTCCGCCGACGGCACCAGGCTTCAGCTCTGGGACTGCGCCGCCACCGCCAACCAGCGGTGGACCATCAACGCCTGAGGCTCCTGACTTCAGGAACTTCAGGCCGATGACGCAGGCGATGATCCCGGTGAGGAACACGATCTTCCACGCGGAGACCGCTTCCTCGCCGGTGATCATCGCCCACGTCACCGTCAGTGCCGCGCCGATGCCGACCCACACGGCGTACGCGGTCCCGACCGGAATTCGTTTCATGCCAACGGAAAGCCCGACCATGCTCAGCGTCGCGGCGACCAGGAAGACCACATAGGCCCCCTGGGACAACGCCGTCGCCCACACCGCTTCGAGCACCGCGCTTCCCAGCAACACGGCCCAGTACATCAGCTCACCACCTTCAGGCCCGCGACGCAGCCGACCAGCGCGACGAGCAGCAACGCCCTGGCCACCCCGAGCTTCTCCTCACCGCGCAGCACCGCGACGAGCACCGTGAGCACGGCCCCCACGCCGACCCACACCGCGTACGCCGTGCCCACGGGAATCCCCCGCATCGCCCACGCGAGCCCGACGACGCTCAGCGTCATCGTCACGGCGAACACCACCACCGGCCACAGCCGGCGGAATCCATTCGACGCCGACAGCGCCGTGGCCCACACGGCCTCCAGCACTCCCGACGCGACCAGCACCACCCAGTACATTGGTACGACCGTACCAGAAAAGCCCCTGGCCGGGCGTCTACGATCCGTGATGTGGCTCCCAGCCTGGAAAACCTGCTGGTCGTAGGCGTCGCGTCGAGCGCTCTGTTCGACCTGACCGCGTCCGACGCCGTCTTCGCGTCCGAGGGCGAACAGGCCTACCGCGCCTATCAGGAAGCCCACCTCGCCGAACCGTTCGCGGCGGGCGTCGCGTTCCCGTTCATCCGCCGCCTGCTGCAACTCAACGCGCTGGCACCGCTGGTCGAAGTGATCGTGCTGTCGCGCAACTCCCCCGACACCGGCTTGCGCATTTTGAGGTCCGCAGCCCACCACGGCCTCACGATCACCCGCGCGATCTTCACCGAGGGCCGCGCCCCGCACGAGTTCATGCCGGCCCTGAACATGTCGCTGTTCTTGTCCGCCAACGAATCCGACGTCCGCAAGGCCACCCTCGCCGGTCTCCCAGCGGGCCAGGTGCTCAAGTCTTCGTTCCAGGACGACGACGATCCGGCGCTGCGCATCGCGTTCGACTTCGACGGCGTCCTTGCCGACGACGCGTCCGAGCGGATCTACCAGAGCGGCGGACTCGACCAGTTCCAGCAGCACGAGGCCACGAACGTCGTCACGCCGCTGGACCCCGGTCCGCTGAGGAACTTCCTCGCGGGCGTGAACCGCATCCAGCGTCAAGCGGAGGACCGGATCCGGGTGTCCGTCGTGACCGCCCGCTCCGCTCCCGCGCACGAGCGGGCGATCAACAGCCTCAAGGCCTGGGGGCTCACGGTGAACGACGCGTTCTTCCTGGGAGGGTTGAAGAAGGCGCCGATCCTGGACGTGCTCAAGCCGCACATCTTCTTCGACGACCAGCGCGGGCACCTGATCCAGACGGTGCCGTGCGTGCACGTCCCGTTCGGCGTGAGCAACGAGTGATCAGCCGAGCTGCCGCGCCATGTCCTGATGAACAGCCACGAGCTCGTGCAGCGGAACGGCCTTGCGGCTGGTGCTCGCGAGGTCCGCCCTGCCTTCCGCGGACCACAGGGGCGGGAAGAACGAGAGCCCGTCCCGCAGCCCGACCGCCGACACCTCCTCCTGCCACGACGGCCAGAAGAGCGACTCGTAGAACTTCGCGGCCCCACCCGCCAGCATCACGTCGAGCCAGTGGCTGTAGCCGCCGTCGAAGGTCTCCCACTCCAGCGCGTCCGGCGCGAAGTAGACGATCTGCCCCGGCTCCCCCGGCCTGCCGAACCGCGCGGGGTCCATGCCGTTCCAGACGAACTCGCCACCGAGCACGTCGTGCCCGACGACCAACCCTCCCGGCGTTCCCCAAGCGGGGTCGACCGCCGCGGGAAACCCGTTCACCTCGGCCAGGCTCGCCATCGCGCCGCCGGACCCGCCGTACACGCGCAGCCAGCCGTCCGCCAGGACCAGGCCGCCGCTGTTCAGCACCACGGCGCCCAGCAACGACCGCGCCGTCACCTGCAGTTGCAGCAACGCCGCCCGGCACGCCTCGGGATCGCCGGGAAGCACGGTGCACGAGGTCGGCCCCTCGGCGATGGCCTCCAGCACGACGGGCCAGCCCGGATCGTCCACGTCGGTCAGTTCGGTGATGTCCCGCACGGTTCTCCCCCAAGAGAAAAGGCCCGGCCGTCCCGCAACGGGAAGGCCGGGCCTGATCCTAGAGATTACTTCGCGAGACCGTCCTCGATCGCCTTGATGATCGCCGGCCGCAGCTGAGCAGCCGAGATGATCGCGTCGACCGCCCCGACCTCGACCGCGCGCTGCACGCTGTGCACCCGGTCGAACTCCGCGGCCATCTCGTTGAGCTTCTCGGTCCGCACGCTCTGGCGCGTCGTCACCAGCTCGGCGGTCAGGGCCGCCCGCTCGGCGCCGGACGCCTCGGCCACGGCGGACTCCAGCTTCTTCACGCGCGGGTCGTTGGCCGTGCGGCCGTCGACCTCGCGGGCGAACACCACGGCCGCGGCGGGCGCGCCGCCGATGACCGAGGCGAAGGAGCCCTCGACCGCGAGCACCGTCATGGACGGGTTCAGGGCCTTCGAGAAGACCACGAACGCGCCGCCGTGGTACCGCGAGATCACCGTGAAGACGATCGGGCCGCGGAAGTTGACGATCGCGCGGCCGATCTCGGCGCCGTACTCCAGCTGCAGTTCCCGCATCGACTCCGGCGAGCCGTCGAAGCCGGACAGGTTCGCCAGCACCACCAGAGGCCGGTTTCCGGAGGCCGCGTTGATCGCGCGGGCCGCCTTCTTCGACGACTTCGGGAACAACGTGCCGGCGGTGTAGGTGTCCGGGCCGTCGGTGGGCGGGAAGCCGGTGCGGGACACACCGCGCGACTCGACGCCCAGCAGCGTCACCGGGATGCCGCCGAGGTGCACGTCCTGGACGACGGCCGTGTCGGCGTCGGCCATGCCGGCCCAGCGCTCCAGCACGTCGTGGTCCTGGTCGCTGAGAGCACGCATCACGGTGCGGATGTCGAACGGCTTCTTGCGGTCCGGGTTCGACTCGATCGAGAAGATCTCGCCGACCGTGGTGAACGGGCTGTCGCCGACGATGTGCGGGTACGACGACACATCACGCGACGAGGGGTCCGAAGTGGACACCCGGCGCGGTCCGGACTCGCCCGGCGCGATGTAGCTGTGCTCGTAGTGGCCCAGCAGCACGTCGAACGCCGCCCGCAGGTTCGGGGCCCAGTACTGCGCCTGGCCGTTCGGGCCCATGACGCGGTCGTAGCCGCCGATGCCGTAGTTGTCCTCGGCCGAGACGCCGCCGGAGAAGTCGAGCGCCTGCTTGCCGGTCAGCACCATCGCCGAGTCCGGCGTCATGACCAGGATGCCCTTGGTGTGCATGAGCATCGTGGCCTCGGCGTTCCAGTACGGCTGGGCGCCGACGTTGATGCCGTTGACGACGACGTTGATCTCGCCACCGTCCTGCGTGAACTCGACGATCCGCTTCAGCGCCGCGGCCACCCAGTCCATGTTCTCGACACCGGAGTTCATCGAGATCTTCGCGCCGGACGAGAGCGAGAACCACTCCAGCGGAACGGAGAGCTCCTCGGCCAGGTCGATGGCGTGGATCACCCGCGAGCACTCGGGTTCGGCCAGCGCGCCCAGCGACTTGGTCGGGTCGCCCAGCAGCACCACGCGCTTCATGCCCTCGGGGTACGCCGGGGTCGGCGTGGTCACCACACCGACGACGATGCCGGCCTTGTTGCCACCGCGCGGGCGGTCGACGGGCACCAGCGCGCCCTCGACCAGGTCGTGCTCCACGAAGGACCCGCCGTCGCCGACGAGCATGTCGACCAGCTCGTACGGGTAGATCGTGCCGCGCGACTGGGCGCGCAGGACGTTCTGGCGGTAGTCGTCGAGCGGCTGGATCGGGTCGGTCGGCGGCTGCACGAACGAGAACCGCACGCCGGAGCCCGCGTCGTTCGCGATCCGCACGCCGATGTCGGTGAGCTCACCGGACACCGGGTCCCTGCGACGCGCCAGGAACAGGACCTCTTCCAGGTCCAGGCCCGCGGTCGTCGGCAGCACGCGCTGACCGATCGCGTCCAGGTCCTTCGAGGACAGCTCGGTGGGCGGCCACGCGTAGAGCACCACGCGGTTGGTGGCCAACCGAGTGCGGCCACCGGCCTGCGCGCGAGCCCTGCGGATGCCGTCCAGGCACGTGGCCAGCACGTCCTCGGCGGCGGGCAGGGCCACGATCCGGCCCTCGTCGTCGCGCAACGGCGTCAGGTCGCGGACCTGGCCCAACGCCACGAGCCGCTCGTCGGACTTGTTCGCCTTGGCCACGGCGCGGAACAGGTAGACGTCCTCGTCCACGGAGGTCAGACGGGTGAGGTCGAACTCGCGCAGCCGTTCGAGCTGCATGCGTTCGGCGATGCGCGGGTGCAGCCCGCGCACCAGCCTCTCCTCCGCGAACCCGTTGGACGACGGGCGGAACGTGAAGTGGTGGTGCATCGACTCGCCACGACGACCCGCGACCGTGGTGGTGATGCGGGTGATCGTCGGCGGCAGCTGGTGCGCGGCCAGGGCGGCACCCAGACCGGCGGCCATCTCGTCCTGGTCGGACGGGCCGTCGACCCAGTTGACGTAGAGGTCCGCGACGACCGCGCTGCCGGTGCCGTGCTTGACGACGTCACCGACGGCGTCGATCAGCGACGGGAACTCCACCGCCGTCGAGATGAGCCGCGTCTGCTCCGGCTCGTTCTCCGCGAGGAAGAACGCGCCGTTCACGCGCGGGTTCTCCAGCGCCTTCTTCGTGTAGTAGCGGCGGGCCAGCACCTCCAGCAACGGGGTGTTGTCCGCGCCGGGCTTGCCGATGCGCTGGCCGAGCAGGCGCACCAGCGGTTCGGCCGAGGCGACCATCGCCGCGATCCGCTCCTCGCGGTCCGCCGCCTGTGGCTGCGCGTCGAGGTGGATCAGGTGCTTGCGGACCTCGCTGTGCACGCGGGCGCGGTTGCGGCGCACCAGCGGCTGGGCGAACCAGGTGAACACGACGCTGCGGGCGAGGTCGGCCACCGCCGGGTAGCGGACCTGCGTCGCGGCGACGATGTGCTCCAGCACCAGGCCGATCTGGACCTGCTCGGACTCGACCGGCGGCGCCTCCTGCACCCACTGGCGCAACAGGGTCGTCGCGACGGCCGCGTCGAACACGCCCCGGCGCGACGCCACGAAGATCCGGAAGACGGCCTGCTCCAGCTCCGGCGTGCGGTCGAGCTCGGTGATGCCGTAGTGGCCCATCACGTTCTGCAGGCGGGCGCGGAAGCCCTCCGGCAGCGCCGCGCGGTCGGCGTCGAGGGTCTTGAGGTAGGTGTGGAGGTGCTCGCGCGGAGAGTGGATGTGGTTCTCCGGCTTGGTCTCCTCACCGGCGGGCCGGTTGCGCGAGAGGTCGCAGAGGTCGGCGAAGATGCCGAGCAGCTGGGCCTCCTGCACGAGCGGCCGCTCCAGCAGGTCGTGCCGCGCGCCCATGTAGTCCGTCAGGACCCGCTCGGTGTCGGCGGCGGTGGTGTCGAAGCCCAGCAACAGGTTGCGCAGGTCGTCGAGACCGCGGGCGACGAGCTCCTCCGGCCGGACGTCCGTGCGCGGCGCGGGCAGTTCCAGCTCGACCGCGGACTCGGACTTCTGCTCCTCGACGGCGCCGGCCTCGTCCTCGATCTCCTCCAGCTTGAGCAACGCGCCACCGGCGGGCACCTGGGTGCCGACGACGACGTTGAGCTCTTTGAGGCGTGCGCGGAACGGCGCGCGCAGCACCGTCTCCATCTTCATCGCCTCGAGCACGAGCACCGGTGCGCCGGCCTCGACCTCGGCACCGACCGCGAGCGGGGTGGCGACGACGAGCGCGGGCATCGGCGAGCGCAGGACGCCGCCCTCGTCGCGGGTGACGCGGTGGGTGACCCCGTCGACCTCCACCTGGTGGACCACGCCGTGCGTGCCGGTGACGACGCGGAACCGCTCGCCGTTGACGGTGATCTGGCCGACGTGGTGGTCGAACCGCTCGACGTCGACGTCACCGGTCAGCACCGTGTCGGAGTCCGCGGCGGACACGCCGACGCGGTACTTCGCGGCACCGATGCGGGCGACGTTCACGACGTAGGGCTGGCCGCGCAGGACGAACTCCAGCTTGACCGCGCCCTCGTGGTTCGTGCGCGGCTGGCCGCCACGCGAGGACGCCAGCAGCTCGGAGCGGTTGATCTGCTCCTCGTCCTCGTACACCTCGATGCCGGCCGCGGCGAGCGCGATGGCGGAGTGGCGGTGCGAGATCAGGCCACCCTCGGCGCGGACGCGGTCGATCCACGAGGTGTCGGCAGAGCCGTCGATCACGGCGGGCTCGTCCAGCAGGTCGAGCACGAAGCTCTTGTTGGTCGTGCCGCCCTCGATGATGACGGTCGTCTCGGCCATCGCGCGGCGCAGCTTGCCCAGCGCCTCGTCACGCGTGCGGCCGTACGCGATGATCTTCGCGATCATCGAGTCGAAGTCGGCGGGGATCTGCGAGCCCTCGGCCACGCCGGTGTCGACGCGGATGCCGGGGCCGGCCGGGAGCTCCAGCCGAACGATCGTGCCGGGACACGGCGCGAAGTCGCGGTCCGGGTCCTCGGCGTTCAGGCGGGCCTCGACGGCGTGGCCGAGCTCGACGGGTTTGTCGCCCTCGAGCTTGCCGCCACCCGCCACGTGCAGCTGCGCCTTGACCAGGTCGAAGCTGGTGGTGATCTCGGTGATCGGGTGCTCGACCTGCAGGCGGGTGTTGACCTCGAGGAACGCGAAGAGCTTCTCACCGGGGTGGTAGAGGAACTCGACGGTGCACGCGCCGCGGTAGCCCACCGCGTTCGCGAGCCGCTCGGCCGAGGACTTCAGCTCGTCGACCTGGTGCGGCTCCAGCACGCACGACGCCGACTCCTCGATGATCTTCTGGTTGCGCCGCTGCACCGAGCAGTCGCGGACGCCGAGCGCCCACGCCGTGCCCTGGCCGTCGGCGATGACCTGCACCTCGACGTGCCGGGCGCCGGTGACCAGGCGCTCCAGGAACATCACGCCGGAGCCGAACGCGCGCGCGGCCTCCAGGCTGGTGCGCTCGAAGTTCTCTTCCATCTCCGCGGGGGAGGTGATCTTGCGGATGCCCCGGCCACCACCACCGGCGGTCGCCTTGAGCATCAACGGGTAGGTGACCTCCTCGGCCACCTTGAGGGCGTGCTCCAGGTCCGTGACCGCACCGCGCGACCACGGCGCGACCGGGACACCGACCTCCTCGGCGATCAGCTTCGAGCCGATCTTGTCACCGAGCTTGCGCATGGCCTCGGCGGACGGGCCGACGAACGTGACGCCGACCTTCTCGCACAGTTCGGCGAACTCGGGGATCTCGGCGACGAAGCCCCAGCCGACCCACGCGGCGTCGGCCTTCGTCTCGACGAGTGCCTTCTCCAGGACCTCCAGGTTGAGGTACGGACGGTCAGCCGCCAGGCCGAGGTTGTAGGCGAGGTCCGCTTCCCTGACGAAGGGCGCGGACTTGTCGACATCGGTGTACAGGGCGACGGTCTCGATCCGTTCCCCTGACTCGGCGGCGAGCTCACGGACGGCGTGGATCAGCCGCATAGCGGCTTCCCCGCGGTTGACGATCGCTACACGACTGAACAACGACTTGGCTCCTCGCGGACATTACGACCTCAGCGGCAAACGCCGCCCAATCGATGTACACACTCTCGTCTACTACCCGGTAGGAAAACCGCTAGATCGAAGCGAGTTGAGCAGCGTGGTTTGTATGAAACCAACAAGCCACCAGGTCCTCGGCACAGCATCACTTGAGCCCGTGTCCCAACTCACCACCACGCTCGGCGTTCACCCGGGACCACCCGAGCCCCGCGACGAACACGAGCGGTAACGCCGTGATCACCAGGGCGGTGCGCACCGACAGCGCGTCGGCCAGAACTCCTCCGGCCAGCGCCCCGGCGGGTTGCCCCACCCCGAACGTCATCATGCGCCCCACCAGGTTGACTCTCCCCTGAAGATGATCAGGGGTGATCAGCTGGCGCACCGTGATGCCGTTGACGATGACGATCGTCGAGGTCAGACCCCACAGCGCGGTGCTCAGTACAGCGAGCCACCACAGCTGCGCCCCCACCAGCAACCCCATCACCCCCACCCCGGCGGTCAGGCCGATCGTGGTGGTGCGGCGGGGTTCACAGGTGTCGCTGATCGCGGGCATGAGGACCGTGGCGACGAACGACCCGGCGGCCAGCGCGCTGAACAGCACGCCGATCCGCACGTCGTTCTGCGGCACCTCGAACGCCCGGAACGCGTAGACGACCAGGAGCCCGGACACCGCGCCGCCCGCGACCGCCTGACCGAGACCCAAGGCGAGGAAGAGCCGGACTGTGGGTTCCCTCCACAGGAAGTCGAGTCCTTCCCGGATGTCCGCTTTGAGGGAGGTGCGCGGTGGCCGGCTCAGGTTCAGCGGCCGCAGGATCGTGCGGATGAGCGCCGCGGACACGGCGAAGCTCAGCGCGTCGAGCGCCATCGTCCCGGCCGGCCCGTGGATCACGAACAGCACTCCCGCGACCGACGGCGCCGCGATGTGCACCGCGGTGGCGGTACTCCAGATGGCGCTGTTGGCCCGGACGAGGTTCTCGCTGCCCACGAGCGCGGGCACGGCGCCGAAGGTGGCCGCGTCGAACCAGACGCCGACGCTCGCGACCCCCGCCGCGACCAGCAGGAGGTGCGACGGGGTCAGTGCGTCCAGAGCCGACGCCACCGGCACGCTGACGAGCAGCCCGGCGCTGACCAGGTCGGTGACGACCATGACAGTGCGCCGGTGCGTGCGGTCGACGAGCGCGCCCGCGACGAGCCCGAACGCGAGGTACGGCACCGCGGTCAGCGCCGCGAGCGCTCCCGTGTACGCGGCGCTGCCGGTGAGCGAGTACATGAGGACGGGCAGCGCGACGCCCGACACCGCGGACCCGGCCGTCGAGATCAGCCTGGCGAGCCAGAACTTCCCGAACTCCCGGTCGTCCCAGAGGGTCACATCAGGACTGGGGAATGCGGATCACGCTCCCCGGGGTGATCACGTTGGGGTCCGTGATGACGTGCGGATTGGCCCGCACCAGCCGCGTGTAGGTGTTGCCGGAGCCGTAGAACCGCGTGGCGATCGACCAGAGCGTGTCACCGGCCTTGATCACGTACTCCTGGTACACCCGGTAGCCGGGCACGATCCGCGGCCCGTACACCACCGGCACGATGACCTTGTCGAGCTCGGCGCCGTCCTGCGGCGACACCCAGAACACCTCGACGAAGAGCCGGTCGAGCACGAACGACGCCCCCGACACGTCGACCTGGACCTGGAACTGGCCGTGGCCGCCGACCCCGTCCCCCGCGGTGAACCCGCCGACCACCTCGTCGTGGCCCTCGTGGATCCGGTAGCCGAACTGGGCCTCGAACGCCCCGCCCGCGGTGCCGCCGACGTGGACGTGGCTCCCGACCAGGCCGAGCGGGCGAGGCTGCTGAATGTCGATGGACATGGTGTCCCCTTCCTCCGCTAGTAGGTCGTGAGCGGAGCAGGGGTCGTTGCCGGGGTTCACCCCGGTGGCGCAACGGCTGGTGGTGGAGGTCGGAGTCGAACCGACTCTGCGCGGGGCTCCCGTTTTACAGACGGGCGGGGCTCCACAGCCCCATCTCCACCATTGTCGTGCACATTTCCGCGCACGAAAAAGCCGCCCTGACCCGTTCGCACGGGCGGGCGGCTCTCGACGTCGGCGAGGCCTTACGGCGTCACGACGGAGAGCCTGAGCTGGGCGGATAGCTGCGATAGGTGCGCATGCGGACAACCTTGCCGGACCGTCCGCGCCGCCGCCAGCCATTTATCGGGCTATTTGCCGGAAACGAGGTTCCTGGCGTGGACGATATCCAGGCGTGAGGGTTGTGGGGCGTGGTCGTGAGCTCGCCGCGGCGAGGTCGTGGCTGGCGGCGGAGACCGGGCGGCTGGTGCTCTGCGGAGGCGAGCCGGGCATCGGCAAGACGCGGCTGGCCCAGGAACTGGCCGGGCACGCGCTCGCAGTCGGCCGGGAGGTCGTGTGGGGGCACTGCGTCGAGACCGCCGGGGCGCCGGCGTTCTGGCCGTGGCGGCAGGTGCTCAAGGCGACCGGCGCGGATCCCGATCTCGTGCTCGCGCACGACGCCGAGGTGCCGCAGGACAGGTTCCGGGTGTTCGACGCGATCGCGACCGCGCTGGACCGCGACGGCCTGGTGATCGTCGTCGAGGACGTCCACTGGGCCGACGAGGCGTCGCTGCTCGTGCTCGCCCACCTCGCCACGCAACTGCGGAACGTGCTGGTGTTCGCGACCTTCCGCGACCCGTGCCCCGCGGTGGCGGACCTGATGCGCTCGGCTGACCGGATCGACCTGCACGGGCTGTCGCCCGACGAGGTCGCGGAGCTGGTCGGGGCCGAGCACGCGGCCACGATCACCGAGCTGACCAGCGGGAACCCGTTGTTCGTCACGGAGATCGCCCGCGCGGTCGACGACGGCACGTGGCATGCGGACCAGCCACCGCGCAGCGTCCGCGACATCGTCACCGCCCGCCTCGACCGGCTCTCCCCCGACGCCCGCGAACTGATCAGGACGGCCGCGCTGATCGGCCGCGACTTCGACCTCGACCTGGCGGCCCGAGCCTCCGGCCTGCCGATCAGCGCGCTGGACGAGGCCACGACGTTGATCGACGCGACCGGGCACCGGTTCGTGCACGCGCTGACCCGCGACGCCGTCGAGGCCGCGCTCACCCCGGCCGAACGTCGCGCGCTGCACCGCCGGATCGCCGAGGCGATGACGAGCAGCACGCACTTCGCCGACGTGGCCCGGCACTGGAGCGCTTGTGGCGCAACAGAAGACGCCCGCACGTGGACGATCCGCGCGGCGCAGGACGCGGTCACCAGGCTCGCCTACGAAGAGGGCGTCCGGCTCTACCGCGCCGCCGCCGAACTGGGCGACAGCCACGAGATCCAGGTGGCGCTGGGCAGAGCCGCCTACTTCGCCGGGGACCTCGCGGGGTGCGTCCAGGCCGCCCAGCGCGCCGCCGAACTGGCCGGGACGCCCGAGCAGATCGCGGAGGCCGCCCTGGTCCTCGAAGCCGCACCCGGCGCGGGCGTCAACGCCGTCGCGACCCCGTTGTGCGACAACGCCCTTCGCCAGGACGTCCGCCCGGCCACCCGTGCCCGGCTGCTGGCCCAGCGCAGCCACCTCGCGTTCTACCGCGGCGAGCAGCACCGCCTGGACGAGCTCAGCCGGGAGGCGCTGAGGCTGGCCCGCGGCGACGATGGCGCGCTCGCCGAGGCGTTGCACGCCAGGCAGGAGGCGTGCCCCGGCCCGGCCGGACGCGCCGAACGCCTCGACCTCGCCGCCGAGATGATCGACCTCGCCCACCGCACGCACAGTCCGCGCGGCGCGATGTGGGGCTCGCTGTGGCGCATCCACGCGTTGGTCGAGAGCGGCGAATTCGCTGCCGCACAAGAAGAACTCCCGGCGCTGAAGCTGGCCTGCGAACGGGTCGGCGGCCAGGTCCCGTTGTGGCACCTGGACGTCGTGACGGCATGTCTCGCCCAGGCACAGGGACGTTTCGCGGAGGCCCAGGAGGTCGGCCGCAGGGCCTACGACCGCATGCGGGTGATCGAGCGCGAACCGGCGTCGGGCGCCTACTTCGCTTTGCAGTGCGGGCTTTCCTGCCATCTCGGCGTCACCGAGGACGGCCTCGCGCTGGCCCGCCACTTCCACGACCCGCCACCGCGGTTCCGGCTGATGTCGAAGCTCACGCGGGCGTTCCTGTTGCTGCGCGCGGGTTTCCGCGACGAGGCCCTGGACTTCTACCGCCGTTCCGGCCCGATCGCCGAGTGGGACCTGCCCGCGTTCTTCGTGCTGCCCGGGCTGGTCGACGCCGTCCTGGTGACGTCAGGACTGGGCCTGACCGACGACCTGCGGCTGATCCTGCCCCGCCTCGCGGAGTTCCGCGGCGAGCACGCGGCCGGCAACGGCGTCGCGTACATGGGCCCGGTCACCCTCGCCCTGGGCCGCGGGCATCTGGCCCTCGGCGACCACGAGCAGGCCATCGCCGACCTCACCTCCGCCGTGGACGAGGCCTCCCGCGCCGGCGCGCCCGCGTTCGCCGCCGAGGCCCGCTGGCACCTCGCGGCGGCGTTGCGCGCAGCCGGACGTGACGCTGACGCCGTGCACCGCGCCGCCGACCGCGCGATCCGCACGCTGGGCATGACGGCGTTCACCACGACCGAGCTGAGCGGCCGCGAGCACGAGGTCGCGTCGCTGGTCACCGAGGGCATGACGAACCGGCAGATCGCGCGCCGGCTGGTGATCTCCGAGCGGACCGCGCAGAACCACGTCCAGCACATCCTCACCAAGCTCGGCTTCAGCACGCGCAGCCAGATCGCGGCGTGGATGAGTACCGCACCGAGTACTCCGGCGGATGGCTGACCAGCGCGAACTTCCTACCTTGGGAGCACACCGACCGAGGAGGACCCCATGTGGCTCACCATCGCGACCCCGCCGATCCAGTCCCTCGACCAGCTCGACCAGGTGATGGGCGCGGCTACGCCCGACGGCCTGCGCGCCCGCTACGCCTGCCGGGCCGACGGCGAGTTCCGCGTCATCGCCGTGTGGGAGTCGAAGGAGCACGCCGACCGCTTCTTCCGCGAGGTGCTCGGCCCGATCCTGGCCCGCGTGCTCGGCCCGGAACCGTCCGGCGCGCCCGCGATGACGGGTATGGAGGTGCTGCGCGAGTTCGTGCCCGTCAGTTGAGCACGGCGATCGACACGTTCAGGGCCGTCGCGAAGCTCACCCAGGCCAGATAGGGCACGAGGAGCGCGCCGGCGGCCCTGCTGCGCCGCCAGAACGCCACGATCACCGCGACGATCGCCAGCCACAGCACGAGGATCTCGGCGAACGCCACCCAGAACCACCCGAGCCCGAAGAACAACGGCGTCCAGGCCGCGTTCAGCACCAGCTGCACGCCGAACAACGTCAGCTCGTTCCGAGTCGCCCCGGCACGCCAGGCCAGCCAGCCCGCGGCCGCGATCATCACGTACAGCAGCGTCCACACCGGACCGAACAGCCACGCGGGCGGCGCCCAGGACGGCTGCTGCAGAGCCATGTACGTCGATCCGGCCGAGACGGAGAACAGCGACCCGACCACGGCGGTCACCAGCACAGCCCCCGCGAAGAGTCCGAGAGCGCGAACCGGATGCCGTTGCGATACCAGCGTCATATCAGGGGTGTACCCGTTCAGGAGTCGGCCAAAGCACGGACGATCTTCAGCACCGCCGCCCGGCTCGGCCGCACCCGCTCGGCGGCGTTGAGCAGCGTGAGCTCGTCGACCAGCACGGCCTCGCGGATCTGCGCGTCATGTCCGGGCAGCTCGGCCCGCAACGCCTTCACCAGCCGCGACCGCAACGCCCGGCCCAGCGGGTCGTCGCTCGGCAGCTGTCGCCAGTGCGCCAGCAGCAGCCGTTCCGCCACGTCCTCACCGCCGACCGCCCAGAGCAGGCGGATCATCCGGTCGGCGAGGCCCATGCGGTCCACCCTGGGGTCCGGCGGTCGCACTCGCAACCGCCGGACTCAGCAACGACCTACTTCTTGCCGCCGAAAAGCGCCTTGACCTGGTTCCCGCGCCGGCGCAGGCCCCACTTCGTCACGCGGATCAGCGCCTCGCGCACGATGTTGCCGCTCATCTTCGACTCGCCGAACTCGCGCTCGAGGAACGTGATCGGCACCTCGCGGACCCGGAAGCCCAGCTCGATCGTCCGCCACAGCAGGTCGATCTGGAAGCAGTAGCCGGCCGACGCGACCGAGGCGAGGTTCAGCTTGCGCAGGGTGTCCGCGCGGAACGCCCGGAAGCCGCCCGTCATGTCGCGGACGTTCGCGCCCAGCGCGAGCCGCGAGTACAGCGAGCCGCCCAGCGACAGGAACTTGCGCTGCGCCGGCCAGTTCACGACCTCACCGCCGGGCACCCAGCGCGAGCCGATGACCAGATCGGCCTGCGGCAGCGCGTCGAGCAGCCGGTGCAGCTGCTCCGGGGCGTGCGAGCCGTCGGCGTCCATCTCGCAGATGACGCCGTAGTCCCGCTCGAGCGCCCACTGGAAGCCCGCGACGTACGCGGCGCCCAGCCCGGCCTTCTCGGTGCGGTGCATCACCTGGACCCGCTCGTCGGCGGCCGCCATCTCGTCGGCGAGCTGGCCGGTGCCATCGGGGCTGCCGTCGTCGACCACCAGCACGTGCACGTCGGGCAGTGCCGTGTGCAGTCGCTTGACGATCTTTCCGATGTTGTCCCGCTCGTTGTACGTCGGGATCACCACCAGCACCTGCCCGAGTTCCTGGTCAGGCTGCCGCGCCATTCGAGTCCTTCCGTCGTCGGGTGAAGCCCAGCGCCAACGCCACAAGGCCCGCAGCGGCAATCACCCACTCGGGCCAGGCTCCTAGCCAAGTCGCCAGCGTAGTCTGTGACCGCAGCGGCAGTGTCGCGACCAGGGCACCCGGCTCGAAAAGCCCAGTCTTCTGAGTGACGGAACCGTCAGGTTCGACGATGGCGCTGACCCCCGAGGTGGCCGCCACGACCACGGCCCGGCCGTGCTCCACCGCACGCAGTCTGGACATGGAAAGCTGCTGGTAGGTCATCTCCGTGTAGCCGAACGTGGCGTTGTTCGTCGGGATCGCGATGATCGTCGCGCCGGCCGTCACGGAGTCGCGGACCACTGAGTCGAACGCCACTTCGTAACATGTGTCTATCGCGACCTTCGCGGGCCCCAGGACGAAACCTTCCGGGTCCGTGCCGGGCTGGAAGACCCCCGCCCGATCGACCTCGGACGCGAACAGCCGGAAGAACGACCGCATGGGCATCGTCTCGCCGAACGGCTGCAGCTTGCGCTTGGTGTAGGTGTCCGTGGCCCCCTTCTCGGGGTCCCACAGCACCACCTGGTTGCGCGGCAGCCCGTCGGTCTTGTCGACCACCACGGCGCCCACCGCGATCGGCGCCTTGATCGTCTTCGCGGCCCTGTCGATGAGCGCGGCGGCGTCGGTGTTGCGGAAGGGGTCGATGTCGGAGGAGTTCTCCGGCCAGATCACCACGTCGGGCTGCTTGACCTTGCCCGCGGCCACGTCGGCGGCCAGTTCGAGAGTGCGCTTGACGTGGTTGTCGAGCACGGCCCGGCGCTGCGAGTTGAAGTCGAGCCCGGCGCGCGGCACGTTGCCCTGGATCGCGGCGACGGTGACGGTCCCGGCGGACGCGTCCACCCCCACCGGTACGACCAGGCCCACCGCCAGCGGCACCACGACCAGCGGCAGGCCGAGCTTCCAGTTCTTGACGAGCCAGAACAGCCCGAACCCGGTCAGCACCACACCGAACGTCACCAGCGGCGCACCGCCCAGCGACGCGAGCGGCAGGAACCAGCCCTCCGGCTGCCCGAAGGCGATCTTCCCCCAGGTGAAGCCGCCGAACGGGAACACGCCGCGCAGCGCCTCGTCCGCCACCCACAGGCACGCCGCCCACAGCGGCCAGCCCGGCACGCGCGACGCGAACGCCATCGCCGCCGTGCCGATCGAGATCATCAGCGCGCACGCGAGCGCCAGCGGCAGCCACGCGATCAGCCCGACGAACTCACCGGTCCACCGGAGCAGCGGCACCATGAACCCGAGCCCGAACAACAGCCCGTACCCGAATCCAGCGCGCGCACGCCTGTCGAAGATCACATAGGCGAGCAACGCGAACCCGACCGGCGCCAGGAACCACAGCGGGCGCGGCGGAAAGCTCAGGTAGACCAGCACGCCGCCGACGACGGCGAGTGCCATGCGCAACAGCACCGGAGTGCTCAGTTTTCGCCTGCGCGCGGGCAATTCCGGCGATTCCGGCGCGATGGGGGGTGCGACCACCCGATCAGCCTACGAGGCCTGGAGTACACAGGACGTATGAGCTACGTCGATCTTGTGTTGGAGCGACTGTCCACAGACGACGAACGTGAGTCCGTGATCGGCGGCGACACCAGACTCACTCGCGCACAAGCCCGTGACCTGCTGTTCCGTCTCGCCGACGGCCTCGCCCAGCGCGGCATCCGCCCCGGCGACGGCGTGGCCGCGTACCTCGGCAACACGCCGGAGGCGGTCCTGCTGACCGTGGCCGTCCACCTGCTCGGTGCCCGGCTCGTCTACGTGCCACCGGAGCCCGGGCCGAGCGAGCTCAGGGCGTTGATCGAGAGAGCGGACGTGGCCGGGGTGGTGGTCGACCCCACCTTCAGCACCCGGCTCGACGGCTGGGACCTCGCCGACCTCCCCGGTGACCCCGTCGAACGCGTCCCGGCGCCGGACTTCACCACCGTCATGTACACCGGCGGCACGACCGGCCTGCCCAAGCTCGCGGTCCACCGCTCCGACGACCGGTGGGCGACCTCCGCGCAGACGCCGCCGATGAACCTGCTCTGCAACACGCTCATCACCCACGGCAGCGGCGCCGGAGCGGCCCGGCTCGCCCTGATGACCGGGTCGAAGCTGGTGCTGGGCCCGTCGACGTTCGACGCGGACACGTTCGTGCGCCTCGCCCGCGACGAGGAGATCAACGCGACGATGTTCGTGCCGCCGATGATGTACGAGGTGCTCGACCACCCGGACTGCCCCGGCCGGCAGTTCGGCGTCGTCATCGTCGGCGGGTCCCCGCTCGCTCCAAAGCGGCTGCGCCAGGCGATCGAGAAGTGGGGCCCGGTCGTCATGCAGGGGTACGGCATGACCGAGGCGATGGCCATCACGGCGATGCCCGCGGGCGATGTCGACCTCTCACGGCCGGACACGTTGCGCACGGTCGGAAAGCGCAATCCGGCGATGGAGGTCGAAACCCGCGACGGAGACGTGTGGGTGCGCGGCCCGCACGTGATGGAGGGCTATTGGGGCGAACCCCCATTGAGCGAAACGGCCGATGGGTGGTTCAACACCGGAGACGTGGGCTATTTCGACTCCGACGGTTACCTCTACCTCAACGACCGCAGCAAAGACGTCATCGTCACTGGTAGAACGTCCGACAACGTCTACTCACGCCTGCTTGACGACTTTCTCGTCACGCTTCCCGGTATCCGGCAGGCGGCGGCGGTCGCCCAGCCGGACGAGGCGCTGGGCGAGGTCGTGCATCTTTTCCTGGTCACCGAGGGACCGGATGTCGATGTCGACAGAATTCGCGATTCGGTCGTTGCCGAACTGGGTGAGCTTTACCAGCCCAGAGGGGTCACGATCGTGCCTCGACTTCCCTTGACCAAGGTGGGAAAGGTCGACAAGCGCAAGCTTCGTTCCCAGTTTCGGTAAGGTTCAGGACAAATCAGGAGGTGACGGATGCCCCGTCCAAGTGTGGAAGCCGAACGCAAGGCTCAGATCCTCGCGTCCACCTGCAAGGTGATCGCGGCAGAGGGCTTCCGTCATCTCCGGGTGTCCGACGTGGCCAAGGACGCCGGCGTGTCCGGTGGCACGGTCCACTACTACTTCGAGACCAAGCGGGAACTCACCGACGCGGCCTTCGAACACTGCTTCGAGCTCTCGGTCCGCCGGCGCCGCTGGATCCTCGAGTCCGACGAGCCCCCGTTGTCGCGCCTGCGCATGGTGGTCGAGTCGTACCTCCCCGAGGGGGCCGAGACCGTCGAGGCGTGGAAGGTCTGGGCGGAGCTCTGGGTCGAGGCGATCCGCAGCCCCGAACTGCAGGAGCTCAACGAGCGCTTCTACGGCGAGTGGCGCGACATCGTGGCGAGCATCTTCCGCGACGGCCAGGCCTCCGGCGACATCCACTCGCCCGGCGACCCGCTCGAGCTCGCGAACATGATGGTCAGCATGCTCGACGGCCTCGCACTTCAGGTGCTCGCGGGTTCGAGGGCCATGACGGTCGACGCCATGCGCACCACGTGCCTGAGGTTCGTGGACCAGCTCTCGACCGCGTCCGTCGGATAGCTCAGCCCGCTCGTCAGCACGCACAGCACCAGCAACAGCGCTACCGGCGTGCGCGTGAAACCGAGGAACAGCAACCCTTTCGGCACCGGCACGGTCTCCGCGAACCGCTGCGCCTCGCTGAGCAACAGCCCGGCGAACATCAGGAACACCACGGCCAGCGGAAGCGCACGCCCGATCACGCCCACGGTGATCAAGCCGGCGGTCGAGGTCACCACAACCGCGGCCGTGAACCACCAGTGGTGCGGCGAGTGCGACGGCCCCTTGCCGCCCCGCGCCATCAACCAGTCCCCGAACAACACCGCCACCGTGCACAACACCAGCACCCGCATCGCCGTCAGCGCGTTCTGCCCGTCGTACGCCATCGGCACGTAGGCGATTCCCAGGGCTACCAACGGGGTTACGGCCAGCCCCCGTGCCACCCGCATGACCGCGGGCCGTTGTTCCGCGGTCGGCCTCATCGCCACCCTGGCCCGGATCTGGTCGGCGTCCCCGAGCTTGCTCTTCGCGGCGGCGGCGTCGTCCAGTTCCCAGACCACCCACACCAACCCGAGCAACACGACCAGCCCGAGCACGATCGCGTACCCGGTCAGCTGCCGCGGCCCGTAGATCCACCCGACGCCCGCTACGAGGACGCACAGCCCAAGCCTGATCAGCGCCCCGAGTTCAGGCCGCGCACTGCGCCACGTCTTCTGCGCCCACGACGTCAACACGAGCCGCCGCATCACGAACCACACGCTCGCGCCCATGGCGACCGCCGCGACGAACATCGCCAGCCCGACCCCGGGACGGGTGAGCGACCGCGTGTCGCCGAACACCATCAGCCCCGACGCGAGCACCACCACCGTCGCCTGAACCCTGAGGCGCCCCAACGCCCACACGTGCTGCCGAACCCAGCGATCCCGGTTCCGCCACGCCGACTCGACGGCCACCGTCACGAGAAACCCGAGCGCGATCAACCCGGCCGGATTGCCCGCGAGATGCCCCACGGCCAGAACCGTGATCGGCACCGCCCGCGGATACGGACTCTCGACCAGCGTCAGGCTGCGCAACGGCGACGGCGGCCCATTTCGCTCTTTTGCGCGCAACCACTGCCAGGCGTGCCACAACAGCGGCGCGTAGACCGCGATGAACACCGTGTCGATCAGGAAGTCAACGCTCATCTCGGCCTCCCCAACGTTCGGGACAACCGTGCTGTCGCAGGTCACAGCCCTGGAGTTACGTGATGTAGCTCATCCGGGTGAAATCAGGGTTCATCCCCGATGCAACAGTTGAGCAAAAGTGGGCATTCTGGGTATATGACCACGACAGTTGCTTTGAGCAGGCCCAGGACCAACCGGATGATCGCGGGTGTCTGCGCGGGGCTCGCCCAGCGCTGGGGAATGAAGGCGAGCACCGTGCGCCTTCTGTTCCTGCTGTCCTGCCTTCTGCCCGGACCGCAGTTCGTCGTCTACATCGTGCTTTGGGTGATCATGCCCGACCGCGGTTACTGATCGACCGCAGGGAGCGCCGCCCACCAGTTCGGTGGGCGGCCGTCCCTGAGGCGCCGTCGCCGAGGCTCCTCAGCGGTTCTCCTCCACCGGTATCCCGGCCAGCTCCTCTGACAGGCCCGTGAACGACTCGGGTTCCACCCGCAACACCCCGCTGAACGGCTGCGTCATCCCCACGCACAAGACGCACACGAACGCCAGCACCGCCGCCGTCAGGCTCATCTGCAGCACGTGCCGCCTCCGTGCCGTGAACCCGATCAACAACGGGAACACGATCATTCCCACTGCTCCTGCGATCGTGCCGATCAACATCAACATGCCGGTGTTGTCCAGCCCGCCGGCCGAGTCGATCCGATCCCGCCGCAGGTCGGTGATCTCCCGCAGCCGTTCCAGCGACCGCTCCCGCGCGCTCTTCACCTGGTCGGGCGAGGCGGGCAGCGACAGGATCTCGGAGTGCAGCGAGTGGAGCGTCTCGGTCGTCGTGTCGTCGGACTCGCCGACGGCCAGGCGAGGCCATTCCTTGTCCGCCACCAGTTTCGGGTACTCGGTGAGCAGCGAGCGGATGTGGTCGCGCTGGGGTTGCGGCAGGACGGCGGTCTGCCAGTAGACGTCGGCGACGGCGGCGGCCTCGCGGGAGGCGTTGTCCTCGGCCGCGCCGCTCTCCTCCCAGACGATCACCACGTAGAACGCCAGCGCGACGATGAACAGGCCGCTGATCACCGCGCCCAGGAAGCCTCGCGAGTCCGCGTCCCGGTCGTCGGCCTGCTCGTGGGCACGGGAGCGCCCGAACAGGATGCAGGCGATGGCGGTCACGACCACCGACGCGAGAACGATGACTAGCGCGGTCCACATGGGGTCCATCTCCCCACAGCGGACACCGTTTGACCACCAACACCACGCTTCCCGGCACTGTTCTGCGCCCGTCAAGAGCAACGCAGGGTGGATCACGCACACGGCAAGTCCACATCGGAGCGCGTGCCCGCAACCCGTTGACACGAATAGGAGAACCGCACCCCGCCAGCGGCGACGGAGAGTGAGGAAGGCGTGATCAACGGGCGGTGACAACCACCGGGAAGCGTGCCAACCTGTGCCCCGACCCGACCGGAAGGCGTGGCATGCGTGTACCGATCCTCATCGCCGTCGTGCTGCTGATCCCACTGCTCACGCCTGGGCCGGTCGCCGCGGCCGAGGTGTGGCGCACCCAGTTCGACGAGGCGGTGTACGGAGACGTCACGGTCATCGGCAACTCCGTCCTCACCTGCCCGACGCCCGAGCAGGCCGGACACCATCCGAAATATCCGCCGCAGTCCTGTGTGGACGCTCTGAACCGCAAGGGGCAGGGGCCTTCCGCGCTCAACAACGGGCATCGCATGTCGTGGACCGACGTCGACGCCGACCCGGCGACGGTCAACTCGTCCAGCGCCGAGCTCAGCATCCCGGCGGGCGCGACCGTCGCCTACGCCAAACTCGGCTGGGCGGGCAGCGCGAGCTGCCGCGACGCACTCGACCCGCCGGGAACACCCAGCGACCCGGTCACCTTCAACGGCGCCAAAGTCGCCCCCGACAAGTTCGTCATCGACGCGCCGGACGACCTCTCGCACACCGACAACGCCTTCTACAGCGCCGAAGCCGACGTGACCCGCGCGCTGACGAGCGGCACCGTGACGGTCGGCAACGTCTGGGCGCCGCAAGGGTTCGACTGCTTCGGCGGCTGGTCGCTGACGGTCGTGTGGAAGTTCCCGAACGCCACCGCGACGGCACCCGCCAAGCGGCACGTGGCGGTGCACGGCGGGCACGTCCGCCTCCCCACCAAGAAGCCCGTGCTGAGCACGCCGATCGCACCGACGCACCCCGCGGGCGGGGTCATCCGCATGGGCATCACCGCGTACGAGGGCGACTGGGCCACGGACGGCGACCAGATGCTGGTCAACGGCGCGTCGATCGGCGGGTTCAACGCGTTCGTGTCGTCCGCACAAGGTGCCGCGTATCCCAACAACATGAGCGTCGACGCGCGCACGGTGACCATCAGCGAAGACGCCCTCAAACCCGGCACCAAGAGCGCCGAACTCAGCTTCAAACGGGCGGACGACGCGTTCCTCGTCCAGAGCATCGCGTGGTCGTTCCCACTGCCGGAACTCACGCTCGCAGTCGCCCCGGAGACACCCGCCGCCCATTCCGGGGACACCGTCACCCAGACCGCGACGATCACCAACGTCGGTGACGCACCCACCGCTGACGTGACCGTGTGCGGCCAGCAGATCGGCACGATCGCTTCACGCGCCACCGAAACGCGAACCTGTTCGTCCACAGCGGCCGACGACGACTACCCCGCGACCGTCGCGGTGAGCGGCACCAGCCTCGCGGGCGATCCACTCGCGACGCAGAAGGCGACGACCGTCGACGTGCTGCACCCGGCGCTGAAAGCGACCACCGCGCAGGAACCGATGACCGCGCTCCCCGGCCTGGCCGTCAAGTTCACGACGACGGTCACGAACACCGGCGACACCCCGCTGTTCGGCCTCGCCGCCCGCTCGGCTCAGGGGTGTGACCCCATGCAGGGGCAGCTCGACCCCGGCGCGACGTCCACGGTGGACTGCACGGCCCCCGCCGGCGACGAGAGCGGCGCGCTGACCTCCACCGTCACGGCGGCCGACAAGATCGGCGGCAAGGTCGAAGCGACGGCATCCGCGCAGGTCAAGGTGGTCTACCCACGGCTGACGATCAGCGCGGCGTGGTCGAAGGACCGCGCGCTGGAAGGCGAGGACGTCACGGTCACCGTCACGGTCGGCAACCCGTCGGACCTGCCGATCGCCGACGTCCGCGTCGACGGTGAGCCCGCCGCGTGCCGGCGGGAGTTCCCGGTCCTGCAGCCGCGCGAACGCGTCACCTACACCTGCCTGGCCACGGCCCCGATCAACTCCCGGTTGACCGTGTCCGGCGCAGGTGCCGCTGGGGCCGTCAGCGAAAGCGCGGTCGTGCGCATCGCGTCGCTGAGCGCCCCGCTGCCGCCCGCTCCCCTGCCGCTCGCTCCCGAGCCGCCCGCACCGGTGCCTGACGAACCAGCGCCCCCGCGCCCGGTCGCGCACGTCGAACAGGTGTCGAAACCGGCGGTCGGTGGCATCGCCGCGGTAATCGGGATGATCGGCATGGTGGTCGTCGCGAGTGCGTTCTCCGGGTTGGGCCGCCGTTGAGAACTGGGAGAATTCGCATTCACGGCACTAACAGAGGCGTTTTACTTCGGAGCGGAATGCGGTAGAAGGGCCTTATGGAGATCACCGCCTTCCTAGACCGCAAGCTGGCCCGCCGGTTCCGGACGTACGACTCCGACGGCGACGGGTTCATCGAGCGGGAGGACTTCACACAGGCGGGCGAGCGCACCACGAAGGCATTCGGCCTGGCGCACGACGACCCGAAAGCCGTGCGGTTCCACGACATGCTGATCGGGCTGTGGGAGCAGCTCTCGGAGGTCACCGACCAGGACCGGGACGGGCGGATCAGCGTCGAGGAGTACAAGAAGGCGTTCGCGAACGGGCTGCTGGAGACGCCGGAGTCGTTCGACGAGGGTTATGTGCCGTTCCTCGACGCGCTGATGGCGATCGCGGACGAGGACGACGACGGCAAACTCACTCTCGAAGAGCACGTGACGTGGACCGGCGCGTTGATGAACCTCTCGGAGGCCAACGCGCGTGGAATTCACGACCTGCTGTCCGACGAGGACGGACTGATGTCCACTCAGGCCTTGCTCGAGGCGATCCGGGAGTTCTACTTCTCCGAGGATCCCGCCGAGGCCGGCAACTGGTTGCTCGGGTCGTTGGACTGACGTGCTCTTAAAAACCCTGCAGGAGTACGCGGCCCACGCCCAGCCCGCCGAGCACGTCGAAGAGGCGGGCGGCTGGTGGCTGCGGCACTCCCCCGGCGACGCGTGGTGGGTCAGCGCCGTCCTGCCGCACGACCGCGAGGACCGGGTCGAGCGCGCGGAGGAGTTCTGCGCCGAACACGGCTCCGGTGTGCGGTTCCAGATCACGCCGGGCGTGTGCGCGGACGACCTCGACCTGCGGCTGGAGGACAGGGGGTACACGAGGGGTCATGACATGTCCCTGCAGATCGCCTCGACCGCCGAGGTGCTGCGGCACGCCGATGCCGACGCCGGCGAGGTGAGGCCCAGACCCACCGACGAGTGGCTGGCGGCGTGGCAGAAGGTGACCAAGCGGGACGTCAGCGCCGAACGCGACCTGCTCAGCCGCGTCGAGCACCCCAGCGCCTACGCCTATGCCGAGGTGGACGGCCAGGTGGTGGCCGTAGGACGCGCGGTGGCCGAGGACGGGTGGGCCGGGGTGTTCGGCATGGCGACACTCCCGCACGCACGCGGTCAGGGCGCCGCACGGTCCGTCCTGGCCGCCCTGGCCTCATGGGCTGCCGCGCGCGAGGCGAACCACCTGTACTTGCAGATGGAGAAGGCGAACACCACGGCGTTCCGGCTGTACGAACGCACGGGGTTCCGCGAGGTGTGCACCTATCACTACCGGATTCGTGCATAACCAATCAGGAATCAAGAAGGCAGAGCCGAGGTGCGCGAGTTAGTTTTGCGCCATGACCAGGACAGCTCCGACGGCGCATGATGCCGACACCCACGATCTGATCCGCGTGCAGGGCGCGCGGGTCAACAACCTGCGCGACGTCGACGTCGAGATCCCGAAGCGCCGGCTGACGGTCTTCACCGGTGTCTCCGGGTCCGGCAAGAGCTCGCTGGTGTTCGGCACCATCGCCGCGGAGTCGCAGCGGCTGATCAACGAGACCTACAGCGCGTTCATCCAGGGCTTCATGCCGACGCTGCCGCGTCCCGAGGTGTACCTGCTGGAGGGCATCACCACGGCGATCCTGGTCGACCAGCAGCGGATGGGCGCCGACCCGCGCTCGACGGTCGGCACCGCGACCGACGTGAACGCGATGCTGCGCATCCTGTTCAGCCGCCTCGGCGCACCGCACATCGGCGGCCCGCAGGCGTTCTCGTTCAACGTCGCCTCGATCTCCGGCGCGGGCGCCGTGACGATCGAGAAGGGCGGCCAGAAGGTCAAGGAGCGCCGCGAGTTCTCCATCACCGGCGGCATGTGCCCGCGCTGCGAGGGCCGCGGGCAGATCTCCGACATCGACCTGACCGAGGTCTACGACGAGTCGAAGTCGATCCTCGAGGGCGCGATCAAGGTGCCCGGCTACAACGTCGACAACCAGTGGACCGTGCAGACGTTCGCGCAGTCCGGTTTCATCGACCCGGCCAAGCCGATCCGCAAGTACACCAAGAAGGAGCTGCACGACTTCCTGTACCGGGACCCGATCAAGATCAAGGTCAACGGCATCAACCTGACCTACGAGGGCCTGATCCCGAAGCTGCAGAAGTCCATGCTGTCCAAGGACCGCGAGGCGCTGCAGCCGCACATCCGCGCGTTCGTGGACCGCGCGGCGACGTTCGGCACCTGCCCGGACTGCTCCGGTACCCGCCTGACCGAGGCGGCGCGGTCGTCGAAGATCAAGGGCGTCTCGATCGCGGACCTGTGCGACATGCAGATCACCGACCTGGCGGACTGGATCCGCGGCGTGAAGGACAAGTCCGTCGCACCGCTCGTCGACAAGCTCGCGCACACGCTGGACTCGTTCGTGGAGATCGGCCTCGGCTACCTGTCACTGAACCGGCCCGCGGGCACGTTGTCCGGCGGTGAGGCGCAGCGCGTCAAGATGATCCGCCACCTCGGTTCGGCGCTGACCGACGTGACGTACGTGTTCGACGAGCCGACGATCGGTCTGCACCCGCACGACATCGAGCGGATGAACAACCTGCTGCTTCGGTTGCGGGACAAGGGCAACACCGTTCTGGTCGTGGAGCACAAGCCCGAGACGATCGCGATCGCGGACCACATCGTCGACCTCGGTCCCGGAGCCGGGCGGGGCGGCGGCACGATCTGCTTCGAGGGAACGCTGGAGGGGTTGCGCAAGAGCGACACCGTGACCGGCCGCCACCTGGACGACCGCGCGTCGCTGAAGCCGGAGGTGCGCGAGAGGACCGGCGTGCTGGAGATCCGCGGCGCGTCCACGAACAACCTGCGCGACGTCGACGTCGACGTCCCGCTCGGGGTGCTGACCGTGGTCACCGGCGTGGCCGGCTCCGGCAAGAGCTCGTTGATCCACAAGTCGCTGCCGCGCGACTCCGGCGCGATCGTGGTCGACCAGACGCCGATCAAGGGCTCGCGGCGGTCCAACCCCGCGACCTACACCGGTCTGCTGGAGCCGATCCGCAAGGCGTTCGCCAAGGCCAACGGCGTGAAGCCCGCGCTGTTCAGCGCGAACTCCGAGGGCGCCTGCCCGAACTGCAACGGCGCGGGCGTGGTGTTCACCGACCTCGGCATCATGGCGACGATCGAGTCCCCCTGCGACGTCTGCGAGGGCAAGCGGTTCGACCAGGCCGTGCTGGAGTTCAAGCTCGGCGGCCGGGACATCTCCGAGGTGCTCGCGATGCCCGTCGCCGAGGCCGTGGAGTTCTTCGGCGCCGGTGAGGCCCGCACGCCCGCCGCGCACGCGATTCTGGAACGGCTGAACGACGTCGGCCTCGGCTACCTGTCGCTGGGCCAGCCGCTGACGACCCTGTCCGGCGGCGAACGCCAGCGCCTGAAGCTGGCCACGCACATGGGCGACAAGGGCGGCGTCTACGTCCTGGACGAGCCCACGACCGGACTGCACCTGGCCGACGTCGAACAGCTGCTGGGCCTGCTGGACCGGCTCGTGGAGTCCGGCAAGTCGGTGATCGTGATCGAGCACCACCAGGCCGTGATGGCGCACGCCGACTGGATCATCGACCTGGGCCCTGGAGCGGGTCACGACGGCGGCAAGATCGTGTTCGAGGGCACGCCCGCAGACCTCGTGGCCGACCGTTCGACGCTGACCGGCGAGCACCTGGCTGATTACGTTGGTGCCCCGGCGCGTCGCAAGCGGCGCTGACCGGGTACCAAGGGGGCATGCACATCACCACGTTCCTGGACCGCAAGCTCAGTCGCAGGTTCGAGACCTACGACAGCGACCAGGACGGGTACGTCAACCGAGCGGACTTCGAACTGGCGGCGTCACGGACGACCGCCGCGTTCGGCCTGGGTTCGGACGACCGGCGGGCGAGGCGGTTCCAGGAGCACCTGCTGGGTGTGTGGGACCACCTCTCCGCCATGACGGACACCAACGACGACGGCCGGATCAGCGTGGACGAGTACAAGGCCGCGTTCGCGAAAGGCCTGCTGGAGCGGCCGGAGGCGTTCGACGACGTCTACGTGCCGTACCTCGACGCGCTGATGGCCGTCGCCGACCAGGACGGCGACGGCCAGCTCGGCGTGGACGAGTACATGCGCTGGACCACGGCGTGGATCAGCCTGCCCGAGGCCGACGCACGGGCCGTGCACGCCCGCCTCGATCACGACGGTGACGGCCTGATCGGGACGGAGGACCTGCTGGCGGCGATCCGGGCGTACTACTTCTCGGAGGACCTGGACGGGCCGGGAGCGTGGCTGCTGGGCCCGCTCGACTAGTCGGCGGCCTCGGCGACGCTCTTGATCGAGGCGGCCTCGGTCTCGACGTACCGCCTGGTCAGACTCTTCGTGAACAGCCAGCCCAGCCCGGACAGCGGCCCGGACACGCTCAGCGCGAGGGTGAGCCGGGCGCCGTCCGGGTGCGGCTCGACGACGTGCGAGGCGACACCGAGGACGCCCGGTGACTTCGACTCCCAGGTGTAGGACATCCCGCGGGTCAGTTCGGTGACCGTCCACACCGCCTCGGGCAGCTTCGGCTGCCTGAGGCGGGCGCTGGAGCCGACGGCGAACGGGCCGTCGTCGAGGCGTTCCACGGAGTCGACCGTCGGGATCCGTTCCGGCCAGCGCTCGACGTCGACGAGCACCTCCCAGACGCGTTCCGGCGGGGCCGCGATCGTGATGGCGTGCTGCAGGCCAGGCATCCGGCGAGTCTACGACCGCGGGAAGCGTTGTTCGATCTCCTTGACAGCTGTGGCAGCGAGTTCTGCCGCGGCCGCTCGCGGTGAGGGCCTGTCGACGATCTTGGCGACGAGCCGGCGCATGTTCGTGCCGATCTTCGCGAACGCCGACTCCGCCGTGGCGTCGATGTCGCCGAACAGGGTCCACCACCACCAGGAGTTCGTGGCGGAGTTCGCGACGACGTCCGGGATGACCAGCGCGTCGATCTTGGCCTCCGCCTCCGCCGTGACCGGCATGTTGGCGGCTTCGACGATCAGCTTGGCGTTGACCCGGTGCGCGTTGTCCTCGTTGATCGCGTAGCTGGTGGCGGCCGGGACGAGTACGTCCGCCTCGACGTCGAGCCAGCTGTCGCGGTCGCGTTGGTGGTCTTCCGGGCGCAGTTTCGTGCGGTCGATGGCGCCGTGCGAATCCCGGGACAGCAAAAGGGTTTCCACATCGAGCCCATCAGGGTTTGCTATGACACCGTGGACGTCCGCGAGCCCGACGATCTTGACGCCGGCTTTGGCGAGGTAGCGGGCCGTGGCGCCGCCCATCGAGCCGAAGCCCTGCACGAACGCGGTGGGGTTGCTCAGGTCGAGGTGCTCGATCCCCGCCAGCGCCGCCTCGGCGACGCCGTAGCCGCCGACCAGTTCGTCGAGACCGACGCCGTCGACGGTGACCGCGAAGGCGTCCGCGAGGCGTTCCCTGGCCTTCTGCTCGTCGTCCAGCAGCGGGTAGACCGCCTGGATGGACGACTGGAGGCCGATCTTCTCGATCGCCACGTCGATGGCCTGCTGCCGCAGCCCGAGGTCCTCCCCCATCGTCCAGAAGCGTTCGATGTAGGGCGACATAGCGTACAGGTAGGCCGTGAGGACTTCTTGCGCGCGCGGGTCGTAGGGGTCGAAGTCGATGCCGCCCTTCGCGCCGCCGAGCGGAACGTAGCGCGCGCCGGGGTCGTAGTTGAGGGCCTCCTTGGCGGTCATCCCCTCGGCCAGCCCGCGGACCTCGTCGAGCGTGCAGCCCGCGCGCATGCGCAGACCCCCGCTGCTGACCCCGCGCACCAGCCGGTCGATGACGAGGTAGCCACGCGCTCCCGTCGCCGGGTCGACCCACGTGACCTGGAGATAACTCATCGCCTGCTCCCCTTGGCTTCAGCTGGTGGCCGCGTCCCGAATAACTGACTGACGAGTCAGTCAACCACTTGGAGGGCCCGTGAGCGAGGTACAGCCTCTCAGCGGCAACTGGCTGGGCGAACGCACCCACCTGCGCAAGTCGCTGCGCCGGGTCGACGTGACGTTCTACCTGCTCTGCACCCTCGTCGGCCTGGACACGATCGGCAGTGTCGCCGCGAACGGTCCTCAGGGGCTCGTGTGGATGGTGATCCTGGCGGTGGTGTTCTTCCTGCCGTACGGGTTCCTGACCACCGAACTCGGCACGGCGTTCCCCGTCGAGGGCGGCCCGTACGTGTGGACCAAGCTCGCGTTCGGGCGGCTCGCGGCCGGGGTGAACCAGGTCCTCTACTGGCTGTCCAACCCGCTGTGGATGGGCGGCACGCTGGCGATCATCGCCGTGACGACGTTCGAGACGTTCTTCCTGCCGTTGGGCATGGCGGGCAAGCACGTCGCGGGCCTGGCGTTCATCTGGACCGGCGTCCTCGCCGTCGCGGCGTCGTTGCGGATCGGCAAGTGGGTCCCGATCGCGGGTGCGTTCGCGCGAATCGTGCTGCTGGGGTTCTTCATGGTCTCGGTCGTCGTCTACGCGGTGAAGAACGGCGTACAACCGTTGTCCGGCGGCGATTTCGTGCCGACCTGGACGGGTTTCGTGGTGCTGGTGCCGGTGCTGATCTTCAACTACGTCGGCTTCGAGCTCCCGTCGACCGCCACCGAGGAGATGACCGATCCGCAGCGCACCGTGCCGTTCGCGATCCTGCGCGCGGGCATCGCGGCGTTTCTTCTTTACGGAGGCCCGATTCTCGGGATCCTGCTCGTCGTGCCGGCCGCACAGATCCAGGGCCTGGGCGGGTTCATCGACGCCGCCAAACAGGTGCTGACCGTCTACGGCGGATCGGTGTCGCCTGATGGGACGGTTGTTCTGACCGGCGCGGGTGCGGTGCTGGGAAGCGTGTGCGCGGCGGGTTTGATCATCGGCGTGCTGACTTCCGGTGTCTCGTGGGCGATCGGCGCGCATCGGGCGCAGGCCGTGGCGTGTGCGGACGGCGCCGGGCCCGCCTATCTGGGCCGGTTGTCCCCTCGTCACGGCACCCCGTTGCGCGTGAACGTCCTATCCGGACTGTTGGCTTCTCTTGTCCTGGTGACAGCGCTGAACTTGTCCGGCGGCGACTCCGAGAAGTACTTCACCGCCGGGCTGGCACTGGTGATCTCGACGACGTTCGTCAGCTACCTGCTGACGTTCCCGTCGATGCTGGTGCTGCGCCGCCGGCTGCCGGACGTCGAACGCCCGTTCCGCGCGCCTTTCGCTGTGCTGACAACGATCCTGACGACCGGCCTGGTCGCGTTCACCGTCGTGGTGCTGATCTGGCCGCCGGAACTGCCCTCGGCGTTCGAGGGCGAACGCACGCAGTACACGTTGTCGCAGGTGGTCCCACTGCTGATCGTGATCGGCCTCGGCTTCTTGTTCTACGCGCTGGGCTCCCCCACTCGTGCCCGCGACGTCACCTCTGCATCTGCATGAGGAACTCGGCGTTGCTCTGGGTCTTGCGCAACCCTTCGAGCAGCACGTCGATGTCGCGCTCGGACATGGCGCGGCGCATCGTGTCCGTGATGGCGAGTTCTTGGGCGCCGACCAGCAGCTCCGCCTTGCGGGTGCTGGACTGGTTGAGGTCGATCGCGGGGTAGATCCGCTTCTGCGCGGCCTTGCGGTCGAGCTTCAGCTCGGCGTTGCCGGTGCTCTTGAGCTCCTCGAAGATGGCCGTGTCGGCCAGCGACCCGGTCTCGACGAGCGAGGTGGCGAAGATCGTGAGGCTGCCACCGTCCTCGATGTTGCGAGCGGCACCGAGGAACTGCTTGGGCGGCGTCAACGCCCTCGCGTCGATGCCACCGCTGAGGATGCGCCCACCGTTGGGCTGCGCGAGGTTGTAGGCCCGCCCGAGCCGCGTCAGCGAGTCGAGCAGGATCACGACGTCCTGACCGTCCTCGACGAGCCGCTTGGCCCTTTCGACCGCGAGCTCGGCAACGCGAATGTGCTCGTTGGGGTGCTCGTCGAAGGTGGAGGTGAACATCTCGCCGGGAATCGTCTTGCGCATGTCGGTGACCTCTTCGGGCCGTTCGCCGACGAGCGCCACGATCAGGTGGACGTCCGGGTAGTTCTTGGCGATCGCTGCCGCGATCTGTTGCAACACAATGGTCTTGCCGGCCTTGGGCGGCGCGACGATCAGCGCCCGCTGCCCCTTGCCGATCGGCATGACCAGGTCGATGGTGCGGCTCGTGAGCTCGTTGGGGTCGTGCTCCAGCCGCAGCCGCTCGTTGGGATAGAGCGGCGTGAGGTCTTCGAACCGTGGCCGCTTGTGCGGCTTGCGCCCGTTGACCGTGTCAACGCTGACGAGCTTGTCGCCTTCGGTCTCACCGCTGATCTGGTCGCCGCGCCGCAGGTCGTGCAGTCGCACGAGACTCTGCGGAACCTGCGGCCCGTCAACGAGAAACGCCTTGTGGTTACGTACGTCGAGTACACCGATGTGCATCGGGTCTGTCCTTTCAGGAGGGTTGTTCGAGACGCGCTTCATCGACTCCGTGCACGGGTGCGACGGGAGGAGAGCGCTGCAGATGCCGTTGATCCGACTGCATCTGATGTGTGGGTCCGCCGACGTGAGAAGCCGGGGGATTAGCTGCGGCGTTGTGATCGTCCAGCAGCTGGTCGGAGCTTACGTGCGCTTACCTGCGCACTGCCGGGCACAAACGGACTGTAGCAGAGAACGTCAACCGCCCGCTTGTTATTCCGTGCACTTCTTCTCGACCAACGCAATGGCGTCCGCACGCATGACCTCGCTCCACCGCGCCAAGCACCTGGCCGCACGTAGTCTGATCTGCCACGAAGCGTTGCTGTCGAAGGCGATGTCCTTCGCCACCACCGCACACCTGTCCCGAAGGTCCCTGCGTCTTTCCACCACACTTCGCGCACACCACAGCCGGATGCGGGGTGACAGCGCAAGGTCAGCTGCCAGCGCAAGCAACTCATCCAGAGCTTCCTGCGACGGCGCCCAACTGATCGACCGCAGCAGGTAGATCCGGCCCAGCACCGTCGGCGCCACGAGCTTTCGCTGAATAGCGAGCACCTCGTCCTGGCTGGTCCACAGACGGTTGCGGAGCCAATTCCCCGCGTTTGACCGCACCCAGACCGGAAGCCCTTCTTCAGCGAGCATCGTTCGCACGAGCAACTCGGCCTTCGCCCGCCCACGTGTGCCGAGTTCACCCAGATCCTCTGCCGCCCGCAACCGCTGGGAAGGCCGCACGAACGGATCTGAGGCGATCTTTTGGTAGAGAGCGGCCGCTGACAACCTGTCGGACGCCGTGAGTTCGACCATCTTGCTCGCCGCTCGCCACCGTTGGACCAGCAATCCAGCCTGATCATCCCGCAGCGTCCGCAGCTCGTCGAACCGCCCGACGTACGCCAGCACGTCGACCTTGTCGCGCCATGACAGGTGCGGCTGCCGCATCAGCATGTCCCGCACCGCACTGTTCGCCGCCATGTTGGGTAGCCGAAGCACCGTGGCCAGTCGTTCGCGCCATGGACGAGCCTCGTCGAGCACACGATCGAGCACAGGTTGCCATTCACCGAGCTTCGCCGCCTCGGCCAGCGCATCAGGCGAACCATCCGCCAGCAACATGCCCACGGCCTCTGACACGTGTTCACCGGACAGCCCGGCGAGTTCTTTCGCAGCCTCCCTGCGTTCCTCGCGGCTGCTCATCGGGCAGGCAAGAACCTCCCGGACAACCGCCTCGCTCTCCCGGACGAACGATCTGTCACCCCAGGCATCAATGCGCGGAAGGCGATGAGTCAACCGTGCTGACCGGTCAGCCAGCAGCACACGTTCCACCTCAGTGCGATGAGAACGAGAAAGGAACACCACCAGCCGGAAGCGCGACATGTCGTTCAACGAGGGATCCCGGCACAGACCGACGAGAATCTGCGCCAGCCTCGGTGACACAGGTTCGTCGAAGCTGGCCAGCCGGAGCGCCGCCGAAGCCCGCTCCCAGACGTGGAGTTGCGGTGATTCAGCGAGTCGCCACAAGAACGAAATGACGGATGAGGTCATCGAACGGTCGAATCTCGTCAGCGCTACAGCAATGGCGCAACGGATCCTGACCGGCTGGGTCAGATCGTCCATCACCGATCGATGGAAGGCGACGGCTTCCGGCATCAACGCCGGATCTATGGCCGCAAGAAAGCTGTAGGCCTTGCTTCGCAATTCAAGACTGAGATGAGCATCGTCCGCCTGGGCACGAAGTTCCGGGATTCCCTCCCTGCCGAGCAACGCGGCCGCTGCCGCCCTGACCCCGCAATTCGCGTTCGAGTCCGCGACCATGACACGCAGCCGACCGTGGATGTCCGCTCCTGCCCGTGCCGCTTTCGACGCAAGGTTTTGCCACGTCAGGAACGACATCTCCGCAGCGCCTCGCTCGTGCAGGCTGATCGCGACCGCCAGGAACTTCTCGTCCCGGTTCGCCAACATGAGCGCACATTCCACCCGACGCCAAAAAAGTATGGTTTCGTCAGCGACGATCGCACGGAGCACCTCATCCGGAACTCGATGACCAAGGTATGCCAACGACTGCACCGCTGACCACACGCGAACAGAACCTGTGCGCTCACTGCGCAGTATTTCGTGCAACGCCTCCGCCAACACCGCACGCACTCCGGGGCCGGAGTCGGCGAACATGGAGGTGGCGAGGCTCAACCCGACGGGGAGACCGGTCCCGATGAGTTCGCTCATCAGCACTGCCGCCTGCCGGTGATGCCCCCGCCCCAGGCGATGCAGTCCACGAGCCGCATACAAACGAGGGCGAGTGGGGCGACTCTTGTCGCGCGCCACGGCCGTCAACAGATCTGCGCCCACAGCGCGATCTGCAGCACCGGAGGAACTGAACATCCGACCGAGCGCCAGTGGCGCATCCGTGCAATCAGGTGCGTGCTCTGTCAGCGCGAGAAGGGCCGACTTCGCCTCGCGACACAGGTCGGGTCCGAATGAGAACAGCTCACGCCAGGCACTGACCAGAACAGACGAGTCACCACCGGCCTGAATGATTTCCTTCAGGTACTGAGCGACCTCAGATTGACGCTCGGGGACGAACTGAACGAGGTCCGATGCGACCGCGCAACGACTTTCGGGGTCCGCGTCGGGGTCCGTCAGCAACGCCCACATCAAGCCCAGAGCACGATCGCGGTGCGGTTCGCCGATGTCAGCCAACCTTCGAAGCGCCAACTGGTACTCATACCCCTTGGGCAGCATGTTCTTGAGCGCACTCTCGAACTGCAAAGCGGATTCCGTGTAAAACGCCGGCCCGAGATCAGCAAGGTTCATAGCCGCCTGGTTGGAGTGGTTCCAACTCAATGCCGGGTCTGCGAGCAGTTCCCGAAGGATCGCGACGGCATGGTCCCGATGCCCCAGACGGGCAAGGTCCGGCGCGCGGATCAGCTTGTCGACCGGCGACGCCATCGGATTGGCCAACTCGGACAAGAGGAATGCTCCGGCAGCAACGCGGTGCTGTGGCCCCAGAAGGGCGATCATGGTGGCGACACTGGAACAGAGTCCGCTCGGAAGCGTCGCGCTGGTGAGGATCGCCGTCAGCGCTTCGGCGACCTGTTCCCTCCGGCCGAGCGACGCAAGGCCCACAGTCGCGTCGTACCAACCGCTTGAGCTGTGCGCGTGATCCCTGAGAACGGTGAGGAAGGCGTCAGCACATCGATCTTGGAATTCGGGATCGATCTCCAGCAGACCGGTGGCTGCATCCACGACGTCCCGGAGAGGGGTGTCCACATCGGACATCAGCTTTTCAAGGGCCGATACGGCGAAGGCGCGGGATTCCTGGTCGAAGGCGGACAGGACGACCGCCGCACTGCGATGATCAGCGCCCGAGGCGTCCTGGTCCTCCAGCACCGAGCGCAAGCCACGTTCGGCGGCTTCTCTCTCGCTGCTTCCACTGTGTGCCAGTGCTTCCGCGGCGACAAGACGGCCGTCAACACCGGCAGACAGGTCATCGACGGCAGTTCTCAGCAACTCGATGGCGGCATCCGTGTACGCACAACGCAATCGCACGCCCAGGGCGACGGCCGCTTCAAGCCGTGACTCCCACGGTGCGGCAGGATCGTCCATCAGTTGCGCCAGCCACTCGGCCAGGCCGGTGTGGCGGGTGGCACGGCTGGTTTCTCGCAGGATCAGCCGCGCCGGATAACGGGTGGTCATCGCCCACGCCCGTGCCGTCACCAGAAACTCTTCCACCACGGGCGTGCTCGCCGGCAGATGGCGGGCAAGCAGACGGGCAGCCAGGAGATGTTCGTCCGAGCCACCGACGTGCAACCAGCGCAGTGTCCGGTCAGCCTCACCGTGGTTCAAGTGAGAGTGGTGCAACAGCACGGACCTGGCGAACGTGCCGCTGTCGTCCTTGTACGCCTCGTGCAGGAGTTCCGCGAAGGAATCGTGTCGCGGCGTGAACTCCGACGACAGTTCGCGCGCCTTCGAGGTGGCGGCGACGTGCTCGGCGAAGCTCTGGTGGAGAAACGCGATGTCGTTGCCTCGTTTGACGAACGGTCCCACGTTCAGCAGGTATTCGAGCAGGTCGTCGATCTCCCGGACGCCGTTGCGACTACCCCACTCCCACGCGGCGGCGGTCAACGAGGACTCACTGACCAACCGGGTGCGACCGAGGTGCTCGATGAGCGCCACGCGATGATGTTCGAAGGCTTCGACAGTGGGACGGGACGACAGGATGAAGTTGAGGTAGCTCTCGTAAAGCTCGTACTGGTTGCCAGGCAGTGGGCGATCGCGGTACTGCTCGAAGACGATCGCGGCGATGGTGGCCAAGAGCGGCACCTCGACGAGTTCTGCCAGATGCGCCTCGTGGATCTGCTGTAGGAACCGTTCCGCGTGATCCTCCCCGAGCTCCTCGAACCAGTTGTGCGCGAAGCGATGCAAGGCTTCCTGGTCGAACGGCTGCAGTTCGTAGCGTGCGGCTCCGGCCCGCTGCAGGGCGGCCAGCGCACCACCTTCGGTCGGTCTGGTCGTGAGGAGCACGCGGTGGACGCCACGAGAGGCCCAGGCAGACAGCGTGTGCACGAGCGTTGCGCGCAACGCACCGTCGGTCACCTCGTCGAGTGCGTCCACCAGCAACAACCAGCGGCAGCCCGCGACCCGGTCAGCGAACAGCGCCGGGTCGAGCGGGCCGTTCAGGTAGCGGCCGTGTTCGATGAACGCGCTGTCCGCCAGTGCCTGGATGAAAGCGCCGTCGAGATGCTGAGCGAGGGTGCGGGCGGTGACTCGGAGCGGGATCACCGGCTCGGCAAGCGGCGCGTCGTCGGGCGCCCTCCGCGTCCACTCGGCGGCGATGTCGGCCGAGAGCCGGAGAGTGAGTGTCGACTTCCCCTGTCCCGGACCGCCCAGAACGAGCACGTGCTCGTCGGCGTCGAGCGCGGCGCGCAACAGTTTCGAGGGTGGGCGGACAGCGACGCGCACCGACGGCGTTGTGGGGATCTCGACCAGCCTGCCGTGCTCGTCCAGCATCGGAGCCGACCTCGCGTGGGGCGTGGTGCTGTCCTCCACCCCTCCACCAAGGTCCTGACGCACGTAGATCGTTCCCAGGGCTGGTGTCCGCGTCCCGGGAAGCTGGTACGGCAGCAGATCCGCGGTCTGCTGCTGCGCCCACAGCAGATGCTCGACCTCGGCAGAAAGGCCGGTGGCCTCCGCCCAGGTCGCAGGCGGTGCGCACGGCAGATTGTCGGCCGGCGGAGAGCCGTTGAGATAGACATTGCCGTGGACGGTATGGGCTTGGAACGCGATTCCGTGGACGTCGCCCGTCGAGTTGCTTGTGAGGTCCTCGTCCGCCACCGACGGATAGTCCCACGACATCAGGGGCCTTGAGTGGACAATTCAAGGACGTCGTGCGCCCACCAGGCTCGATCACAGGTCTAGGGCGCATCTTGGCGCCGAGGCTGCGGGGAAACCTCAGCCGAGTACCAAACCAATGGGTACAAGAAGCTTGCTGACGTCGACGGGTGGGTGCGCTACCTGGAAACGGGGCCACCTCGCTGCTCTCTCGTCGACTACGTCGATCAGGTCAAGCACCATCAAGGTGAGCTAGGCGGAGGACCTGAGGTCATGTGCATGAAGACTTGTGAAACGGCTGGGCCGCTGGTGGTGAGGCAGATCCGTGGTTTGGCGGTGACGCGGGCGTATCCGTCGGCCGCGAAGCCGGCGCCCAGCTCGTGGCAGGACGTGACCGCTTGTTATTCCGCGCACTTCTTCCACGAGAGCCGGAACGTCGTGCTCACGCTCGAGTCGGTCGAGTCCATGGTCATGAAGCTGCCGCTCCCCTTGCCGGTGAGCTTCAGTTCGGTCTCGACGGTCAACGGCTTGCGATCCTTGCACGGCCCGTGCGCGACCCCGTCCGGCGTGTCGGTGACCTGCCAGTTGTCACTCATCGGCGCCTGATAGGTGCGGCTGCTGTGCCGCGTCGGAAAGCCGGGGAACCAGTAGTCGTTGCGCACGACCCCCTTGGCCTTGTCCGTGAGGTGCGCGAACCCTCGGTAGTCCGTCGCCGCGATGCCGTAGGTGTACCCGGCCGTGTGGTTGATCCTGAGGGCGATCGTGCAGCTCCTCTTGGCCTCGTTGCCATTGCCCTGCACCAGGAAATCGCTGTAGGTGACCGTGAAGGCCTCGTTGTCCTGGGACATGGCGACGTTCGTCGTGCCGGCCGCGCATCCGGACCCGCTGACGCTGACCACGTCGATCGTCACCGGGCCGGGCGGCGGCACGAGGGATGCCAGCAGTGCCAGCACGACCAGCATCGAGGCCTCCTCACGTCACTGCGGAAGAACCTATCGAGGCCCGCAATCCGGCGAACGGCGCAGAGGGTCACGGCCGGCCGGTCCGCGGCGAGCGCCTTGCGTAGTGCGGTGGCGAGCCCCTTCTCGTCGTCGGTGGTGAGGCCCTGGCAGTTGAGGCCCCCGGCACCTTGATCGGTTCGTGGCGGTCCACCATCCGCTCATGCCACGCGTTGTCCGCTCGTGTCGTTCACCGGGTCCCCCGAAGGGATGATCAGCGCGTCGACGGCCAGCACGCCGTCAGGCCCCACGCGCACGGGGTTGAGCTCGATCTCGGCGAGGTCCGGTCTGGCCGCGAGCGTCTCGGAGACCTTCGCGATCACCTCGGCCAACGCCGCCACGTCGACCGGCGGCGCACCCCGCGCGCCGGACAGGAGCGGGGCGGAGACGAGGCGGGCCAGCATGTCCCGCGCTGTGGCGGGAGTCACGGGCGCGAGCTCGATCGCGGTGTCCCTGAACAACTCCGCGTGGATGCCGCCCGCGCCGACGAGGATCACCGGGCCGAACGAGTGGTCCCGCTTCGCGCCGATGATCAGCTCGACGGTGTGCTCGCGCGTGTCCATCTCCTCGAGGACGTACCGGCCGGGACCGAGCCGTGCCCTCATCTCTTCGAAGGCCGCTGCGGGGTCGGTGAGGTTGATCTTCACGCCGCCGTGCTCGCTCTTGTGGGCGAGCCAGTCGGCCTTGAGGGCGAACGGGCCTTGGAGGCAGGTCGCCCGCACTTCGGCCGCCGACGTGACGGCGTGCGCCCTGGGAAACTGGACGAAGCCGAGCAGCTCGCGGGCCGCCAGATAGCCTGGCTCGAACGGCGCGAGGGGTGCGCTGAGAGCTTCGGGCGAGCTCACGCAGGGGTCCCCTCCAGGGGGTCCCCCAAATTCAATTCTTCCAGCCGACACCGACAGTTCCGGGGCGTCTGGCGCGCGAGTGGACCGTTGATCAAGCGCGCCGAGCCGTGCCGCGTCACCGAGTGCGGCCACCGCCCGCTCGATCGTGTGCTGCACGGGCACCCCGCCCGCTCGCAACGTGCGCACCGCGGCGGAGTCCTCGCGCATGCTGTGCACGACCACGGGCACGCCGGTTTCCCTTGCCAGCGAACAGATCCGGACGGCGATGGCCACCTCGAGAGACTCCAGGGAAGGCGTGTCCTCTCCGTAGCTGCCGAAGTAGCCGGACAACACGACCGTGTCGACTTCACCGCCGCGCACCAGCACCTCGACCGCACGGGCGTAGTTCGCGAGGTCCTGCTCCCCCGCCCCGGCCAGGTCGATCGGGTTGCGTTTCGACGCCCCCACCGGCAGCCCGTCGACAGCGCACAACGTCGGCACCGTCAGCCCGGCCGCCGCCGCGAGATCCGCCGCGATCGCTCCCTGCCCGCCCGAGTCCGAGATGACCCCGACCCTGCCCCCGCGGGGCACCCCGGACGTCAGCACCGCCGCCAGGTCGACCAGAGCCGCCGGCGTCGCCACCCGGACCGCTCCCGCGAAGCGACAGGCCGCGTCCACCACGTCCAAAGAGGACGTGAGAGCACCCGTGTGCGTCAGGGCGGCTTCCTGCGCGGCGACGGAAGATCCGACGGTCAGCAGCACCACGGGTTTGCCGGCCGCCCGCAGTTCCGACATGGCCGCCACGATCCCGGGGCCGAAGCTCTCCAGATAGACCCCCACGACGGTGGTCAGGTCGTGGGACACCAGGTCCAGCAACGCTTCCGTCGCCGTCACGTCCGCCTGGTTGCCGACCGAGACGAACCGGGAGATCCCGATGTCCGACGACGCCGCGAGCCCGGCGATCTCCAGCCCGACCTGGCCACTCTGCGACACCACGCCCAGCGAACCGGCCTGGAACCGGCCCCACGCGAGGTGCAGCGACGTCGCCGCGTCGAACACGCCCAGGCAGTTCGGGCCGAGCAGCCGCGCGCCCGCGTCCCGGATCCTGCTGATGACGCGATCGTCGATTCCCGAGGTGATGCCGACGAAACCGCGTACGCCGACCGCCAAGGCCTCGTCCACCACGGCCGGCACGTGGGCCGCGGGGACGGCGAGCACGACCAATTCGGGGGCCTCGGCCAGTTCGGAGAGCGAGCGGACGGTGGGTTGCCCCAGAACGGCGCCACCACCGTGGTTCACGAGGTGCACGGCGCGGCGGTCGTGGCCGACGAGGGCACCGCGGGCCAGCCAGTGACCCCACTTGGCGGGGTCGTCGCTCGCACCTACGACGGCGACGGACGCGGGATCGGAGAAGATCATCTGACACCGAGGCCGCGGGAGATGATCAGGCGCTGGATGTCCGAGGTGCCCTCTTCGATCTCCTCGAGTTTGGCGTCGCGCATCCAGCGCTCGACGGGATACTCCCGGGAGTACCCGTAGCCCCCCAACGTCTGCACGGCCGCGTGCGTGCACCACATGGCGTTCTCCGACCCGACGAGCTTCGCCATCGCCGACTCCTGCGCCACTGCGTGGCCCGCGTCGTACAGAGAGGCCGCGCGCACGGCCAGCAGGTGCGAGGTGTCGACGCGCGTGGCCATGTCCGCGAGCCGGAACGCCACCGCCTGGTGCCGGATGATCGGCACCCCGAACTGCTCGCGCTCAGCCGCATAGGAAGAGGCGAAGTCCAGCGCGGCACGGGCGAGTCCCGTCGTGGCCGCGCCGATGAGGATGCGCGACGCGTCGAACGTCCGCATCAGGCCGGCGAACGCCTGCCCCTCCTCACCGAGCCGGTTCTCCACCGGCACGCGCACGTCGTCGAGGAACACCTCGGCGTTGACGATCGCGCGCTGCCCCATCTTCCGGAACGGCGGCCCGACCGTCAGCCCCGGTGTGTCCCGCGGCACGACGAAAGCCGTGACACCACGGGACCTCAGCGACGGATCCACCGTCGCGAAGATCACGAACATCGAGGCGTAGGGGGCGTTGGAGATCCAGGTCTTCTGTCCATTGAGGACGTACTCGTCGCCCTCACGCCGCGCCGACGTCTGGATGCTCGCCGCGTCCGACCCGCTGCCGGGCTCGGTCACGGCGACGGCGGTGAGCGGCGGCTCCGCGCTCCCGAGCGGTCCGAGGAACCGCTCCTGCTGCTCAGGCGTGCCGAGGTGCTCGACCGGCGCGCTGAAGAATCCGTTGGACGTGACCAGGTTGCCGATGCCGATGTCGCCGTGACACAGCTCCTGCTGGATCAGCACCTGGGTCAGCAGGTCGACGCCACCGCCGCCGAGCTTCTCGGGGAGCATGAACGAGGTCAGCCCGAGCGCGGACGCCTTCTGCCACACGTCGAGCGGCGACTCGGTGTCCGCCTCGTCGACGGCACGCCCGCGTGGACGGATCTCCTTGGCCGCGAACTCCCTGGCCAGTTCTACGAACTGCTCCTGTTCGGCCGTGAGCCGCAGGCCGTCGCGGACGGTCCGCCCCATCTCGCACCCCTAAGTTGACTGACGAATCAGTTATTCACGATCCATCGGGCAGCCTAGCTCTGTCGAGGCGGGTCAGCAGGGTCGCGAACGGGTGACTACCAGGGCATATGGGGAACAGGGAATGACCACTCCGCGACGCCGACACCGACGTACGGTGGGCCCTGCCGAGATGGTGATCACCTGCTTGGAGCAGCCGGAACGAACGATGTTCGGCTGTGCCAGGGTGGCACCGTGGAGGTAACCATCACCTGCAAGGACTACAGCAACTCTCGAGTCCGTTTTTTCGACTGCGTGTACGAGGAAGACCTCTCCAGCGTCGCGGCCACCATCGAGTTGCGCAGCTCCCGCGTCGTGGTGCTGATCGAGTGCACGGACGTGCAACCCGAACTGCCCGACTTCCTGGAATCGCTCACCGCGGCCGGAGGGAGCCATTCGGTGTCGGCACTCCCGGAACTGGTCGTGTCGGCCGAGGTGAGCGATGACGGAGCGATCCGGCTGGAATGGGTTTTCCGGGAGACGGACGGGCATTGCGGGCCTTCGAGCGCGTCGGTCGACATCTGGCTGGACTCCCTCGACGACGTGAGGATCGCGGCAGCCCAGATCCGCGCGCTCCTGCCGGCCTAGCTCCCGAGAGCAGCGCCGACGATCTCCAGAGCCTCCTGCCGCGACAGCCCCAGCTCCGCGGACATCGCCGCGTAGTGGGCCGCCGCCGCCCGGACGCGCTCCCGGTTGCTGTCACCGTTCGCGCTGACCACGGTCCCGGCACGGCCCCGCGTCTCCACGAGGCCGGCCTCCTCCAGCTCACGGTAGGCGCGTGCCACCGTGTTCACGGCCAGGCCCAGGTCCTTCGCCAGGGCACGCACCGTTGGCAGCTTCGCGCCCACCGGCAGTTCTCGGTTCGAGATGGCGTGCGCGTAATGCACGCGCACCTGCTCGTAGGGAGGTGTCTCCCCCTGGTGGTCGATCTTCACTGCGCCCCATCCTCCCCGCATGTAGCTACTTCTGTATTGACCAACGGGAGAAAGGGGCGGAGGTTGCGGTCGATTCAGCGCAGATTGTTCTTCTCGGCTCCCATCTGCACGTAGAGCTTGCGCCAGCCCTGGTCGGCGCTGGTGGCGGCTTTGCCGTCGCAGTAGGGCTTTGCGCCGTTCGACGTGTAGTAACGCAGCAGGGATAACGAGACGACGGTGTCCCAATTACCTTCGTCGAAGTACTCCTCCCCCGGTGTCTGCTCCTGGTGCTTCATGCAGGAGATGTCGGACTGCCGTTCGTCGTCGAACTGCGCGGTGGGGGTTCCTTCGGTGCTGCACGCGGCCAGGCCCAGGGCCAGAGCGGCCAGCACGACGATCTTCTTCATGATCCTTCTCCTTGACTAACCGGCCAGCGCACGCGTGGCCAGACCGACTCCGACGAGCATCACCAGCGCCGCGGTGCCCAGCGGCGTGAAGTCCGCGAACCTGCGGAAGCGGGCCAGGCGCGGCCCGAAGCGGTCCCGCAACGAGACCAGCAGCAGCCCGGCGGCGGTGAGCATCGCCGCCATGCCCAGGCCGTAGGCGAGCACCAGCACCACGCCGAACCAGGTGCGGCCGAGCGCGATGGCGCCCAGCAGCACCACCAAGGCCGAGGGGGACGGCACCAATCCGCCCGCCACCCCCATTCCGACGAGCCCCGCCCGGCGGTGCCCATGACCATGGCCGTGTCCATGTCCGTGCCCATGACCATGTCCGTGGTCGGGCCGCTTCCGACCACGGGAACGCACCGCCGAGCGGAGCAGCACTCCTCCGATCACCGCGACCAGCAGACCGCTCGCCACGCCGAGCCAGCGCAACACCGACTCGCCCGCGATCGCGCTGGACGCACTGATCAGCAGCCCCAGCACCAGGACACCCGCCGTGTGGGTGATGGTGACGGTGGCGCCGACGAGGAGTGCGTCGCGGCGGGTTCCCCTCGAACCCGCCAGATAGGCGGCCATCACGGTCTTGCCGTGGCCGGGCAGCGCCGCGTGCGACGCGCCCAGCACCAGAGACAGCAGGACCGCACCGATACCGACCACCGGGGTGAGATCACCCACCAGTCCGACGGCCGCCTTCGTGGCTTCACCCAGAACCCCAGGTGGGGTGACAACCGTTCCCTCACCTGGTTGTGCGAGGAACCGCACCGCACGGACGTCCAGCGGCGACGAGAGCAGATCGTCCGGGTACGTGCGCAGTTCGTTGCTGATCGTCTCGGCCGGCGCGCCGGACACCGCGACGTCGACGCCGACGACGGTGATCTCGCGCCAGCCGGGCTTGTCCTTGAGGTAGGAGTCGCTGAACGTCACCTCGACCTCGCCGCGCGAAGGCAGCATCGCGGTGTACTCGCAGGTCAGGCGCATCGTGGGCAGGCCTGCCTCACCGGGCGGGCGCACGACGTCGGCGTCGCGCACCTCGAACCGCAGTTCCTGCTCGTCCGCCATGGCGTTCAACGACTTCGCCCGTTCCGTGCAGCGCTTGCGGGCGTCGACGAACTCCCTGTCCTGCAGGGTCGGGATCTCCGCACTGTCCACAACGGACCGCAGCTCGATCCGGTCCGCGAACACCCGCAGCCCGTCGTAGTGGTTCACGCTGAGATTGCTCACCGGATGGGCCTGCGCCACTCCGCCCATCAGCAGCATCCCGAACAGCACCAGCAGGAGGACTCTCATCTCAGGCTCCCCAGGATCGCCTCGCGGTGCCGCAGCACGTCGGGATCGCGCCAGCCCAGCGCGACCGCCTTGTCCGAGTACGGCAGCGCTTCCGCGGACCGCTTGTTGACTTGCAGAGCCCACGCCATGGCGTCCGCCGTGAAGACGCTCTGCCGCTTGGCCCACTCCTTCTCCGCGAACCGCAACGCCTCGGCGGGGTCGCCGTGATCGGCGGAGATCAACGCCGCCGTCAGGTCGTCACCGCCCAACGCGCGCAACTGCTGCAACGCGAGGTCGTACTGCGCCCGCGCCTCGGCGGACCTGCCCGCCCGATCCAGGGCCTCGCCGTACTTCACGAGGTGGTCCGGTGACGGCACCTTCGACGCGAGCTCGCGCGTGGTCTCGAGCGACTCGTCGGTCCGCCCGTCCAGCTTGTCCAGGTGCAGCCGGCAGAACGCGACCTCGTCCGGCGAGGAAGCCGACTCCAGCGCCCGTTCCAGCGCCCCGCGCGCCTCGTCGAGACGGCCGCGCAACTCGAAGTGGTAGGCCGCGCGGGTGAACGACGCGACGCCTGGCCGGAGGTCCAGCATGCGTTGCAACGCAACGGTTTCACCCTCGGTGTCACCGAGCTGGGTCAGAGCGTCGACCAGCACTCCCTGCGCGGCGGCGGAGTCCGGCAACGCCGACACGGCGCGCTGTCCCCAGTCACGGGCGGCAGTGAAGTCGTGCTGCGCGTTGGCGAGCGCACCCCGTCCGATGAACGCCTCGCCGTTGCCTTCCGGCTTGAGCCGCAACGACTCGGTCAGCGCCTTCTCGGCACGGGGGTAGTGCTGGGGGTCGAACGTGACGCGGGCGAGCTCCACGTGCGTGGCCCCGAGCTGGGCCCAGGCAGCGGCGTCCTGCGGAGTTCGGCGGAGCTTGGCCTGCAACGACTCGGCGTTGCGCTGCAAGGAAGAGGTCTGCGTGGCGGCGGGTGTCGCCGCCTGCGGGGGAGCGCAGGCGGCGACAGCGAAAAGGGCAGCCAGCAGCGGAAGTGTTTTCCACATGGGAGGCACCCTCGTTCAGCGGGAGTTGACCGCCTGGTTGCTGGGCAGTCCGACGTACGGGAACCGATCTCCGAAGCGAACGTCGTTGCCGTTCACCCGGTCACCCTTCGCGAGCGCCGGCACGAGCTTGCCGGTCTGCGCCGCGCCGACCACCGCCTGGATCTCGATGTCCACGACGTCGTCGGTGAGCCTGCGCCCGTTCGGGAACCCCTGCAGGTCCCCGCCGAGCACGCCCAGCCGGTTCGGATTGCGCGTCACCGGCGTGGACATGTTGAGCCGCAACATCTCCGACGGCTGGAACTTCTTCGGGTTCACGTCGGCGTTGTTCAGCTGCGAGTTGAGATCGGCCTTGATCGGGCCGCCCGCCTTCGTGGTGATCCCGGTCAGGAAGATCTCCACCAGGTCGGCACGAGGCGTCTTCGGCGCGGGGATGCCGTAGATCGCCTGGATCAGCCGGGCCAGCTCCGGGTCGTTCACCCGGTCCAGCAAGGCCTGAACCTTCGCGTCACCAACAGGTTCGAGCCCGTTGAACGCGTCCTTCAACGGTGCGGACGACACCACCTCGTTGACCAGCGGGTTGCCGAGCCTCGACACCTGCACGAAGTTGCCCTGCGGGGTCGCCTTGCCGGGGTCGAGCTTCAACGTGCGGCGCTCGGTGTCGCTCCACACGCCGATCACCGGGTTGCGCTTCGGGTCGCCCTTCAGCGCGAGCATCGTCTTGGGCACCTGGATGGCGATGGTGTTGACGTTGTAGCCCATCAGGGTGTCCTGGTTGACCTCCTTCAGGTTTCCGCCGTACAGCAGGTCGAACACCCTCAGGTCCAGGAAGAACGAGTCCTCGGACGGTCCGATGTAGACCTGGCCGCCACCGGGGATCTTCGCGGTGGCCTGGTCCCTGATCGCGCCGAAGTTCGGGAACGACGCGGGTCCGGTGTTCGACGGCGCCGCACGGCCGTCCTTCACGAGCTGGGTCGACTTCCCCTGCTCGATGAGCTCCAGGGAGTAGTTCTGGCGGAACAACAGGTTGTCGTCGTTGATCGACGTGACCGGCCCGTTGTTGTAGAGGAACGTGTTCGCCTTGCCCCGCCGGTCGTCCGTGCTGAAGGTGATCCGGAACGTCTTGTCCGGCACCGCGTCGCCGTCCGCGTCGACGTTGATGTCGTAGCGGGCGTCGGTGGCCCACGGGTAGAAGTTGGGGCCACCGTTGGGTTCCTGCAACCCGAACCAGTTCGCGATGAGCGTGACGGTGTCGGGTCTGTCGGGGCTCGTGAAGGCGTACACGTCTGTGTTGTCGACCGCCGGGTCGGCCGCGATCAGTGGTGCCTCGCGGTGACTGGAGGCCTGTGCCGCCGGTATCGCCGCCGCCACCGCGACCACGGCCGCGGCGATCGCACCCCGGCGTAATCGCTGTTTGTTGTTACTTGGCATTGTCCTGCTCCCTTCCCACGGCGGGGATTCGAAGCAGGACGCCATCCGGTTCGGACTAAATTTTGGAGTTATTCCGCGGCTTTCGGCGCGACGACCGTGCCGCGGGCCCGCGTTACGACGATCGGCTCAACCAGTACGTCGGCCGCCGAAGGTCCGCGTTCGGGCGCCGAACGGCACACCACCCGTGCCTCGAACTCGATCTCACGCGACCGCTTCCCGATGCGCACCAACGTCGCCGAGGCCTCGACGACGTCGCCGGCCTGGATCGGCGCCGCGAACTCGACGGAGCTGTACCCGGCGAACAGCCCCTCGTCGGAGTCCGTGTGGATGAGCAACTCGGTGGCGACGTCACCGAACATGCCGAGCCCGTAAGCGCCGTCGACCAGATTGCCGCCGTAGTGCGCGTGAGAGTGCGGGACGTACCGGCGGTGCGTCACCGAAAAACCCTCGACCAAAGCTCCGCTCACGCGGCGACCCCCTTCTTCTCCTGCATCGCGTGCACCAGATAGCTCGCGACCTCGCCCGGCGTGGTACCCCGGGAGAACACTCGATCAACCCCCAACTCGCCCGCCATCAACGGGTCGAACCGCGGCCCGCCGGCCACCAGCAGCGGTCGCCGGTCCCCCATCGCCTCGCGGAACGCCGCCGACATCTCCTGCGTGTTCAGGATGTGCGCGTCCCGCTGGGTCACGACCTGGGAGATCAGCACGGCGTCGGCCTTCTCGGTGCGGGCGGACCGCACCAGTTCGGGCACGGAGACCTGGGCGCCGAGGTTCACGACCTTCAGTTCCCGGTAGTACTCCAGGCCCTTCTCGCCCGCGAAGCCCTTGATGTTGAGGATCGCGTCGATGCCGACGGTGTGCGCGTCCGTGCCGATGCACCCGCCGACGACGACCAGCTTGCGCCGCAACACCTTCTTCAGCGCATTGTTGACTTCGGACGGGCTGAGCAACGGGTACTCGCGCTCGACGACCCTGACCTCGTCCAGGTCCACCAGGTGCTTCACCGAGCCGTAGACGACGAAGAACGTGAAGTCGTCGCCGATGGGGTTCGAGTGGACCACCATCGCGGGGTCCATGCCCATCTTGTTCGCGAGCTGCAGCGCCGCGCCGTCCGCCTTGGGGCCGAAGGGGATCGGCAGCGTGAACGACGTCTGGATCATGCCGTCGCCGGTGGTGTCACCGTACGGTCGCACGTACCTCTTCGCGTCAGACATCCTGCGCCTCCAGCATCTCCGAAGCCGGGTTGAAGTACTCGGCGGCCTTCTCGACCACGCCGTCCGCGCCCTTGCCCTTGTCCGCGGGGCGCTTCATCAGGCCGAACGTGCCGTCCGCGATGGCGTTGAGCAGGCCGTCGTCGACGATGCGTTCGAGGAGGTCCACGGCCTCTCCGAGCACCTGGTGCGCACGCTTGACGATCAGCCCGTCCGGGGACGGCCGGAAGTCCTCCGCGAGGCTGCCCGCCGCGTTCAGCACGTACCGGACGTTCTTCAAGGCCAGGTCGCGGTCCGACAGGAACGGCGTCACGACCGCTTCCGTCATCATGCCGACGAGCAGAATGGACTGTCCGGTCAGGACACCCGCGAGGTTGAAGAACCCGTCCAGCAGATAGCCGTCGAAGACGTCGCCGGTCATGTGCTTGGTCGGCGGCATCCACTTCAGCGGCGCGTCCGGAAAGAGTTCGCGGGCCAGCAACGCGTGCGCGAGCTCGAGCCGGAACGAGTCGGGCACCTTCGGGTTGATCTCGAACGCGTGGCCGAGGCCCAGCAGGTGGTCGGGCAGTCCCGCCTCGTGGGCGAAGTGCTCGTTGAGGAGCTGGGAGACCGTGACGGTGTGCGCGGCGTCAACGGCGTCCGCGGTGGTGAGGTAGTTGTCCTCGCCGGTGTTGATGATGATGCCGGCGCGCGCGTGCACCTGGCGGGAGAAGCGCTGGTCGACGAACGTGCGGATCGGGTTGATGTCGCGGAACAGGATGCCGTACATCGAGTCGTTCAGCATCATGTCCAGGCGCTGAAGTCCCGCCAGGACAGCGATCTCCGGCATGCACAGGCCGGACGCGTAGTTGGTCAGCCGCACGTACCGGCCGACCTCCTTCGACACGTCGTCGAGCGCCGCGCGCATGATCCGGAAGTTCTCCTGGGTGGCGTACGTGCCCGCGAACCCGTGGTGCGTGGCGCCTTCCGGGACGTAGTCGAGCAACGACTGCCCGGTCGAGCGGATCACCGCGATGATGTCGGCACCGGCGCGGGCCGCGTTCTGGGCCTGGATCACGTCCTCGTCGATGTCACCGGTCGCGACGATCAGGTAGATCCACGGGCGTTGCGCGGGATCGCCCCACTTGCTGATCAGCTTGTCGCGCTGGGCCCGGTTCCGGTCGACCGTCTTGAGGCCCTTCGACACCGCGGACGTGGACGCCTTGCGCGCCGCCGTCAGGTCCTTGCCGGTGGGGATCCTGAACTGGATCTGGCCCGCCGCCGTGGCCTCGGCGAGTTCGGTGAGAGAGCCGAGGTTGTGTTCTTTCAGCGCGTGGAACGCCGGAAGGACGACGCCGTGCTCCAGCCCGCACTGCTCGCGAACCGTGTCGATCACGCGGTTTACCCACGGGACGTCACCGGCGCGGTGCGTGGAGTCCGCGCCGGTGATGCCTGCCAGGCGAAGCGTGGCGCGCTCGACGGCGACCGTGGTGTGCGCCTTCGCGAGGGACACCACCGGTTCGGCCGCCCGCGCCGCGAGCTTGCGGGCGGTGGCGACCACCTTCGGGTCGAGGTCGAGCAACGCCATGAGTCACTTCCTCTCGTAGATCGTCCGGCCGTTGAGAACGGTCCGCACGCAGACGGGCGCGGGACCGGTGAGATCGGGCAGTCCGGGCACGCCCGAACGCGGGTCGGTCGACCAGCGCTGCACCCGTGCGTCCGAGCCAGCGACGACGAGGTCGCCGGTCTCCCACACCGCGTACGTCGCGGGCGCGCCGGGCTGGAGGGTGCCGGTCAGGCCGTCGTTCACGCCCGCCGCACGCCAGCCGCCGCGGGTGTGGGCGGTGAAGGCGGCACGCGGGGAGACTCCGTGGCCCTCGGTCCTGTGGTGGACGGCGGCTTTCACCGTGGCCCACGGGTCGATGGCGGTCACCGGGGTGTCCGAGCCGAACGCGAGCGCGACGCCGGCCGCCGCCAAACGTGAAAAGGGGTTCAGCCCCACTCCGCGCGCGTCGCCGAGCCGCTGGACGTACATCCCGGCCGGGCCGCCCCATTCGGCGTCGAACAGGGGCTGGACGGAGGCGATGACGCCCCACCCGGCCAGTTGCCGCGCCTGCTCGTCCGACACCATCTCGACGTGTTCGAGGCGGTGGCGGGCGGAGGCGAGTTCCGGGGTGCCGAGCGTCTTCTCCGCGATCGCGAAACCCTCGATCACGGCGGCCATGCCCGCGTCGCCGATGACGTGGAACCCCGCCTGCACCCCCAGCTCGGTGCACTTGATCAGGTGGTCGGCGATCTGCCGAGCGTCCAGGTAGAGCGCTCCGGACGTGGCGGCGTCGGCGTAGGGCTCGGTCAACGCGGCGGTGCGGGAGCCGATCGCGCCGTCGACGAAGTGGTCGCCGGCGAGTCCGCGCACGGGAACGTCCGGAAGCTCGTGGGCACCCCAGTAGGCCACCACCTCGGGGCCTTCGGTGTGGGCGAGGAGTTCGCGCAGGTCGTCCTCGCCGGAGATGTCCGGGCCGGCGCACTCGTGCACGGACGCGATGCCTTTCGACGCCGCGTGACGCAGGAACGTCAGTTGGGCGGCCTCGCGCTGTTCGGGCGTGATGGCGGCTTTCGCCGTGCCGCGCACAAGGTGGTGTGCGGCGCGCGAGAGAGGGCCGTCCACATCGAACCCATCGGCGGTGCGAGCCTCGTCGGTGATCAAGTCCGAGGAGACCAGGGCCGAGTGCACGTCGATGCGCGACAGGTACACCGTCTTGCCCTGGGCGGCCTCGTCGATCTCGGCGCGCGTCGGCGGGCGGTTCTCCGGCCAGCGCGTCTCGTCCCACCCGTGACCCCACACGAGGGGGCCCTCGGCGGCGCGCACCTTCTCCAGCAGTTCGTCCACAGAGGACGTCTTCGTCAGGTCGAGGCCGGTCAGCAGCAGGCCGGCGGACGTGGCGTGCACGTGCGCGTCGACGAACGCGGGCGCGACGAAGGCGCCGTCGAGCTCGATGACCTCGGCGTCCGGGTGCAGCGCGCGCCCGACCGAGTCCTGTCCGATCCACACGACGACACCGTCCGTGACGGCCATCGCCGTAGCATCCGGTGCGTAGATGCGGCCGCCGACCAAAAGTTGCGTACTCACGTCACGCAGTCTGCCGTTGCTCGAACAGGGCCCGCACACCCGCCCGCGTCCGGACCAGGTCCAACGCGAACTGGGCGTGACCAGGCACATATCCGTTGCCGACGATCATCTCCACGTCCGCTGCCAGACCCTCGGCGCCGAGGGCGGCCGCGCTGAACGAGGTGGCCATCGAGAAGAAGATCACCGTGCCGCCGTCCGCGGTCGCGAGGATGGCGCCGTGCTCGCACCCCGGCACGTCCACACACACGACCGTGACGTCGACCTGCTTGCCCACGGCCTCGGCCACGGCCACCGGATTGCGTGCGTCCGCGATCACGACCTCGTCCGCGAGACCCGACTCACGAACCTGCGCGGCCTCACGCTCAGTCGGCACCAACGCGACGAGGCGCGACGCACCAGCCTGACGCGCGGCCGCGAGAGAGAGCGACCCGGACTTGCCGCCACCGCCGAGCACCAGCACCGACCCACCAGGGTGCTTGCGCACCACACGGTCAGTCAGCGCCGGTGCACCACACACGTCGAGCACGGACAACGCCAGTTCGTTCGGCATGTCTTCGGGCAGCACGGCCGCGATGGACCGCCCGAACAGCACCGCGGTCCCCCGGCACGGCACCTGCTCGTCCTCGCCGTCCCAGTCCTGCAGGCCGTCGTTGATCCGCAGCGGCGTCAGCGTCAGGCTGACCAGCGTCGCGATCCGGTCGCCCGCCTTGAGCCCGAGCGGCGACTCCGGCCCCACCTCGAGCACCGTGCCGAGCAGCATGCCGCCCGACCCGGTGACGGGGTTCTGCATCTTGCCGCGCTCGCCGACGATGTCGAGCACGGCCTGCCGGACCGCCGCGCCGCTGCCGTGCTGCTCCCTGAGCTGCCGGAACGACGCCGCGTCCAGGTTGAGCCGCTCGACCGCGACGATCACCTCGTCGGGGGCGGGCACGGGCTCCGCGTCGAGCCGCCACGCCTGCTGCGGCAGGACACCGGCAGGCTCCAGGACGCGGTGCAGTCCGTACGCGCTCACGCGAAAATCCTTCGGTCGACGACGCTGTCTCGAAGATATCTTCGCGTGAGGCGTAAAGATTACGCAAGCATCACTCGACGAGACGGGTGACAACTCCCCGGCCGTCATCGGTCGTGAAGCGGTCGCCCACCTCCAGCACCATTGGAACGTCCAGCGAGAACCCCACCTGAGCGACACCGTCAGGAGCGCTCCTCTGCCCGACGTCCACGACCTTGGCGTGGACGCTCATGCCACGCAGGTAGAACCGAGTCTCCCCCGAAGAAGGCGCCGTCAGCATGAACGCCTCGACGCCCTGAACCGCCTTCGCCGTTCCGGGTGCCGACGCGACCATCCCGGCCAAGACCTTGTTCGAGTCGAGGGCGGGCAGCAGCAACCGCACCTGGTCACCCGCCCACGCGATGGGAATCGGCTCCTGACCGAGCTTGATCGCCGAGATCCTGGCCTCCATCGGCTCGGTGCGGAAGCCGCCGAGCTCGATCACGTCGTCGACGCTGACCCGTCCGCGCGCCAGCCGGCCCCTGACCTCGGGCGCCCCGCCGGTGAGCACGTTGACGGCGTCCACCGGCATGACGAACGACCGGTCCGTCAGTGATGGCACGCCACTTACCAGCGCATGCTGCCGCACGGACACGTCGTCGGAATCTTTGAGCCCGACCACCGCCGAGTGCTCGAAGGCCAGTTCCTCCACCAACTCCTCCAGGTCGGTGAGCACGGAGTCGTTGGGTGCGCCGAGCAGCACCGTCACCACGGCGCGCACACCGATCTGCGCGGCCAGCATCAGCTCCGCGTCGGCCTCATCCGTGACCCCCTCGCTCGCGGCGACGACCAGCAGGACGCAGTCGGGCCGGAGCTCACCCGAGATGAGGTAGTTCCGGCGGAAAACGTGTCCGTCGCACTCCACGTGGGCGAACTGCCGATAGTTCGCGGTGTACCGATGAACCACGCCCATAGGGCCTATCTCGGGGTTGTCCGCATCCGTCAGCAGGCTCCCGCCGAGCGAGACGACCACGATCTCCGGCTTGCGATGTTCTATCGCGTCCAGCAAGGACATGGCCGCGAGGTGATCCGGATGCACCCGAAGTGCCTCGGTGACCAACCCGCGTGAGTAATCGGTGTCCCCATCTACCAGACACCGCCTGCCGATGTCCGCGAGGAGATCAGCACCCAGCCGGGTGTTCGCTTTCTCGCGGACCGCAACCTCCACCACGCCGCGCGCCTGCAGCGCGAAATCAGCGAGAGGGAGGCCGTCGTCCACCGTCGGCTGCAGAGCCCGGAACGCCGCGAGGGTCCTGTCGATGAGCGAAGGGCCGATGGTGTCGTGGATCTGCTCGCGAACCAGCCGCCGCACGAACGGGTGCATGGCTATCCGCCCGTAGCGCACCGATACCAGCGCCAGCTTGCTCAGTCCGGCCACCGCGTTGTCAAAGGCCGCCGACTCGGCTGCCACGGCCTCTCGCACCATCTGCCGGTCCACACCGATGTCAGGCCCGCCCAGCACCAGCACCTTCAGGATGTCCATGGTGATCTCGTCGAACTCGCCGACCCGCCCTGCGACGTCGTCGAGAGCAGGATGCAGGGGCGTGCCGCGCTCCCCCAGCAAAGCCCGGTACTCGGCTACGGACGCACCGGTCTCGCGCATGTAGCTCGCAGCGAGCGACAACGCGAGCGGAAGGCCGCCCAACTCGTTCGCGAGGTCTCCGAGAAGCGCGGGATCGCCTGGCCCCAGCAAGGCGACGGCTTCGTCTCGGGACATCTCCTCCACCTCGACGACCCGGCCGTAGTCGGCCCAGGCGAGATCGCGGGAGGTGATCAGCACGTCGCCACCACCACGGCCAGGAAAGAAGCCGACCAGCGTGTCGGGATTGTCCGCACCGTCGAACACGAGCAGCCAGCGACCACGCGCGGACAGTTGGGACATGACCTGTTCCTTGGGGACCTGCAGCGCAGCGGCCAGTGCCGCGAGATCCTCGGCCGCGGCATCCGCGCGGATGAACCAGGTGACCTCGTAGGTACTCGCATGAGCTTCGGCGTAGGCCCTCGCGAGGGTGGTCTTCCCGGCACCTCCGATGCCGACCAGGACGCAGATCCGCGGCCGTCCGGCGGGCGCGGCGGCGAAGCAGTCCTCGATCTTCTTCAACAGAGCGGGCCGTGACACCTCGGCGACCCTGGCGACCGGCACGTTGGCGATCACCGAACCACTGCCGGGAAACGCGCCTTCGCCTTTCTCCTCCGTCAGCGCGGCACCGAGCCAGCCCGCGAGCCTGGCGCGGGCCGTTCCTCGGTCGAGGTCGACCATGCTCGTCACGTGACGATCGGCGATCGAGGCGGGAACCTCGGTCTGTTCCACCATCACCGGTAGGAAGTCCAGGTTCGCCGCGATGGCCGCCGCCCACGACCGCTGGGTCTGCTCCCCGCTGACCGCGGCGGGCGACAGCAGCGCGATCATCCGGCTGTACCCGTCGAACTGGGTCGCGTCCGGGTCGGCCACAGTCACTCGGACGCCGAAACCGGTCAGCTGGGAGGCCACCCACTCGCCCCACCTCGCGTCCTCCGGCGCATAGCTCAGCAGCACACCAGCCGGTGTGCGCGCCACGACAGGTCGAGGCGAATCCACAGTGGACACCGACTTCACGAACGTCACGTAGCGTTCCATGTCGACGCCCGCGAACGTGTCCAGTTCGGAGATCTTCAGCGACAACAACGCTTTGAGCGTCGGATACAACTCGGAGAACCGCTTGACCTGCTCCACCAGCAGGAGGTCGGCATCAGGGACGTTCAGCACCGCGGGTGTGCGGTAGACCTCCTCGAGGCGGGCCAGCAGTGCGTGGTCGTCGACCACGGCCCGGTACACCTGCCGATACTGCGCCTGGATCACCACCAGCTTGGCGAGCACCGGTGGCACGACGCCGTCGGCGAACTCCTTGAGCAGGCTGAACGCCTGCACGCTGCGCTTGATGCGACGCGGGTTGTACGGAGCGCTGCCTCGCAGGATGGGCACGCAGTCGTGCACGTCGGAGTCGTCGGACAGCGAGCGGATGAACTCCTCCACCCTCGTCTCGGCGGCGGGCGGCAGCGAGTAGGGCAGCTGGACGACCTTCTCGAAATAGGTCTCGCCCAGCTCACGTCCGCCCGTGTGGAGGTCCTTGTACTTCACGGCGATGGCCTGCTCGATGATCTCCCGGTCGACGGCGAGCAGGAAGACGCAGCCGGGCTCGTCGAGCACCAGTTTGACGGTCTCCACGATCTGCAGCGTCTGCTCCGGCAGGCACCGGTCCAGGTCGTCGATGATCACCACCAGCGGCTTCGACCCGTACACGACGTCGAGCACGGCGCGGAACTCACGGTTGAAGTCGTCCAGCAGCGCGGCCTGCTCGCGGTGGGCCTGCCTGCGGCGGAACTTCGTGAGGTCTGCGCCGAGCTTGATGTCGAAGAGCTTCAGCAAGGCGTCCGGTTTGGATCCCAGCCCCGCGAACAGCCCTACCAGGACGCGACCGACCGGTGAGCTGAGGACCGGGAGCCCTGCCAGTTCGTTCGCCACCGGGTTCGACGGTACCGGCACCAGGCTGACCGCCATCAGGATGAGCACCGCCAGCAGGCCCACTCGGAACAGCAGCACGAACGTCTTCCGGCAGAGCTCCCACGCACCAGCACGGAAGTCGATCGACCTCCACCACACCCGCAGGCGGGCCCACGGGCGGCGGTACCACGGCACCGACAGCTTCGCCTCGGTGATGATCCGTTCGATCAGGGCTGCCCAGAGGTTCTCCTCGCGGACGTACTTCCACGCGTTGAACCAGATCGGCCGGACGCCCCGCGCCGTCAGCGCCTCGTCGATCATCATCAGGAAGCTGGTCTTGCCGCTGCCCCACTCCCCGTAGACACCGATGGTCCACGGCGTGCCGGCCCGGTTCGTCGTGGCGATCCTGGCCGCGAACGGCCCCACGAACTTGTCGAAGCCGAGCTTGTCCTTGCCGGTCGGCTGGTCGGGCACTGGCATGCCCATTAGTCGCCGACCGGCCCGGATTCGCTACGTGACCAAACGGAACCAACGGCAGTCGTACGGTGCCAGATCGACCTTGGCACCGATCTTCGCGGGCTTCACGGACCGGCCGGTGAACAGGTCCGTGAGCACCCCTTCGGCCGGAACCCGCACGGTGACCTCCTGGTCCGTGAAGTTGTGCACGGCGATCACCGAGCCGCCGTCGCAGTCCGCGCGGTGGGCGAACACGGTCGGATCGCCGACGTCGAGCACCTGCACCTCGCCCCACGCCAGCTCGGGGCACTCCCGGTAGCGCTCGATCAGCAGCCGCATCCAGGTCAGCAACGAGTCGGGGTCGTGGCGCTGCTCCCCCGCAGCCTCCCAGTCCATCGGCACGCGCACCGCCAGCCTGCCCTCCAGCGACAGGTCCTCCTCCAGCCCGAGTTCCTCGCCGTAGAACAGCACCGGCGTGCCCGGCAGCGTGAAGAGCAGGCTGTAGACCATGCGGATGCGGCGCTGGTCGCCGTCGAGCATGCCGGGCAGTCGCCGGCGCAGTCCGCGGCCGTAGAGCTGCATGTCAGGGTCGGGGCCGAAGGCGTCGAAGACCTCCTGGCGCTCGTCCAGCGGCAGCTTGTCGAGGGTCAGCTCGTCGTGGTTGCGCACGAACGTCGCCCAGTGGCCGTCGCGCGGCGGGGCCGGCCGTTCCTGCAGGGCCTTGGCCATCGGACCGGTCGACTTGCGTGCCAGTGCCAGGTACATCGCCTGCATGCCGACGAAGTCGAAGCACATGGTCAGCTCGTCGCCGACGCCCTGGCCGTAGAAGGCCATCGTGTCCTTGTACGGCAGGTTGACCTCGCCCAGCAGGACGGCCTCGCCGTTGCGGCGGTTGAGGAACGCGCGCAGGTCGGTCAGGTAGTCGTGCGGGTCGGGCAGCGACAGGGCGTCGATCGGGTCGTTGTGCTCCAGCAGGAACGGGACGGCGTCCACGCGGAAGCCGCTCAGGCCCAGTTCCATCCAGAAACCCATGATGCGGGCGATCTCGTCGCGCACCTCGGGGTTGGAGACGTTGAGGTCGGGCTGGTGCTTGTAGAAGCGGTGCAGGTAGTACTTGCCGACCTCCTCCGAGTACTCCCAGAGGCTGTTCTCCTTGTCGGGGAACGTGATGCCCTGCGGGCCGTCGGCCTGGGGCTCGTCCGCCCAGACGTACCAGTCGCGTTTCGACGGGTCGTGGAACCACGGGTGCTCGTCGGACGTGTGGTTCACGACGAGGTCAGCGATCACGCGCATGCCGCGGTCTCGTGCGGCGCGCACGAACTCCACGAAGTCACCCAGCGAACCCAGCCGTGGGTCGACGCCGTAGAAGTCGGTGATGTCGTAGCCGTCGTCGCGTTCGGGGGTCGGATAGAACGGCATCAGCCACACACACGTGACACCCAAGGCGTGGAGGTGGTCGATGCGTTCGGTGGCGCCGCGGAAGCCGTCGCCGGAGAACGTCTCCACGTCCAGGCAGTACAGAACGGCGTTCTTCCACCAGACGTCGGACGTGCGGATCACGCGGTCACCTCCGGTAACACGTGCTCGCCGAACGCGTCGACGAACGGGATCAGGTCCTGGCCGACGTGGTGCAGGTAGATCTCCTCGAAGCCGAGGTCCACGTACGTCCGCAGCTGTTCGGCGTGCCACTTCAGGTCCGCGGACACGTTCACGACCTCGGCGACCTGCTCCGGCGTGACGTGTTCGGCGACCACGTCGAAGTGCTCGGTCAGTTCGAGGTCCCAGCACACCGGCGGGCGGAACACGTTGCTGCGCCACTGCTCGTGCGCGATCGCGAGAGCCGTGTCGTCGTCATCGGCCCAGCTCAGGTGCACCTGGAGGTGGAGCTTGCCCTTGCCGCCGGCGTCCCGGTACGCGTCCGCGACCTCGCGCAAACGGTCTGGCGGCGCGTTGACGGTGATCAGTCCGTCCGCCCACTCGGCGCACCAGCGGGCCGTCTGCGGGCTCACGGCGGCGCCGATCAGCAGCGGCACCTCGTCGGGCAACGTCCACAGCTTGGCGCGGTCGACCGTCACGAGGCCGTCGTGGCTGACCTCCTCGCCCTTCAGCAGCGCCCGGATCACGTCGACGCACTCGCGCAGCCGGGCCGTGCGGACGTCCTTGCGGGGCCAGCCGTCGCCGGTGATGTGCTCGTTGCTGGCCTCGCCGGTGCCGAGCGCGGCCCAGAACCGGCCTGGGTTCATCGCGGCGAGGGTGCCGATCGCCTGGGCGGTGATCGCCGGGTGGTAGCGCTGTCCGGGGGCCGTGACCACGCCGAACGGGAGTTCGGTGGCCTGCAGTGCCGCGCCGAGCCACGACCAGGCGTACCCGGACTGGCCCTGGCGCGCGCTCCACGGCGAGAAGTGGTCTGAGCACATGGCCGCGCCGAACCCCGCTTCCTCGGCCCTGCGCACGGCGGTGAGGAGGTCAGAGGGATGTATCTGCTCGTGGGACGCGTGTATGCCGAAGACCGTCATGGGTCTGAGGTACCCAGCAAAGAAGTTCTGGAAAGCTTTGAACCGATCCTGAACGGGGTCCGTGTTGAGTGCAGCACCCTCACCGCGGAGGAGGAACGGCGATGTTCAACGAGACCCGGGTCGGCACGGCGACCGTCGTTGAGTTCGTTCGGCCGGACGGCTCGGTCGAGCCGATGAACGTCGACCTCCAATACCGCTCAGACGATCCGCACGCCGTGACCATGCGTTTTCACGCGCGGGACCAGGAGTCGGTCTGGCTCGTGGGACGTGAACTGCTCGCGGACGGGATCCTGTCGCCCGCCGGGCTCGGGGACGTGCGGCTGCGGCCGGGCGACGGGGACGTGCTCTTCCTGGAGCTGTTCACCGAGGACTCGCACGCGGTGTTCCAGCTGTCGGCGACCGAGTTGCAGCGGTTCCTGGACTCCACCTACGCGGCGGTGCCGGCCGGTCGTGAGGTCCTCGACTTCGAACTGCTGATGAAGGACCTGCTCGGCTGACGTTCCGGCGCGTTCCGCGACGTTCCGGAACAGCCGTTTCCCCTCACCTGCTCGGGCAGGGTTCCGCCCGGTTCCGGAAGTCGCCGGGACCGCGGAACGTAAGGGGAGATGGATGCGGACCACCCTCCGCCGGGGGTTCCCGGCACTCGTGGCGCTGTTCGGGGCGCTCGCGCTGGTTCTCGGCCTGTCCGGCACGGCGTCGGCGGCCTCGGCCGAGTTCTACGCGCCCAGCATTCCGTGGAGCACGTCCACGAGCCCGAGCCAGCCGTGGACGAACTCGACGAACATCTGCTTCGGCGGCGGTCACTGCGGCGGTTCGGGCAGCAACGTCATCGTCCGGACGCCCTCGGCGTACATCAGCTCGGTGCACGTCAACGTGCATGACAACGTCAGCAACAAGCACCAGGGCACGGTCTTCGTGTTCGTCGACGACGTGCTCGTGGGCTCCGCCGACGTCCTCGCCGCCGGCAGCGTTCACGCGTTCCCGGTCAACCGGGCCGGCTCGACGATCAAGGTGACCGCGGCGCCGCACCCGTCGGCGTGGTCCGACGAGGTCGTCCTGCTGGGCATGCTGGTCCTCTAGGACGTTTCGTGGCCGTCCCGCGCCTCCTGGAGGAACGGGGCGGCCTCGGTCGTTCTGCCCTGGTCGAGGTACAGGGTGCCGAGTTGCAGCAAGGTCCTTTGAAGCGCGGATCTCTCTTCGATCGACCGGTGCAGGGCCAGGGCCTTGTAGGTGATCGCGAGTGCCTCGTCGTGGCGGCCCAGTCCCGCGTAGCTGATGCCCAGGCTCGTCATCACGGCGCCGCGGCCCGCGTGGTCCTCGACCTCCGCGTACTGGTCCCGCGCCCGTTCCAGCAGCTCAAGGGCCTTGTCGAAACGTTGCGCGTGGTTGTGGGCCGCTGCGAGTTGGGTGAGGGCCTGGAGCTGAACCGCGTGGTCGCCCTCCCGTTCCGCTGCGGTCAGGAGGGCTTCGAACACCTCCACGCAGTCGTGCTCGACGTGGGCGTCGTGCGGCCACATCGTTCGGAAGGCGCTTAGTAGGTCGTCGGGGGCTTTGGTGAGGTTCTTAAACAGGTGCAGCACGTCCTCCAACGGCAAGACGTCGAGCACGAACCGTTGCGCGCCGTACTTCACGACCAGATCGTTCATGGCGTCTCGGCTCGTCACGACGACCGCGGACCGGCCCGTACCTGGTAGCAGTGGCAGGACCTGAGCGGCGTCACGGGCGTTGTCGAGCACGACCAGCACTCGCCGCCGCGCCAAAGTGGTGCGCAGCAACGAGACCTGTTCGTCCGGCTCGTCGGGCGGGGTCGCGTCCAGGCCTCGCAGGAGTGCCGCGACCGGCCGTTCCGCGTCCTGAAGTTCGAGGTAGAGCACGCCGTCGGGGAAACGGTCGGCCACCCGGTGCGCCCAGCGGACGGCGAGCACGGTCTTGCCGATGCCGGCCGGTCCTGACACCACGACGATCGGTCCGTCGATCGCCGCCAGCACGTCCTCCCGGCCGACGAAGCCGTGCACGTCCGGCGGGAGTTGCATGGGTGCCGTGGTCCTGGGCCTGCGCCGGGCCTCCTCGACGCGGTCGCGGGCGGTGGCGAGCGCGGCCTGTTCGTTCGCGGTCGCACCCAGGATCCCGATCAGCACGTCGAACCGGTCCGTCGGCGGGAGGGTGACGCCGCTGAGGTACTCGGACACCCTGCCGACCGCGTAGCCCGACTTCGCCGCGATCTCGCGGACCGTGAGTTCCTTGTCGTTCTGCGACCTCGCGTGTCGTCGGCGCAGCGCACGCAGCAGCACCGCGAGTTGCTCGGTCGTCGTCACGTCCTCGACGCCGTCCATCATCTAGAGACGCAGCCCCAGCACGAGCTTGTCCGCGGAGTCGACGACCCGGAAACCGATGTGCTCCCAGAAGCCGATCGCGTGTGTGTTGTGGTGCCGCACGTGCACATGGACGCCCTTCTCCAGACGTTCGAGCACGCTGCGAACGAGCGTGCCACCGAACCCCTTGCCCTTCGCGCGGGGCAGCAGGTTCGCGTGCATGTGCGCGGGATAGTCCCGGATCATCATCAGGTCGGCGCGGGCCGGCTGGTGGATCTGCTCGACGATCCGGTTCGCGTTCGGTCTCAACGGATAGCGAACGCGCAGGTCAGGCCACCAGTCACGGTCGCAGCGGTCCTCGAAGGCCTCCGTGTCGGACGCCGCGAGCGCATAGCCGCAGACCCCTTCGTCGTCCTCCGCCACGAACACCAGGTCGGGCTCGAACGCCACGTACGGACCGACGTAGGCGTGGCCCATCAGCCGCGGATCGTCGAACAGGTGGCGCGCGCCCAGGCCGCCGTTGCCGGTGTCGAGGCAGATGTCGTACAGCGCGTCCAGGTCAGAAGGCCGGTACGCGCGGATCACGTGAGCTCGCGCCGTTCGGTGATGACGACGGGGTCGGCGTCGACGGTGATCACTTCGCCCTCGACGACCTGGCCGGCGCCGAAGCGGCGTTCGTGCTCGAACTTGAGCGCCGCCGCCTCCGCCTTGCGGGCGATCCGCCTGCTCACGAGCTTGCGCGTGGGCGGGAAGAGCAGGAACAACGCGGCCACGTCGCTGATGAAGCCCGGCACCATGATCAACGCACCGGCGGCCGCGATCAGCACGCCGTCCGCCATCTCCTGGTGCGGCTGCTGGCGCTGGAACACCGACTCGCGGAACGCGGCCATCGTCTGCGCGCCCTGACGGCGCACCAGCGACAGTCCGACGAGGGTGCCGAGCAGGAGCAGGGCGATCATCCACAGCCCGCCGATGGCGTTGCCGACGGCGACCATGACCGCGATCTCGGCGAACATCCCGAGCAGCAGCAGCGCGAAAAGGGGCATGTCTGGTCAACGTACGACAGCCGTCAAATGCTCCCGACCAGCGTTCCACCAGGGCTTGAGCTGAAATATTTACGGCACGCTAGCGGTATGACAGGATATCTTTACGCGACCTCGACGCTGAGGAGTACGGATGACTGCGCTGCACGACGCCACCACGGCGCTGGAGCGGCTGGACCGCCAGCCGTACACGTACGTCCGCCGAGAGCTGGTCGAACCCGACTGGCGACGCTTCCCCGGCTGGTCGCACGTGACCGAGGCGCAATGGCGCGACGCCCAGTGGCAGCGGGTGAACTGCGTCAAGAACGTGAAGCAGCTCCGCAAGGTCGCGGGCGACCTGCTCACCGACAAGTTCTACGACGACCTCGCCGCCGACATGGGCGCGTTCGCGACGATGTCGATGCTGATCCCGCCGCAGATGTTCAACACGATGGCGGTCGACGCCGAACTTTCTCCGGACGCCTTCACCGAGGCGTTCCTGAACGACCCGGTCCGCCGCTACATGCTGCCGGTCGCCTCCGACCGAGACCCCCACTGGCCGTCACACCCGCACTCCCAGCGCGACTCGCTGCACGAGGCGGAGATGTGGGTCGTGGAGGGCCTCACCCACCGCTACCCCACCAAGGTCCTGGCCGAGATGGTCTCGACCTGCCCGCAGTACTGCGGCCACTGCACCCGCATGGACCTGGTCGGCAACTCCACGCCGTTGATCGACAAGCACAAGCTCACCTTGAAGCCGGTGGACCGCCAGGACCAGATGATCGAGTACCTGAAGAAGACCCCGGGCGTCCGCGACGTCGTGGTCTCCGGCGGCGACGTGGCGAACGTGCCGTGGCCGCAACTCGAGTCGTTCCTCATGCGCCTGCTGGACATCGAGACCGTCCGCGACGTCCGCCTGGCCACCAAGGCGCTGGCAGGTTTGCCGCAGCACTGGCTGCAGCCGCGCGTGGTCGAGGGCCTGGAACGCGTCGCCCGCACGGCCTCGCGTCGTGGCGTCAACCTCGCGATCCACACGCACGTGAACCACGCACAGTCCGTGACGCCTCTCGTCGCCGAGGCCGCGCGCACGGCGCTTGAGGTCGGCGTGCGGGATGTGCGCAACCAGGGCGTGTTGATGAAGGGCGTCAACGCCACGTCGGACGACCTGCTGGACCTTTGCTTTGCGCTGCAAGGGGAAGCGAACATCCTGCCGTACTACTTCTACATGTGCGACATAATCCCCAACGCAGAACATTGGAGGGTGTCCGTCTGGGAAGCCCAGGAACTTCAGCACGCGATCATGGGCTACCTGCCCGGCTACGCGACGCCGCG